>CAITOF010000054.1 GCA_903893945.1 uncultured Oxalobacteraceae bacterium | reverse complement strand
ACACACATATTATATAGATAATGTGAAGATAAATAATATATAATTGTTGGTAAAAAGTTAAATAGCTTAACCTATGTATTTCCTATCTTGAGTGTGTTTATTTAACAAAGAGTCATTCATAGTCACTTAGCAGATCCTCGACACTCTACTCTTAGTAAATCTCGCATTTCCAATACTGATTCGCGTCGTATTCAGGCTGTTGCTCTATCTGCTCTTCAAGCCTTTTGAACTGCGGTGAATACTAATTCCTATCATTCTCTAAGTTTACTCTGTCTTCTTCCTCATCGTATTCATTGTTCTCTTTTTCATACCTACTCTGTTTTCTCATCTCTTCATTTTATTCATCTAAATTTTCATTCTTATCAGAGAAATTGAAGAGGTCATTATTTTGAACTTTTTCAGTTGCATCTTCGTTGCCATCATCGTCCTTGTTGTCAGAGTTTTCCTTGCCAAATTTCTGCCCAATTGTTGGTTTATTCAGATTAAAGTCAAAGAAGTCCTCATCGTTGTTGCCATAGTAGTTCTTTGCTCTCGGATCATTACATAAGGGTCTGTTTTCTATGTTATTAATCATTTTCAGATCATTTTCTACAAACTCAGTCCATTCAGGAATTGATCCTAAAAAGCTTTGAAGTTCAGCGTTTTCTTTCTCCAACTCAATTATTCTATTGGCTAATTTTCTAATGAACACCATAAAGCCCTTGGCTAGGGACTGTCCTGTCTCAAAGGTATGCTTGCCTCCATCATTGCCAGTATCCATGATCTTCCTAATTATGCTGGTCTGATATAGCAAGTGGTTTATTATATTATCATAATTATTTTCAAGAGCAATCATGAATATCTCAGAATGGTGCTTTGGAAACGTGATATTAGTACCTTCCAGCTACTGGTGTGTCTCCTGTGGGGCGTTGGTATTTGTGTCTGGTTTTGGTGGGTTCCCCATTTAAAACATCAGCGTGTTGATGATCAAAATCAATGTCAACAGTTGCAGGCGCGGCTGGATCATTGGCCCGTCAGGATGGATAAGGAAGTCCTTTCACTATCAGAGCAGCATTTGCATGATTTTTATGCCTCACTGGGAGAAACGCATTATGCCGAGGAACAAGTTTCCACGTTGATATCATTAGCCAACAAAAATGGTTTAATCATGGGGCAAACCGACTATAAATTAGCAGAAAATAAAAACGGCAATTTTCAGACGTATATCGTTAATGTCCCCATTAAGGGACAATACGCGGCAATTCGCCACTTCTGTGACCAGGTATTGCTGGCGATTCCATTTGCCTCATTGGACGAATTAAATTTCAAACGCGCAGCCATTTCCAACCCCATAATTGAAACGCGGGTCCGATTTACTCTATTTTTATACGATGAACAAGGAAGTGAAGGTCGCACATTTGTTCTCCCACATATACAGGGGAAGACAGAATGAAATTACGTCATTTACTGATGAGCGCAGGGCTGATCGTTTCTGCAGGTTTGGTGATATTCGGCGACAAAACACCCAAATATCAACTTGTAGACTCTGTGTCACGCGATGTACCTACTGGCTCACCCGGATCCACGTCGTCAGTATCAATAGAACCAGCACATAATTTAAAAGACGCGCCATTAAAGTCGGTCGAGTCCAAAGTACAAGCAGAACCGGTTATTTTGGTTCTGCGACCACGCGTAGACCCTCTAAACACAAATGGAGCTGAAAACAGTTTATTTGGCAATCAGAATTGGACGCCGCCAGCACCACCTCCGCCACCGCCGCCACCTCCTCCTCCAACGGCACCAACTTTACCCTTTACCTACGCGGGCAAACGCTGGGTCGACGGTGCTTGGGAAGTATTTTTGGCTAAAGGTGACAACATGCTCTACGTGCACGCCAATAGTGTCGTTGATACAAACTATCGAATCGATACCATTTCGCCACCGACATTGACGTTGACCTACATACCGCTAAATATAAAGCAAAACCTTTCTATCGGAGACGCCGAATAATGCGTAACGAACTATTTACTGTAAATCCCCCGGCACGACGACATTGTAGTTGGTTGGACCTCATGCTGATCTGTATGTTCGCTTTATTATCCGGGTGCGCCGCGCAACTTGCTTATCGCGACGGCACGAAATTGGTTGAAGAAGGCAAACCTGAAGAAGGATTGACGAAATTTCAGGAAGCATTGGCCAAGGAACCGCACGACGCACGCTATCGTCAAGCGTATTTGGAGACGCAAGAACGCGCTTTATATCATTACCTGGATCAGGCGGATCAATTATTGAATGCGGCTCAGTATGACCCAACGAGTTTCGATAAAGCGAAAACAGCCTATATGCAGGCATTGAACATTGTCCCGGGTAATGAACGGGCACTGGCGGGACTAACTGCAATTACAAGCATTCAACGTCAAACCGGCTTAATTAAGGACGCCGAAATCTTATTAACGAATAAGGATGTCGAAGGGGCACGCAAGAAAATTGCCGAAGTGTTGATTGAAAACGCAAAGAACCCCAGAGCGTTGGCATTAAAACAAACACTCGATGCCAATATCGATATTTATGCGACGAATCCGCTATTAGCAAATACCTTGAAAAAAGAAATGACCATCGAATTTAAAGATGTCGCCGTAAAACAGGTGTTTGATGTCATTTCACATACATCCGGTATTAACTTTATCTTTGACTCTGAAGTGAAAACCGATAAAAAAACCTCGATTTTCTTAAAACACAGTACAGTGGATTCAGCCATTCGATTTGCATTAATCGCCAACCAGCTTGATAAGCTGATTTTGGATAACAACACGATTTTAATTTATCCCAATACAGCAACAAAACAAAAAGAATATCAGGAAATGGCCGTGCGCACGTTTTTCCTGACCAATGCCGACGCAAAAAACGTCGCGACGATGCTAAAAACAATTGTGAAGTCGCAAAATATTTATGTTGATGAAAAATTAAATATGTTGATGTTACGAGACACGCCTGAAGCAATAAAATTTGCGGAAAAACTGGTGGCACTACAAGATGTTGCCGAACCGGAAGTCATGTTGGAAGTCGAAGTCATTGAAGTACAGAAAACCCTACTACAAGATCTCGGTATTCAGTGGCCTGCCTCATTAGGATTAACTCCGCAGCCTTTATCGGTTCTTCAAACCAACAATAGCTCGACCGGCACGACAAATACCGCAGGGCTATCGTTGAATGATTTGTTACATCAAAATAAAAACACCTTGGGCGCCACACTAGGTGCCACAACGATTAATGCCAACGCGCAAGACTCCAACACCAAATTACTGACAAATCCGCGCATCCGAGTGCGTAACCATGAAAAAGCCAAAATTCTCATAGGTGAACGCGTCCCCAATATCACTTCAACCGCCACAGCGACCGGCTTTGTATCGCAATCAATCAATTATATTGATATTGGCTTAACGCTAAACGTTGAACCAACCGTGTATTTGGATGACAATGTGGGCATTAAAGTATCCCTGGAAGTCAGTAGCATTTTGAGCCAGATAACGACTCAATCCGGCACCAATGCCTATGAAATTGGTACACGAAATGCCACGACAGTGTTGCGATTAAAAAATGGCGAGACAGATATCCTGGCTGGCTTGATTGATTCACAAGAACGCACATCCGGCAATAAAATCCCCGGTGTGGGCGACATGCCGATATTAGGTCGGCTCTTCGGTGCCACCACCGATAATGACCAAAACACAGAAATTGTATTGTCGATTACGCCCCATCTGATTCGAAATATCCAGCGGCCGGACGCAGCAGACGCCTATTTCCTTTCTGGTACTGAAAGCAGTATGCATATGCATACGAGTGGTTCTGATATCGGTGAACCACAACAATTGACAGTAACAAGCCCCGTAAAAACAGCGACCGTACCCATCACCCCACCTCGTTCAATGAACGGCTCACCTGTCGCTGGGGGACTGGATCCAGTTTCAACTAACGGTGTCGGATTAAATACAGGTGTGGGCGTTGGTGTCGGTGTATCTGGCGCCGTGCCGGCAACTGACCCTGTTAGCGGCGGGGTTGTCAATGGCGTGGGGCAAGTGCAGTTTAGCTGGGAGAGCCAACCTCAAGTAAGTTCTGGCGGGACTGTATCCGTTGCGTTGATGATGCAATCGAGCCAGGCAATTAGCTCCGTTCCACTCACCCTTGGATTTGACAGCACAAAATTGCAGGTTATTGGCGTGACAGAAGGCACATATTTAAAACAAAGTGCGTCACCCACCAGTTTTACCAGTCGAATAAATCCAATGGGTCAGGTCATTATGTCTGACAGCAGTTCCAGTAGTGGTGGCGTCACCAATACAGCCGTCATTGCTACGGTGACATTCAAGGCGTTGTCGGTAACAGGGCCAACGACGATTCAGTTGATCAGCGCCACACCGGTCGGCCCTGGTAATGTGCCTATTCCTGTCGCGATTCCGACTCCGCTAGTATTGCAGGTCACACAATAATGTTGAAGTTGATACCAATTAGCCGACCATGTTCTAAGAACGTCAAGGTTGAGCTATCGGCTAATCTGTCCAACGTTTTGAATAAGGCGTGCGGTTTCACCTTAATTGAATTATTGGTCACGTTGGCCATTTTGGGTGTGCTGGCCGGCATGACGGTACCCATTGCCCAAGTGGCGCACCAACGTAGTCAGGAACAAGAATTACGGGCAGCGTTAAAAGAAATCCGGCAAGCATTGGATGCGTATCAGCGTGCCAGTAACGATGGCCGTATCTCCAAACCCATTGGCAGCAGCGGCTACCCTAAAGATTTGATTGTTTTATTTGAAGGTGTGTCAGATCAGCGGGACCCCAAACGTAATAAAATATTTTTTATACGTCGAATTCCTCGTGACCCGATGAATCCCAATGTCGACATACCCGGATCTGAAACCTGGGGATTACGCAGTTATGCCAGCGATCCAATCGATCCTAGACCGGGCGATGATGTTTACGATGTGTATTCAACGTCCAACAAAGTTGGGTTAAACGGTGTTCCTTATAACAAATGGTGACCATCATGAAATCACCTAAATTACCTCGTGGATTCACTTTGATTGAATTATTGGTGGTGTTAGCCATCATCGCCCTGCTGCTCACCTTGGCGGTGCCGCGCTATTTCAACTCGATTGACGTATCTAAAGAGGCCGTATTAATTCAAAATCTTGACGCCACGCGCAGTGCGATTGACAAATTTTATCAAGATACCGGGAAATACCCTGATTCGTTATCTGATTTGGTCAATAAACGATATTTACGCTCCCTACCTTTGGATCCCATTACCGGTAGTGACGCAACCTGGATTATTGTCGCACCGGATAATACTGAAAAAGGGAATGTTTACAATATTAAAAGTGGTGCTCAGGGACAAACGCATTTGGGTAAGGCGTTTAGCAGCTTGTAAGCCATGGATAACAAAGCCCAACTTCAACGTCCCTCTCGACACCTTTTCAAAAGCGAAAAAGGTATCGCGTATTTATCGCTGTTGATTGCCATTGCCATTATTGGTATCGCCGCGACAGCGACCGTAAAATTTGGCACGCTTGTCCAACGCCGGTATGAAGAGGAACAGTTGCTGACCATTGGCACAGAGTTTCAATCTGCCTTAATTAGTTATGCCAATGCGACACCGACTGGATTATCCCCTTACCCGATGACGATACAAGATTTGATAAAAGATCCGCGTAATCCTACCGTACTGCGACGCCATTTACGTAAAATCTATGTTGATCCCCTGACCGGAAAGTCGGAATGGGGTACGGTGGCATCGATGGATGGGAGAGGTATTATTGGGATATACAGTTTATCTGCTGACGAACCCATTAAGGTGGGCAACTTCGATCCGCCGTTTGAATCATTTGCTGGCAAGACGTCCTATCACGATTGGTTATTTATGATTCCAGTCGTTATTGGTAATCAATAAGCGCGTTTTCGTCTGATTTTCTTCACGGATTTTAGGGAACAAGTACCGATTTAACATAAAACCGGAACTGCGAAATTTGCCTGTTAGAGCCAAATAGTAATGTCTGGTTCTGGCTAAGTTGAAATGGCCGATTTCAGCTACGATACGTACCCAGTTATCGTTTGGAGTTGGTCATGGCCAGAACCGGAGTAATTACGATGAGCATGCGCGAAATTGACCGATTGAAACTAATTCAGGATCTGGTTGAAGGTAACATCAAACCAGGATTGCTGGCTAAACGACTTGGATTGTCTACCCGACAGGTTTTACGTATAGGCAGCGCAATTCACAATCAGATCGACGCGATTCTTCATGTGCCGTATTTGTGTCGTAGAAAAATACATTTCAGATTTGATACCCCACGTGTGACATTGGGAATGAAGCTTGGCAAGCGTCATAAGTAACTGATTATTAAAGATATTTAAAATAATACTACCGTCTGTTAATCCGCAGGTCCCTGGTTCGAGTCCAGGTCGGGGAGCCAAAAATTTGAAGGGCTGCAATTATTTGCAGCCCTTTTTCTTTTTCAGCGTATGGCCAAAACGCGCCAATCTTGGCCCGTTAGTTTAATGCGTCATATTAAACAATTATTTGCAAAATACCCAAAAAGGGAACTATAATTCCCATTATGGGTATTAATTCAACTGGATTGGCAAATGCACTTTTCTCTAATGTA
Source organism: uncultured Oxalobacteraceae bacterium (assembly GCA_903893945.1). Taxonomy (GTDB): domain Bacteria; phylum Pseudomonadota; class Gammaproteobacteria; order Burkholderiales; family Burkholderiaceae_D; genus Solimicrobium. The sequence goes on along the minus strand of CAITOF010000054.1, from coordinate 83,844 downwards.
CAACAGCATGTACTAGGGCTTCTCTTTGTCAACGCGGATAAGAGCTTTTACACAAATGAAATTGTTCGTTTCGTTGATTCAGGTATCGGCGTTGTTCAGCGTGAGTTAGAAACGTTAGTTAAATCAGATTTGATTTCAGTTAAAAAAATTGGAAATCAAAAGCATTATCAAGCCAATCCAAATTCCCCCATATTTGCAGAGCTGCGCGGAATTATGCTCAAAACAGTTGGACTTGCAGATACATTGCGTTTAGCATTGTTGCCGCTCTCCGATAAAATCGATGCAGCTTTTATTTACGGGTCAATAGCTAATGGAAAAGATACGGCAAAAAGTGACATTGACGTGCTTATTATCGGCAAAAAATTAGCCTATGCAGATGTGTATAACGCGCTCAATGCCGAAGAAGCGAAACTGGGTCGACCGGTAAATCCCTCGATTTATTCTATTAATGAGATTAAACGAAAAATTGCTGAGGACAATGCATTTGTCACGCGAGTACTTGAACAACCTAAAATTTTTTTAATAGGCAGTGCAGATGATTTCCCAGCTTGAAAATCTGGTCAAAACTGGAAACCTGAAATCAGAACCAGCAAACCAATCAGAGTTCAACGGTATGATACACTCTGCAAGGGCTAGACTGATTGACGCAGAGAATAACACGCTTTCTATCGAAAGTCGTTTCGATTTAGCATACAACGCTTCGCACGCACTGGCCTTGGCTGCGCTTCGGTGGCATGGCTATAGATCAGATAATCGATATATTGTTTTTCAATGCCTTCAACTTACGTTAGATATCAAACCTGAAGTTTGGCGTGTTCTGGCGCAGTGCCATCAAAAACGCAACGTCGCTGAATATGAAGGCTACATGGAAGTAAGTGATCAACTGCTCAAAGAACTCATTGATGCTGCTATTTTTTTACAAACAAAAGTTAAGGCGATGCCACCTGTCGGCTCCGCCCAGGGGTAAATACTTCATTGGCCGTATAAAAGTCAAAATTAAACTTCATACGGCTAAAAGTAAATGTCTAACAACACAACTGAATTCTGGATCATATTTCAGTATTTGTGCAACATTTCGTTTAACGTGATAATTTCGACGAGCGTTGGCGAGTTATGGCAAGCGAGGGCGATACGCCAAACCGCAGTGCATCTATTCGTCCTGTCACTCTGGGGCAACGGCCTGATTCGCCGTAAAAAAGCAAAAATTGAATTTTATACGGCTAAAAGTCAGGTGTTAAAAATTAATAGTAAAGCACCCTAAAACGTTCCACCAGGTCTATGGTGCATTGCAATATGGAATAAGGAATGGAGGCGGGATAAGTCGTTATACTGTTTATGACAGGGGTGCGTTCTGACCTTGCACCTTGAGTAGCAGCTTTTTAACACCGGAAGCAGGCAATGAGACATATCATGCAGTTCGTGGCCAGACTGGGCCTGGGAACGAAGCTGGCTGGCGGCTCTTTTTTTCTGGTTGCTGTTGTCTTTGGTGTTTTTGTCTGGCTCACAGGTCAGGCTACTTCCGCACTACTGGAACAACAGGCGGCTAAGGCGATCGCTGCCGACAGCCAGCTCGTCGCCAGTATGACCGACGATATGGCGCTGATCAGGAAGCAGTTATTGTCGCTGAAGGTCGGCACTACCGGTTCCTACTATGTGATCAATGCTGCGCCTGGCGAAAATTACGGCAGGCTGCTGATCTCGGCCAACAAGGAAGGACAAAACGCACTGGCCGATACGTCGGCTGATGGACAGGCCTACATCAAGGAAATTCTGGACAGAAAAGACGGGGTCATTCATTACCGCTCCGCTGCCGATGCCGGGTCCCCTGAGCATATTGCGACCTTCACCTATATCCCGCAGAGAAACTGGGTTATTGTCGGCGATACCCTGGCGGCCGAGTTCACCCACGATGCCACTGTGCTGCGTATCACATCGGCCAGCGCAGTGCTGCTGGTTCTGCTCGGGCTGGCCGGATTGTTGCATCGGGTTATCCGCCATTCCGTCATGCTGCCGCTGGCTCAGGCTACTGAACAGGCAAAACAATTTGCCAGCGGCGATCTGACTTCCCGACTCGACAGCCAGCGGAAAGACGAAATCGGCAATTTATTGCGGACAGTTAACAGTATCGGCCAGGGGCTGGCCAACGTGGTCTGGCATATACGCCACGGTACCGAAACGCTCTCGGCAGCCACCGGTGAAATTGCAGCCGGCAATCTGGATCTGTCCGGACGCACCGAGCAGCAGGCCAGTTCGCTGGAAAAGACCGCCTCAGCCATGGAGCAGATGACGTCAACCGTCAGGGAAAATGCGGAAAACGCGCTCCAGGCCAATAATCTGGCCAGAATGGCCTCGGAGGTCGCACTTCGTGGCGGCAATGCAGTCGCGCAAGTTATCCATACCATGGATTCGATCAACCAGTCATCACGCAAAATTGTCGACATCATCAGCGTGATCGACGGCATTGCTTTCCAGACCAATATTCTGGCTTTGAATGCCGCAGTCGAAGCGGCGCGGGCCGGCGAACAGGGTCGTGGTTTTGCGGTGGTTGCCGGAGAGGTTCGAAATCTGGCGCAACGCAGCCTGGTCGCCTCAAAAGAAATCAAAAACCTGATCGAGGATTCCGTCAGTCAGGTACAGAGTGGCAGTAAGCAGGTACTCAGTGCAGGAACCACCATGGATGAGGTCGTCACCAGCATCAGGCAGTTGAACGATCTCATGAACGAGATCAGCACTGCCAGCCGTGAACAGAGCACCGGCATTGAACAGGTGAATCAGGCGATTGTCGAGATGGAGCGGGTGACACAGAAAAATGTCGCTCTGGTCGAAGAAGCAGGCGCCTCGGCCGAATCGCTGCAGGCCCAGACCCACGAATTAAAGAATGTGGTCGGCATTTTCAAAATAAAGTCGGCAAAAAACGGCACGGTGGCCGAGGCCACTGAAATGACCCGACGGGCACTCGAATCATTGCGTGACAACGGCCGCGAAAAAACCTTTGCAGAAATCAACAACAAACTGGGCAGTTTCTGCGACCGGGATCTGTATGTCGTGGTCTACGACATGAATGGCCGGAATATGGCCCATGGCGCCAACCCGGCAATGGTCGGCAAGGATCTGATCGATGCCAAGGACGGTGCCGGCAATCTGTTTGTGAGAGAACGCATTGCCATCATCAAAAACAGCGACAGGGGTTGGCAGGACTATCTATTTACCAATCCGATATCGAAACAGATGGAATCAAAATCAATGTACCTGGAGCGCTTTGAATATCTGATAGTTGGCTGCGGCATTTACAAGGAATGATCTTTTTTCAGGCGCTGGCAGTGTGCCCGGTTCGGCGCGACGTTGCCCTGGCGCGCTGCGGTATCGCCCGGGATATTCCCTGTTCATCGGATCCGGAATCCTCTCCAGGCCGGATTGGCGGCATCAGTCAACGTCCTGGTACCCGGGCGCCACGTCGCCGAGCAACGCATTCCGGGTGGCGGCGTTGCCGAGCTGCTCCAGCCACCATTTGAGCGCATTGCCGCGTGAGGTTACCGGCGTCTTGCGCCAGGCATAACTGACGTGCACCACCCACTCGGCGCGCTCAACCCGCTTTACCACCAGTCGACCTGATTTGATGTACGGCGCGGCCAGGAACTCGGGTAAAAATCCGCTGCCTATACCGCGCAATTGTGCCTCCAGTTTTGCCTGCATGTTGGGCACTGTAAAGACATCCTGGCCACCGAGCAGACCCAGGGTCAGTCCCGGACCGCGCGGCACTGAATCCGCCACCGCCACGGCGCGATGCTGGCGTATCAGTTCATCGCCAAGGGGTTCGGCGGCGCCCGCCAGCGGATGATGCGGCGCCACGACATACACAAAACGCGAATTACCCAACGGGCGCACCTGAAAACCCGCCGTGCTGGCGGCGTCAGCCGTCACCCCGATGGCCAGATCGGCCTGACCGGAGGTCAACGCTTCCAGCGTGCCGGACAGGGTTTCGGCACGCAACTTGACCCGCGTGGGCGGGTTCAGGGCAAAGAACGCTTCGCACATTTCAAGTATGACGGTGCGGTGAATGATGCTGTCAATCGCGATGGTCAGATTCGGTTCCCATCCGGTGGCCACGCGCCTGACCCTGTTGGCCATTGCGTCAACCTCGGCCAGCAAGCGCTGCCCCTCTCGCAGCAGTTCATGACCTGCGACGGTCAGCGTTGCCTGGCGCGAGCTGCGGTCAAACAGGAGGACATCAAGGGCATCTTCAATCTGACGCACCCGATAGGTCAGTGCACTGGGTACCATGTTCGCCGCGCGCGCCGCTGCGGCAAAGCTGCCGGTGCTGGCAATGAGTTGCAACATGGCCAGTGCGTCCGGTGTCAACACATCCCTGGCAGACAGTCTTGTTGTCATTTAGATATCTCCATCATTCAAATTTATTGAATGATGCCATCAAATTGACTGGAGCACACGGCGAACGCAAAACCTTACAGTCTTGCCAATCGGCCAAAATCAACCGGGTCAGCACCTGAAATCGAAGCGGGTATCGTTTTTATTGACCCAGGGCAGCAAATAGGCCGTACTATGTATGCCGACTCACCCTCACCCGACACTGTGCAACCTTTAGGAACGACAACCATGAAATCATATATCCAACTTGCTTTTGCCACGGCCTTCATTGCCCTCAGCAGCGCTGCGTTTGCTGCGCCGGAAACCTTTGTAATCGACGGCAATCACACCAAACCCCGCTTTTCATACAGCCATTTCGGCTTCAGCACACAGGTAAGCCGTTTTAACAAAGCCACGGGAACCATCGTGCTCGACAAAGACGCAAAAACAGGTTCCGTCGATGTCACTATCGACATGACATCAGTCGATACCGGCTCCGACCTCTTCAACGGCCACATTCAGGGTGAAGACTTCCTTGACACGACAAAATATCCGACAGCCACCTTCAAGTCGACCAAAGTCAATTTTGCGGGCGAGAAACCGAGCACCGTCGAAGGCAACCTGACGATCAAAGGTGTTACCAAACCCGTCACGCTGACATTGAGTTCCTTCCAGCAGATGGCGCACCCGATGCTGAAAAAAGATGCCATCGGTGCCAATGCCAGCACCGTCGTCAAACGTTCTGATTTCAATGCCGGCAAATATGCCCCGTATGTCGGTGATGATGTCACCATTGATATTTCGGTGGAAGCGATCAATCAGTAAGACTGCCATGCAGCAGCACCGGTCATGCAGCCCAACGCAGCGCCGGTGCTTGGTTTTGAACACTCATTGCCATAGCGGTCAATAGGCAGATTTAAATACCGGTGTCTGACCTGCGGCATACTGCCGGGCGGAATGGCGTTCGTCTTTCATCAACCGGCCATTGGCAATCCAGCGTACCAGCCACGGTATCCGGCCAACAGGTTTGCCGGTACTGGTCGCCAGGATAAAAGCCTTGGCACATTTTTCCAGCAACTCGGCGTTGAACACCAGTCGGTCCAGGGTCATTCCCAGGCAGAGCACATGCTGGTTGAGAACATAGGCATTGGCACCCGTGTCCAGAAAAGCGCAATTGATGACGTTGACCGCCGAATAATCAAGGACTGCAACGGTGGACCCAAGATGGCGGATCTGCTCGTCGAAGATGCCTGGCATGCCCGGACCGGATTGCGCAAGCGCCGAGGCCCAGGGTTGATGGTTCATCAGTACGGCACCGGCATCGGGCCGTGTCAGATAGACGGTCCGGTGCTGACTAACGCGACGTTCTTCCTGTGGGTCGTCCGTGGTAGGCGATAATGACAGCAGCTTTATTCTCGTTTCATCCGTGTCCACATCCAGCACAGCAATCTGCCCCGTGCCAGCCAGACGTTGCGACATACTGTCACCGGCCTGCAGTAACCCTTTTGAAACCAGCCTGGCCGCAACCTCCCTGAGCCTGACAACAGATAATCTATCGTTCATGATTTACTTTCAGACCAGTTGCAGCACCGAATCAAACCGGTTCAGGGCTTCGTCAATAACAACATCGGTATCCGCCATACTGGTATAGATCCGGCTCCCTGCCAGTGTCACCAGACCGTGCGCCATATAGGCCGCGCCCATTTCTTCCATCATGTGCTTACGAGCGTTGACCTCTTTCATCAATTTGATGGGATTACGCATGCTCAGCAACAGCACAGCCGAGGTTTGCAGATGGACGATCGAACCCTGGTTATACACAACGTAAGGCAGACCCAGTCGCCTGATAATGTCCTGCAAGCCGCGGCACAGACGGTCACCCGCCCGTCCGGCGACGACCGGTGCATTGGTGCGGGCCATTTCCTCGATGGCATGATAACCCGCAACACACGACAGCGGATTGGCTGACAGCGTACCACCGACGAAGGCGCGTTTGCTGGTTGCGCCTATACCGCCGGCGAGCAGCATCATCACATCACGCCGTCCGCCTATCCCGCCAGCCATCAGGTAGCCGCCGGTCAGACATTTTCCGAAAACGGTCAGATCCGGTTTCACGTTGAAGTAGCCTTGCGCGCCGCCCATCCCGACGCGAAAGCCGGTGACCACTTCATCAAAAATCAGCAGGGCACCAAATTCGTCGCACAGCTCACGCACCTTCTGGTTGTAGTCCTGCTGCACCGGCCGTGTGCCACTCTCGGGGCCAAGTGGTTCGACAATCACGGCGGCCGTACCACCGCGCAGACGATTGATCCAGAGTTTGCGTCGCAGTGCGTCCAGATCGTTGGGAAAACACTCCTGGGTCCAGGCTGTCGACCCGGAAGGAATCCCGATCGCTTCACGTCGCCCGGTGCCGGGCAAACGCATGCCATACACCATCTGGTCACTCCAGCCATGATAGGCACCGCCGATTTTGATAATCCATTTCCGGTCCGTGTAGGCACGCGCCAGGCGGATTGCACCCATCACCCCTTCGGTGCCTGACCCCAGCATCCGGAACATCTCGATATTTGGCATATGCCGGCGTATCAATTCGGCAATCCTGACTTCGTATTCGTGAAACAGACCGGTTACGGGCCCGCAATGATTGATCAATTCGAAGACTTTTTCACGAACCGGACCGTAGTTCGATCCCAGCAGTGTCGGTCCGCCGGCCTGCAGAAAATCGATATACTGATTACCGTCGACATCCCATAAATGGGCGCCTTCGCAACGATCCGCCGCAATGGAAAAGGGGTAATTAAATGCCAGGTTATGCTGCACGCCGCCCGGGATTATCTGCCTGGCGTGCTCGGCGAGCTGTTTCGACCGGGTGCATTTCTCTTCAAAATAATTCAGTACATCGGGCATTCTGTCGCGCCGTATCGGTCTTACCGGCTGCTTCAGCAAGGCTTGCAGACGGGCGTAAATATCGTCCGTGTCGTGCCAGGCACTGATGGCGTATTGGGGCGTTGTTGCAGGGTGGGTCATGATGTCGGTCCTTATGGTTCAGCGCACTGCAGGTTCCTGCAGCGCGTTTAATGTCAGCGTGCGCAGCGCCGCTGCGAGGTGCGCCGATCCGTCGATATGCCTGCGCAGAAAATCGGCCGAGATCGCTTCAATCCGTCCGACGTTTCTGATCGCTTCACCCATGGATTGTGCGGCACAGATCACGCCGTGATTTTTCAGCAGGTAGGCCTGTACCGTATCACTCAGACATTGTTTGAAACGGTGTACCAGAAACACGGTGCCGGAGGGCGCGTACGGGACGATGGCAATCCGCTCACCGAGCGCTGCACGATCGGTAGCGTCCGTCACCGGCAATGCCGTATTCAGCAATGCAATCGCACTGGCCATCGGTTGATGCGTATGGACGCTGGCCTGCATACCCGGTTTGTGGCGCAACATCGCCGCATGCATGGCACTTTCCACGGATGGCTTCAGCGTTCCCTCCACCTGCACCAGGCTGTCCAGGCGCAGCACACAGATATCGTCGGGACGCAGCGAATAATAATCGGCACCTGAAGGCGTAACGGCAAACAGTTCCGGCGTCAGCCGCAACGACAGATTACCTCCGGTACCGGCCAGATAACCCGATTCAGCCAGCGTCAGGCAGGCATCAATGACCTGTTGCTTCTGTAAGGTAAAGCGGCTCATGCTGTTTTTCCTTTGCTTTTTCCCTGGTTCAGCCGCTTGTACAGCGGCGACAGGCGATGGTGCAGTTCGGTAAAAGTGCCGAACACGTCGTTATACACGTCATGGCTGGAACGATCCGGCTGGTAAACATGTTGATACCGGGTTTGCGCCGCCGCGGTTTCGTAATCGATCATCCCCAATCCGACAAAGCCGATGTACGCCGCACCCACCGCATTGGCCTGCATCGGCTCGGCCAGCTGACGCACCGGTATGCCCAGCACGTCTGAAAATATCTGACACCATACCCGGGACGTCGCGCCGCCGCCCATCAGGGTCAGGTGATCCAGACGCGTGCCCAAAAACTGCTGCACCGGCTTCATCATCCAGCGTGTATTCAGTGCCACGCCTTCAAAAAAGGCACGGATGATCGTCTCGCGGGAGTGGTTCAGTGACAGGTTGAACAATCCGGCTCGCAGAGTGCGGTCGTCGACCGGACAGCGCTCTCCGAACAGCCACGGCATGTAGATCAGCCCCTGACTGCCGGCCGGCACATCAGCCGCGATCCGGTCAAAAATCTTGTACACATCGGGCAACTGCTCCTTGTGCAGCAGGGCATCCTGGTTATAGAGCACTTTTTCCTTTAAAAAGGACAGATTGTTGCCGGCCGATGTCTGCATGGCCACCATCAGATATCTGGAGGGAACCGCGCAGGGTATCGAGGCAATTTGCGAGGCCATGTCGGTCTTTTTGTGCGCTACGTGTGCACCTATCCAGGACGAGGTACCTATATACAGATGTGCATCACCGTTGGCCAGCGTACCGGCGCCGATCGCCGAAGCGGTATTGTCTATGGCGCCGGCCACCACCTGCGTGGCCGGCGAAAGACCCAATGCAGTGGCGACGTCAGGCAGCAGCGTGCCAATAATTTCGGTACAGGGCACCAGCTCGGGAAATTTGTCGGCGTCGATACCGCTGTCACGCAGCAGGCCGGGATGATAGCGCACCCTGCTTGCGTCACGGTTATCGGTGACCCAGGAGGTCAGAATTGAATCGTAAGTACTGACAAAACGGCCCGTCAGGCGCAGATTGAAAAAATCCAGTACGTTCAGAAATTTGTAAGTGCGCTGATAGATATCCGGATACCTGTCACGAATGAACAGCATGTGCGCAGCCGGATCTTTTCCGGACAACGACGGCGCGCCACCACACAGTTTCACCCAGCGCATCAGCCTGACAATGTCGTAACCGGCCAGGTTGATCAGACCCCTTACCTGTTTGTGCAGACTGTCCGCGCCACGCATGTCCATCCAGGTTATGGCATTCATCAGGACCGCGCCGGTTCTGTCGACAGGTATCGTACCCTCGCCTTGCGTCGAACAGCAGATCGCCACCACACGGGACGGCGGTACGTTGCTGGTGGCCAGCACCTCCCGGGCACTGTCCAGAAATGCCTGCCACCAGTCTGCAGGCACCTGCTCCGCCCCGGCTCCGTCCAGCAGATGCGTTTGCACCGCACGAAAACGCCATGACAATACCGTGCCGTCCAGCGACACCAGCGCCGTCTTGCATCCCGAGGTACCGAGATCAACGGCCAGGATATACGGCGTGCCGGAAACAGAGAGTGATTGCAGGCTCAAATTGTTACTCGTGTGGGTTGGCTCGCCGGTCAGTTTGGCGCACTGAGTACAGTATAAAAGCAGGAAACCACCGGTTGTACTGCAAAACCGGACGATAATGATGGCATTTTCGGCCAACATGTTGACCGGAAAATGTAGCTTACCAAGGCGCCAGACTGATTTTCAGCTGATAGTGGGGCTCAACGACACAAGCGTGCAGATTCCAGCCGCCCGCCGAAGCACCCAGACCGGTACCCGGCTCAATCTTCTGCCAGACGGGATTGGTAACACCCTGTGCCCCCCTCCATTCCGGCTGCTTTGTGCCGGGCAGCCAGACCTCGAGATTACAGGATGGTCGACCGGTCGCTCCCAGGGTCGTTTCAGTGCTCCCCGAAAAAGAATACAGACCGGCATTGAACCCGCTTTGCAGCAGTCGCCCCGGCGCTGATCTGACATAGGGACGTTGCATGATCTGTCGAACCCGCGGATCGGTCTCCACGGGCTGGTTGCCAGGGCAGGTCGCTTTGACGAAATTGCCGGCAACTTTGCCGGGATAAACATGCGGGTCGCCACAACCCTGTTTCCAGACCCACAAAGCCGACCCGATCTGGCCCTTGTCCTCGGCCTGACTCTGGCGCAACCAGGATTTCCACTGCTGACCCGAATCACCAAAAAATCCCCATTCCCCAATCCAGAGCGCCGCGTTCAGGCGGTTTGCGCTGGCTTGTGCCAGGCGGAAGCCGCGTTCAATGGAGACCAGATTGATGCCCAGATCCTGATCGGACGTGATCGATTCGTTGTACAGATGCGGAGAGTACACCAACTGCGGATCATGGCTGAAACCGGCGGGCGGCAGATTGTCAACGCCAAACCCGCTCCAGAAAATGCTGGGCTCGAGGATCACCGGGTGGGCGTAGCCATGCGGAGCACTGGCTTCGGCATTGCGAATCGCTGCAATCGCCCGCGCGTAATAATTCCACAATAGCAGTGTCGAGCTCACCGGAGGCGTTTCAGCAAAATTGGGTTCATTGAACAGATCATAGCCGGCGACCGTGGCATTATCGGCGAAACTGGCCGCCAGGACTGCCCACGCGTGAACCAGTTCCGTCTGTATGCCGTCCCGGTCAACATAGAACGATTGAAACGCACGCGACACATTCGGTGCGAGATCGCGTCCGGTAAACTGGCAGGCCGGCGCCTTGTCAGTCCGTGTTGCCCAGCGTGGCGCACCGTCCCAGCCTTTCATGGGTTCGGTGCCGGCGCGACAATGGCTGCCCGGCGGTGCGCCCACAGTGGCACTCCAGGCATCCTGATGCATATCGAGAATCACGTACACCCTGTTGTCGGTCGCCCAGCTCACCGCCTGCCGGATTCTGTCAAGGTATTGCTGCGAAATGTGACCGCGCTGCGGTTCAAGCAACGACCAGGAAAGCGTCAGTCGGACCGAATTCAGACCCAGCGAGGCGATGTCGGAAAAATCGGACGCGGTCAATGGCTGTGTTGCCGACAGGGTGACATCCTGCTGATCGTACTCACCGAGCTGGTTGACATTGACGCCGCGCAGGGTCACCTGCGATCCGTATTGATTGGCCAGAATGGCGCGGTCTGGGTCATGACGTACTGTCAACGGTACCATGGGCAGCGGCGCCGTCAGCCGTGATCCGGCATCGGGTAGTCTCACCGGAACCACCGGACTGTCCCTGCTCACCCTGTGCTTTGTGCCTACCATGCCTGCCATGGTGATCCCGCCCGCAGCCGCCAGCACCAGACCCAGTCGACGCAGCGTGGTGCGGGTCGATGGCCTGGTGGACCCCAGCCGGGTCTGCAGGCCGGATCCAATCCATGCCGCACAACCGCTGCAGAAGGCCACAACGAGGGCAAATGAACTGGCCTCCACGGCCAGCAGGCCACTTGCCGTTACAAACCAGTAGTCGTTGCGATCGGACGTAATGATACCGTTGGCGACCAGCACAAGGATCTGTGCCACAAACAGTACGAACGCGGCCATGGCACCGGCCTGGGCACCGGCGATGAACACCGCACAGGGCTGGGCATCGCACGCAAGACGTGCCAGGCTGCGGCGCAGATGTACCCAGATCGTCACCAGACAAATCAGCAACGCAATTCCCGAACCGGGCAGGTCGGTCACCGGCACCGGGGCAATGAGTCCCGGGCACTCCTGGTACAGGGCGCCCACCGGCGAACCAGACCACCAGTGATTGCCCAGCCAGGGGAGCACGGCAACCAGCATGAACAGAGTCAGTCCGACAGACAATGGCACGATATTGCTGACGACGCTGGCGTGACCAGGCAGCTTCGATGCATCCGGATTCAGCATGAGACCGGGTATGGCAGGCAACCAGCCTAGGCAGGCCATTTTCAACATGGCGTAACCGGACGACCAGAGCAGGAACGACAGCGTCGCTGGCAATGTAAGCAGGTAGTCCCGGTCTGCCATGGATATAACGACGACCAGCACTGCATTGACGAACCATGCCAACCCCGAGGACAGTATGACGATAAGCCAGATCCGCAAGAACAACCAGGCTCGCGGCGTATGAATAACCACGGCACCGGCCAGGCAACGAGTGGCAACAAAGTGCAACAGCAACAGCAGGGGCGTCAATACGGCGTACGGTGACCACCACCAGAACGCCGGCACCGGATCGCCACCGGTCCAGGCCACCACCGCAAACAGGCCGGCCGGATCGGCCAGTGCCATAGCGGCGATGACTCCTGCCAGCAACGCCACGGATACAACCGCGAGAGAATTTTTTTTCATGGTTCAGAATAGATTCATTAATGTGTGCTGGTCCGCTGCCACAATGATCAGCGCAGCTTGCTCGGCGTACTGCCGGTCCAGCGTTTAAACGCGCGCCGGAAATTGTGGGAGTCGGAAAAACCGACTTCCAGGGCAATCTGTTCTATCGATAACCTGGGATTTTCCAGCATTTCCAGCGTGCGGTTCTTACGCACCATGTCGAGTAACGACTGGTAAGACACGCCTTTGTCTGCCAGCCTGCGGCGCAGTGTGCGTTCAGACAGGCACAGTGTCTTTGCAATGTCGGCAAAGGTTGGCAGATTTTTCAGGTTCTGCCTTACCAGCCGCTCGACAGATTCAAACAGGTCGACGTTTTCCCGCTCGCGCGAAAAACTCAGCTCGACAAATTCCAGTGCCTGCCGATGACTCAACGGATCGTAGGTCAGCAACGGCTTGGCGATCCATTCCAGATCGGTAACAAAGGCATTTATTTTCTGTTCAAACAGTACCGGACACTGAAAGACGCGGTGATATTCCGCGACATACACCGGGGCCGGATAACTGACCTCTATGCGCTTTGGAACAAAGCTGTTGCCGACCAGTCCCCGGGCCACCTGCAGGAAACTGGCAAATGCTTCCTCCACCAGAAACTGCTGTATTTCAGGTTGGTGAAACCGGTTGCTGGCCGTCACCATCGCCACGTGCCTGTTTATTTTAAAATCAAATTCGAGCATGCTTCCGGTAAATTTCTGCTCACTCATCCCCAACCGGGTGGCTGCACCCAGTGTCGGACTGGTCATCATGGCATAACCAATCAGTCCGATCGAGGCGATGGTTTCCCGTTCACCGATCAGCAGCCCCAGTCCTTTGTCCGGCACCATCTGCAGTCCGCGGCCGATTAAAATCCGGCCCTGCCTGAAGGAAATGCGGCAGGCCGGATTGGCGAGGTCGTCGACGGTAAAACCCAGCCCCTGGCACAATCGGGTCGCATCAATGCCGAGTTCCTCGAGCGTCGCCACCAGACAGCGCAACAGGTACGAAGGTATATTGGCTATATTGTAACGGCCATCGTCGTTCTGTTTGATTTTCATCGTTAACGTCCCCGCCCACCGTCGGATTGGTACCTCGTGCAGTTTGATTCAAATTGTAATCCGGTCAAAGCCAAGGCCGTCGGGCGGCCAGTGAATTTGACCAGATCAGGTATGAATTATGGCCGAAAAAGACCCAGCCTGACCCATCCTGCCGGGTCCGCTATCATATATAGTTGTATTTGCACCCGCCCGATGCCGGTTGTTTATAAAATAAAAACAAACTTTCCACAGGTTGTAACAACGGGGACTCCAGACCATGCAGTCACAGATCAGACGTATCATCGGCCTTAGCGCCGCATTTGCTGCGGCATTGAATGGCACCATGGTCATGCCGCTCATAGTCCTGTCATTAACCCGCGTACCCGGCATTACTGAATCCACCGCAACGATGATTGCCAGCGCCGAAATCGGCGGGATTGCGCTCTACTGCCTGCTGCTGCCGCGCTTGGTCAAACACGGCCATTTCAGCGTCGCGCTCGGCGGCGTCATCGCGCTGGTACTGGGCGAGCTGTTGACCCATTTCGTCGATGGTACCGGTGCGCTCTGTCTGACACGCCTGATCACAGGATTGGGCGAAGGGGCATTATTCAGCCTGATCACGCACGATGTGGCCGCTGAACCGGAAGCGGAACGGATTTGGGGCATGATCAATCTGGTGGGTGGGGTGTGCATGGGTACACTGCTTTACGCTCTGTCCACGTTAAGCCAGGATGCCGGACGCGGACCGATATTTTTATGGCTGGCCGTTTTTGGCGCACTGCTGGCGCCGCTGATTTTCCTGATCCGTCCGAAGACGGAACAGGAAGAACATGACAAGACACCGGTACTGCTCCCCAAGCCCATGATTTCCCTGATCCTTTTTGTGATTTTTCTGATCTATGGGGTTCAGGCCGGGCAGTGGGCCGTGAGCGGCTTCATGGGTGAACTTGCCAGGATTCCGACCGCAACTGTCGGCTTGTTCCTTGCGATTTCATCGATAGCCGGTTTTGTCGGTGCCATCGTGCCGGCACTGACCCGCAATCCACAACACCGGCTACGCTGGGTGTCGCTGGGTCTGATCGTAATGGCCGGAGCACTATACCTGTTTTTCAATGTACGCGGTGCAAACGCGTTCCTGTACGGTCAGATTCTGGTCAATACCGGCTTTTATATCGTCACACCCTTCATGACCGGCCTTCTGACCGAAAGCGACAAAGACGGTGTACTCGTGATGCGCACCCTTATTATTGCCATGCTCGGCGCCGGAGTCTGTACCGCACTGACCGGTGAATTGTTTGCAGACGGCGGCCCGAACCAGTTCAGTTATATCGTCATCGGCGTCATACTGCTTGCACTGGTCTGTGCCGTCAAAGTATTCCACTGGACGCTGGGAAAAGCGCAGCATGCCGTCGGATGACCGGTCGGACTGCGCGCGGCCCTGTTCATTACCCTGACCTTGCAAGCGTTACCAGTGACCATTCCAGACCGTTGCCGGGTATCTGATTAACAACAAACTGTCAGCAGGCATTCAGAGGTATGACGATGCTGAAGGTGGTGGCGTCGCCGACCTTGCTGTCGACGCTGATGGTGCCTGCCAATGTCAATGTCGCCAGGTTAAAGACGATGTTTAACCCGAGACCACTGCTACCCTGCCCCATATGTGTCGTAAAAAATGGATCGAACACCCTGCCTAACAGTTCAGCGGGTATGCCTTTGCCATTATCTGCACAAATCAGTTGCACATGGCTGTCCCCCTGCAATTCAGCGCGGATAGTGACCACTCCGTTCATGTCATCCGTGAAACCGTGCTGCAGAGAATTAAGTACCAACTGCGTAATGATCCGGCCTATCGCGCCCGGATAACTGTGCATCATCAGTCTGTCAGGGACTTCCACCACGATCCGGTGGTTGGTATCCTTAAACTGGGTTTGGAGCACCGCGAGATTGTCGGCAACGATCGTTTTCAGATCGAAATAACGTTTTTGTTCACTCGACTGGTCGACTGAAACCTGTCTGAACTGGATAATCTGCTCAATCGCCCGCGCCAGATTTTTCAACAACAGGTCCAGGCCGACATGGAGATGATGGTTGAATTCCATGACCCTGTTTTTGGTGATTTTTCCGGTACTGACTTCCATCTCAAATTTGGCCAGTTCATCGTTCAGGCTGGACCCCACCGTCAGACTGTTCCCGAGCGGCGTATTCATTTCATGCGAGACGCCTGCGATCAGCACGCCCAGGGCAGACATTTTTTCCCGCCGCATCAGTTCAACGTGCGCCCGTTGCAATTCGAGATTGGCACTGGTCAGCGCCGCATTGGTTGCCACCAGATCGCGGGTGCGATCAATCACCTTTTCCTCCAGCTCGTGGGCCAGCGAGATCAGTAATTCTTCAGTATGCTTTTTCTCGGTAATGTCACGGGCAATTTTTGATGCCCCGATAATTTTTCCCCAGTTATCGCGCAGCGGAGAAATACTTACGGAGACGTGAACCGGTGTACCATCCTTGCGCAGCCGCACCGTTTCAAAGTGGTCGATATGTTCGCCCTCGGCAATGCGTTCCAGAATAAACTGCTCTTCGGTTTGTCGGTCCGCAGGGAACAGGACATCCAGCCTGCGCCCAAGCATTTCCTCGGCCGTATAGCCAAACATCCGCGTGGCACCCGGATTCCAGCCGGTGACCAGTCCGCTCAGCGACTTGGTCACAATCGCGTCATCCGATGATTGCAGAACCGCCCGGGCAATCTGGTCTGATGCAAGTAATTTCATCTGTCGGGTTGTGTCCCGGGCTATTTTTGAGATGCCGATGACGTTTGCCGCGCGATCGCGTATGGGTGACAGCGTCACCGATACATTTATGCGGTGACCGTTCTTGTGCAATCGTTCCGTTTCAAAATGATCGATGCGCCCGCCCCCCTTCAGCTTTTGCAGGAAGTACTCCTCCTCCGCCATCCGGTCAGGGGGAATCAGAATCGCAATCGGATTGCCCAGCATTTCAAATTCGGTATAGCCAAATACTGACTGGGCTCCTGAATTCCAGCTCGTTATGATTCCATCCAGCGTCTTGCTGATGATCGCATCGTCCGACCCTTGCACAATCGCCCGAAAATGTTCCAGCGTGTGATCCAGTGAACGCCGCATGTTGGAGTCAACATCATCGCTGCCAGGTTCGACATAGTTTGAATTCTCAACCATTTCCATCTCCCGGTTGCTGACCGATTCCCAAAAAAATTTGGGCAAAAATCGACATTAAATGCCAACACGATGTGATAGGGAAACATCAACGATGTATCGTTCAGTGCGGGTTGCAATAACGTGAATTCATTCTACATCAGATAATTGGACGCGGGGCTCATGTCCCTCCGCAGAACAGGGTCTTGCTGATCGGCGCATGATAGTGCCGGGACGGATTTCATTTTTGTGACGTGTATTTTATTGCACGACGAAAATGTTTCTGTTGGCCTGCCTGCCGGATGCGGCCGCACACGACCTGACGCTGGAAAATTATTAAATCACGGAGCCGGACACTCCACGTTATGCTATCAGACACGGCAGCCCGATAGATTTTGCCCTGCCTGTTTTCTGCGTTTCAGGATCAAGTCCAGGATCAGGTAGCGGTGACGACAACACACCGGATGTGTTCAGCGCGATGACACGCCCCGCAGTTCAAGCCTGTTCAATGCCACAAGCAACGCCATGCCTGCGACCAGCACCAGTGCCGTAATCATCAGCGCACCCTGATAGCTGCCCGTTGCGTTGGCAATATAGCCTGCCATGACTGGCGCAACCATCTGCGCCACACCGTAGCTGAGCGTCAGACGCGCCATCGCTTTGGCCGGATTATTGGGAAAATGTCGCCCTATCAGTGCCAGGGTCAGGCTCACTATACCGACAAACGTACTGCCATACAGGACGGCACTGAACACATTCACCATAAAGCCGTTCGCCAGGACCGGTCCCATCACCGCCAGAACCTGCAACGCATAGGCCAGCAACAGGGCGGGAATCTGCCCGAGACGGCGCGCAATGCGGTCCCACAAGAAGGTCGACGGTGCTGCAGCCACACCGACGACGACCCAGATCCAGCTGCCTCTTCCGGCAAACACGGGTAATTTTTCGAGGATCGCGACAATGAATGTTGCGCTGACCACATAGCCAAAACCGGCGCAAAAATAGGAGGCAATCAGTAACTGCATCCATTTTCGCGACGGCGGCGCCTGAACCGGTACGGACGTGCCGGATTGAATGTCGGCAGGAGCCGGCATCCACAACCAGGCCGGAATCAGGAACACTATGCCCAGCAACCCCAGCACGATCCATTGCTGGTCCCAGCGTAAATGATCGACCATGCAGCCCACTGCAATTCCGGACACCACAATTCCCAGTCCCAGACCGGCAAAATGAAAACCGAGCATGGGCGACTGCTTGTGACGTATCAGCCAGTTCATGATCAGTCCGGACGCGATCAGCATGCCACAGGTGGTTGTAAGGCCGCCCACATAACGCAGGATGGCCCAGATGACGACATTGTCGGTAAGACCCATGCCGGACGTGCTGAGAACAGCCACCACCAGTCCGATGTGATACAGGTAATACTTGACCCTGAGGCGGCTGATCGACGACGCAAGCAGGGCCCCGGTCATGTAACCCATGTAGTTAAAGGTTGCCAGCCAGCCGCTGGCCAGATGGGATAAGCCGGCCTGCTCTCTCATGATGGGCAACAGCGGAGTATAGGCGAAACGGGACAACCCCGCCGTGAGGAGCAGCGAGCAGACGCCCGCGATAAAAACGCGATATTTCTGCGCTTCAACGGATTGCAGTTTTGCGGGCTGTGGCGTGGTCATTTTTCTCGTTCAGCAGTTGAAAATTCAGCATTGGCAGCTCGTTCCTTCAAGGCACCGGCTGAAGAAACCCTGTCTGTTCCTTCAACGTGCTGTCCGGCAGTTTAGCGCAAATTCCGGCGAATCTGAATTTGCACTGAAAATGCAGGTGAATTGCGCCTGCCGGGCGGCTTGACTGATTCTAATCTGTCGTCAATTCGACTACAATGACCACTCAGCAAGGCTGGGCACGTTGCCAACTTACCCGATTTTTCAGGCCGATCCATGTCAACCATTCCCATCAGCCGCAGAACATTAATCAAAACACTGGCGGCCGGAAGTGCCGGCGTCGGGATCAATGCCATTGCACCCTGGGTGATACCCGAAACACCCGGTTTTGCCGTCAATACCAGTTACTGGTCCATCGAACTTGCGGAAAAAAATCCCGCACCAACAACCGACATCGTTTGCGATATCGCCATCGTCGGAGGCGGCTTTACCGGACTGTCCACCGCTTATTACCTGACACAGAACTTGCCGTCGGCCCACGTGGTTGTTCTGGAAGCGGAGCGCTGCGGCAATGGCGCTTCCGGCAGAAACGGTGCCATGCTGATGAATCTGACTGGCGACACCTACATGGACATGTCGGCAGACCGGGCACTCCATGAACGACTGTACCGTCTGACGGTCGACAATATCGGGCGACTGGCAGCACTGTCGAAACGGTACGGGATTGATCTGGATCTGGAGCTCAATGGCACCCTGGTGGTGGGCGAAAGCAGAGCCGACGCAGACCAGTTCGCCGACATTGCAGCAGCGGCGCAACGGCGCGGCGTTCCGATGCAGTTCTGGAACGCAGACCAGGTAAGAAATCACATTGGAAGTCGCATCTATTCCAGCGGATTGCTTGAACCCAACAGCGGTCAACTGCACCCCGGAAAACTGGTCCGGCTCTGGAAGACGGCGGCCCAGTCATCTGGCGCGATCATCCATGAAAGCACCCAGGTTTCCGACATTCAGCACGGCGACACCGTGCAGATTCATCTGGCCAACGGCCGAACCGTGCGCACCCGGAAACTGGTGCTGGCAACCAATGCCTACACGTCCAAACTGGGTTACCTGCGCAATGCGGTGGTGCCGATTGTAAACCACGTGGCCATCACTGCGCCGATAGCGCCTGCCCAGCTTGAAAAAGCCGGATGGCGTGCCCGCATGCCCTTCTGCGACAATCGCATCAACGTCACTTACCTCGGCATAACACCGGATCGGCGCATACATATCGGTGGTGCCTCGGAACAGTACCAGTTCAATAATGGCGTGACGTTGCCATCGGACACACAGGGCGCAATACAACGGCTGCGCGATGAATTCGAACGACTTTTCCCGGAACTGGGTCAGGTCGCCTTTGAACGGCACTGGTGGGGGCTGGTTGACATGTCGGCGGATGAATCGCCCGCAGTGGGTCATTTTGACGCGCATGACAACATCTATTACGCTGTCGGACTATCGGGTCACGGGGTAAACCTTACCTCCGTGCTGGGGCGCATACTGGCTGACGTCGTTGCCGGCCGGGGTGCCCAGTGGAACTGGTTCCCTTACCTGAACCGACTGCCGCCGTATCTCCCGAACGAGCCACTGCGCTGGTTGGCGGCACAGGCCGCATTTGCCTTCCTACGTTGAATTGGCCAGAGTGACGATTACACCAGAAAACCGAGGTTCGTGGTTGAAAAATTGGTCAGATTCGGAAAGGCACTTGCAATGGTCGCTCCGTTGACGCCCAGCCAGTTTGCCAGCGTTGCGCCATACTGATCCACCGAGGTGGTGGGCAGCCAGCGGCCTTCGCCGGACACATCGTTGACGCCGCCCAGCGTGAGATCGGGAAACTGGCCGTAGGTACCGCCTTTCACCGCACCCGTCCCGCCGACAATGATGTGGTGCGAGCCCCAGGCATGATCCGATCCCCCACCCGACGCGGGTTTCAGTGTGCGGGCAAAGTCAGACAGGGTAAATGCCACGACATTGTTCTGCTGGTTGATTGAGACCATGGTGTTATAAAACCCGTTCAGCGCACTGGACAGGCTGGCCAGCAACGGTGCCTGACGGTTTAGTTGATCGTTGTGCGTGTCAAACCCGTTCAGCGAGACAAAGAAAATCTGTTGTGCCGGGGCGCTGATGGTTCCGCTTGCCGCCGCCTGTATCAGCAGGGCGACCTGTGTAAGCTGTTGCGACAGTGAATTGGTGGCATAATCACTGAAATTTCCGGACAGCGCACTGGCCGCCGTTGTCGACAGAATCGGACTGAGCGTGTCGGCACTCCCCAGCGAGCCAGTCTGGGTGGTGCCGAGAATCTGGCCCAGCGATGTGTCGGGTGCGCCGTTGAACATCGCTTTCAGCGCCGTCAGACGCGCCTGCGAGGCACTGCTGGAGTTAAAGCCGTTATAGCTGAGGGTTCCCTTGCCGGGCACCACGATCTGTGTACTCTGTGCGCCCAGCAGAAACAGGGAGTTGCCGGCCGCCGAGATGGCCGCGGGCACCGCTTTGCCACTGCCCCCGAGCGCATCTGCCAGGCGACCACCCCAGCCCGTCGTGCCGATGGTATTGAGCGAGGTCATCTGCATCTGTCGCTGCTGATCGCTGTGCGAATACAGATTCAGCGGCACGAGATTGTTGTTTTTGTTGGCCACAAATGCCGCAGCACTGCTGAACGGCTGTTTCAGATTTCCAAGATTGAATTGCAGTGCGACATTACCCGTACTCCAGAGTGCCTGTAATTCCGGCATACTCGGGTGCAGTCCGTAATTGTAAGTGGTACTGTTCAGGGGCGCCAGTTGCAGCACGCCGCCGGTCTGACCGGCATTCGGCAGTGCGAGCGCACCATTGGACGGCGTTCCGAGCATACCGCCCCGTGAGGTCAGATAGGTTGCATAGTTGGTACTGTCGGTCGGCACGATCATGTTATTGGCATCATTTCCACCAAATAAAAACACACAAACCAGTGCCTTGTATGAGCCAGCCGCTTCGGCGCTCTGCATGGATAACATGCTGGCCAGTCCTGGCATCAGTCCATAGGCGGTCAGTCCTCCAATTTGCTTTAATGCCCGTCTGCGGGCAAGCAAAGTCTGATCAGCTTTATTTCGGGTCATTGCCTGCTCCTGGCGCTTAGCGCGTAATCTGATAGCGGGGTGAATTCAATACCAGATAGGCAGCGGCCAGGGTACGGTCTTTTGCCAGCGTGGTATCGGTGGAAGAGATAGCGTTCAGTGCACTGGTTACGGCATTGACTTCCGTACTGCTCATCGTGCCATGCAGCAGATTGGCATTGAATTGCTGAATCAGTGTGCTGACATTGCCGGCATTGGCCTGATAAGCAGACAGGTCAATCGTGGTACCGGTCGAATTCGCGACGTTGGTGGCCGGCGGATACGGCGCGGTCGAATACAGTAGGTGGTTGATGAAATTCATGCGCGCCAGCGCTGTCGCGGTATTCAAAATCCCGAATTGCGGCCCCACCAGGGTGGTCGAACCCGGCAGGGGATAAGTGGGTGAGTAATAACTGAATACGGTATCCGGCCCGAACAACGGTTCGCCCATGGACGCGGCCACGGCAACCGGCGCGACACCGTCACTGGTCGCATTCAGGGCACGCAGGATGGCGACGATATCCACCACAGGTTCACGCAGCTTGCCGAAATTCGCCGTGGTCGCGCTCTGGCCACGCGCCTCGGGGTCGAGCAGGATCGCCTTGACGACGGCCGCCATGTTCCCCCTGACGCCGGTGCCATCGTCATTAAATACCGCGCTGATGCGGCTGACATACGCTGCACTCGGATTACTGGTCACCAGAAATTTGATCATCTGCTGGCTGATGAAAGGGGCCACATTCGGGTGGTTGAAAATATCGTCCAGCGCCGCCTTCAGGTCCACTGCCGCATTTTGACCGGCAGGCAGGGTTTCGCCCAGCAGCAGTTTGGTGCCACTGTCATGCTGTGCGCTCACCGGTATCATCTGGCCGGTCAGCCATTCGGTATAGTTATCGCTGGCCAAACTGGCGACGCCCGCCGCGTTGGGATAGGTCCAGCCGGTAAACGCGCTGGCAAAACCTTCGATGGTGTCCTGTGTGTAGGTCGGGACCGGATTGCCATTACCATCAACAACGATGGAGCCATCGCTGTTGAGCATATTGGGACCCACCGAAAACAGCTGCATGACTTCCCGCGCGTAATTTTCATTGGGTGAAATACCGGCGGCCGGATTGCCCTTGTTATTATTGGCCATATTCAGGTAGTTACCCATCACCGGGCTCAAGGTGACATCATTCAGAAGCTGCCTGAAATTGACGAATGCATCGTCCAGCAGCATCTGCTGATAATTTCTGATCCCGTAGGTCGGCCCGATCTGCACCGAGGAAATCACGAAGATCTGGGAATACGCCAGCGCAACACGCTGTCGCAACTGGTCAGCACCGTACAGGGCATTATGAAAAAACTGGATCTGAACCGGCAATGCGGTGTAGTTATTCTGATAGCAGTAGGGGTCGGGGTCGCCCGTCGGGCAGACGACAGTGGGATTGGAATTAATCGCTGCGATCGCGGCGTAGCCAGTCGCGGGCGTGGCAATCTGCGCATCGATCCACGCCGACCCCTGTGCACTGATTGCAGCCACCAGCGCCGGCGTTGGTCCGAACGCGGCCTGATCAGCCAGACGTAACGCGTCGTTACCTGTAATGGCAATCACGGTTGGGCCGGTTGAGCCACCGCCGGTTCCACCTGTGCCGGTTCCGCCCGTGCCAGTTCCGCCAGAACCAGTGCCACCACTCCCTGCGCTGCCCGAACCACCGGCACTTGTACCCGTCGACGCGGCACCGCCCCCACCTCCGCCACCGCAGCCTGCCAGCAGCGTCAGGCCCAGTATCACCGGCACCATAGCCCGGCATGTTGTGCGGTAACACAGCAACGGCAGTTGCAGATTCATAGTCATCTCCGGCAGTAGTCTCGGACGCGGCATCAGTAAAATGCCGAAATTGAAGTACGAAATATGCCACACGCCACAACTTATTGCCACAGGATAACAAAAATTGTTCGAAAAGATACAAGTGGAAACAGTTTCCCGGCATAATATTGTATTTATAACAATATTATGCCGGGATCAAGGCCCCCGGGTGGACTGGTGGCCCTGTGTCCTGATTGATTTCGGTCTGTTTTCTGATCCTTTACTGATTATTCAAACCGGTCATGGGCTTTGGCCAGATAAAACCATTCATCGCCGGCTCCGGCCTGGTCATCCGGGAAAACAATATACCCGTCCTCCGGTGCCCGCATAATTTCACCATTCACCCGGACACCAATTTCCTGCCCACGTGTGATCGCATCAAAGCTGGCCCACTCGCGTGAAAACGTGTCACCGGCGTCAGCCTTGTCGATGACATCGTAAAGCCGCAGCGACTCCATGGTGCGCGGTACCGGTGCCACGGTGTCCGCTGTGCAGCCCAGATGGCTCAAGGTATTCAGGATCGCCTGCAGTGCCACCGCAGGCGCTTCCGGGTCAAGGTGATTTCCGCATTCGAGTGTCACCGCATAGCCGCCCTGACTGCGCATGTATTCGGTCGTCCCGACACCGAACTGCACATTCTGTTCGGCGAGGGCATAGACACTTTCCCCGGCCGCTTGCCGCCGTTTAATACCGTAATCATAGGTCTCCAGCCAGCCATCCACGGCTCGCTGAACGCCGAGTATTTTGGTCAGCGCAAGTTCCTGCTCAGCACACTGAAATGGTTCTATCGGGCCACTATTGTTTTCCGGGCCCACCATCACAAACGGTCGCCCTGCCCCCTGAAACGAATGCAGATCGAGCAGCACGTCATGGTCGGCGAGCAGCGGGCAGAGCCAGTTGGCAATGTGATCTTCAAATACTGCGGGTTCGGCATACGGCTTTAACATGCGGTTCAGATTCCGTTCACCGAAGCGCCGGTTGTTCTGATAGGCCAGCGGATTGGCGACCGGTACGAAGGTGACCCTGCCGCGCTCGAGCTTGAGCGTGCCGCCGTCCAGCTGTGCCATAACCTGCCGGATTGCTTTCGTACCGCAGGTCTCGTTGCCATGTACCGCCCCGAGGATGATCAGTCGGGGGCCATCACTTTTACCGTAAAAGGAAAAATACTCGTTAATGTCAGCAGCCATGGTCAGTCGCTCATTCAGATAAAATTATTTTCTGGCCGCTTCCGCCAGAATTACCGCGTCAATCACGTCAGATAATACCACCGGGCGTGCCAGATCATCCAGATCAATGACCACCATATAACCCAGATCCGATCCGCCCGAGACAAAGGCTTTGACCAACGATAACTGGTCACTGTGCATCAACCGGCCGTCGACGGGTGACCAGTATTCCATCGCCACCAGACAGCCCGCCGAGGGGGTACCGGGGTAGTACGATTCATTGTGATAATACTCGCGGTTGACCGTGGTACCGTGTGCCAGTATTTCATTACGTCCGGCCAGCCCGGCACGCCATGCTTCCCAGATTGGAAAATAATGTTGCCAGGATGCGGGCAACAGAGTCGCGTAGTTTTCTTCTGTCCAGCCAGCGCTGTCATCATGATGCAGAAAGTCGGCCAGGGTACTTTCGACTGGCAGCAGCGAATTCAGATAGGGCGTCGGTCCTATCCAGATCACATCAGTTGAAATCCCGGTACCGACCACGGTATAAATTCCCTGCGGCGTATTGCCGTTTGTGATTGTGCCGGGCAGGTTGTTGCCGGCCCGGGCCAATTGGGCAATATTGAAATAGCTGCCATCGTGATTACGGACAAAACGGCCGTCCGCGCCGCGTACCATCGCCAACCCGATAAAATCACGGTTTCTGCGCTGAAAACTGAAGAGCACCGGATACCCGGCCTGTATCGGTGCAGCCAGCAGATCGACCAGCGGAGGTCGCCGGTGCAGTTCACTGTGCAGATCGGTATGCAGGGCGTGTTCCAGTTCAATCAGCCGTGGTTCATTCGCCCAGTCCGGAAAGTTCTTGTTCATCACGGCATAAATCCTGTTGCGTGCCGATTTACTCATCGGCGTCTGCAATAACGCATAACTGGCAATGGCAAATTCACGCTCTGTTTTCAGGCGCGGCAGTTCGTGCCAGACGATCGGGCCCATCTCTCTGGCGTAACGCGTATAAACGGCACTGAGTATCTCGCGCTGTACGCCGGGCTCATAGCGGTCGAGCCTGCGCAGCACCATTTTTAACTTGGTTCGCACCCGCTTTTTGTCCAGATTGAACTGGACCGCTGAATTGAACACCGTGACGTTCCTGTCATCCAGATTGTCAGTCGTGATTTGTGCCAGCGTCGACCTGAAATCATCCAGCGCGTCCTTGCGCAACTGCAGCTCACCCTGTGCCGAATTCATGTCAGACTGAAAATCGCCGGGCTGCATCGCCTGCAATTCCTGCACTGAATGACGAACATTGACCCGGGTTTGGGCGTGGCCAGTCAGGGTCACACCCAACAGGAAACTGCACGCTGCCAGGCACCAGCCTGACAGAAAAATCCGCTTTATCATTCCTGTTGTTACCATGATTTTTTGGTTATTTTTAAACGTCGACATACAGCGGTTTATTGGCATCGCCGGCATCGTCGGCATCGTCGACGAACTGATCAGAAAAATTTATATTTCAGCGCCAGCATATATGATCGCAGTCGCGGCTGACCTTCGCGCGAATCCCAGCCAGCACCGGCAACATCGTCAACACTGTGGGCCGAAAATGGCGGGCTCGTGTCGAACAGGTTCTTGATGGTGAAGTTGATGGTCGTATTCTGGTAACCCGAGTAAGCCACGCCCAGATTGTACAGGTTGTAACCAGACACCCTGGGATCAAATCCGGGCGGTATGGTGCCGACCGGTACCTCGTCGTAGTAGCCGCGATCATATTGTTCAGTCAGGGTCGTTGCCCAGTCATTGTGCTTCCATGTCAGGCTGGCCGAATGTCGCCAACGCAGGTAAAGGTCCGAGTAACCGTTGTTCGGATCACCAAACTGGCCCACGTATTGAACAGTTGGGCCACCCGGTGCATCCTGAACGGCGTGCGAAATCATATAGGTGCCATCGAGACTGAAATACACGTGATCGCCAGCCAGTTTCTGGTCAAACTTCAGACCAACGTCTATCCCGCGCGTGTCATCTTGAGCAATGTTCATGAAATCATCGGCAATATAATTGATCGTGCCATTGGCAAAACGGATCACACTGGACGGATCATTGGCCAGCACCGCCGCAGGATCGGGCGTGACGATACGGTTGGTGCGATGTATGTCCCAGTAATCCACACTGGAACTCAAATTGGTCAGGGGCGACACCACCAAACCCAGAGAAAACTGTCTCGACCGTTCCGGCTTGAGTGACGCATTGCCGCCGGTATTATAGTTCCAGTTCTGACTGCAATAGGTCGGATTGCCCGGATTCAGGGGGCACAGAACCGGATCGGGTTCCGCATTGTTTAATGTATTGGGCGTCTGTCCGGCATACATCTGTTCGAAATCAGGTGCATGGAAACCGGTGTTCCAGGATGTTCTGAACAGTAATGAACCGCTGGGCTGATAGCGCAACGAGATTTTCGGATTGGTGGTGCCGCCAAAATCACTGTATTGATCATGTCGAACCGCAAGGTCACCTTCGAGCGCCCGCGTAATGGGTACCAGCAACTCCGCATAGACAGCCACAATGTTGCGCCCCACCTGGCTCAGGGACGGGTCGGATGTCGCGTCCAGAATCGTGTTGGCGGCATTACTGTTCGAATCGAACGCGTACGTTTCACGGCGCAGATCAAAGCCCAGCGCCGTCGACAGTGCCTTGCCCTGCCATGAGCCGATTTCACTGCTGGCACTGCCATCCGCCTGCATCAGGCGCGAATGCCCGCGATAGACCTGACCGGTGACCAGCGACGTGTCGAGTGCCGCCATACCTGCGGCCGTCTGTGACTGACCCGGCAAGGTCCATGGATTGATCAGTCCGGTATTCAGGGCATTCTGGAACAGCGTTGAATTGACATAGCCGCTGACCAGATCGGTCGTTGCGCTGCTGCCCGCCACCGACAGACCCAGTTTGTAATCCCAGGTGCCGACAGTGCCGTCCAGTCCGGCCAGGGCGCGAAAGGTTGTTGTCGCGGTGGTTTCTTCCCGGTCCCCGCACGGTACACAGCGCCAGCGCAGGTCGATCGGCTGGGTCGGATCAAAACCGGGAATATAGGCGCTCAGATTCTGATAATACATACCACCGGCAGGGTATGAGAAAGGTGCCGTAATCTGCAGCGGCGTATAGATATCGGTAGCGCTGGTGTGGGACGCCGTGACTTCAAGATACAGCGTGTTATCCGCATCCAGCCTGATACTGGTTCTTGACACCAGATTCTGGTGCTGAACCGGCTGCATCAACGCCCAGTCAGCCCCATAATCATAGGAACAGCCCAATGCGCGGTAAGGATTGGCCCAAAGCGCAACCGGATACTGATACATGTTTGGGTAACTGTTGCACTTTCCTTCCAGACTCAGCAGGTTGGCATAGCCGTATTGCTGGGAACTGCCGGGCAGTGTAACCGGATTGGGAAACTCCTGTGTCGCATAAGGTGTGCCGACCGTATCGGGCGCCAGTCCGCGCGCCGGCTGGTAACCATTCTGGAAGGAACGTTGTGAACCCTGCAGTGCGGTGTTTTTATCCGCCGCAAGTGACAGCATGAAATTATAGCCGTCGCTAACCAGGGAGCCCTTGCCGTATAAAAGTGACGCCGTATAAATATCCCCGCCGCCATGCTGGGTGACATCGCCACTGGCCTGCACTTCCATCCCCTGATAATCGGTGCGCAGAATAAAATTGATGACACCGCCAATCGCATCCGTTCCGTAAATGGCCGAGGCACCATCCTTGAGTACTTCAACACGTTCAATGGCAGCAAACGGAATTGAATTCAGATCGACCGAACTGCCGTTCAGGCCGTGATCGGCAATACGCCGGCCGTTGAGCAGCACCAGTGTGCTGTCAGGGCCCAGTCCGCGCAGATTGGCTGCCGAGGCACCCGAGTTGTGCGTACCCGTTGCGGCCGTGAAACCTTCGGCCTGGTTGGCGCTCATGTTGTAGGCACCGGACACATTGGCGCTGATCGTGTTCAGCAGTTGCTCGGCACTGGTTATTCCCGCACGTTCCATATCCTGACGGGAAATGATCTGGACCGGCAAGGCCCCTTCAACATCAACCCGCTTGATACTCGACCCGGTTATTTCAACACGTTGAACAGCTTTGTCTGGCACCGTTGTGTCATCCGCCCAGACGTTGGTTGCCATGCCGACAATGATGATGCAGCTTGAGACTGTACGCAACGTCATCTCACTCTCCTCGACAATTTCCATTTTTGCACAACACAAAATACGTCCGGATTTCTGTGCGCCGCAATCCAGGATTCAGCAGCCATGCTCATCAGCTCATCGCCAGCCGCACCAGTGAACAAATGACGGGCACCCCCTGGAACAAGGAAGGGGTGGGCGTTATCGCTGATTTTTAATTCAAGCTTCAGATTAGTCGGTTCAAATCCATATTGCGATATTTTTTTAACAACATAACAGCATAAACCGGCGCGCTACACCCGGCTTAATCAGTCCGCGCCTGCGCATGGCGCTAACCGCTGATTTTTTCGAGCTGGTGACAGGCCACCTGTGCGCCCTCCCAATGGCGCAGCGCCGGCGATTCCTGCCTGCACCGTTCCTCGGCATGCGGGCAGCGCGCATGAAATGCGCACCCTGATGGCGGATTCAGCGGACTGGGCAGTTCGCCGCCGATTTCTATCCGGATACGCCTGTCCTGCTTGTGCACCGTCGGCGTTGCGCTCATCAGTGCGCGCGTGTAGGGATGTTTTGGGCCGGCAAACAGGTCAGACTTGCTGCCGTATTCCACCACACGGCCCAGATACATCACCATGATATCGTCCGCACTGTGTTCAACCACGGACAGATTATGCGAGATAAAGACATACGAGGTGGCAAACTGGTCCTGCAGATCCATGAACAGGTTGAGTATCTGTGCCTGTATCGACACATCCAGTGCGGAAACCGGTTCATCCGCCACCACGATGGCCGGGTTCAGTATCATGGCACGGGCAATGGCCACCCTCTGACGCTGTCCGCCTGAAAACATGTGCGGATACCGTTGGGCATGTTCCGGACGCAAACCGACCTGCCCAAGCATGGCAGCAATTTTTTCATGACGTTCACGCCGTGTGAATGGGGTATTGATCAGCAGCGGTTCATCCAGTGTCGCCATAACTGTTTTGCGCGGGTTCAAACTGGCGAACGGATTCTGGAATACCATCTGTATCTTGCTGCGCATCCGGGCGCGCTGTTGCGCAGTGGCATGCGCCACATCCACACCGTCTATCACCAGACTGCCGGACGTGGGCGTTTCAATCAGGGTCAGGACGCGCGCCAGCGTCGACTTGCCACAACCGGATTCACCCACCACAGCCAGCGTGCGCCTGCGCGCCAGGCCGAATGAGACACCATTGAGCGCCTTCACAGTCAGGCCTTTTTTAAACAGCCCCTGACCTACCGGGTAATGGCGGGTCAGATCCTGCGCGCGCAACATGTCGGGCTGTACTGATTCTTCCCGGCAGCCAGTGTCGTGCCCCGCGCCCTGTACGGGTGCAGCCGCGCGCTGACCGGGGATCGGTTCACGCGTCATCGTGTCCGCCTTTGGTCAGTGGAAAAAAGCAGCGCGTCATGCCGGCCGAACCCGGACCTTGTGCCGGCAGCATGCCCGGAGGTGAGGTCCGGCACAGCGCTTGTGCATAGTGACAGCGTGGGGACAGCAGGCACCCGCGCGGACGGTCGGCCCGACCTGGCACAATACCGGGCAGTGCCTGCAGCCGGTTCTTTCCTTTATTGTGTTCCGGAATGGCATTTAACAGGGCCTCGGTGTAGGGATGCGCCGGCCGGTCAAACAGTGCCGGAAGTGTCTGGTGCTCAACAATCTGTCCCGCGTACATGACGTATGCGCGCTGTGCCATTTCAGCAACGATGGCCAGGTCATGGGTAATCATGATCAGCGCCATGTTGTGCTGCTTCTGCAAGCGCATCAGTAATGCCATGATTTGCGCCTGTATCGTCACATCGAGTGCGGTCGTCGGCTCATCGGCGATCAGCAATTTCGGTTCACAGGACAGCGCCATCGCGATCATGACCCGCTGATTCATGCCACCTGACAGCTCGTGCGGATAGGCATTCATGCGCTGCCGGGCGGCGGGAATTTCGACCCATTCCAGCAGATCGAGCAGGCGTCTGTCCAGTTCGGCACCGGCCAGATTCATGTGTGTTTTCAGCACCTCGCGAATCTGAAAGCCAATGGTATATGACGGATTCAGGCTGCTCAGCGCATCCTGAAAGATCATTGCCACATCACGGCCGACGATCTGGCGCCGCCGTCTGACCGGGATCTGCAGCAGGTCATGGCCGTCAAACTCCATCCGGTCGGCAGACCAGACACCCGGCGGATCGATCAGACCCATCAACGCCATCATCGCCACCGACTTCCCCGATCCGGATTCACCGACCAGACCCACCAGTTCGCCGCGATCGATCGCCAGATCAACACCGTCTACCGCCTTGAAGGCCCGGTGACCATGTCCAAATTCGACGCACAGATTTTTTATGCTGAGCAGGCTCATTGCGGTCCTTATTGCCCGCGCTTCAATTTGGGATCCAGTGCGTCACGCAATCCGTCTCCCAGCAGATTGACAGACAGGACGGTCAGCAGGACCGTGACACCGGGCAGGGTCACTACCCACGGAGCGCGCTGGATATAATCGCGCGCTGCCGACAGCATCGCGCCCCATTCGGGTGTCGGTGGCTGAACGCCAAGGCCGAGGAAACCTAGCGCTGCCGCTTCCAGTACCGATGACGAAAATCCCAGTGTTGCATTCACGATTAATGGTGCAATACAGTTGGGCAACACCGTATTGAACATCAGCCGGAACGGCGAGGCGCCTGCCACGCGACTGGCGGTGACATAGTCCTTGCCGACCTCGGTCAGCGCGGCGGCGCGTGTCAGACGGGTATAGCCAGGAAGCGTACCAATGGCAATCGCTATCGTGGTATTGATCAGGCCGGGCCCCAAAATCGTGATCACACAGATCGCCAGCAGCAGTGACGGCAGCGCCAGCATGACATCCATGATGCGCATGATCACCGCGCCGAGCCGCTCCGGGTAAAACGCCGCCAGCATGCCCAAAACCATTCCCGGCAGCAGTGACAACAGCACGGACAGCAGTCCGATCATCAGTGAAATGCGCGCGCCGACTATCAGGCGCGATAAAATGTCGCGACCCAATTCGTCCGTACCGAACAGAAATTCGGTGCTGCCGCCGTCCGCCCAGCAGGGAGGCACGAGCATGTGATCGCGAAACTGTTCGATGGCACTGTGCGGTGCCAGCCATTGCGCCAACAACGCGCAAGCGACGATCAACGCGAAAAAAATACCCGCCAGCAGCGCGCCACGGTTCGATGAAAAGACCGACCAGAATTCGGCTGACGGAGTCTGCTGCGCCGCGGAATCGGGCTCGACCCACGCCGCTACGGGTGTTCTGCCTTCATGCAATTGCTCGGTCAACCCGTCCTCCCAGACAAAAATTATCGGCGTACTCTCGGATTAATGATGCCATACAGCACATCCACCCCCAGATTGATGACAATGATGATACAGGCCGTTATCAGTATGCCCGCCTGCACCACCGGATAATCACGTTGTGCGATGGAATCGATAAGCCACTTTCCCATACCCGGCCAGGAAAATATGGTTTCGGTCAGAACCGCACCCGCCAGCAGGCTGCCCACCTGCAGCCCGATCACCGTCACGACAGGTATCAGCGCATTGCGCAGTGCGTGCACGACCACGATGCGGGTGGTTGACAGTCCCTTGGCGCGCGCAGTCCGGATGTAATCGTCTTTGAGCACTTCAATCATGGCTGAACGCGTCATCCGGGCAATCACTGCCAGGGGAACCGTGCCTAACGCGATGGTCGGCAATATCAGGTGCATCAGTGCCGAACGGAACGCGTCCAAGTCATGGGCAAGCAGCGTGTCAATGAGCAGAAATCCGGACCGTACCGGAATATCATATTCAATATCAATCCGGCCCGAGACCGGCGTCCAGCCCAACTGGACGGAAAAAAACAGGGTCAGTATCAGGCCCCACCAGAATATCGGCATCGAATAACCGGTCAGCGCCGCACCCATCACACCATGATCAAACATCGAGCCACGCTTTAATCCGGCCAGTATTCCGGCCGGCAAACCCAACACCAGGGCAAACAGCATCGCCATGAGCGACAACTCGACAGTCGCGGGAAAGAAAGCAAGAAATTCGTCGATTACCGGTTCGCGGGTGACCAGGCTGTCGCCCAGATTCCCGCGCGCCAGTTGCGACAGATAGCGGGCATATTGCACATACAGCGGCTGATCCAGATTGAGACGATGCAGTGCCTGCTGGTGCAGGGCCGGATCCAGGTGACGTTCACCGGCCATGACCTCGACCGGATCGCCGGGCACCATCCTGATCAGAAGAAAAGCAAGCAGCGTAATTCCAATCAGGGTCGGAACCGTTCCTGCCAGTTTTTTAAATAAATACACAACCACGATAACCCCATAAAAATCGTCCTCGACGCCTGCTGGAGTGCCTGCGGCACAGCCGGTCAGTCTCTATTTATGACCGGACTTTTCAGGATGGCCGGCAATCCAGGCGATCAAATCATCCAGCACCGCACGTCCTGCGCCGGCATCCGGGCGATTGATCATGGCAACGACAATCCAGGTTTCACCCATTATATCCTGAACGTATCCGGCAACTGCCACGGTATTGTTAAGCGTGCCCCCTTTGATCCGGGCACCGCCCGGGGTAATATCCTTTGCGTTCCGCTTGGCCATCGTGCCATCCATGCCCATAATCGGAAGGCTGGAGACAAATTCGGGCTGCCATGGGCTGTCCGTGCCCGCCTTCAGTATGTTGGCCAGTTGAATCGGGCTGATCCGTTCCAGCCGGGACAAACCTGATCCGTTCTCCAGTACCAGCCCGGCATCATCAATCCGGTGCTGAAGCAGCCAGTGCCTGACCTGTTTCTGCGCTGCGTCAAGCGTGGCAATGCTGTCAATCTGACTGCCACGCTGAACTGATTGTGCACCCAGAGTCAGGAACAGATTTCTGGCCATGGTGTTGTCAGAGTTCTTGTTGATGATTTTAATGATATCGGCCAGCGCGGCTGACTTGTGTTCGACCAGAACGCTCGCGTCCGAAGGTGTGACGCCGTCGCGCACCTGCCCATGCCATTGCCCTCCCAGTTCATGCCACAGACCGCGCACCAGACGTTCTATGAACTGGTTGCGGTCAAGAATATTGCTGGAGGTTCCGTTCACACAGTGTAACGGAAACGTACCCTGCAGGACGATGGTCAACTGATTGCCGTCCACGAGTTGATCCGGTGCCGGCCATTCCTCGTCCCAGTCGCTGCAGTTGTCGCCATTCAGAACCAGCTCACTTCGTATCCGGACCCCCTCTAACGGTGGCAAGAAGCCGATGGCGATCTGGTTTCCGGTTGAATCCAGATGCAGTTCGATAGAATTTGAATTGACCAGCATCGCGTCCGGTATGACGTTGTAGTATTGCGCCGGGGTGGAATCAAACGGAGGCTGGTACAGATCTAAACGTGACGGACTGAAATAGCTGCGGTCGACCACCAGATCGCCGTCAATGTCGTGCACGCCCTGATCACGCAACTGGCGCAGCATCAGGCCCAGTTTGACCCAGCTGAAATCCGGTTCAGCGCCGCCATGCAGATACACACTGCCATGTAACACGCCCTGCTCCAGGGTACCGGTGCTTTGCAGCCGTGTGGTCCAGACAAAATCCGGACCCAGACTTTCCAGCGCACTGAGGGTGGTCAGCAGTTTGAGCGTGGAGGCCGGACTCCTTGCCCGATGGCCAAAATGATCCATCCTGATACGTCCATCGCGTGGCGACATGACCACGACACCGATCTGGTCAGGGCTGAAGCCCTGTCTGTGCAGGCTCTGCTGAATGTCCGGCGGCAGACCGGACCCGGCGCGGCAGGTCAGGACGACCAGCATCGCTGCCATGAATGCCAGCAGAGACCGGCGCGCCGGTGCTGATGGTAATTGCCTGTTTTGTGACGGGAGTAACAACATAGTCTCTCTTTTATAAAAATCCGCCGGTTGGTGCACCGGGCTGATTCATCATCGTATTTTGAAAGCGCCGGGAAGCTCTGGAAAGCCCTATTATGCGTGAAGTCGGCGACATCGGCGCGGAGTTATCGGATTAACAAGTGTGATTTATCACGCCGAAGCCGGCTGGCACTGGCCGCGCCCTACCGCCGTGACTGCATGGCGACACGGATTAATCCGCAACCGTGACCCGATTTCATGTGGTTTAATAACGGTCATGGCACGCTCCGGCTTCGGTTTGCCTGCGGGTCAGCCGGCATGCTGGTACATGGGATGACCCATGGTGTGCCGCCTGACGAACTGAATGGACTGCAATGGCTCAACTATCAGACAACCCGGCACTGGCCCAGGCACTGCTCACGCTGGTACGCGCCCGGCAATTTGAACTGACACCCGATTCCATGTGTCAGGGACAGCCCGTTCGGAATTTTCCCAGCCTCGACCTGGCGGTCGTGGTGTTTCCATCCGCCGGCGCACCTGTTTTTGCCAATGTGCTGTTTTCCCGTGATTTTCCGGAAGGCCACATCGCGCAGATTTCGCCCAAGGCGGAGCAGGTCAGCAATATCGTGTACCTGAAAGATCAGACCAATGCCCGGTACGAATCCATTGCGTGGCTGCCCGGCAGCGACTGGCGCCAATTGCACTGGGAAACACTGACGGATACGGTACAGCACAGCCCGCCGGGCAATTCCTTCGTCGCGCCCTACCCGGCATCGTTGCTGAAGCTGATGGTACTGGTCGGCGTGGCGCGACTGGTTGACCTCGGCAAGGTCGACTGGCGCAGCGAACGAACGTTGGCAGGCACAAAAAAATCGGTGGCAGAGTGGGCCGACTCGATGATAGTGGCCAGCAATAACGATGCCACCACCGTACTGGTCCGACTGTTGCATGAGGAGAAATTGATCGTGCGCAGCGGACCGGCAGAAACCAATCACCTGAACCAGCTCTTTGCACAGTACGGTCTGCACACACTGCAGTTGGGCAACACGCAACCCGATGGCGGCTGGCGTTCCGCCGATGGGGCCGGTGTCGGACATCATCACATGACCGCGTGGGACAGCGTGCGGCTGCTCTGGTTACTTGCTGATGAGGAGGCACCTTGGCTGCCGGCCGGCACCCCTGCACTTGTGTCAAATGAAAGCAGACAGCGCATCTGGGAATGGCTGGGCGACCAGGGTCTGCACACGGTACTTTCATCCACCAGCCTAGCCGGTGTGCCGGGATGGACCAGCGGTATTCCGGCCACGCTGTCACCGCGCTGGATACAGGACGATGGCAGTGTACAGGTCGAGGCGATCCGTTTTCCGGCTGATGTCCGCAGTATTAACCAGACCGCCACGCGTCATTTTGCGCATAAGACGGGCAATACCGAAAATTATTGCTCGGATGCCGGTCTCGTGACAACCACCCGGGCCGACCAGCCGCGGTATATCATTGCACTGTTGAGCAATCTGGGCAGCCGTTATCAGGCCGGCCCGGACTGCTCAACCACCTGGCGCATACCGGCACTGGGCTACTCGATCGATCGTTGGATCGCATCGCATTTCAATTGACTGAGCCACCTGACCTGATGAATGCCAGCCTTGCTATTTAACGTCACACGCCTGTTGCTGTTACTTGCTGCTCTGGCAATGCCGCTGCTTGCGCTGCCGGCCAGGGCCGGTGCACTGGTTTATTGCAGTGAAGCCAGTCCTGAAGGCTTTGACCCCGGCATGTGGGACGCCGCGAGCACCCATAATGTCACCGGCCAGATATTTCAGGGATTGCTGGAATTTGAAGGCAGCAGCACCACCCTGGCACCGGTACTGGCCACAAAATGGGAAGTCAGCGCGGATGCCCGGGTATTTACGTTCACGTTACGTCAGGGTGTACCGTTTCACACCACCCGTTATTTCACGCCGACCCGACCGTTCAATGCCGACGACGTGATCTTCACCTTCTCGCGGTTTCTTTATCCCGACTTTCCGTTCAATCGCGCGTTTCCGGCAACGTTTGTCTATCCCCAGAATCTGGGGCTGGCCAGCATGGTGGCATCGATCGAAAAAATCGATGATTACAGGGTGCGATTCATACTGAAACAGCCTAACGTGGCCTTTCTCAGTTATTTCGCCATGAGTTTTGCACCGATCCAGTCGGCCGAATATGCGGCGCAACTGCTTCGGCAGGGCAATGCGCACCTGATTAATAACTACCCGATCGGCACGGGGCCGTACCAGTTTGTTTCGTATAAAAAAAATGAAGTGATACGCATGAGCGCCAATCCGGCTTACTGGCGTCATAAACAGCGCACCGACAAGCTGATTTTTGCCATCGTTCCCGATGCTAACGTCAGAGTCAATAAATTGCTGGCCAACGAATGCCAGATCACCTCCACGGTGCGCGACGAAGATATTCCGATCCTGCTGAAACGGCCCAACATCAATTTGAAAAAAATACAGGCGCTGAATATTTCCTACCTGTCGTTCAACATGAAACACGACGCCACGCGAATTCGCGAAGTACGTGAGGCACTTGATATCGCCATCGACCGGAACGCCATTTTCAGAGCGCTGTTCCCGCGCGGCGATGCGCTGCAGGCCAGCAACCCGTTTCCGCCCGGTGTACCGGGCTACAACGACCGCGTGGTCAATGAATACAATCCCGAACGGGCCAGAAAACTGCTGAATCAGGCAGGCTATGGCAGTGGCCTGGAGCTCAGCCTGTGGGCGTTACCGGTTGCGCGCCCGACCAATCCGAATGGTCAGTTGCTGGCCCAGCTGATCCAGCAGGACTGGGCCAGAATCGGTGTCAAAGCCAACATCAAAACGTATGAATGGGGTGAATATCTGAAACGTTCACGGGCCGGCGAACACGACGTTTACATGAGCGGCTGGACCAGCGACACCGGTGACGCCGATGATTTTCTTTCGCCCAATTTAACCAGCGAAGCCAATCAGCCCGGGTGCTACAAATACTGCAGCGCCGAGTTTGACAAACTGGTTGATGCGGCACGCATGAGCACCGATCAGAACCGTCGCATCAAGCTGTACGAAAAAGCGATTGAAATATTCAAATTCGACCGACCCTGGATTACGCTGGCCCATTCGGCGGTCTTTATTCCCATGACCTCCGATGTCCGCGGCTTCGTTATGGCACCCAATGGCGGAATGCGGTTTGAGGATGTTTATCGCTGACACCGTTGCGCCAGTCCTGACGTCACCGACCCGAGTGGACGGATTGCATGAATCAACGTTGTCAATATAATACTATTATTGACCTGTGATTCATCGCGGATGCGGTCGGTTCGCCCGTTTTACATGAGCCGAACGGAGTGGATGCGGGTAAATTTGGTTCGCATCGCTGGGCAAATCAGAAAATACCGTCAAATTGGATTATGCTAGCGGATAACGCAAAGTTTCACGGAGACTAAAAATGGACCGCAAGATAGTAAAAAGAAAATTTCTGCAAAAGCTGATCAAAGACGAATACAAAAAATTCAAAGCGCATAAAAAAATCAAGTTAAGCAAAATATTCCGTTTGGACAACCCGGATGACGCAGGTTGTAACTGGAGCATTTCAATTGTCCGGGAAACCGGTTGGGAACAGGCTGCCGACCACATCCGGCCGTTCATTATTTCCTTGCGATCGTCCTATGCCCTGTCGGAGGACAATCATTCGGATAAATCCAGCTGAAAGGCTAGCTGAAAGGGTTCAAACCCCGGCTTAAAGCCCCGGCTTCAAACCCCGGTGTCAGACCCGGGTTTCAGGCCCGAATCCGTGCAAATGAGGCGACGCCAGCCGGCACGCGCCGTTCTGGCTCAATCAGTGACCTGTCCGCAGGGATGCCGCCAGAGCAGCAATGTGGCCAGGGCCGATACCGCAGCACCCGCCAATAATACTTGCCCCTGCGGCGCGCCACTTGCAGGCAAATCCCAGATACTCGGAAGGATTGAGGTCGTCCCGCAAGGCACTGTAGCCCTCATTGGCATCCTGTTGGTGATAATGCGGCGTAAATGCATTGGCGTACACACCTATGCGTGGCCGCTGGTCAACCGGCACCGCCGCACAGGCCGCAACGGCTTCACGAACCGCCGCTTCCATGACGTCGACATGGCTGCAGTTAAACAACAGCGCGTCGACGCCCAGCTCAAGTGCCGCGCTGGCAGCGTCCGTAATGGACTCACCGGAACAGAGCGCTGCAGCACGCGTCCCTGCCGCCACCGCTGCCGGATCAGCGCTGTCAAGCGTGAACGACAGCCAGAACGGCCTTGCAGGCACCTTGCCGAGCGCGGCCTTGACTGCACGCGCTTCCTGGATTGACCCTTGTGTTTCGGCCAGCCAGACATCAACAAACGGCGCCAAACCGGCGACCAGCGGATCAAGGATACGGCTGGCCTCGGCCGCATTGAATAAGTCCGGGCGATACGAACCGAAAGGCGGTGGCAGCGAACCGGCCAGACGAACTTTTTCTGGCGCCAGCGACGCAGCAATCGCGTCGCGGCCTAGTCGACCGGCCAGGGTTGCCATTGCCTGTCCACGGGCCTTGAAGCGTTCCTCACCCAGATGGAACGGCACCAGCGCATAACTGTTGGTGGTGATCAGGTCGGCGCCGGCAGCAATGTAGGCATCGTGGACTTGCCGTACAAAATCAGGGCCTTCCAGCAAAGCCAGAGCCGACCACTCGGGCTGGCGGAACGGCGCACCTATTCTCAGCAGTTCACGTCCCATTCCGCCATCCAGTATCGTCATCGATGCTGTCATCACTGTTCCTTTTTAAATTTCGTTTTGGCACGGATTGCACCTGTTGCCCGGCAGCGGCACTGTCTGCTTACTGCGTGGTCATCCCCAGGCAAAGTTACCCAACAGCGCATAATCCGGCCCGACTGGCCCTCATTGTAATGAATTTTAATGCGGCACCCTGAATTATCAATAAAATCAGAAAACAGGCGATGGATTTCCTTGAACTCGGACCCCATCCGTTCCTATACTGGACTGCGCAGGGTCTGGTTGCATCCGGACCATACACTTTGAATCAAATTCAGCCAACTGTTGTCAATTAATCAGGATCTCATGTGAAGCTCAGCAAGTTGATTTTATTGGGTCTGGTTGCGCTTGCCATAACCGGCACCGGTCTGGTTGGCCCGGCTGCTGCGGCCGATTCGCCCGATAAGAAACAGGATGAGGCGCTCACCGCGCTTCTGGATCTGCCCCTGGATAAACTGACCGAAATCGTTATTACAGGCACGCCGACTGCAGGTGGCATGCTCAAGCAGCAGGCCAGTTATGCCATCACGACGTTATCAGAACAGGTCATGCGCGATGCCCAGGCGAACAACGCGGCCGATCTGACCCGACTGGTGCCGGGTATGTGGGCTGAAACCACCGGGGGTGTCTCCGGCCCCAATGTCGATGTACGGGGTTTTCCAACGACCGGCGATACGCCCTGGGTGACCGTGCAACTGGACGGGTTGTCGATCTACCCGGTCTCGACACTGTCGTGGATGGATAACTTCTCGCCGTTCCGGTACGACGACACCGTGCTGCGCATGGAAGCGACGTTAAGCGGACCGGCTGTTATCTGGGGCACCGGGCAACCCGGTGCAACCGTCAACTTTATTCAGAAAAATGGTCTGGATAATCCCGGCGGCAGCCTTCGGTTCACTACCGGCACGGGAAACCTTGGCCGGATCGACAGTTACTTTGGTACTCAGATTGCCAGTGACTGGTACGGCAGCATCGGCGGATTTTACCGGCAGGACAACGGCGTTCGCAATACCGAGTACCCGGCCGACCAGGGCTATCAGCTGGTGGGCACGTTGACGCACGTGATCGATGACGGAAAAATGACCCTGTACGGACGTGTCACTCACGACAAAAACGCATTTTTTACCGATATTCCCCTGATCGGCAGCAACGCCGGTAGCGGCAATACCATCGCAGGTTACCCGGGATTCAATCCGTTGACGGCGACCCTGTACGGCAATAATACCCGCTACGTGAATCTTGCCACTGGTCCCGGGCAAAGCGACACACTCGACATGGCCAACGGTCGCGGCATTGATTCGCACATTATCGGCTTTGATCTGAATAAAGCGCTGGGAACCGGTCAATTGACCGACAAGATGTCGTACACCGCCGGTTCCGCCTATACCGCCCGACAGGAATCGGGCCCGCTGCCGGAAACCCTGTCATCGTTCATCACGTCTGAAATCAGTCTGGCCAACAGCAATCCGGCGGCACTGGCCGCAGCCGGCGGCAGGTTGGCCAGTGGTGGTGTGGCCACATACGCCGGCTCCGGACAGGTGATCGGCAACCTGAATCAGGAAGTGATTGCAATGAACATCGGTGCCATCGACAAACAGTTTACGGCGTATCAGAACGAAGCACGTTTTTCGTTACCGCTCACCGCAAAAAATACCCTGACCCTGGGCGCGTTCTACACCCGTTACACCGACGTTGAAAGCGATGAAAAAGGTGCCTACCAGCTGATGCAATTGCAGAACAATCCCCAGGTCATCAACCTTGCGCTGAACAATGGCGTCCAGGCCACCAATAATGACGGTGTGTTTGCGCCAGTGACCAACGCAAACTACTTTTCCATGCAGGGTACCAATCTCGCCGGAATTATTGAAGACGAGTGGAACGCGACCGACAGACTGCGACTGGATCTGGGTTATCGACTTGAACATGTGTCCCTGCAGGGCACCGGCCAGGCCACCACAAAAGGCACGCTCGGCAGTGACCCGCTGGACCTCTACGACTATGGCGTGGTGTATCGGGTTGCAGGGAACAGCGGTTACAGCTATGACGGCGATGCTCATGCGATTACCACGGGCGCAGCGTACGAAATACAGCAGAACCTGAACAGCTTTGTACGCCTTAACCGGGGCTACCGGTTCCCGACCTTCGACGACATTGAGAATGACCAGAACCAGATTACCCGCGTGACCCAGATTCAAAGTGGCATCAAATACGTGCAGGAATCGTATTCCGTGTATGCGACCGCTTTTTATGGCACGTTTACCGGGCAGCCGCAAACGCAAACGCTGGTGGATGGTTCAATACTGACCTACCTGCTCAGCTCGGAAACCCGGGGCCTGGAACTGGAAGGCCTGGCACGGCCGACCAGCCGGCTGCAGCTGACGCTGGTCGCTGATTACATGCACGGCGTGCTGACCGCCGGTGGTCCCGGTATTACCGGCAATCTGGTTGACCAGCAACCGCAATTTCAGCTCCGCTTGACGCCGAGCTACATAATACCGACTGCCATGGCGGACTTCCGGTTATACGCCACCGGCACTTATGTCGGTCAGCGCTTTTCGGATCTGCAGAACACGCAGCGTCTGCCCGCCTACCATACACTGGACATCGGCGCGGTGGCCAGGCTCAGCAAGGATATCAGCGTGCAATTGACAGGCACCAACGTCACTGACACCTTGGCGATTACCGAGGGCAATCCGCGCGTCGTCGGATCCGGTGTTGGCAGTGGCAATGTGTTTCTTGGCCGGCCACTGTTCGGGGCAAATTATCAACTCAGCGTCCTGGTGACGTTTTAGAGCAAATCTTGCCAAAAAGATTGTATTTGGGGATTATAATGGAAGTTTATCCGGGCATTGTAAGTCGATGTACAGTTTATCAAGGTATTATTGATGCTTAACAACCACCCTGTTCCAGCAAGCCGGCAGCCGCACCTGCGTTTTTTTTCGTGGTGCGCCAGATCGTGCGGGTGCGGACTGGTGGTGCTGGCACTGCTGTGCAACTGGCAGGCGGCTTTTGCGCAGAAAGCGGACAGCCCCAACGAATATCAGCTCAAAGCCGTTTTCATCTACAATTTCAGTAAATTCATAGAGTGGCCCGCCAGTGCGTTCGCAGACAGCAGTGCCGGATTCCAGATCTGCGTGGTCGGCGACAATCCGTTTGGCAATGTACTTGAATCACTGAGTAACCGCAGTTACCAGACTCATCCCATACTCATCAAATACCCGCAGACGATCACTGAAGCCAAAAGCTGTCATATCCTCTATATCAATGACATCAGCAAGTCGACACAATGGCGCGACATCGTCAAAAATCTGGGCGATTCGCCCATCCTGACTGTCAGCAGCAGTGACGATGCCACACAGTCCGGTATCAGCATCGGATTCGTCACCCGGGAAGGCAAAATCCGCTGGACCATCAACCTGAATTCAACCCGCAAGGCACAACTCAAGGTCAGCGCCAAGCTGGTAGAAATTGCGATCTCGATTATCGGTGAGACGTCA
Source organism: uncultured Oxalobacteraceae bacterium (assembly GCA_903893945.1). Lineage (GTDB taxonomy): Bacteria > Pseudomonadota > Gammaproteobacteria > Burkholderiales > Burkholderiaceae_D > Solimicrobium. Next base: position 41,040 of record CAITOF010000054.1, on the reverse strand, counting down.
AAATGAAGTCGCCCACCGGCTTCCTGCTGCGCAAATTGTCTCTGCGGGTACAGATCATTTCAATCATTCTGCTCACGAGCGTTATTACGCTGGGTATCTCCGCGACCGTGCTGTATCTGAATGAAAGCAGACATTCACGGGCCGCGCTGACCGAAGAACTGACCGCACTGGCCCGGCTGATCGGTAATCGAAGCAGCGCCGCATTGACTTTTCTTGATAACCAGACTGCTGCCGAAAATCTGACGTCGTTTTCTGATCTGGACCAGATAGGCTCCGCCTGCCTGTTCAACGACCACGGTGAAACATTTGCCCAGTACAGTCGAGCCACAAAACCCGAAAAATGCACCATGCTGGTTCCGTCCGACCAGAACTTCGCGCTGTTTAACGGCGAAACGCTGCATGTACAGGTACCCGTCATGTCCAACAACGAAATGATCGGCGCGGTTCAGATCAATTCGACGCAAAAGCCGCTGGTCAAACGGTACACGGAACAGACCCTGTCACTGGCGCTGGCCCTGAGTGCAGCGCTGGCAGCGGCGATTTTTCTGGCGATCCGGTTGCAGAAAATAATTTCGCAACCGCTGGCCAAGGTGCGTGATGTCGCCAACGCCATCGTGGTCAGCAAAAATTATTCATTACGCGCACCGGAATACGGCAAGCACGAAATTGGCGAACTGGCCTCCGCGTTCAACAGCATGCTGTGGACAATTGAAGACCAGAATGAAGTCCTGGCGGAACGGGAGTCTTACTCCAACCAGCTGTTTTACGAATCGCCTATTCCGCAACTGATTCTGGATCCGGAGACATTGCGCTATATCGACTGCAACCAGTCTGCCGCCGAAATCCACGGTTACACCCGACGTGAAGATTTGATCGGCAAGACAACACTCGACGTCGCCGCCCCGGTCCAGTATGACGGACGGCTTGCGCTGGACGTACTGGCGGAACGACATGACAAGGCACGCAAAGGTCTGACTGAATTCAAGGAACTGCAGTACCGGCGTCTTGATGGAACATTGTGGGACGGGCTGGTCACCTACATGGTCTTTTACCGTAACAATCACAAATACCTGCATGTCTGCGTTGAAGACATCACGTTTCGCAAACAGGCTGAAGCACGCCTGATGCAGTTGAATGATGAACTGGAAGCACGGGTTACGCGCCGGACCAAGGATCTGGCCGACGCCAATGCCACCCTGCAGAACGCGCACAACGAACTTCAGCGCGCGCAGGATGAATTGATCCAGCGGGAAAAAATGGCGTCGCTGGGTGTGCTGATTGCAGGCGTGTCGCATGAACTGAACACCCCGCTGGGTAACAGTCTGACTGTCGGTTCGCATATGCTCGATGAACTTGTGACATTCGAAGCAGACGTTGAAGTCGGCAAGCTGACCAAAAGCCGCCTTAAGGATTTTAACCAGAAAATTCACACCGGCCTGGACATCCTGTTACGAAATCTGGACCGCGCTATCGAGCAGGTGGCCCACTTCAAACAGGTCTCGGTGGATCAGACCAGTGACCAGCGTCGCCGCTTTGACCTGAACAAGACGGTGCTTGACAATGTTTCGATTATTCAGCCCCAGTTCAAACGCACGCCGCACAAAATTAATGTCGACATTCCTGACGACATCCTGATGGACAGCTATCCCGGGGCGATCGGCCAGGTCATCACAAATCTGGTATTGAACTCGCTGGTCCACGGATTCAACGATGAAATGACCGGGATCATTTCAATTTCGGCCATGAAGAGCGATGCCGATCACGTGCTGCTGATTGCAACCGATAACGGCAAAGGTATTTCAAAACAGAACCTGCCCCGTGTCTTTGATCCGTTCTTCACCACACGGATGGGGCAAGGCGGCAGTGGACTAGGACTGAACATTGTATTCAATATTGTCAATTCCACGCTCGGCGGCAACATACAGGTGAGCAGCGAGGAAGGGGTGCGAACTACCTTTACCATTTTCATGCCCCTGGTGGCCCCGCAGGCTGCCCCACCCTGCCCCACCTGACATTATTGACAGGGCATCATTTTTTGACTTGTGCAATCCGCCGCTTGAATTCACGTGCTGCCATGGCATAGCCACCGTCGCTGCCATCGACAAAATGCTGATGATTGCCGTTGTAGGATTGTACGATACAGGTCACCAGTGCTTCGCTCGATTTGTGCACGCCATAAACCAGATGACCCGCGCGAAATTCGCCCTCAAGATAGGCTTCAAAGTCGTCAGCCTGACGATCACTGCCATCGATGACCATGCGCAGTACACCATCAAATTTTCTGAAGTCTGAATTATCGACCATATCCTGACGATAAGCACGCCAGTTGACGGCGTCGGTGTCCATGTTTCTCCGGAAAATCACCATGCCTGCGACATTCTTGAACAGCATGCTGGCAAAATAACCGATCCGTCTCAGCGGACTCAGATGACTGGATCGCACACACCACTCGTGGTACAGGAGACGCGGGTTCAGGGTCAGACGCATATGCGTCACCCGAAGCGGGTGATAGGTCGAGACATCGCCATAAATCGCATCGATCCGTTCAAAAATGCGCTGATAAATGTCGTGATTTTCAGCGGCATCGCGCGAGGTTGCGGCGACCAGCAGCGACAATTTGTGACCATTAATGCTTGGCACACCACGCCAGCGACACTCGAATCCCTCAAAATTGCCGTCGGCAATCCCGTTGTCCGGCGTGACACGCACCACACCGGGAAAGTCAGGGGTCTTGACACGCCGTTCCGCTTCTTCCCAACCGCGTCCAGACAACACCGGTTGCATAATGTATCGTGACAACTGCAATTTGCCCACCCGCAGCACGAAATCCTGCCCGATCAGGTCGCGCACCGACACCAGACCGACTCTCAGATCCAGTCCGAAGCTGTCATGCGCCAGCTGCTGGGCCGCGCGCAACGCGTTCATGACCGGCAATTTCATGGCATCGGGAATGGCAAAAGTGGCACCATCACCGCCGAAAATGAACGGAAGATCCACGTCACGATCGACATTAACAACCGCCGCAATGGCCGCCACGCCTATCGTGTTGACCCGCTTGTAGGCACCCGATTCGATCGCCTGGGTTGAATCCGTCACATCGGCAATGACGACCCACCAGTCCTCAGGAAGATTGGCGTGCATACGCCCGAGCGTTGCTTCCGCAAACGACGGAATTGACGCCAAGTTTCGATAGAAATCCATCGAACCCACACCCTCATCAACCATGGCTTTTTCCAGTACGGTGAACGGCACCCGCCGATTTTGTTACAGAACCGACGATTTTTCCGGCTTATTCAGGTAGCGGCGGATGTCGTTGATAATCGGGCCGCAGGCCAGCAGCGTCAGCCACACGGACAAGAAAATGGTCGCCTTGTAGCCGATCCATTTGAACCCGATTGCACCCGTTAGTCCACCACTGAAAAAACATGAAATCAGCACCAGATGCAGCAGCAGCTTGTCCCGGTTGGCGTGCACATCCAGATCATGGTCGTGGTCACGGTTAATGTACACCAGCTTGCCCAGTTCGATGCCCAGATCGGTCGACAGCCCGGTCACGTGCGTGGTACGGATCACCGCACTGGACACCTTGGTTATGATCGCGTTCTGCAGTCCCATGATGAAGCACAATAACAGTACAGTGACCGGATCCAGGAATTCGTGCAACTCGTTTAAATAAGCGCCGGTGACACCGAACACCAGTAACAGAATCGCTTCCGCCAGCAGGCTCAGTGCATACTGGCTGCGCAAATGCCGCCGTCGCGCAAAATTGACCAGTACGGCCGTGCTTGCCGCACCCAGCACAAAAGATATCCATGCAGCCAGCGCGGCAAGAGCCAGCTTCAGTTCGCCCAGGGCCAGCCGGTCAGCCATGGTCGAGACAATGCCAGTCATGTGGGACGTGTATTGGCCGATTGCCAGAAAGCCACCCGCATTGACAGCCCCCGCGACAAAGGCCAGTGAATACCCGAGATGCCGGTCAGCCTGCTGGCTGCGGCGATCCGCGCTGAGGCGGTTAAAGTAGCGAAAAATCATTTTTGGTTCGTTCTGGCTTGGTCTTTATCATTCGGAAAAGAATGATTTCAATCAGACATTGACAGGCAATGCAGACATTGGTTGGCTCCATTGATTCACTCAACGGTTCCGTCACCTGATCCGATCACCCGATTTTACCTCATTATCAGGCACTACAGTCCGGATCAGCGGCGCTGTCTCGCACACCAGTCATCCATTCGGTCCCGCCCGGCTGGCGGGTTCAGCCCCATCGACTTTTTGCGATTCCATGCGCTGACATCAGCCCTGTGCAGCGCCGGCTTGCCGGAAACCGTCGAGATGCTGAAAAAACATGTCGGGTCGTACCGGTTTGCTGAACAGATACCCCTGAAAAATTGAACATCCCATACCGCGCAGGCAGGCGTGCTGTTCCACGGTCTCTATCCCTTCTGCGACCACCTCCAGTTTCAGGACCCGGGCCAGGTCTATCATGAGCCGGGCTATTGCGGCACTGCGCTCGTCTTTCAATACGTCCACCACAAAACTGCCGTCCATTTTGATCTGGTCAAAGGGGAGCTGCTTCAGGTAGGTCAGGGACGCATAGCCGGTACCGAAATCGTCGAGTGAGAACGCCATGCCGAACTGCTTGAGCTGGTCCATTTTTGCTTTGACTTCGCCGATATTTTTTACCAGCACCGATTCGGTCAGTTCCAGTTTCAGATGCGCAGGATTAGCACCACTGCACAGCACTATGTTGCGCACCTTTTCGACAAACTGCTCGTCGAACATCTGTTTGGCGCTGACATTAACGGCAACGACCAGATGGTTCATGTCGGGCCGCTGCGACCAGTTGACCAACTGGTCGCACGCCTCCTCCAGCACCCACTCCCCGATCGGCACGATCAGGCCGGTCTCCTCAGCCATGGGAATGAACTGCGCAGGAGATATCATGCCGCGTTCGGGATGCCGCCACCGTACCAGCGCTTCCGCGCCGATGATGTTGCCACGGTCGTCAACCTGCGGCTGGTAATGCAGCTCCATCTGTCCCATTGCAATGGCACTGTGCAGCTCGCGTTCCATCTGGTTTCGGCGCCGGATCTTCGATTCCAGATCCGGATCGAAAAAACGGAAGGTATTGCGACCGTCCTGTTTGGCTTTGTACAACGCCAGATCCGCCTGCTTCAGGAGTTCGTCACCCGCCATCGACTCGTCCCTGAACAGGGTGATGCCGATGCTGGCATGCGAAACATGACTTATGCTGCCCAACTGGTAAACTTCACCCAACACCCTGACCAGTTTCTGGCCGATATGTTCCAGACTGCGCAATGCGGTCGCCTCGTCCGTTGCCAGATCCACCGCAATGACGACAAATTCGTCGCCGCCCAGCCTTGCCACCGTGTCGCCCTTGCGCGTGTTGTGGGTGAGCCGTCGTGCCACCTCTTTGAGCAGCAGATCGCCCGCATCGTGGCCATGAGTATCGTTGAGCAGTTTGAACCTGTCCATGTCGATCAGAATCAGCCCGTTGTAATAACCATTGCGGGCACTCTGGAACCGGGTCAGGTTAAGATGATCGTTCAGCAGCTTGCGCATGGCCAGACCGGTGAGCGGATCGTGGCGCAGCTCAACGACTTCCCGACTGGTATCACGCAGCACGAGCACCGCTCGCGCCATATCACCAAGCTCATCCGCGCGCTCGACGCCCGGCACATCGCGATCCAGTTCACCCCGGGCAATACGTTCAACATTACGCGACAGCCGGCGCGTTGCGGCGGCGACATCATTACCGATCAGGTAAGTGACTAGTCCTGCCAGAATCAGCAATATCAGCACAGTCCTGGCCCGAGTCACCACCCGATTACGGAAACTTGTATTAATATCATCCACATACGCGCCAGTACCAATAGACCACTGCCAGGGCACGAATAATTTTGAATAGGCAATCTTGTCCAACGGTACCGTACTGCCCGCCTTGGGAATCTGATACCGTGAATAACCCTCGTGCTGCGGGCTGCTGGCAACGGCCAGCAACTGGCTGACCATGTAGGACACCACCGGCTCTTGCACCGAATCCGGGGTACCGATAAAAGTCCTCCCTTCATAGTGGATATTGCCACCATGTGCAATGCTTTTGCCGTTCAGGTCCCAGATAAAAAAGTAATTATGTTCACCGTAGTGCATGTCACGCACCGCCGAGCGTGCCGCCTCCTGAGCCTGATCCCGGGTCAGCTTTCCTTCGAGTTCCAGTTGCTGAAAATGCGTCAGAACGGAATAACCGGACTCCAGCAGATGCCTGACCTCATCCTGCCTGTCCTGTATCAAAATCGAATGCAGCCTGATCATCGAATCGGCAGAAATTCCGACGATTACCGCGAATCCGATCAAAAGAACCAGCCAGAACCGGGCCTCCACCCGGATACTGCTGAGTAAATACCTTCCTGATTTCATTTTGGTCAGATAGTTTCGCATCGCCAGCCTGCCCTAATCAGCCCACCTGCCAGGCTGCGATTTGCAGGTCCCGCGGGTCACATTCAAATAGCATCGTCTACCCTCCGAGCACCCCTTCGGGCGCAGATTGGGTTGCACCCGCGCCGCCCCTGAGAAATGTCCTGTCACGCTGATTTTGCGGACCGGATTTCACGGGCTAACCGGATAGTAACCTTGCTTCACAAAAAGAATAGCACAGTATTAATTTACTGCGACAAGTCAAGCTCGCAAAATACTGATTTTGGTGTCAAAAAGCTGAATTGCGCCAGCCAGATCCCGTGTTTCATCCATAAAACATAAACGGTACCTGTATGTCGTGATTGACCAGTCCCAGGCACGAAACGGAAAAATTTTTGCTGGCGTGTTGCAACCCTCAACACAGATCGGGTTATCCGGCTTATCCAAATGGTCGGAAATGGATAAATCGACATTTTCCGCATTGCACAAATTGCCGCGTGAAACCGTAAAACGGTCTGGCTCACACGGACCGGATTGTGCCCATTGTTGCCGGTCGACGTTCTGCATTGCGGCCATTCAAATTTACTCAACTCGTCGCATCGACTCGACGTCCCCGTCATTACCGCGAAGGCGGTAATCCAGTGGCACGCGAGTGCCTTCAACAGTAATTTCCTTCCATCAGTCACGGAGATAACGGCTTCAAAAATTCCACCTCGCCATTAATTTCAGGCCACAAATCAATCCACTCGGGATTTCTTTCCTCAACCAATTTTAATTTCCATCCTCTGTTCCATTTTTTTAAAGCCTTTTCACGTCGGATAGCAGATTCCATCGTTACGTGGAGTTCATACCAGACTAGCGTCTTAACTGAATATTCGCTTGTGAATCCACCAACAACACCCTCACGATGTTGCCAAATACGCTGAATGAGATTCGACGTAACACCGACGTAAAGTGTTCCATTTCTTTCGCTTGCAAGCAGGTATACAGCGGGTTGTTTCATCTTGTCTGTATCAATAAACTGGTTTAACTTTCTTGCGATGAAGGCACTCGCGTGCCACTGGATCCCCCGCCTTCGCGGAGGATGACGACTAATTGCGACTGACCGGATTGTGCCGTCTGCCGTCCGACGGCTATTTCTGGTGCGGCGCACCAGACCGGCAGCAGATTTTCCAGTTCTCAATCATTCCGGTCAACATGGTCCTGTCAATACTGCCGCAAATAGGGTACAGCATGCCTGTCATGCCTGTTACAGCCGCGTCAATCTGTCCAGCGCCTCGTTAAGCGTGGACTCCTTTTTGGCAAAACAGAACCGCACCACGCCCTGGTCAAAACCGTCAGCGTAGAACGCCGAGAGTGGAATCGCGGCTACGCCGATCTCGGTGGTAAGCCATTTGCAGAACTCGGTCTCGCCGAGGTCCGTGACAGCGCTGATGTCCACGCATTGGAAATAGGTGCCCTCGCAGGGCAACAGCTTCAGGCGGGTGTGCTTGAGGCCTTCCCGGAACAGATTGCGCTTGCGCTGGTAAAAGGCCGGCAACTGCAGGTAGGGTTGCGGGTCGGTCATATAGGCAGCGATGCCATACTGGACGGGGGTGTTGACGGTAAAAACGTTAAACTGGTGCACCTTGCGAAATTCACCGGAAAGTTCGGTGGGCGCCGCCACGTAGCCGATTTTCCAGCCGGTCACATGGTAGGTTTTGCCAAAACTCGAGACGACGAACGATCGGGCTGCCAGACCCGGGAAGGAGGCCACGCTCTGGTGCTCGCGGCCGTCAAACACCGTGTGTTCATAGACTTCATCGGCGATGACGAGCACATCGGTGTGCGCCAGCAGGTCCTGGAGTCGCAACATCTCGGCATCGGTCCAGACCGTTCCGGTCGGGTTATGTGGGGTGTTGATGATAATGGCGCGGGTTCTGCTGGTCAGCGCTGCGGAAATTCTGTCAAAGTCGGGTCGAAACGAGCCCGGCGTCAAGGGTACTCGCACCGGAATGCCACCGGCCAGCTCGATATTGGGAACGTAACTGTCATAGCAGGGATCCAGCACGATGACTTCATCACCCGCGTGAACAATGGCGAGAATCGCGGTGATGATCGCCTGGGTGGCGCCAGCCGTGATGGTGATCTCGCTGGCCGGATGGTAGTCATGCCGGTACAGCGTGCGGATTTTCAAGGCCACAGCCTCGCGTAATGCCACCACGCCCGGCATGGGTGGATACTGGTTCAAGCCGCGCTTCATCGCGTCAGTCACTGCATCGACCAGACGCGGGTCACAGTCAAAGTCCGGAAAACCCTGGCCCAGATTGACCGCGCCCCGCTCTGCCGCGAGTGCCGACATGACACTGAAGATCGTGGTCCCGACGCGGGGTAATGTCGAGGTGAGTCGCGGGGTTGAAAAATCAGTACTCATGGGTGTTCTTTCAGTTCATCCGGTTTCATTTTTCACGCGCCTTGAGCATCAGGTACATGAGCGCCACATTAATAGCATCATTCAGTGCATCATGACGAGGCAGATCGGGTAGTTGCAGTTTTTCAATGATCGAGGCCATTCTCAGGTCCACATAACCATCGTGATTATTTTTTATTTCCTGGTCATAGTATATGCCCGACACTTCAATGGCCCGGTTTGGCAACCCGATGCCGATCAACGGCTTCAAGAATTTATTGACCACCTTGATGTCATATTCAAGATAATACCCAACCAGCGCCCGTCCGCCTATGAAGTCAAGCAACTGGCAAAGCGCATCCGCGACCGGAATCCCGTCAGAAACATCCTTGGGACGCAGACCGTGAATCTTGACATTAGCCGCTTCCATAACGCCTTCGGGCTTGACGATCACATAAAAAGATTCACTGGTGACGATGGTACGGTTGCGGATTTTAACCGCACCTATGGACAGAATCTCGGCCTCCCTGACGTTCAGGCTGGTCGTTTCGCAATCAAAACTGACCAGTTCACCCTCGGGCTCATCAAACAGAAAAGCACGGGACGGGTCGGTGAGCTGACGGTGCGCCCATGCCCGACGCAAGGCTGTCAACATTAAAAAGTCCCCAGATGAAAATGTTGGTGAATCTTCAGTTTGAAGCGCTTGACCACCTGCAGGGCCACTTTCAGCAGATCGCGTTCCAGAGTGGTCAGGGTCTGCATGTCGATCTGGTTATGGTTGCTGCCAAACGACTGGATCAACTGGTCAGACAACCCGGCATCCAGGCGCAGATCCATCAGCAGGCTTAACGATTCGGCCAGATCCTGAGCCAGACCCTGATCAACAATACCGAGGTGGGCCAGGCGGCTCAACCGGTCAAAGGTATTCGTTTCCGTCAGGCGCGCCTGCAGGCTCAGCGACCGGATGCCGTGCACGATCGGAAAAACGCCCATCTTCTTGATATCCATGTGCGAAGTGGTTTCGCGCTTGATCAGTTGCGAGAAAAATCCCTGATTCACCGAATCAAAAAGCATGATGGCGCGGGCAAACTGGCCAAACCGGCCGGCATCATCGTTAAGCAGGTGGTTCAGGTAATCGTTTACCTCGGTCAATATTGTAGCGTCACCGGCGACCACTTTGGCATCCACAAAAATGGCCAGCTTCATCATTGAGTCGGACTCGGGTGCCTGGCACCATTGGTAAATGGTCTGTTTGAAGTCCGCAATGGTTTTGCGCCACTCGGAATTATTCACCATGATTTTTCCGTTACAGGGTGGATACCCCAGTCGCGCGAGCGCGTCCGAGAACGCTACGCAGGCCTGCTCGGCGAGCGCCAAATCAACACCATCGCGAATAATCAGCGCATTGTCCTGATCGGTTTTAAGGATCTGTTCGCCGCGCCCTTCGGAACCCATCACCAGCAAACAGCTTTTTTCAATCAGTTCCTGCGGCGCGATGATGGACCAGGCTTTCTCAAACAGGCTGGTATTCAGGACTTCGGTCAGTTTGGCCAGTTGCTGGGCGCGCATGCCATTGCCCCGCAATATTCTGATCGATCGGGTCATCTGTTCGGCAATATCAACCAGTTCGTCGATGCTGGTTGCACGTTCCAGTCGCTGTGCGATCAGGTGCGTGTGATTGGAAAAATACGCCAGAATGTCAATCTGCTCCAGAGCACCTATCGGCTTACCCTGTTCAGTCACGATGACACGCTGAATCTTGAATTTGGTCATGCGCAGCAGCGCGTTAAAGACGTAATCATCCAGGTCACAGGAAATCAGGTCGAACTGCGTCCAGGCATGGATGGGATCGTCCGACGACACGCCGGCAATGACGATATCGCGCATCGCCGATTCAGTCATCAGTCCGACCCGGTTCTGATGCTGCACCAGGATTGATTTGATCTTGTTCTGCTTCATGGTCTTGGCCGCGTGCAGTATCGACTCGGCGCCATCGAGCCAGATCGCTTTATGTCGAAACGCATCCCGCACTTTGGCGGTGATCATGCTTTCCACTTCCTGAACTCGACGGGTCAGCGCCATATTCGATAATTTATCAGCGACACTGGTATAGAAATAGGCGCCGAACTGGGGGTTGGCCGAGACCAGTTCTTTCACGGTGTCTTTGGGGATGGCAAACAGCAGCGCCTGTTCCTCAACCACAAACCGGTTCGGACTGCTTCCTTCAATCAGGGCGCGCGCTTCGAACGTGTCACGGGCACGGTAGACCCCAACGACTTCATTACTTAGACTGACCTCGCGCACCAGTCCCTTGATGACCACGTACAGAAACTGGATCGACTGCCCCGCCTCAATGATCACCGCTTCGTCATCGTAAAACACCATATCGACGGACGACTGCAGTACCGAGCGTTCCGCGCTGGTGAGAATTTCATACGGCGAAAAGCCGAAATCAAAACGATCCATACACTCACTTTTTTAAGAATAGTCGTCCGTTCCAGAGAAACACTGACAAAAAGAATAACACATTATCAATTAATGGAAGCAGACCCGGGGTGACAAAGACCGACTTTATTGACAAAAATCAGACGTTGTCGCAGCCCGTTGTCACTTCATTTTAACCGGCAGAACCCTGCGCGGTACACGACCGGGCCGGTTTCAATTCGGACCCGGCAAGGCGGGGAACCAGTTCTCCCAAAAAAAATACCACCCGGCTCGGGTGGTATTCATGAAACGGAGATTAACCGGCGAGTGTTTAAAACTTCAGACGTACACCGGTCGCAATTTCGGTTTCATTATTGATACCCAGCGCCGGATTGCCCGACAGATTGGTGCCGTTGTTGGCTGCGTCCGGCATGGATATGCCGCCGGTAATTTTCACGTAGTCCGCCGCCAGGTAGAAGTCGGTCTGCGTATCCCAGTGATAAACCACTGAACCAAACAGCGACTTCTTGGTACCCGATGCCAGATTGGTCGGAATCGCATTTAACATGCTCAGGTTGGGGGCAGTGGAAATGAACGGCAGCATATTGATGCCACCCGTGCCTCCACCAATAAATCCGGCATTCTTGACCGAGGTGTCAGCCCAGCCCAGTGAATAGGACGTCTTGCCAAACTTCAGGCTGCCCGACAGGGTTTTCGCTTCATCGGTCCGGTCACCGGCGATATTGTTCACGCCCTGCTGCGCCGTATAGTGTATGTAACCCCCATTAAGCCGGAACATGTCATTGAAAACAATATTGCCACCAATCAGATTAGCGGTCTGGTCCAGGTCGTCGACATTAACCGTGTTATAAGAATAGTTGATGTTGAGCTTGGCCCCGCCCCCTATTTCCAGACCGTTGTAAGCCACCGAGGCCTCATTGGTCGCGCCATTTTTAGGATCGCCGGGAACCGGACCGCCCTGGCCACCACCTGTATAGCCCGGCGTGATCGAGCCATACAATTCGCCCGGCCCAAGACCGCCACTGCCACCCGCACCCTGAAACCCGAATGAGTGCGCCAGACCGACTACCCAGTTGTCGCCGTACTTTTTCTTCCAGACGATAGCACTGTCCAGGCGGGTGGAATCGCCACTGCCTGAATAGAAAATGATCTGCTTGAAGTTGTTGACGTTGGTGTAGCCACCTTCACGCAAGTTAACCTCGGCCGTGCCGTAAGGATCACCCCAGGTCTGGGTGAAGTCGCGCGTCAGGGTGTTCTGGCGTCCAAAGGTCAGTTTACCCAGTTCCGGGCTGTAAAAACCCGCCCAAGCGTCGCGGTTAAACAGGGTATTGGACGTATCAAACGAACCGGACGGCAGTTCAAATTCCGTTTCCAGTTTGGAGATCGCCTTCAGATTGCTCATGCCCCACAGGTTGCCCAGGTCGTGTTCGATGTCAAAACCGAGTCGGTTACCACTGAACCAGGACGTCTGGAACCCGAACGTGGTGGCATAACTGCCGGTCGGTGTGCCGCCCGCAGGTATGCTCGAACTGGCGCCCTTGCCGTAGGGAATCGGCGACACTACCTGACTCGTGACGTGGCTCAGGCTCGGCTCCACCAGTCCGTAAATTTTCAACCGGGTCTTGCTGTTGTCAAAAATGGTCAGCCCATCCGGATACTGATTGATAATAGCGGTACCATCCTGGTCATAACGCAACGAATCCGGCACCGACGCCACCGGTGCGCCTATCGCTGCGGCCACGCCCGGCACAGCAGGTGCTGCCGCCGGACTCATTGACGCTGCCGGCACCGCTGTGGACCCGGCAGCTCTGTTCTGCAGTGCCGCTTTCAGGCTTTCCAGCATGTTTTGCAACTCCTGGATTTTCTGATTCTGCTGCTGAATCTGCGCCTTCATGTCTGACATGTCATCCGCATGGGCGTTGGCCAGCGGAGCCAGCGCGAAGGCGGCAGCAACCGCGCTGGACAGCAGCAATTTTCTGGGCCTGAAGGCTATCGGTTGTGGCAGGGTATTCTGTGATTTCACGGTCTGTCTCCTCGTAGTTATTGTAATAATTCCTCATTTTGAATAAATCAATGAATCAGGAATGTGTGCTTTATATGATTAATTTACTTTCTGAACGCTTTCAGTGTTGCAAATTCGGATCAACTATTTACATTAACACCAGCACAACGGCAAAAACAGGAAATTACATTGCTTTAATGGAAATATTTTTAAATACTATTTCTACCAACAGACCTTCACCCGACGGGCGACGCGACAGAGAAACAGTGGCGCCAATAAATTCGCAAATTTCCCGGACTATCGACAGACCCAGCCCGGAACTGGCGGTGCGCGTGCTGTCAAGGCGGTAAAACCGCTGGAAGACATTGTCCAGCTCCTCGTCCGGAATCCCGTGACCGTTATCACTGATCTGCAAAACGATTCCGTCAACGGCCGTATTCAATGCCACGAAAATTTCCCGCCCGTTGGGAATGTGCTGGATGGCGTTGTCAATCAGATTGGATATCAGTTCTTCGATCAGGCGCGGTGTTTCCACGATCTCCAGTGTAGTATCGAGCGTGATCACGTTCAAGGAAATATCCTTCTGAAATGCCACCGGCGCAAATTTTTCAAGTATCGTCACAATGACTTCTGCAAGGTTGACACGCTCCTTTTTCCCATTGATAAAAATTCCACTGTCGTTCGCCTTTTCCATGCTGGCCAGCATTAACAGATCGTTGACAATTTTCACGCCTGCTGCAACCTGGCGTTTTAAGTTGGCTATGGACAGATTACTGTGCTGATTCTGGTGCGCACTACGCATCGCGATTTCGATTTCAGCATTGATGATGGCGTAGGAGGTGCGCAGGTGATGCGCCGCATTCTGCAAAAATTCTTCATACGATTGCGTGTTTTTTTTCAGCCTTGACACGTAATCGTTAATCGACTGAATCACCGGTGCCAGTTCATCCGGCGCATCAGCCAGCGTCAGCGGACGCAAATCCCGGGAAGAACGATTTTTCAATTCATCGGCTAACCGGTTAATCGGCTTCATGGTCCATTTCAGTGCCAGTGACAGGGAGGTCATCAGCACAATTAACATCAGAAAATGGATCTTGATGGTATTCCAGAACAGGCTGTTGGTCAGCGCATGATAAGCGCCCAGCGTTTTGGCGACAGTCGTGACGACAAAATCAGCTTCGGAATTCGGAATCCGGTAGAAATACGACACCACACGTATCGGTTCGCTGTTCAGCGTGGAAAAGTAGGCATCATCGCTGTGATTCAGGTCGACCTTGCTGGAATAAACCAGCTCCGCGCTTCCGGCAAACAGGAAACTGGATTTGTCCCGCACCGAAAAATACACTTTATCCCGGTAATCATCGGCCAGCATTTCAAAGGCGGCGGGCGGTGTGATAATTTCGTAAAAATTATCGTCAACCTTGACCTGCTGAGAGATGACCTTGGCCGATGCCAGTAACAGGTTGTCTTCCACCAGAATGGCTGTATTTCTGGACTGCTGATACACCAGCAGCGCATCAATCAGGATGATCAGCAGTGAAGGGAGCAGGATCCACACCACCAGGCGGGCTCGCAGGCTGTTAAATTGATGGATTTTCATCAGGAACAAATGAAAGCATATAGCCTAAGCCGCGCAGTGTGATGATCTGTGCACCGCTACCGTGAATTTTCTTGCGGATCCGGGTCGTATAAATCTCCAGTGCACTGGGTGAGACGAAGTCATTGATGGAATACAGGCTGTTGATGAATTCCTGTTTGGAGATGGTTTTGCCGAGTTTCAGGATCAGCAATTCCAGCACCGCATGTTCTTTGGGCGTCAGATCGATGATCTGCTCGCGGTTTCTGAACATTTTGCTGTTGGTATCATAGGACAATGAACCGCAGTGAATGACCGGGCTTTTCTTGCCGTTGACCCTGCGGATCAGGGTTCGCATTCGCGCTTCCAGTTCATCGATCTGAAAAGGTTTGGTCAGGTAGTCGTCAGCACCGAGGTCTAGGTTTTCAACTATCGTTTTAGATTCGTTCAATGCACTGATAATCAGGACCGGCAGGTCGGCATCGTGGCTACGAATCCGTTTTAACAGCTGCTGACCCTTGATGCCCGGCAGATTCAGATCCAGCAGGACCAGATCGTAGGCCTGTGTGTCCAGCAATAAACTGGCCTCTTCACCGGTTCTGGCGTGTTCGACGATGTAGGCTGACTGCGACAACAGTTGCACCAGCGACCGGGCCAGCTCCTGATTGTCTTCCACCAAAAGTAATCTCATGATATTGACATATTGTTAAATTAACACCGCTGCATTACGTGCTGGGCCAGTGGATCGACGCTCTGGGCGTCATTCTAGCCAGCTTTGGTATCCGCCAACAACACATTTAAAATATTATCGTACTGAAAGTATTCAGAAAGGTTGTCTGGAGTATTGTCGAGCTGATTTACCTTAATTATAAAAACGATATGACAAAAATTTTGCAGGCGGTCTGCACCGTGGTGTTGCTGCTTTTTTTGCTGCCAGCCATGGCCGGCGAAAAAATTACCATCATGGTGGGCGGACTTAACAAACAGATTTACTTACCTGCCAAGCTGGCCGAACAGCTGGGATATTTAAAAGAGACCGGACTGGACATTGAAGTGCTCAGTGTACCTTCGGGCATTAATGCCGAAACTGAAATGTTGTCCGGGTCGGCGCAAGGCGTGGTCGGTTTTTATGATCACACCATCGATCTGCAGGCGCGCGGCAAATCGGTGACCTCGGTGGTTCAGTTCAGCCTGGTACCGGGCGAAGTGTTACTGGCAGGTACCCACACCAATATCAAATCGCCAGCCGACTTCAAAAGCAAAATCATCGGTGTCACCGGACTGGGCTCGTCCACCAATTTTCTGACCCAATATATTTCACTGATGTCCAATGTCAGGAGCAGCGACTACCGCACTATCCCGGTCGGCGCCGGAGCGACCTTCGTGACGGCCATGACAGAAGGAAAAATTGATGCCGGCATGACATCCGAACCGACCGCGACCAAACTGGTTTCAGAAGGTGCCGCCATCGTTCTGGCCGATCTGAGAACCGTGCAATCGACCAAACAACTGCTCGGTGGCACCTATCCTTCAGCCTGTCTGTATATGTCGACTGACTGGCAAAACCATCACAAGGCAGAAGTTCAGAAAATTGTCCTGGCGTTTGTCAAAACCCTGAAATTCATTCACAACCATACGGCCGAGGAAATTGCCAACCGGCTCCCGGCCGACTATTTTGCGTCGAACCGGGCGCTCTATGTCAAAGCGCTGGCGTCTGGCAAAGAAATGTTTACCGCCGATGGCCTGATGCCACCCGACGGTCCCGAAACGGTGCTGAAAGTCATGAATTCGTCGAACAAGGCGGTGATCGGTCAAAAAATCAATCTGGCCAACACCTACACCAGCGACTATGTAAAAAATGCACAGTAAGCACTCATGCCGGTTGTGCATCATGCAATCTGGCCACCGGATCGCGCCTTGGTGCATGTTGCCCCGGATGTGCGTTGTTTTTCCTTTGTTGAACTGAAACACGAACCAAGAAGGTCCTATGCAAACAGACATGTCATCAACCGGACGACTGAAAAACATACTTCGCGTGACGAGCGGAAATTTTCTCGAAATGTATGACTTTTTCCTGTTCGGACTCTATGCCATTTATATCTCGTCGACTTTTTTCCCTTCCACCGACGAATACGTTTCGATGATGGCTACCTTTGCCACCTTCGGTGCCGGATTCCTGATGCGCCCTCTTGGCGCCATTATTCTCGGGGCGTACGTGGACCGGATCGGAAGGCGCCGCGGGCTGATTGTGACACTGGCCATTATGGCATGCGGAACGATATTGATCGCGTTTGTTCCGGGCTATGCATCGATAGGTATCATCGCACCGATTCTGGTGCTGATCGGACGTTTGCTGCAGGGATTTTCTGCCGGGGTCGAGCTCGGTGGCGTTTCAGTCTATCTGTCGGAAATTGCCACGCCCGGCAACAAGGGGTTTTATGTCAGCTGGCAATCCGCCAGCCAGCAGGTGGCCATCATTTTTGCAGCCGCACTGGGTTATGGCATTAATCAGTGGCTGGTACCCGCAGACGTCGCCGCCTGGGGCTGGCGCATCCCTTTCTTTGTGGGCTGCATGATCATCCCCGTGATTTTCGTGATACGCAGCTCCCTGCAGGAAAGCGCCGAATTCGCCGCCCGGAAACACCGCCCTGCCCTGCAAGAAATATTTCAGTCCATCATCCACAATCTGCCGACCGTGCTGGCCGGCGCCATGCTGGTTCTGATGACGACGGTGTCGTTCTACATGATTACCGTCTATACACCGACGTTCGGGAAAAAGGTACTTAACCTCACTGTGACCCACAGCCTGATTGTGACAGTCTGTGTCGGCCTGTCGAATTTTTTCTGGCTGCCGGTGATGGGGGCTCTGTCGGATCGGGTCGGGAGGAAAGCGCTGCTGGTCACATTTACCGTGCTCACCATGCTGACCACTTACCCCCTGCTGCGCTGGCTGATCATTGAACCCGACTTTGAAAAAATGCTGATCGTGGAACTGTGGCTGTCATTTCTGTATGCCAGCTATAATGGCGCCATGGTGGCCGCGCTCACCGAAGTCATGCCGGTCAACGTCAGAACGGTCGGTTTTTCACTGGCCTACAGTATTGCCACCATGGTAGGAGGTTCAGTGCCCCTGATTGCCACTACCCTGATCCACTATACCAACGACAAGGCGTCGCCGGGTTACTGCATGTCATTTGCTGCGCTATGCGGTTTGGTGGCGACCTTGTTGTTGTACCGGGGTAAGGCTCACGGCAACGGCCGGCCGTAGCGCCTCTGGTTGCGCCTCTGGTTGCGCCTCTGGTTGCGCCTCTGGTTGCGCCTCTGGCTAATATAGTGATCCAGAACCGGCTCCGCGCATCCGCACTATCAACCCTGCAGAGACGCCGACCCGATTACGACTTCGACAAATACGGTTTCCAGTTGTCCTCTTTTGCTAACGTGGAAAGAATCAGGTGGGGCATTGGGCCAGCCCACATGCCGAAGCGTGCTGAGGCACTAACGGCCTCAACAACATCTGCCTGACTGACTCTGCCGACGCCGTCGACCTGCGCTTGGTATAAATCGTAAACCTTGAGTCCGGCATCCGGGGCCACCGTAGTCAGTGACTTCAATCGCGCATAATTTTCATCGGTCAAATTCGCCACCGTTAATGTATCGATAAACTCATAGATTTCCTGAAACCTGATTCGTTCGCTCAATACGCGGCAGCAATGCGCAACGAGCGACTTGATGGACGAATCGGTTGAGCTGGATTTTTTCATATACGACAACAATTCCCTGTTGTCCAGTTGATAGGCCTGGATGATGTCAGCGTCGAAACAGTGCAAATCGGCAATCCGGAACAGTTCCGTGGCGGCCCAGCCGTCACCGTTTTGTGCCAGGGATTTCATATAGCTGAACGCGACGGCGCTACCGGGATAAAGATGGACACCGTCACTGAGTACCCGTTTCATCGTCTGAGTATCAACAGCGGAACCCGAACGATGCTCGTCGGAATCGGCCATCAGAAAATAATACGCAAATTTATAGTTGTGGTGGTCACTGTTATCCACCCCAGCGTCGAGCAGGCCTTGAAAACACGCCCGGGCTGCCTGTTTGTTACCGTCATTAATCAGACCCAGCGGATTGTCACTCCCTTGAGGCAATCCGCCAGAGACCGGCTGGTGACTGACGTTATCCTGACGCGCAGCGCTATGAGCGCCCCATTGGACCAGCGAAGAAAATATTTGTGTCGGTTTCATGTCGACCTTTCATTCAAAATTCAAAAAATAGGAAAAAATGCACATCAAGCCAGTCCGACAGATTTCGTTGAAAACAGACGTCGCCAGTCCGGATGCACTTTCAGCTCTCGCAGTACATTGCCCACAGTGCCATACGGTGGATTCAGCACGGCAGCCCCGTTTAACGCCTCCACCACGTCAGCCTGAGTGATGGTGACGCTGGGTGAATTCGGGTAAAACCTTCTGAAAAACCTGTTTTGTTCCCTGTAGAGCTCATACACCTTGAGACCGGCAGCGCTATGTATCGTTACCAGATCCTTCAGCCTCGAGAAGCTGCCCGGAGCAAGATTGTCATTTGTGAGCGAGGCAATAAACGCGGAATGGCTCCGATTTACTATCTCGCTCTCGAATTGGACAGTACCCTGCCTGGCCAGTTCCAGATCCGACCGGGCATTTTTCAGATAGCCCAGCAATATGTGCGGATCGACAGGGGTACCCGCCTTCCAGCCTAACCTGTCACGGTGGTACCCAATTCTCCAAAGCCAGTACGCAGCCCACCCTTGCCCGTGTCTGGCCAGTGACTCCAGATATCGGAACGCTGCGTGCCGGAAACGGGAATAACCGCTGCTACTGTACTGCCTCAGTACTTGTTTCATTTCCTCAAGCTGTTCAACGCTGGCCACAGCATAGTCCGGGTCATGTGCCATGAGGCCATAGTAGGACACCTTCATCCGGTAAGCCGGGGCATGGGGATCGGGCCTTGCAACCAATGCGTTATAGCGGTCACGCGCTTTCTGCTGGTCGCCGTTCTCGATCAGCGCCAGGGTAACGTCATCGATCGCCACCAGTTCTATCGGTGAATCAGTGACTGCCCAACCTCCGGGTTGACCCTCGTTACGCGCCGCACTGACATTGGCGTTGGCATTGGCGTTGGCTGTGGGTGGCTTTCCTGAATGAAAAATCTGCAATAATTTCATACCGTTCCGTTTGGCTCATCTGGGAAAAGAAACACGATCCCGTCCGCGACAGAAAGTTTGGAAGCAAGAACGGAACCGCAGTCTTGCACACCTCAATCGCTATCGTAAGTCGTATTTTTTCGGTCAGTAAAACTACGGCTTTCTTGCAAGAAATAACTGGATGGCGCGACCGGGCGACACCGCGCTCGCCAACAGCAGCATTCCGGCGGTCCGACAGTAAAATTACGGTATTCAATTTGCAGATGCGCCGATACAATTTGTGCGATACCAGCGCAACACACCCTAGTGTCGCACAGTCAACGCAGAGGTAACTATGGTCGTTCCATCCGTTTTTTCAACACTGTCCCGCATCGTGAACCCAACCGGAGCCGGCCACCGTTTGCTGGCACCGATCATTGAAGAATTGACTCTGTTTCTTGACAGCGCCGATGATGTCAGGAACCAGGCCATACCCGCCTGTATCGAGCGATTTATTGTTGAGGGAAATGACCTGGAAACCGGTCAGTCATCGACATCGTCGGTCTGCATGCATCAGGTCTGGTTCGAGGCCCGGATATCGAAAGAACCGAACGGTCACATTACCGTGACCCTCGCCACCGCCCAAACCAAGGAAACAGGCTGGGTGCCACAAACACTGAAACTGACATTACCCCGCGAAAAAATCGCTTACTTCTACATCAAGGCAATCAGACACCAGAAGCAGACGGTCGGCGATACGCAGCAGAACCTCCTGAAGGCGATGCCCATGAGTCCGGACGCATTCGCCGCACTGGTGACCCATCTCGACCTCATGCAACCAGACACTCGACCTTCCACTTTATTCTGGAATGCGCTGACCTACACAGGCGACTTTACGCAATTAATAAAATCAGCTTCGGATTATCCCTGGCTGACCTTTGCCGGCGCACGGTTCAGCCATTTTGCTGTCAACCAGGAACTGGTCAGCCGCTTTGCGGCCAGCCAGATAATATTGCATGACCACGACCTTGCCGCGCCCGACTGCTCGCTGAAAGGCGCCTTTTGCAGTGCCAAATTCTATGAAAAATACAAAAATACGGCGGCTGATCTGAACGGCTGCACTGTGGTGCATGGCGATACCGCGGCAGAACTGGTTCACATTGAAAATATAGACAAAACAGAATCTAAAAAATATGGCGCCACGCGTGTCAATTTTTTGCAAATTGTCAAACCGGCACTAACATTCAGTCAACTTACCTGGGCCAGGCAAAATGAACTCATTCTGTTTGGTCAACACCTCGCAGCATTGCAGAATCAAAAATCCATTTCGGCTACGCAGTTTCACGCAGGAAGACGCTTAAAAATTCCTTTCAACGGGCTCGAGGACCTCACACTCACCTTTGATCACCGGGCTGACTTTAGTATGACCAAGGAAGATTTCACACTGGCATCAAGAAAGGGCCTGATGACTGAGAGGGATCTGCACAGCGTCATCCTCTGCGCCACGCTGAAATCAGGCGACTTCAAAAGAAGTCTTATCCGTCGGGCAAATGTGAATGAGGGCGTCGACCGTTCCATCACTGACAATGCAGAAAATGACGTGCCCGCCATACTGAACAATTTGGATCGCGACGAGGTAACCGGGCAACTTTTGATACACCAGACAAAAAAACTGACCTTCAAACACATTGAATACCTCGCTTCGGCGCAGGTGCCGGTACAGCAACTGAATTTCAGCGACCCGGCAACCCAGTACCACCTGAGTGATTTCATTGAGCGACGACGTAAAGAGCAAAATCAGGTATGGCAGGCGTCAATTGCAGGGTTGACCAACAGCACCCAACCTGACAGGCACAAAATAGCGAGCTTGAAAGTGGCTACGTTTGATGATGGTTGCGATATCACCAGCTACAAATACTTGCGCAAAAAACAAAGTATGGACTACCAGAATGTGTCGGACAAAGAGTACCTTAACGCGACGAACCGAACCTCAAACTACTTTACCAACATGGCAGCGCGCGGCGAACTGGATGTACTTCTGATCCAGCAGAAAAGCAGCGGTAGCCTTACTTCATTGCAGCCCGACTTCAATGCTCTATTTTTCTGTGCCAACAAAGTGCGCGGTCTCGGTATGGCGGAGATAATGCTGCGCAGGACCCGGTTCGCCGAAGATATGGAGAAGGAAGGGGATCACTCACAGAAGATCATGGATAGATATACCGCCATCTGCACAGCAAAGGATCTCCAAACGGGTCACACGATACTTTTTGCGGCACTGCCCCCGCTCGAAAAGTTAGGATTGTCGGTTGCGGGTTCACAGTCAAGGCTGGACAGAGACCCTGATGATTATATGAAACAGGCTCTAAAAAAGATAAAGGAAATTGCCAAAGCAAAAAATGCCGTCATTCAAATTCTCGGGGCAGATATGGTTGGCACGCCGGAACACCCCGGACAGACGCTACAGGGCCAACCGCATCGGTTCGATACGCTGAAAGCAAACCGCTTCAACATCCATCGTACCGAACTGACGACCGCACTCATCCCAGATCGCAGCCACGGCCCCAAAGCGGATAGCGAAGCCGAACGTGACTACATTTTTTCAAAGGTCACCGCCACACGTGGCAGGCTTTTCGGCAACACGATAACGGTCAAAGAGCAACAAACCAGCGTGTTACTGGATTTTGGCGTTGATGAACATAACAAAGCGCGCGTGTCGTCAAATCACCGCCCTGTCATGACTGAATTCACTATCTCGACAAAATAATTCAGTGAGGGCAAGGTAATTGCCATGGAACGAAAATTGCCCTTTGTGTTGCAACAGCAAAAGGGTCATTGGGCATACTGTGGTGCCCAGTGCGCTATCGACAGGTTGTTTCTGCCTCTGGTACTGAAATCGAACCCATGCTGCACAGCCATTTTTACAAAGTGCGGCATCACTTCCTGGCGCCACCTCGTATCGTTCGCAGCGACGGCAGCAACGTGCACCGGTGTGTTACCACGCCTGTCTTTAGTGGCAAAATCCGTGTCAGGCAAACTTCCTATCATTTCCAGTATATTCTTCGCGTAGGCGCATTCACCTATTTCCTGCCCTTTGTTCACGGCATGGTGCAACAGGGTTTCACCTTCTTCATCCTGTGAGTTGATCAATTCCCGGTAAGTGCTGAGATATTTGACCAATAGCTCCTCATTGATAACGAGGCAATCAAAAAATCTGTAAATGCTTCCATAATCATTTCTGGCTACCCTTAAAACGAGCGGAATAAGGGCTTCTTGTTGCCTGGCCAGTATCATGGCGGCCTCTAGATCGGTCAATCCGTTGCGTTTGCGCTTCAATTGGTCGGCCAGTTCCAGATCGTGGTCCTGCATCGCCGTTTCAATCTCAATGGTGAGCCACGCCTTGATGGGTTTTACCTGCTCCAGGGGATCTTCGGCAACCCTGCCAGGAATTGATATCGAGGCGCCCGCTTCAACAAGTACCATTGCATCATTAAATAAAAGGCTCTGAATACAAAGATTCAACGCGGTTCGTCCGGAACGCGATACGGTATCGAGCGCCTTCTGCAGATTCTGTTCCGGATACGTCTGTATTTTCGCCACTATGCTTGGACAGTTTTTATACGGAAGACCTGCCACGGTGGTGTTCCTAAAGGCATAAAGCGCGCCCAGGTGCAAAATCGTGTAGCCGTCCGCTCCCTGTATGCTGCAATCAAATCCAGCCTGGAGCGCCATGTCAAGCAATCGGGGAAACAGATAATTGCACCAATTTTTATCCTCGCAGCGCTGGGCGGCGACGTGGATGGGTGTATTACCGGCCCTGTCCTTCACCGCCGGATCGATGCCGCGCTCATTAAAAAGGAGCGCCAGCATGTCGGACACCTCTTGTCGCGTCATCGATCCACCGTTGGCTACCAGACAATGCAACAATGTCCGTCCTGTGCTTTCATCCTGCTGATTGATGGAGTTTGGATGGGTTCTCAGATAAATGAACAAGTCGGTTCGGTTGGTGACAAGATACTCAAAATAGAGTCTGATGCTGTCAAACTGATCCTGCGTTTGACTAGATTGCGGTAATGTTCCATCCGCATTGAGCGTGATCCGGAATTTTTGCGCCGCTTTTTCCAGATCGGAATGGCCCCCTTTACTGTGGCCGGCCGCATCCACGCCAGCACGTTGTGGCGCCGCGTCGTTATTGGCCTCCAACCCGATAAAATCTGTTGATGTTATCTCGGTTTGGCGGGTTTTGGCCCCATTCACCGGTTTGGGTGTGGCACAAAGTAACAAGGACGAATCCTGGAACCGGTTGCTGTATTCTGTTTCCAGCAGCGCATTGATACCGGTAACTGCCGCGTCGAGCGATAATCTGCCAGGCACATTGTGGACCCCAGGATTCGATCGCATGGCAGTATCCGCAGACTCCGCAGAGTCTGCATCCATGCGCACTTCGCTCAACGCCTGATTTTGCAGCTCCTGGGTCTCATGTCCGTCATAAAGGGAGATTTTCTCGCCCGTGAGAGTGTCGCATACCGTCAGTGCAAAAACGTAGCGTCCGTTCATCTCTTTGCCTTCACACCTGATCTCATTACCCGAGGCAACCATGGTCGACAGTTCAAAGCACAACGGAAGCACCTCGTTCTCACTCTGGGGATCCATATGCTGCAATTGCCACAGCCGAGTTAAAAAAACTTTCTCCTCCCTGACGCTGGCGAAATTAAAAAACGCCTTGATCCGCTCGAACCAGCTGAGTCTCGTCGCTACTTCTTCAGACAGTGTAATTTTTCTGCAATTCGCCAGCCGATTTTGCTCAAGATAAGCACCGCCGCGCAATGTAAGTCCTGAAGTTGGCATATTTATCTCCTCAAGTAAGGTGAAGGTTCCTCAAGCTGCTGCAGACGATCGGCCAGACCGGTATTTTGCAGGTACACCGGTCAGAACTTGCCGGCAAAAGAGCAAAGAGCGAACGGGCAAAAGGACAAAAGGACAAAAGGAAAAGGGCAAAGGGCAAAGGGTAAAAGAAAAAAAGGAAAAACGGAAAAAAGGACAGTTGTTGAGTCAACCCGACATGGCAACCATCTCTGCCAGAGAACGCTGTCAGCAGACGATTTCAGATGGTGCCGAAAACCATTCTATTGAGGTTGGATGGAGAACATAACTCGTAGTTTTACGGTATTGATGCTGTGCACAGGGTTGACTGCTCGGTTTGCAGAAACGGTTTCCGGTGCCTGTAACCACCGCGCTGTGCAGGCGTTGAAGCGGCTGTATTGCATGGAACGAATAGATTATTTCGTCGTGCGCTGATGCAGTGCGCCCAAGAGTCGATTGCGCCCGTTTGAATCGGTCTGGTCGTGGGTGGCCTCGTTGACGACATCCGTATTGGTCACCGTCGATACGTCCGGCACCACTTCGGCGACCGGATCCGGCTGGTTGTCCGTTTCGTTATCAACGATGACTTCGTTGACCCGATAGGCCGCAATGGCGGCCACAACAAACGGATCATTCTGGTCCGGTCCCGCGACAAGCGGTGCGACAGTCGCTGCCACAGTGCTGGCAGCGCCGGTATTCAGTGTGGCCGAAGCCGCATCCGTGGCGGCCGTGGCGAGCAGGGCCGGATTTTGTGCCGCCGGCAGGGCGCCAGTCGGCATCGGATCGGCATTGGCCATAGCACCTGACGTGCCTTGCGCAGCGGGAGATTGGGCGGTCAGGTCCGCCGGCCGGGCAAAATCGGTTGCATACATGTAGGGTTGATCGGCCGGCGGCAACAACACCAGATTTTTTTCAATATCACTGATCGCCTGGAAGGCATTGGCGATCAACGCGGACGTTTGTGCCGGATAGGTGTTAAACGCGGCTTCCAGTGCCGTCCAGCTAACCTGAAACTGATCTGCGCCACCCGCTGAAATCTGGAAATTAATTCCCAGCGCCGCCAGGCTGTCGATAAAGGTCGGACGGGTTGCCCCAGATCCCTGCGCACCTTGCGGCTGCAGGGTCATTAACAATGCATTGTTCAGTGCCGTATCAAATTCGCTGCCGGCATCATTCGTGGTACTGGTCTGAAAGTTGTTGAAGGCATTGATGAAAAGTTGCGTGGTGGTCGCCAGCGATGTGAAATCCGCATCGAAACTTCCCGTCGTTGCCGTCTCCGCAGCCCCAACCTGTTGTTGCTGAAATGCAATTGTTGCCTCCAACAGTTGCGCAAGCGGCGAGAGCGTCACGGTACTGGCGGCCTCGCTGGCAATGTCCGACACAGTTTGCGACGCAGTTGATCCTGTGATGCCACCCAGGGGTGACAGCGGCGCGGCCGGGGCTGGAGCAGGGGCAGGAGCTGGGGCTGGGGCTGGGGCTGGGGCTGGGGCTGGGGCTGGGGCCGCTGTCGCTGCAATTCGGGAATCGATAGGTGAGACGTCCATGGCAAACGGTTTTCGCTTTTGGGTGCAGGTCTGGAGAAGATTATGGCACTATTGTCGTTACACCGCGACGATTTTCTGGCTGAAATGATCATGGCTGACCGGTGCCGGAATGGCTTGGTGCCTGGACAAGGCCCACCAGGCTGGCGCCGATGGGTTATTCATGCGAGAACTGTGTTGGCGTGCTGCTGTTGCTTGCCGACCTATCTGGAAAGCTGCTGCAGCATCGCGGAAATACCGATGAACGCCGGATAGGGTTCCGTAATAACAAAGGTCGGTATCTGTTCAAGGTAATTTGCGAAGCGGCCCTTTTGCTCGAAGCGCTGCCGGAAAGGTGATTGATCAAAGAATCTGCCTAATCGTGGCACGATGCCGCCACCGATATAGATGCCCCCTTTCGATCCCAGTGTAATGGCCAGATTGCTGGCCATGGTACCCAGCAGCTCACAGAACAGGACCAGAACATCGCTGCAGATCGGGCATTCCGCGCTCAGACCGCGTCGCATTATTTCGGGTGGATCTATATCTTCGGCTGTACGGTTCTGCAGATCCGCCAGACCACGGTATATCAGCACCAGGCCGGCACCGGATAATAGACGTTCGGCCGAGACATGCTTATAAGTACGCAGCGCAAACTGCAGTATGGCGATTTCGCGTGCATTGGTCGGCGCGAAAGAACAGTGCCCGCCTTCGCTGTCCAAAGCCAGCCATGTGTCACCGGCGGGAATCAGGCCTGACACACCCAGTCCGGTTCCGGCACCGAGCAGGCCGATCACACCGTCCTGCCGGGCCGTGCCCGAACCAACCTGATGTTTTTGCGATTGATCCAGAAACGGAAGCGCCATGGCCAAGGCTTTAAAATCATTCACCACCAGCAGCGTCTTGAAGTTGAATGCCCGTTGCACTTCCTGAACGGAAAAGGCCCAATGATGGTTGGTCATTTTGATCAGATCACCATAAACCGGGTTGGCAATCGCAATGCCGACATGGCTGACTTCCGCGGCACCGGCCTGCTGCGCAGCGGGTTGGGACAAATACGCGTTGATGACATGCGAGATGGTGGCAAAGTCGCTGCACGGCAGCACGGATATGGCGTCCAGTTTGCCGGGCGCCGTTTCCAAAGCGAATCGCGCGTTGGTGCCGCCGATATCGGCCAATAAATGAGGGTATGTCATAATGTGTCGGGAATGTTTAAAAATTGATAAGATTATCCGGGGAAGACGAACCAGCAGCCATACTGAATCAATTTTAATGGCGCCCTGAATTACATAATTAATACCGAATTGCACCAGTTAATTCCTGAAAATGCAATTCAATTCGACTTGACAATTAAAATAGATTCGGTTAGCTTGAAAGCGCTTTCATAATTTTACCGACTTTTTGAAATAAATCACCTGAAAAAGTGATAATTAATCAGTCAGCATGACTGCAGTAACTATAAAAAAACGACACGGAGACTAAACATGCTTTTTAATACATTCAATCAGTCCAGTTTCAGAAGCTGGATGATCATCATTGCGTCCAGTGCATGCTGTGTGCTCACTTCCTGCGGTGGCGACGGTAAAACCGGACTCGATACGGTGGCCAGTTCGGGTGGCTCGGGTAGCTCAGGTGGCTCGGGCAGTTCAGGCGGTTCCGGCAGTTCTGGCGGCTCCGGTGGAACGACCGGCATCGGCATCAGTCTCGGCACACACAGTCTTGCCCAGCGCAGTCTGCCATCGGCTTATACCAATGCGAAAGCCATCAATTACAGTGCCTACCGCGCGGGCGGACCGAATCAGGGTGAATTTCCCAGCGTCAGCGACATCACCGCTGATCTGCAATTATTACAGGATGCCGGCTACACACTGTTGCGCCTGTTCGGTTCCGACCAGGTTTCGGACCGTATTCTGAGTGTCGCGCAGACCAGTTTTCCGACGCTGAAATTTCAGACTGGCATTTACCTTGAAGGAGCGCCCAGCAGTTGCGTCAGCACCGTCAACACGACCCAGTTACAGGCTGGCATCACTCAGGCAACCACCTATAGCAACGTGGCCACAGTCAGCGTTGGCAATGAAACCTCGTTTGCCAATAATTTACCCGCGAGCTGCCTGGCAACTTACGTACAACTGGTAAAATCCAATATTACCCAACCCGTAACGGCTGACGATGATTACACGTTTTATGCCGGGCTGTCGTCCAGCGGTGAGAAACCGGATCTGATACTGCCGTTGATCGATTTCGCCTCGATACACACTTACCCGCTGTCCAATTATGGCACCTGGAACTGGACGCAATCCAGCACAACGTCGCCGGGTCAGGCTCGCGCGGTCGCCATGATGAATGCGGCGCAGGCGAATGCACAGGCCAACTACACATCGGCCGCCAACTACTCGTTTGTGAATTCGGCCAATGTCACGACGACGACCACGGCAGCCATGCCCATCGTCATCGGGGAAACCGGCTGGAAGGCCGTGCAGACCAATACCGGCAGCCAGATTGAAACGTATGCTGCCACACCGATTAACCAGAAATACTATCTTGATCTGATGACTTCCTGGCAGAGCGCCGGTACCGGTCCACTGGTGATATTCTATTTCGAGGCATTTGACGAAGCCTGGAAAGGTACTGATGACGGCTGGGGATTATGGAATGCGGCGCGCACTCCACTCTACGCGCTGTGCGGCACGGCCGTCCCGGCCGCACCGACCTGTGCCTCACCGGACCCGTACGCCGGTGCCGGTTATTACCCGATGTAAGCTGTCTGCCGGGTCAGTGGTGCGTTACTGCCTCATTGCTGGCCCTGGCAAGCCCGAGTTGAACAAGGAACCGTTCCATATCGGTGTGCCAGGCCAGCACATTCCGGTTGAAAATAAAATGCCCATTGTTCTTGTCGGCGGGAAGCTGGACAAATTCAGCCTTCCCGCCTGACGCGGTATAGGCACGGAACCACTGTCGCGGAAACAGCGTGCCCCAGAACCGGTCATTCAGGCTGTACATCCACAATGCAGGCAGGTGGCCATTTTTACCCAGTGCAGCAAAACTTTTTTCCAGTCTTTCCGGCTGGCAGGGCTGCTCCAGATGGCTGTAATCACCGCCGTCGCCGCCAGCCATATTCACGATACCGTCGATACCGGCTGACCTGTCGCCGGAAGCAAACGCCAGTGCCACCAGTCCGCCAAACGATTCACCAATAAAAACACCGTGGCCTGGGTCCACATAAGGTTGTCCAGCCATATAGGCCAGAACCTGCCGGTACTGGGCCACAGCGCCATTCAACGCACCGAGGTAATCTTTGTTCGTGCATTCACCACTGTAATCCAGGTCGGGGCCACCGGTGATACCGTAGCCGATGCGGGTCGGCACCACCACCACAAAACCATGCTGCGCGAGCCACACGGCGTTGCCCGGATATTTCACCTGCCCCATGCGCGCCCTGTCTTCCGGCGAGGCCGGTCGTCCATGGGCAATCAGTACCACAGCGGCACGGGTTTGTGCAGAATCACGCGTGACCGTCACCACCAGTTTCTGCCTGATTACCTCCCGGTCACCGAGCGAAATCTGCACCGGTATCTGAATCGTGGTCTCAACGATGTCTGCAGCAGACCACCCCGGGATTATCATAATAACCACAAGGATTACAAACTGCCGCACTGTAAATAATTGCGCCATAATCGTTTTTGTTCCCGGTTCGCCGCTGTTAATTAACCTAAAATCCAACAAAAAGTCTTGCACTTTCAAGAAATCCGGAATTATAATGAAAGCGCTTTCAAAAAGCCACCTCGAGTGCATACCTAATAAATAGTTCGGAGACAATCATGCCAGACAACACAACGGCGAACCAGTTCGCCAAAAAATTAATTTCCCTTGCCGTTTTATCATGCGCTCTGACAGGTTTAGCCGCCTGCAACGGGGGGGGTGTCACGGCCAGCCCCGCTTCCAGTGGTGGCGGTAGTTCCGGTGGTGGTTCCGGCGGCTCGGGTGGTGGATCCGGTGGTGGTTCCGGTGGTGGCGGTTCGACGGTCACTGCTTCACCCTACGTATTGTTTTCTTCAGGCTATATCGCTTACCAGGGAGCAACGGTTGCGCCCTATCTCCACACTGCGCAATATGGCGATATCTACACCGGTTTTAACGGCAATCTGACCTACGGGCAATACAGTTCCCCTCAGTCGGACATGAACCGCACCGGTCTTTATGTACTGCAGGCGCAAGCCACCGCCGCGGCCACCAGTGCAAGTGATTACGAATACATCGCCGTTCTGGCGCCGGGCGGCAGCACCGTGGATATCAGCCAGGCGGCAACGTTATTGATTCAGATGGGTAATACAGTCACCCCATCCGGTACCGGCGGCAATGCCAACGTGTTCACGGTAGACATCAATAATGCCGCTGGAACGACAGCGGCTACCGGCGACTGCTCCTACGACCAGACACTGGCGGTGGTTGGCAATAATGTGGCGCTTACCGCTCTGGGCGCACGTACCTATGCCATTCCACTCAGTTCATTCACCTGTGCGACCGGATCACTGGCGACATTACAATCGGCGGGCATTACAACGGTTGCTGTCAAGATTGTCGGCAGCAAAAACACAGGCATACTTTCCGGCGAATACGACACGATTGCGATCGGCACAATCGGCTTTACCGGAACGATGCAGTCAGCTGACATTACCACATTAAACACGATGTAAAAGTACTGGTTTCAAACGACCGCGGCACATTGCCGCGGTAAAAACACAAAACAACAAACAATAAGCAAAAAAATTTGCTTGACGGAGACGACATGAAAACATTGGCGTATGTGGCAGCTGCAACGCTGTCACTCATGGCAGGCATTGCAAATGCGCAGCAGATCACTGACTTTGGTGACGAAGACAGAATGGGCGCCTTTAACCTCGGCAGTCTGGCCAAATTATCGATTTCCGGATTCGCTTACGGCGAATACGGCAGATACACCAATCAGTCCGAGGGTTTGCTGAATTGTCTGTATACGCCTGATCCACGCGGCGTGTTCGGCAAGGGCATCAGCGGCGGACCATTCTGTCAACCGGGCCCGTCGCAAACTGCCAGCGGGCCACCCCTCAACCTGATTTCGCTCAGTGCCGGCGCTTCGCACGAATTTGATTCGGCGTGGAAAGTGGACGCCAAGATTACCACGCGCGACCGGAATGGCTCTGCAGATCTGTACGCCAATACCGTCGTCGAGAAAAATGTCGCTGCCAGTCACCCGGTGTATGGCGAAGTCCGGTTCGGAACGCAGTTATCCCGTTCCT
The DNA here is from genome assembly GCA_903893945.1 of uncultured Oxalobacteraceae bacterium. Taxonomy (GTDB): domain Bacteria; phylum Pseudomonadota; class Gammaproteobacteria; order Burkholderiales; family Burkholderiaceae_D; genus Solimicrobium. The sequence goes on along the minus strand of CAITOF010000054.1, from coordinate 9,385 downwards.
GGTCACGTTCAGACAGTTTCACCTATCCCCTGGGCATTTCCAAGGAGTGGAGTGAAACCGGTGCGGGCTATGGATTACTCAAGGAAGCCATTCGCTACACCAGCGCGCCCATCGAAATTAACGGCAGCAAACTGGTTCTGGAAGGCACTTATGCCACCAACAATATCAACTTCGCGCACAACGCCTATACGGTGCTGTACAACGAACAGCCACCCCGTCCGAAACTCGGTGAATTTTTTGCACAATACGCCAACGACGTCAACCTGATCGAACTGGTCTGGCAGGACAGCCGCGGTGGTTTGCAGTCTTCATTTTCCAAAGGCACCTTGATCGGCGATGTCGGTAATGCAGACAATCTGCCCAACTATTACGCGCCGCATGAGAACGTGGTGATCCTGCAGGGTGATCATTATTTCAGCCCTGCCTGGAAATTAACCCTGGGTGCCAAACGCAGTTACTGGTCGGGTTCGATGCGCCAGTGCGACTACGTCACCGGGATTGGCTGCTATTTCTCCAACGATGGCTTCAACAACGACGTTGACAACCAGGGGCATCCGGCAAAGGAATATGACTTCATGGGCGGGCTGTCGTACATAACCGGACCGTGGATTTACACCGCTGCGTTCGTCCGTTACAACAAGGCCTATACAAAAACACCCACGGAATGGGGGCAAAGCAACACGGCCGATTATTTCAATCTCGGTGTTTATCGCAATCTGCCGGAAATTTCACAGCACCTGCAGGTCAATGCCGAGCTGGGTTACGTGCACTTTGGCGGCTTTGATCCTGCACCGCTGGCCATGCAGAATGAACTGACCAACTTTGGCACCGATCCGCGCAGCCAGACCTCCTCGGTGGGCTTGTCGGTCGGAATACTGTTCAAGTTCTGACAGGTCCGCGGCGGCAGACTCATTGATCCCCGGCTGACAGCCCGGAGCGCACAAACGGTACCCGGTTCATGAAACCGGTGCAACCTGGTGCTTGCGGGCTGGTCACTATCAATAGCGCCTCATAGATTGATATACTGCTTCCGGTTGGGGATAGCCATCCAGTCAATAAAAGGAATCCGGATGAAATTTCAAACGGCTGTGACGCTTGGTGCAGTTTGTCTGCTCAGCGCAATGGGAAGCAACCTTGCGCTGCCGCAGGTTGCCAGGGCAGACGACAGCACCGCGCTTTCCGAAGGTCTGGGAAAAGTCGCAACCCAACCCAAACCAACGCTATTCGGAAGCACGGCGCCGCAGCCGCCGGATGCGCCATTCCGCACGGCCGCCATGCTGAAACAGGCCCTGCCCAGCAACCAGTGGTACTCCTCGGTCATGTTCAAGCAGTGGTCCGAACCGATCCATGCCCACCCCGCCACCTATCGTGCCGGACCGGAGGGTTTTGAAATCGATTACCCGCACGCTGCGCTGATCGCTGCCGGTGGACGTGGCAATGACATTGGCTACCAGCATCACGCCGCATTGACGCTTGCACCGACAGGATTTAAACCGGCCGACGCCCGCCTCGATGGCACAGGTGATTTTTCTGCCCGGATTGCCATGGCAGATACGCAAGGTCATACGCTTTTCGCCACTATTCTGCATGGCAGCCCGATGAGCTACTATGAACTCGATGCTGGCGATATGAGAATACATCTGGACGGTGTCGTCAGCCCTTGTGCAGCCACCGGCGGCGCCTGGCTATGTGTCCAGATCGGTCAGGGTCCCGGCCAACGGGCCTACGCTGTTTTTGCCCCTGCGGATGCCCATTGGCTCAATAAAACGGGTTCTGACCCGGTCATTCAGTTTGGTCCCTCAGGTCATTTTTTTTCGGTGGCTGTCCTGCCTGATGACAGTCAGGCGACCGTGGACGAATTTGCCCGACACGCATTCGCGTTCGTGACTGGCACCCATGTAGCCTGGGACTATGATGCCGGCCACAGCAGGGTGATCAGTCGTTTCACTGCTGACACGAAAGCCATGCAGCAGGACCAGCATACCGCGCTGCTGGGCCTGTACACCCACCAGTCGCGTGCGCTGTCGGCAGAGATCAAACCGGCATTTCACTACGATACCGTGCGCGGCGACATACAGGTCATCGCGCAGAACAGTTTTCAGACCGGGTACACCTATCACGGCATACTGCCGTTCTGGGGTGGCCTGCAGGACAATGCCGATCACGAACATCTGCAGGACATCCTGACAGGCGACGCGGCGCGCGCCAAAAATCTGTATTCCAGCCAGATCGGCAGCGGCAGTTACTGGTATGGCAAAGCGCTGGCCGCTACCGCACAGCTGATGTGCGTGGCCGAACAGCAGGGCGACCTGACCCTGCGCGACAATTTACTGTCGTCACTCAAGCAGCACCTCGAAGTCTGGTTCAAAGGGGATGCCGACAACGGCTATTTCGTCAAGAGCGCCAAGGTGGGCGCCATGCTGGCCTACCCCGAAGAATACGGCAGCGTTCAGCACCTGAATGATCACCACTTCCATTATGGTTACTGGATAAACGCAGCGGCACAAGTGGCCCTGCGCGACCCGGTGTGGGCGGAACAGAATCACTGGGGCAGCATGGTCAATCTGCTGATTGCCGATATTGCCACGTCCGAGCATGGCCGGGCCGATTTTCCGTTCATCCGCAATTTTGATTCGTACGAAGGCCATTCGTGGGCCTCCGGCGATGCCGACTTTGTGGACGGTAATAACCAGGAGTCCTCCTCCGAAGCGGTGAATGCCTGGGCCGGGTTGATACTCTGGGCAGAAGCCACGCACAACACCGCCCTGCGCGATCTGGGAATCTGGTTGTACACCACAGAAACCGAATCCATTTCCGATTACTGGTTTGACCAGCGTCACCACGTGTTTGCGAGGGAGTATGGCAAGGTGGTTGCGGCCCAGGTGTTTGGCGGACGCTATTCGTATAACACGTGGTGGACCGAAGAGCCGCGCCAGATACAGGGTATCAACCTGATGCCGATCACGCCGGCGTCACTCTACCTGGGACGAGATCCGGCCTATGTCATGCAATTCATGAGCACACTGGGGCCGGAAAAACGCGCCTATCTGAAACGCGGCATGGATGACGGTACGCCAAACGATATCTGGCAGGACATACTCATGTCGTACTATGCACTGGCCGAACCCGCTGCCGCGCTGGAACACTGGAAACCCAAAGGCAGTGTTGAACTGGGTGAAACGCGTTCGCACACGCTGTACTGGCTCCTGAGTCTTAAAGAAATGGGTACGCCGGATTACAACATAACCGCCGATACCGCGCTCTACAGTGTATTTCACGGCAAGGACGGCAAGCTTACTTATATGGCCTATAACCCGGACGACACGGTAATGACCGTGCATTTCAGCGACGGCACCACCCTTGCAGTACAGCCTCATTCACTGAAACGCCAGTGACAGATGGCCGTTCAAACCGGCCTTCCGGAAGAAAAATCTGTCGTTTTGTTCTTCCGGATCGTGCCGGATAACTACTATTTCAAGTTGAAGCAGGGTAAAATTCCAGAAAAACAGGGCTTAACTTGAAAACCAACTCCAAACAACCGGCGTCGGCCGCGCACCAGACCAAAGGGAAGGTCACTCTCGAGATGGTCGCCATTGAGGCGGGCGTATCGCCCAGCACCGTGTCGCGGATACTCAACGGCACGGCGATTGTGAGTGACGACAAAAAAAATGCCGTTGACCAGGCGATACAGAAACTGGGTTTTAGTCCCAATCCGGTCGCGCGCGGTCTAGCCGGTGGACGTACCATGAGCATCGGCGTCATCACCCAGGCGATTGATTCACCCTTTTACGGCGCGGCATTGCGCGGGATTGAAGAAACGTTTGAACCGGCTGGCTATAGCCCGCTGTTCGTCAGTGGGCACTGGAATGCCGCGGCGGAAGTGCGCTGCCTGGACATGCTCAAATCACGCTATGTCGACGGCCTCATCGTCCTGACAGGCCGCCTGCCCAACGACACGCTGGCCAGGTTTGCCCAGCACATGCCGATAGTCGTCACCGGACGCACCATGGACGCGCCCAATCTGTTCTCACTCAACTTTGACAATATGCTGGGCGGAAAAATCGCAACCCAGCACCTGATTCAGCTCGGACACCGGCAGATTGCCTTTATCACCGGCAGCAAGGAACACCCCGACTCGGTTGAACGTCTGAATGGTTACAAGGCGGCGCTTGAGGCCGCCCAGATCCGCTTTGACCCGAAACTGGTTGTGCAGGGTGAATATCACGAAGTCAGCGGGCTTCTGGCAGTCGAACGACTGCTGGACAGCAATAAACAGTTCACGGCGATTTTTGCCGCGAATGACCAGATGGCCATGGGTGCGTCCCTGGCACTGCACCGCCGGTCGCTGCGCGTGCCCGACGATGTGTCGCTGATCGGCTTCGATGATTTGCCGGCCTCCATGTTTGGCATCCCGCCGCTGTCCACCATCCACCAGCCCGCGTTCGAGCTGGGCCAGATCGCCGCCACCTCCATGCTGCAGCTGTTGTCCGGCAAACAACCCGATGCTGTCGTGCCGGAACCGCATCTGATCGTGCGTGAATCCAGCCGCCGGTTTCGCGGCTGAGAGCGCAGACCCGGCGACCCAACCCGTGACACCCGGTAACCTGGCACCAATAATAAATATCAGGAAAGTATTGACACAGGGTAGCCGAGTTCTTAAAATCGAAATCTGAAAGCGCTTTCATAATCGGTGGGCGCTGCTGAAAACACGTATAAAATAAACGCCGGCATCTTCACGATGCATGCAATCGGTAAAAAAACCGGAGACATTATGCAGGGAACCCTACAGTGGCGCGTCGTGCCCGACGCGGCGCGGCGCGTTGCGCAACGGTTGGCGCGCTGTTGCTCAGCGTGCGCCGGCGCCACGCTGACTGCTGCGCTTGGGCTGACCGGTACCGCGTTCGCTGCACCGCCCATTACCGTCGCCGCGTTTCCTGCCGTCGATGAAATCGTGCGCGCCGCAATCCCCGAATGGAAAAAAATCCACCCTGACATTAACGTTATCGTCGTCAGCCGCCAGATTTTTGATCACCATTCAGCCATGACCACCGCACTGTCTACCGCGTCACATCTGCCGGATGTGATGACCCTGGAAATCGGCTATCTGGGGCGTTTTTCACAAGGCGGCGGACTGGAAGATCTGGCAGCCGAGAAATATGGCATGCGCCGATATCAGTCACTGTATGTGCCCTATTCGATTGCGCAGGCCACCAGCCGCTCCGGCGCGATTACAGCGGCACCCTCCGATATCGGACCGGGCACGCTACTCTATCGTACCGATCTGCTGGCCAGGGCCGGTGTAACAGAAGCCGAGCTCAATGCGTCGTGGGACAGTTTCGTTGACGCGGGCATCAAAATTAAAAAGGCCACCGGCGCTTATCTGGTGTCGCATGTACAGGATCTTAAAGAGATCGTCATTCGTACCGGTATAAAACCGGGCGAAGGTCTGTACTACGATGCGCAATCCAATGTGCTGGTGAAATCACCGCGCTTTGTCAGGGCCTTTCAGCTCGCCAAAAAAGTCCGGCAATACAAACTGGATGCCCGATCTGCCCAGTGGTCAACCGAATGGTCGGAAAGCTTCAAGCGCGGTACGCTGGCAACCCAGATGTCGGGCGCCTGGATGGCAGGTCATCTGGAAAACTGGCTGGCACCAAAAACAGCCGGACTGTGGCGTGCGGCCCAGTTGCCCGAACACGGCTGGGCCGCCTTCGGCGGGACATTCTTCGCGATACCGAAAGGCATACCCGACCAGCAGAAAACCAGTGCGTGGGAATTCATCAAATTTCTGACCCAGAATCCTGCCATGCAGATTGCGGCATTCAAGAACCAGAATGCCTTTCCAGCCCTGCTGTCGACGTACAATGATCCCTTTTTTGAACAACCGATTGCTTTTCTGGGTGACCAGCAGGCGCGACGGGTGTGGCGTGAAGCCGCTGAACATATCCAGGCAGTGGCCATACACAAGCAGGACAAGTTTGCCGAGGAAGTGATCAACACCGAACTGGATAAAGTACTGGACCAGGGCAAAGATATCAACCTCGCACTCGATGATGCCTATCGCCTGCTGGAAAAGAGAGCGTTCCGATGAAACGAATTCAGTCCTTCATCAACAACCCTGGCAATTTCCGACTGCCGGTGCGCCACGCGCCGTATATTTTCCTGGCACCTTTTTTCATCCTGTTTTTTGTGTTCGGCCTGTTTCCCATGCTGTTTTCGCTGTACCTGTCATTCCAGAGCTGGGAGCCCACCGCCGGACTGACCTCCATGCATTATGTCGGGTTCAGCAACTTCGCGTTTGCCGTGACGGATGAATGGTTCTGGAAATCATTCAAAAACACCTTGTGGCTGACGCTGGCGTCGGGCATTCCACAGCACGTACTGGCGATTCCGATTGCCTGCTTTATTCACGCCTCCTTCCGGCGCCTGCGTAATCTGGTGGTCGGGGTTTACTTCGTGCCGTACATCACGTCGACAGTGGCCATCGCCATCATGTTCGGCTCACTGTTTTCAACGGACTACGGACTCATCAACCAGGGTCTGCACAAACTGGCCCAACTGCCCCTGGTCGGCGCCCTTTTTCCGCAGGAAAACATAGACTGGATCAACAATCCCGATCATCTGAAACCGGCACTGGCGATGATCGTGTTCTGGCGCTATGTCGGCTTTAACGTGGTTCTGTATCTGGCCGCCCTTCAGACCATACCATCGGATATTTATGAAGCCGCCACCATGGACGGTGCGCGACGACTCCAGCAGTTCTGGTACATCACGCTGCCCAGTCTGCGCCCCATGATTTATTTCGGTGTAACCCTGTCCCTGATCGGTGGTCTGCAACTGTTTGAAGAACCTTTCATACTGACCAACGGCAATGGTGGCTCTGATCAGGCCGGCATGACCAGTGCGGTTTACCTGTATCGCATGGCGTTTGATTTCAATGATTTTGGCGCTGCCAGCGCCATGTCCTGGATACTGTTTGTGATTATTGCCGCGCTGACCTATGTCACCAACCGGGCCTTTCGTGAACGCAGCAACCTGAAAGAGGAACACTGAGTCATGAACAGCAATCAGCTTACCCGATATCTGGTATATGCACTGGTGGCCGTGGGAGCGGTTATCATGCTGACGCCGTTTTACTTCATGTTTGTCTTTGCCACGCATTCACGCGCCGACATTTTCAGCCTGCCACCGCCCCTGTTTTTCGGTCACGATTTCCTGCTGAACCTGCAGATCATTTCTGACCACATTCCGTTCTGGAAAAACCTTGGCTGGAGTCTGTATGTCGCGCTGCTGTCGACCTTATTGACGCTGGTGTTCTGCTCGATGGGCGGCTACGCCTTTGCCATATTCCGTTTTCGCTGGAAAAAGGTGCTGTTTGGTCTGGTCATGGGCACCATGCTGCTGCCCTCCTTCATGAACATGATACCCACCTTCATGATCATGGACGCGCTGGGCTGGATCGATCAGCCACGTGCCCTGTACATACCGGGTGCGGCAAGTGCCTTCGGCATTTTCCTGATGCGCCAGTTCATCGCTTCGTCCATCCCCAGGGACCTGATCGAAGCAGCGCGTATGGACGGCTGTTCCGAACCGGGTATTTATCTGCGCATCGTCCTGCCACTGCTGAAACCGGCGATGGGTACGCTGGGGCTGATTACCTTCATTGCGTCCTGGAACAATTTTATCGGACCACTGATCGTCATGCGTTCTGCGGAAATGGCCACACTGCCGCTGGCATTGCGCAATCTGCAAAGCCCGGTGAATACCGAATGGGGTGCGTTGATGACCGGTTCAGCCATCGCGACAATTCCGCTCCTGATCCTGTTTGTGATCTCGTCGCGCCAGCTGATTTCCGGTCTGACCGCGGGCGCCGTGAAATGACCTGAAAATTTTATCGTAACGACTTCTTACTGAACTTATGCCTAATCCTTCCCTGAACCACAACATGATCCGTGTAACCAAAGATCAATTTCCCGCCGACTTTGTCTGGGGCGTGGCCACCAGCGCATTCCAGATAGAAGGCGCTTCCCGTGAAGATGGCAAGGGCCCGTCAATCTGGGATGAATTCTGCCAGCAACCGGGTGTGATTTCGGACCACAGCAATGGCGATGTCGCCTGTGATCATTATCATCGCTATGAAAGTGACCTGGATCTCATCGAGGCCATGCAGGTCGACGCTTACCGCTTTTCCATCTCCTGGCCCCGGGTGCGTCCGACCGGTGCCGGTGCTTGGAATGAAGCGGGTCTGGCATTTTACGATCGCCTCATTGATGGCATGATAAAACGCGGCATCAAACCGTACCTGACCCTGAATCACTGGGATCTTCCGGCGCAACTGCAGCATCAGGGCGGCTGGGCCAACCGCGACACGGTGTTCCGCTTCGTTGAATACGCCAAAGGCATACACGATCGATACGGTGACCGGGTGGTATCGATCGCCACGCACAATGAACCGTGGGTAGTCGCCGTCCTGGGACACGAAACCGGCATTTTTGCACCCGGCATAAAAAGTCGCGCGATCGCCGCACAGACCTCGCACCACCTGCTTCTGAGCCACGGCATGGCACTGCGCGAACTGCGCAAAGACGGTGCCACCTGTGAACTGGGTATTGTACTGAACCTGTCGCCGATGCACGCGGCCACGGACAGCCCCGAAGACCAGGCCAAAACGCGGCTGGAAGACGGCAAACTGCTGCGCTGGTATATGGACCCGATGTTCAAAGCCTGCTATCCGGCCGATGTCTGGGACGACCTTGGCGCAGATTCCCCGCTGATCGAAGCAGGCGATCTCGACATCATTGCCACCCCCATGGATTTTCTGGGCGTCAATTATTACTCACGCTCGGTGGTCAGCGCCAAGGAGCAATGGGACGCCAGAAAAAACGGGAAGGCGGTATCGGACATGGGCTGGGAAATTTACCCTGAGGGACTGACCGAACTGCTGGTACGCATCCACCGCGATTACCCGGTGCCGCCGCTGTTCGTAACGGAAAATGGCGGCGCCTTCAGGGATGTGCTTGAAGATGGCAAGGTGCATGATGCTGAACGCACCGATTACATCGTGCGTCATATTGAAGCCGTGCAGGCGGCGATGCAGCAGGGTGTCCGAATGGGAGGCTATATGGTATGGAGTTTTCTGGATAACTTTGAATGGGCATCCGGCTACGAAAAGCGCTTCGGCATTGTGCACGTGGATTACACGACGCAGACGCGCACTCTCAAAGACAGCGCCCTGTGGTATCAGCAGTTCCTGCAGACCACCAGCAACGATCGGACATGACATGTGCCAGGTACAGTTAAAAAATATCCGGAAAAGCTACGCTGACAACGACGTCATCAAGGGTATCGACATCGATGTTAAAGACGGCGAATTCATGGTGTTTGT
>CAITOF010000053.1 GCA_903893945.1 uncultured Oxalobacteraceae bacterium | reverse complement strand
TGCGCCATCATATCGACTCCATTATTAGCCGTGATCATAAATCCATTGTAACAACCGGTCCTGCGCAGCGTCAGTCTTTTGCGCATTTTTATGGTTGACAAAACACACCACCACATACCGTTTGCCCGAGGCCGCCAGGACGTAGCCTGCAAAATTGTGCACGCCCTCGAGCGACCCGCTTTTTATGTGCGCATGGCCGGCGACCGGCAGATTAACCGCACGTTTTGCCATTGTTCCATCGACACCCAGAACCGGCAATGATGACATCAATTCCGGCATGACCGACGATGCGTAGGCGTGATTTAACATGCGCCCCATCTGCCACGGACTGATCCGCTCGCTGCGCGACAATCCACTGCCGTTTTCCAGCTGCAGACCTGTTGCATCCATGCCCAGGCTGGCAAACCACTGCTGAACCCGCTGTGCGGCCCGTGCCGGATTGGCCGGCAGCTGGTTCGCCTCCCTGTCCAGCGTCAGCAGGACCAGACGTGTCATGACATTATTACTGTATTTATTCATGCTGCGCAACACATCCGCCAGGCGGTCCGACTGAAACGTGGTAACCCGGGTCGCCGCAGCCGGTACTGTGCCGGCCTGCAGCGTCCCGTCAAATTCACCGCCCAGTTCCTGCCACAGGTTGCGAAACAGTGCGCCCACATACTCCTGATGTGTCAGGGGATACGGCTGCAGCGACCAGGTCTTATCCCCGCAGCTGCGCGGATAGCTACCGGTTAAATTCAAATGGATCTGCTGGTTGGCAAAGGTGAACGTTGGCGTCAATTTCTCACGCCACGCTTCGCACGCTCCGCCCGCATAAAGCACATTCACCGAGGTTTGCAGTGCCAGTGGCGAAAGATTGACCACCTGCAGCGCGCCCGGGTCCGGATGCAGTTCCAGATTGAGGACATTGTAATTGACCAGCAGACTGTCCGGACCGACGTTATACGGCCGGGTGGGGTCGCCATCAAATTCGGCCGCGTCAAATTGCGGCAGTTCCATCCAGGACGAATCGATAATCAGGTGTCCGCGGATCACACGAATCCCTTCCGCGCGAATCTGGCGCAACAACATCCAGAAATTTTCGAGCACCAGGTGCGGATCGCCACCGCCCTGCAGAATCAGATCGCCCTCGAGGACATCGCCCTCCAGCTGGCCCGTCCTGTATACCGATGTGGTCCACACATAAGCAGGGCCAAGCAAGTCCAGGGCGGCATAACTGGTCACCAGCTTCATGGTCGATGCCGGCTGCATGGCGAGGTCGGATTGCCAGGAAAGCAGAGGTACGGTCGCTTCAGCCGGAGCAGCGACTTCCTGAACATACACCCCTAATGCACTTGCAGGTACCTGTACCTGACGCAGCGACTCCATGACCGCAGCAGGCAGGGTCTGGGCGTGAAGGGATACCGCAAGCAAGGTGGTGAATGAAAAATTAATGACAGCCAGGCATTTTTTCATTCTGGCGTGCTCCTGATGACGGACTCGTCTGGTTAATCCGGATTCAGGCTTTGGGCAGGGTCACGCCGACCTGTCCCTGGTATTTGCCGTTGCGGTCCTTGTACGACATTTCACACACTTCATCGCTTTCGAAAAACAGAACCTGCGCGCACCCCTCACCGGCATAGATCTTGGCCGGTAGTGGCGTGGTGTTTGAAAACTCCAGGGTCACATAACCTTCCCATTCGGGTTCAAACGGCGTGACGTTGACAATAATGCCGCATCGCGCATAGGTCGACTTGCCCAGACAGATGGTCAGTACATTGCGCGGAATCCGGAAGTATTCCATGGTGCGCGCCAGTGCAAACGAGTTGGGCGGGATGATGCAGACATCGCCCTGAAAATCGACAAACGATTTTTCATCAAAATTTTTCGGATCAACAATCGTGCTGTTGATGTTGGTGAAGATCTTGAATTCATTGGCACAGCGGATATCGTACCCGTAAGACGAGGTACCGTAGCTCACGATTTTTTTGCCATCCTGCACCCGCACCTGGCCGGGCTCGAACGGTTCTATCATGCTGGTTTCCTTTGCCATGCGGCGTATCCATGCGTCTGATTTAATACTCATAGTGCTTTCCAGTTAACGTTAATTATTCAATACCAATAAGTCCGGATGGCGCAACCCGGATGATTCGCGCAAGTCGTCCGCGTCAATTCGGATTTTCACCCTGCTCACCCACTTCAGTATCCGTGACTTTGCCCTGTCCGAGCAGGACGGGTGCCACATAACTGGCCAGCAGTATTTCGCGGCTTTGTGGTGTTTCCAGGCTGACGCGGCCCAGCGCGCCACTTCGATAATCCAGCAATAAGGTGTGCGCCGCCTTCTCCAGATCCCATTCACCGCCCTTTAATCGATAACTGCGCTGTTTTGCGACACCCTCAATAACATCAACCGCATCGATTCCCTGTACGGTCATGCCATACCGGTGCGCCAGAAACTGCGGGTAACGCTGCAACACGATGTCTGCCAGAAATGTGGCAACTTCTTCCTCGATCAGCGCATTCACGCCCACCGCGTGGCTTGCTGCCAGCATCAGTCCGTCGGTAGGGTGGGCAATTTTGGGCCACAACATGCCCGGTGTGTCGACCAGTATCATGTTTTTACCCAGATACAGTCGCTGCTGCACCTTGGTCACCGCCGGTTCATCCCCGACAGGCGCAACGCGCTTTTTGAGAAGCGCATTCATCAGGGTGGATTTGCCGACATTCGGTATGCCCATGATCATCATGCGCAGCGGTTTGGTCGGCACGCCGCGATGCGGTGCCAGCGCCTGACAGAAACCGGGCACCTTGGCGACGTCAGAGGGCTTTTTACAGCTCAGCGCAACGGCCTTGACACCTTTTTGCGCATTATAAAATGCCAGCCAGGCGGCCGTGGCATCCGGGTCCGCAAGATCACTTTTATTCAATATTTTCAGGCAGGGTCGCTGGCGAAAATTACGTAATTGTTCGACCATCGGATTACAGCTTGCCTGCGGTATGCGCGCATCCAGCACTTCAATCACCAGATCGGTATTCTCCATGGTTTCCGCCGCCTTCTTGCGGGCAGCGTTCATGTGACCGGGGAACCATTGTATAGACATGCTTTAACCTGAATTCGCTTGCTGAAAATCAAACCGATATTGTACGGATTAATGTCTTAATCGACGATTAAATCGACGATTTCACCCGATTAAGTCTTCAATTTCGCACTTAAATTGTTTTTTTGATATGACCGGCTGACTCATGCAGCGACCGGTCGGTGCCGATGAGTGGAAAACCCCCGTTAAAAAAAGGACTCTGCGTAACGAGTCAACCGGTCAGATCCGGTCGGAAACCCGATGGCACAAAGTCCTGTCTTTATTTTTGCCGGCAGCGGATGTTGAGATCAGGACTTTTTGCGTTCCGGCAGCATGCGTGTCAAGGTGTTGTCGTGCTGGGCGTAATGATGGTACAGACCCGCAATGACGTGGGCCGCAATCAGAAAATAGGCGGCTTTACCGATAAGCCCATGAACATCAAAAATATTTTCCGCCAAATCTTCATTCTTGTTCAACAGCACAGGCAGCGCCATGCCGAAAAAATAGGTGGTTTTACCTGCCAGCGTGCGCCCGATAAAACCGGCGATCGGCATGACCAGCATGATCAGATACAGCGCCAAATGCACTGCTTTGGACGAGAGATACTGCAGTCTGCTTAATGCCGGCTTGATGTCGGGATCGGGACCCATCGCTTTCACGACCAGGCGCACCAGCACCAGAATTAACACCGTCAGGCCCAATTGAAAATGCCATGTCATCAGGCTGGATCGAATTTCACTCCCCTTCGGAAAATTTTCGTGCAATTCAACGCAGGCAAACATGGCCGCCATGACCCAGAACGTTAACCAGTGTATTGCGATAAGTAGTGTGCCATAACGCTCTTTGGTGTTTAACAATGCCATTGCAGGATCTCCAATAAAATTAATTCAGCTGTCATCAAAAATGGGTTTTGCTCTGGCCAATTTTAGCCAATTCTGCTTTTTTACGGCGAACTATTTTCGACTTTCGGTACAGATTCGGCTTGGCAGCCCATCAGTCTGAGCTTCGCCACGGCCGTTTCATGACGGCCTTGCCGCCAACCGCACTGGACAGGCCATTTCGCAACAGGGCGATGCGATCGGCAATTTTCGCATAAAATGCAGCCAATATCGTCCACCGGATCCTGCCATGTACAGAAAACTGCACAACGTCGCTGAACAGCTCAATCAGGTCATTGTCGGCAAACCGATTCAAATTCGACAAGCTTTGGTGTGCATACTCGCCGGCGGTCATCTGTTGATTGAAGACATTCCCGGAGTCGGCAAGACCACCCTGGCCCATGCAATAGCCAAAACACTGGGATTGCAAATGCATCGACTTCAGTTCACCAGCGATCTGATGCCAGCGGACGTCATCGGCATTTCCATTTACGAACGCGACAAAAACCGCTTCCTGTTTCATCCCGGCCCGATCTTTACCCAGGTATTGCTGGCCGATGAAATCAACCGTGCCACCCCCAAGACCCAATCAGCACTCCTGGAAGCCATGGAGGAGCGTCAGGTAACCGCGGAAGGCGACACACATCCGCTGCCCGAGCCTTTTTTCGTGCTGGCCACGCAGAATCCACTGCATCAGGTCGGTACGTTCCCGCTGCCGGAATCGCAGCTGGACCGTTTTCTGATGTGCATCTCGCTGGGCTACCCGGATGCCGCTGCCGAGCGTGCCCTGCTGATGGGGGACGACCGGCGTTCGTTGTTACAGAAATTACCCGAATTGATGACAACGACCGAACTGCTGGCCGCACAGCAGTCCATTAAACAGCTGCACTGTTCGGCCGCACTGCTTGATTACCTGCAGAAGCTTTTACAGGAAACCCGGCGCAATGGCCTGTTTTCTGCCGGATTGAGTCCGCGCGCCGGTATAGCCTTATTACAGGCAGCGCGTTCATGGGCGGCGCTCGAAGGCCGCGATCACGTCATCCCGGAAGACGTACAGGCTGTTTTTGTTCCCGTGGCGGCACACCGGCTTCATCCGCTGGCATCCGGTTCGGGCAACACCTTATCGAGCCAGGTGTTACTGGCGCAACTACTGAAACAAGTTCCGCTCTGATGTTTGAAAAAATCAAAAAGAAGGTTTTTTTCTGGCAGAACCCGACGGCCACAGACCAGGAATTAATCTTGAACCGCCATCGGATTTATATTATGCCGAACCGGTCCGGCCTGGTATATGCCCTGATTCTGCTGACCATTTTTATTACTTCAATTAACTACAACCTTAATCTCGGCTACGCACTCGATTTCATTCTGATCAGTTGCGGATGGTTGGGCATACATCTGACCTATCGCAATTTATCCGGGATCGGCCTGTTGGCGTCACCCGGTCAGGCGGTCTTTTCAGGCGAGCTGGCTCATTTACCCGTCCATCTGAACAACCCGACCGCCCGGGACCGCTATGCCATTTTTATCGGCTTTGCTCCGCATGCCATGCAGGCCATCGATCTGCCCGGGTTCTGCAATGTGGCCACCACGCTGGCGATAACAGCCCAACAGCGCGGCTGGATGTCATGCCCGAAAATCCGCGTGCACACAACGTTTCCCTACGGATTGCTGACCGCCTGGTCCTACTGGAAAACGACACAGAAGATGCTGGTTTTTCCCAAGCCCGAACCGTACCCGCCACCGCTCCCCTATCTGGGTGGTGACGCCAGCGGTACTGAACTCTTCACTGGCAATGATGAATTCAGCGGCATACGGAATTACCGGTCGGGCGATTCACTGAAACAATTAGCCTGGCGACAGATGGCCCGGCAAAGTGCGGCCGGCAATGACGCCCTGCTGAGCAAGCATTTCGAGGGGGGGCAGCAAAAAATCGGCAGCGTGGATATGTCACTGCTGCCATTGCATTATGGACTGGAACAAAAGCTGTCCTGCCTGTGCGCGTGGGTCTTGATGGCAGAAAAAGAGCATATCCGTTATGCATTCAGCCTGGGCCCGGTTCACTACCCGGAAAACAGCGGGGAAGATCATCAGCGCGCCTGTTTAACCGCACTGGCTCTGTATGGACAAACCGAATGAGTAACACCAACCGGACTGTAGTTCAATTCGCAGAACGCCTGGCCGCCCTACCGCGCGACAAGGCCGATACGTTATTGCTTATTCTGACGTGCACCTGTGTGCTCCTTCCCTTTATCTCGTCGAGCCCGGTCGAGTTAAGCATCGCGGCATGCCTGCTGATAGTCTGGCGTGTCACGGTCACGTTACGCGGGGTGCCCCTCCCCGGTAACTGGCAATTGACACTGGTCTCCGCCCTGCTGGTCGCTGGCGTCTATCTCCATTTTCACACGCTGTTCGGAAAAGATGCGGGCATCGCATTCCTGATCATTCTGGTCTGCCTGAAAATGATGGAATTACATGCAAGACGCGATGCCGTTGCAGTGCTGTTCTCATGCTATTTTCTGCTGGTGGGCCAACTGATTTATTCGCAGAGTCTGCCTTCGGCGCTGTATCTGGTATTTTGTGCCGGACTGATCATCAGTGCCCAGTTCACGTTCCAGTACCATCAGTTGCTGCCGTCGTTATCGAAACGCCTGTTCAGCGGATTCAGGGTGGTCGGCATCGCTCTGCCAATCGCACTCATGCTGTTTCTGTTTTTTCCGCGCATCCAGGGACCGCTCTGGGGAAAACCGCAGGGCAATCAGGTTGGCATTACCGGGCTGTCAGACTCGATGGAACCCGGCAATGTCGCGGAACTGGCGCTGTCCGATCAGATTGCGTTTCGCGCAAAAATTGACGGATTCACCCCCAGACCGTCACAGTTATACTGGCGTGGAATTGTCCTCACGACCTTTAACGGCACACGCTGGAGCGTCAACGCGCCAACAAGGGACATCCGGACGGTCAGTCCGACTGCCGGCACGCCGGTCAACCAGAAGATCATTCTGGAACCGCACAACCAGCGCTGGCTGTTCGCGCTGGACCGACCGGTCGGCTTGTCCGATTATAACGGTTCGGTGGTCAGCAGCGACAATCCGGCTGGACGGCTAACCGCCTATGATGAGATGCGTAGCCAGGAGCCGGTTCAGGATCGCATCCATTACACTGTAACCAGCGATCTGACCCACACGGGTGCGCCCACGGCGCGCTCGGCGGCTGACAAGCTCGAGCTGCAAATCACATCGTTACAGCTCCCCGAAGGTTATAATCCGCTTACCATCCAGTGGGCACAACAGTTGCGCCAGAAATCAGGCAGCCCGCTTGACGCAGTCGCCCGGGTGCTGCAGTTTTTTCATCAGCAGCCGTTCAAATACACCCTGACGCCAGCGCCGTTCGGGGCTAACCAGGTTGACGATTTTCTGTTCGGCACCCAGGCCGGGTTCTGCGAACATTATGCCAGTGCATTTGTTATTATCATGCGCGCCGCGGGAATTCCGGCACGGGTCGTCACCGGCTACCAGGGTGGTGAAATGAATCCGTACGACGGCTATCTGACGATACGGCAATCCGATGCCCATGCCTGGGCCGAAATCTGGACTGACCAGGACGGCTGGCTGCGCGTCGACCCTACCGCGGCAGTGGCACCCGAACGTGTGGAGCGCGGCATTAACAGCAGCTTTCCAAACCGCAATCTGACCGGTTTAATCAATTTCGACCGGCAGAGCTGGATGGCCGATGTGGCAAGAAAGCTGCGCTCGCGCTGGGACGCCACCAACAGCGCGTGGAACTTGTGGGTGCTGAATTACAGCCTCGACAAACAGAAAAGCCTCTTTTCATCGCTGACCGGGATTGAGCATCCGCAAGCGGCACAACTGGGCGTGGCAATGATGATTGCGGCCAGCCTGCTGGTGGCGGCCATTTCCTACCTGCTGATGGGCAGGCCCGCCGCGATGAGTGACATCGACAAACTGTATCTGACCTTCTGCGAGCATATGCAAGGTCTGGGATTTCCAAGAATGGCCCACGAAGGCGCGCTGGATTACGCCCGGCGACTCGAACCACATTTTTACAACAAAAGCGGCATAGTCGACTTTCTAACACTTTATAATCGTTGCAAATATGGACGAACTTACCATTCGACCCAACTGCTGTTATTGAAAAAATGCCTGAAACCATGCCTCCAGATCAAATCCGTGCCTGCCTCAACACCATCTGCCAACTGAAATTCCGACTGCTGTTCGCGGGCCTGCTTTTAGTCTGCAACCTGCCTGCCAGTGCTGCCGACCAGCCTGACACCGTCAACGAGGCGCCGATACAGCCGGTCGATTTTAACAATTCAAAAGAAGTCGACGATTTTATCGATTTCATGGTCACCCGGCACGGCTACACCCGCCATGAACTGGAATCCGTTTTCGCAAAGGTTCAGTTTAATACCCGATGCATTGAACTGATGAAACCGGCTCCCACCGTCAAATTCAAAAATTGGCAAGCCTATCGTGCGCGCTTTGTCGAACCGGTACGCATCAGGGCCGGGGTCAATTTCTGGACGCGCTATGCCCGATCATTGCGGCGGGCTGAAAAACTCTACGGTGTACCGGCGCAGATTATTGTTGGCATCCTTGGTGTAGAAACCCTTTATGGCAAAAACGTGGGCACATTCCATGTCATTGATGTGTTGAGCACTTTAGGCTTCGCCTACCCGGACACCCCCAACAAAGTGAGCCGCATGAGCTATTTCCGGACCGAACTGGAACAGAGCCTGCTGTTTGCACGAGAATCTGGCGTCGATCCGTTCAGCCTGCTGGGGTCTTACGCAGGGGCTGTCGGATGGCCCCAGTTTATGCCCTCCAGCATCCGGCTTTATGGCGTTGATTTTGATGGGAATGGAAAAATCGACTTACGCAACAGCCCGGTCGATGCGATCGGCAGCGTGGCCAATTTTCTGGTGCAACATGGTTGGAAACCCGGATTACCTCTGGTCTTTCCTGCAACGCTGGCCAACGACCAGATCGGCCAGGATGAGACGCTGCAGGTTAAATTCGCCAAGGAATTAAGCGCCACTTATACCTTGGAGCAGCTCGCGGACACGGCCATTCCGACACAAAAAGACACCACCCCACCGTTACAGTACGGCCTGATCGACTTGCAGAATGGCGACAGCCCGACCGAATATTGGTTGGCGACTGATAATTTCTTTGCTATAACGAAATACAACAGAAGTTATTTTTACGCCATGTCTGTTATTGAGCTAGGCAAAGCTGTCTGCCATGCCAAATTTGCACATAAATCCTGTTGATTTTAATAAATGTTGCTAAGAAACATCATTTTAATGTGCTTTTAATGATAAGGTTTGGGCTATTATGCGGATTAGTTCCCTCAAAGAAATAAACACGTGGAAAATAGACTATATTTATATATAATTCCAAGTAGTAAAATTTACAGAAGGAAATTTACTAATCGCAAATTTATTCCCGAAAATTGTGCTTTTTGTTTGCATTTATAAATAAAATCTTCTACATTATTATTGAAATCATATTTAATTGCCGCTTGAAAATAGAAGAGCAACCAGTCTTTTGCAATTGTTCACCTTTAAATTAAGAAAAAACAATGTAAAACAGGATATAATCTTACACAATTATTAAGTCATTATATTGAAGCAAGATTTTATCGATAAACTTAACAAATAACAGATATAGGATAAATATGACAAACCTCTTAGAACTTGAATCCGATGAGATTGATTACGATCCAAACAATCTTTTGGATACCCTCATCAAACAATTGCATTTGAAAAACGATGCTGCTCTGTCCCGGGCACTGGAAGTTGCGCCACCTGTTATCAGTAAAATTCGTCACCGTCGCCTGCCAGTCGGTGCATCGCTGCTGATTCGTATGCATGAAATCAGCGATCTGAGTATTAAAGACTTGCGCGCTCTGATGGGCGATCGCCGTGCAAAATTCCGTATCAGCGACAAACAGTTCAAACCAAAAGAAGACGGAACGGATTAATTCAGGTCGTGCCCACTTGGTGAGGCACCCAAACAGTGAAAAAGCAGACCGAGGTCTGCTTTTTTTATGTCCTGGATTCATGTCCTGAATTTATCCGTGAATTTGTCCCTGACCATGATAGGAAAAGTCATATACAAACCGGCAATTTTCAGTACACTATGCCGGAAAAATGCCTGTCGACAGATACCGGTCACCGCGATCACAGACAATAAACACAATGATCGCGTTTTCCACGGATTCGGAAATTCTTAATGCCACGTCACAGGCACCGGCTGCAGAAATACCGCAGAACAGACCTTCTTCAATCGCCAGCCGGCGTGCCATGTGTTCAGCATTCGACTGACTGACCGACACCGTCTGATCGACCCTTGACGCATCGAATATTCTGGGTAAATACTCGGCCGGCCATTTTCTGATACCCGGTATTTGAGACCCTTCGTCCGGTTGGGCACCAATAATCTGAATCGCGGAATTCTGCTCTTTAAGAAATTGCGACACACCCATAATCGTCCCGGTGGTTCCCATTGCGCTCACAAAATGGGTTATGGTGCCGTGAGTGTCACGCCAGATTTCAGGGCCGGTACCGGTGTAATGCGCCAGCGGATTATCCGGATTGGCAAACTGGTCAAGAATGATGCCCTGACCTTCAGACTGCATTTTTTCTGCCATATCGCGGGCGTATTCCATTCCGCCGGTTTTCGGTGTCAATACGATCTGGGCACCGTAGGCCGCCATACTTTGGCGACGTTCAACACTCAGATTCTCCGGCATTAACAACACCATTTTATAACCGCGCATTGCCGCAACCATGGCCAGCGCAATGCCGGTGTTGCCACTCGTCGCCTCAATCAAGGTGTCACCCGGTTTAATCCGTCCGCGCTTTTCTGCCGACAGAATCATCGACAGGGCCGGCCTGTCCTTGACCGACCCGGCCGGGTTATTACCTTCCAGTTTGGCCAGAATAATGTTGTTGCGCTTCTCGGCAGTCACGCCCGGAACACGCTTTAACTGTATTAACGGCGTGTTGCCAACCGTGTCCTCTAATGTCATATACGGCATAATCCTGATTCTTTCTTCCGTGACATAAGATCACGGACTGGCCTAATTCGGAAACAACTCAGCGTAAGTAACGGTCGCTGTACCCAATTTCCCTACAACGATACCGGCAGCCCGGTTGGCAATCTCAACCGCTTCCAGCATGGGTTTTCCGGTCGCCAGCATCGCACCCAGGGTCGCGATGACAGTATCACCGGCACCTGAAACATCAAACACTTCACGCGCCATGGTCGGAACGTGATGGGTCAGATCCTCGGTATATAAACTCATCCCTTCCTCAGAGCGGGTCACCAATAAGGCCTGCAAATTTAACTGGCGCCGCAAATTCTGCGCTTTTTCGGTCAATTCGGCCTCGCTTTTCCAGTCACCGATGACCTGACGCAATTCTGACTTGTTCGGGGTTAACATGGTCGCGCCGGTATAACGCGCAAAATCGGCACCTTTGGGATCGACCAGGATCGTCTTGTTCAATGAAATGCCGGACTTAATCATGTCGCGCACGTTGACCAGCGCACCTTTGGCATAGTCAGACAATATGATGACATCATGGGTGGGCAACAGGGAATGGAACTGGCTTAATTTGTCGCGCAACACCACTTCAGTCGGGCTCTCTTCGAAATCAACCCGTAACAGCTGCTGCTGACGACCGATTACGCGCAATTTGATAATGGTTGAAATGGCTTTGTCGCGGTTCAGATAACTATCTATCTGTGCTTCGCGCAATAAAGCGTCCACCAGGTTGCCTGCCTCATCGTCGCCGACCACACCCAGCAGTGATGTGGCGATGCCAAGCGCCGCCGAGTTGCGTGCCACGTTGGCCGCACCACCGAGTCGTTCTTCGCGATGATTTATCCGAACCACGGGCACAGGCGCTTCCGGTGAAATTCGGTTGACGTCACCAAACCAGTAACGATCCAGCATCACATCACCCACGACGAGCATTTTGCGGTTTTTTAAGATTGAGTTTGTCATGACGTTGTTTCGACAGTAATTATTGGGTTAGTACAGAGCGGCCGATCCCGTGATATTCAATACCCAACTCGGCCATGTCACCGGGTTCATACAGGTTGCGTCCATCGAAAATAACCGGATTGGTCAATCTTGCCTTGAGCTGCGCAAAATCGGGACTGCGATACACTTTCCACTCGGTCACTATCAGCAACGCATCTGCCTTGTCCGCGGCGTCCATGGGGTTATTTACAAACCGGATGCGGGCCAGCTTTTCAGGCTGGTCGGCAAAATCAATGGCAAAAACACGACGCGCCTCGTCCATGGCCACCGGGTCATGCACCGCCAGTGTCGCGCCGCGCTTGATCAGTTCAGCGAGCAGAACACGTGAGGATGCAGCACGCATATCATCGGTATTCGGTTTAAATGCCAAACCCCACAGGGCAAAATGAAAACCGCTCAGGTCCTCACCAAATCGCGCGACAACCTTGGCTCCGAGCACCTGTTTCTGTCTCTGGTTGACTTTTTCGACCGCGTGCAATATCAGCAATTCCTGACGGTATTCAAGGGCCGTTTTCTCGAGCGCCTGCACATCTTTCGGAAAACAGGATCCGCCATAACCGCAACCGGCGTACAGGAAACTGTGGCCGATACGGGGATCGGAACCGATACCGTGCCGAACCGCCTCAATGTCCACCCCGACACAGTCCGCCAGATTGGCCAGTTCATTCATGAAGGAAATACGGGTGGCCAGCATGGCGTTGGCGGCATACTTGGTGAATTCGGCCGAACGCACATCCATCCAGTAAGTGCGTTCATGATTGCGGTTAAAGGGCAGATACAACTGCTTGACGATTGCCTTGGCACGTAACCCGAGGACGTCATCGTCACTGCCGATCACTATCCTGTCAGGCCGCATGAAGTCGTTAACTGCGGCACCTTCCTTTAAAAATTCCGGATTCGAGATCACCGAAAATTCAGCACCTGCGCGTCGCGCAGCGATTTCATCGCGGATGACCTTACTGACTTTTTCAGCGGTCCCGACTGGTACTGTCGATTTGTCAATCACCACTTTAAATCCCTGCATATACCGGCCAATATTTCTGGCCGCCGCCAGCACATATTGCAGATCCGCAGAGCCATCTTCATCCGGCGGGGTTCCGACCGCTATGAATTGGACAACACCGTGTGCGACACTTTCTCCAATATCAGTGGTAAATTTCAGACGGCCGTTGGCGCGGTTACTGGCAACGATCACATCCAGACCAGGTTCATGGATGGGTATGCCGCCGTTATTTAACAGGGCAACCTTCCCGGCATCCAGATCGAGGCAGAGTACATCATTACCCAGTTCTGCCAGACAGGCACCGGTCACCAGCCCCACATAACCCGTACCAATGATAGTAATTTTCATTTTATTCCGTTCCGCAATTCAATTTAAAACCGGCCTCCATTTCAACCGACTTTTCAGCACAACCCGGGGCCGACCCGGTTAATTCATGACATTCAATTCTTCAGTGCGACGTGGCGCATAGGTTTCCCAGCGACTGCAACCCGGGCACTGCCAGTAAAATTGGCGTGCCTTGAATCCACAATGTGAACATTGATAACGGGCCAGCTTTTTGGCATACCCATGGACCAGATTTTTTACCATCGATAATTCCTGCAACCGGTCCGGTGCCACATACAACATGCGCGCGTCGAGCAATTTATCCAGCCCGAGCAGGGTTGGCGTACGCTTGACTTCCTCGAGAACGATCTGGGTGGCGGCTTCGCGCCCTTCCACGTCCAGCGATGCCTGGTATAGCACTTCCAGCAGATCAATCGACGGTGTATGTTCCAGATAATTTTTCAGTAAATTAATGCCCTCCTGAGCACGCTGCAGGGACTTGTAGGCGTCCATGATGCGCTGGGCGACCAGCGACACATGTGACACACTTTGCTGCTCAACGCGTCGCCAGGTTTGCAGGGCCAGTTCAGGCTGGTGTTCAGCCAGATATATATCGCCACGCAACATCGTGGCCCGGACATTGCTGCGATCTGCGGCCAACGATTTGTCCAGTAATTCCACGGCTGCCTGGTTTTGGGCATTTAAAATCTCGTCCTGCGCCAATTCACAATAAAACTGGGCTATCTCTTTCTGCCGGGTCCCGGCGCCGGAATTCTGCAGGGCAAACGCCGCCTCGATGGCACGTTTCCAGTCCTTTTCGCGCTGATATATTTCCAGTAAGGCGCGGCGCGATTGAACGCTGTAGGTCGAATTCAACAGCAATCCGAATGTTTCTTCTGCGCGGTCCAACAAGCCCGCCTTGAGGTAATCCTGGCCCAGTTCAAAGTTGGCCTGCGCTTTCTGGTCCTGGGGCAAATCAGGTCGCAGCAGCAGATTCTGGTGGACCCGAATCGCGCGTTCAGTTTCGCCACGGCGTCGAAACAGGTTGCCCAGCGCAAAATGCAGTTCCACCGTTTCCGGATCAAGCTTGAGCATCTCGATAAAGGAATCAACCGCTTTGTCGTGCTGGTCATTGAGCAGAAAATTGAGACCGTTAAAATAGCCGCGCGGCAGGCTACGCGACTCTGAAATCAGCTGTTTGATGTCGACGCGTGCGGCAACCCAACCCAATATAAAAAACAGGGGGATAATCAATAACCACCAGATTTCAAATTCCATTTTATGTCAGATCGCTCTTGTCAGATTGAATGCGCCACACGGTTCAGCGACGGATCAGATGCTATCAGGTTGCGGGGGACGGCTGTTTTCATTTTGCAGCTTCACAATTTCCTGTTCTTTAACTGCCAGACTCTTTTTATGCTTCGACAGATCGCGTCGATGTCTGAACAAGGTAGGTAGCATGGCCAGGATACCGAAAATAATCCCGGCAACAAAGAATATCAGCAGCATCAAGACCAGCGGCCCGGGGAATTCGTAGCCCATGAAGAAATGCAGGGTGACGGGGTCGGTATTTTTCAATGCAAAGCCAAAAAAAATAATAAACAAAATAACAGCTATGATTCTCGACATTATTTTCATCATCCGCTTCCCGGAAATTTGTTATCAGATCGCATTGTACGTGAATATGGCAAAAAACTGTCCTGTTGAGGCCCGGATACGACCCGATTTGCCATATTATCAAGCATTTTCAGGGATCAAGGAACAAAACAAAACGGCACATTAATTACTTAATATGCCGTCTTCATTTTACGCCAACACCCGATTCAATCATCTTTTATCGGTTGACCAACCATCGCATCGACCCGCTCCCTCAACTCTTTGCCGGGTTTGAAATGCGGCGCCCGCTTTTCAGGCACCATGACCTTTTCACCTGATTTGGGGTTACGGCCAATCCGGGGCGGACGACTGTTTAATGAAAAACTGCCGAATCCCCTGATTTCAATACGCTGTCCGACTGCCAACGCTTCGGAGATCGCATCCAGTATCGTTTTTACCGCGAAATCAGCATCTTTTGCGACTAACTGGGGATAACGCTCAGCCAAACATGCAATCAGTTCAGATTTTGTCATAAGTAAGCCCTAATCATTAATGTCGTGATACACATTAAATGGCTAAAAAAGTCAGTCAGAAAATGGGGGGAAACCGGGTATGAACAGGCTGTACGCCTGTTCATACCTCTGAAAACACTCTGACGAGTGTCCTAGTTTTTACTGTCGAGTTTTGCTTTTAACAGCGCGCCCAGACTTGTTGTACCGGACGATACACTCGCGTCAGTGGCAGTCATTTTCTGCATTGCATCGGCAGTTTCAACGTTGTCTTTGGCTTTGACAGACAATTGAATGCTGCGTGCTTTGCGATCAATGTTCAGCACCATGGCTTCGACTGTGTCACCAACTTTCAGGTGGGTACCGGCATCTTCCACGCGATCACGTGAAATTTCAGATGCACGCAGGTAACCTTCCACTTCGTCGGACAACTGAATGACCGCACCTTTTGGCTCAACCGATTTAACCGTACCACTCACCACGGCACCTTTATCGTTCATGGCGCAGTAGTTATTGAATGGGTCACCTTCGAGCTGTTTAACGCCCAGAGAAACGCGCTCACGTTCGACATCGATCGCCAGCACCACGGCTTCCAGTTCGTCACCCTTCTTGAAGCGGCGTACAGCTTCTTCACCAGTTTCAGTCCAGGACAGGTCAGACAAATGAACCAGGCCGTCGATGTTGCCGGACAAACCGATAAAGACACCGAAGTCAGTGATCGATTTGATGGCGCCACGAACTTTGTCGCCTTTTTTATGCGTTACCGCAAAATCATCCCACGGATTGGCTTTGCACTGTTTCATGCCCAGGCTGATACGACGACGTTCTTCGTCGATTTCCAGGACCATGACTTCAACTTCATCGCCCAGCTGAACAACTTTATTCGGTGCCACGTTCTTGTTGGTCCAATCCATTT
Organism: uncultured Oxalobacteraceae bacterium; assembly: GCA_903893945.1. Classification (GTDB taxonomy): domain Bacteria; phylum Pseudomonadota; class Gammaproteobacteria; order Burkholderiales; family Burkholderiaceae_D; genus Solimicrobium. Next base: position 12,063 of record CAITOF010000053.1, on the reverse strand, counting down.
CAGAGACGTGAACCAGACCTTCGATACCCTGCTCGACTTCAACGAACGCACCGTAGTCAGTCAGGTTCGTGACTTTACCGAACAAGCGGGTATTTTGCGGATAGCGACGTGCCAAACCTGACCACGGATCATCACCCAGCTGTTTTACGCCCAGCGACACGCGATTTTTATCCTGATCAAATTTCAGTACTTTGGCGGTCACTTCCTGGCCAACAGTCAGAACTTCGGAAGGATGACGTACACGGCGCCATGCCAGATCCGTGATATGCAACAGGCCGTCAATACCGCCCAGATCCACGAACGCACCGTAGTCGGTGATATTTTTAACGACGCCGGTCACCACTGTGCCTTCGCGTAATGTATCCATCAATTTGGCGCGCTCTTCGCCCATGGACGCCTCAACCACGGCGCGGCGGGACAGCACAACGTTGTTGCGCTTGCGATCCAGTTTGATGACTTTGAATTCCATGGTTTTACCTTCGTACGGTGAGGTATCTTTCACCGGACGGGTATCCACCAGAGAACCTGGCAGGAATGCACGAATGCCATTTGTCAGGACAGTCAGACCGCCCTTCACCTTGCCATTGACGGTACCAATGACGATTTCGCCTGATTCCAGGGCTTTTTCCAGCGCCAGCCAGGAGGCCAGACGTTTTGCCTTGTCGCGTGACAGAATCGTGTCGCCGAAACCGTTTTCCAGCGAATCAATCGCTACAGAAACGAAATCGCCAACGACAACTTCTATTTCGCCCTGGTCGTTCTTGAATTCTTCCAGCGGAATGAATGCTTCGGATTTTAATCCGGCATTCACGATGACGAAATTGTGGTCAATGCGAACAACTTCAGCGGAGATGACTTCGCCGGAGCGCATATCCTGACGTGACAGGGACTCTTCAAAAAGAGCTGCGAAGCTATCGGATCCGGTAGCGTAGTCTTGCGACATAAATACTGTTGCCATAATGTGTTTTGTTGGTAGTTAACAATTTGTTGCGCCCAGATTTCAACATAAAACCGGGTGAAGCAAATTGGGTTAGGTTTATAAAAATCTGACATTGCCTTGCGCAATACCAGATGACCATTACTTCAATGCGTAGGCATACGGTTGAAAATCAGCGCAAATCTACTGGTTTAGTCCGGAATTTCCCAAACTTCTGCAATTTATTTGGCTTTTTCTGCAATCAAATGCTTCTTTTTGCCACTTTTTCAGCATATTGTTGTAAAACCACCGACACAGCCTGTTCCACAGTCATCTCGGTCGTATCCAGCAAATAAGCCCCTGGTGCCGGTTTCAACGGTGCAGTGATGCGGTTTTGATCCCGTTCATCGCGCTCCATCAAATCTTGCACAAGGTCTTCTATATTAGCAGAAAATCCTTTGCTAATCAATTGCTTAAATCGTCGATCTGCACGGGCGAACACGCTGGCTGTCAAAAATATTTTCAGGTCGGCTTTGGGGAATACCACCGTGCCCATGTCTCTCCCGTCGGCAATCAGCCCCGGCGGCTTGCAAAAATCTTGCTGAAATTGAAACAATGCCTTGCGTACCTGCGGCAAAACCGCAATTTTGGATGCCGCGATGCCTATCTCTTCAGTGCGGATGGTGTCCGTGACATTGTCATCGCCCAACCAGATCTGCTGACCGGCAAATCGACAGGGAAGCTGCATCGCCAGTGCCGCAACGCCCGGCTCATCATCCAGCGCGACCTTTTTGCGCAGCGCCGACAAGGCTGTCAGGCGGTACAGTGCGCCCGAATCCAGATAATGAAAATTCAGGGCCTGTGCGGCCAGTTGCGCGACGGTGCCTTTTCCGGAAGCCGTTGGGCCGTCGATCGTAATAACGGGATTGTTTGTCATGTTGTGCACCTGAAATAATGTCACTCACTGCCGGTCAATACTGCTTGATGGTTGCAAATGTGGAAAAATAATCGGGAAAGGTCTTTGCAACACATTGGGGATCAAGAATGCGAATCTGGGTTCCCGCCCGCAAGGCGCCGTTCAGCGTCGCCAGCGAAAAACACATGGCCATGCGATGGTCATCGTAAGTCGCAATGCTGGCCGGACTTAACTGCGCTGGCGGCGTGATGGCCAGATAATCCGGCCCGGTCTCGACGATCGCGCCAAGTTTGGTTAATTCCGCTGCCATCGCGTCTATTCTATCGGTTTCCTTGACTCGCCAGCTGGCGATATTGCGCAGCACACTGGTCCCGTCAGCATACAGAGCCGCCACCGCGATGGTCATGGCCGCGTCCGGAATCTGGTTGAAATCGGCATCAATCGCCCTGAGTGCACCGTTACTGCGTGCTTCAATAAAATTATCGCCCAGGGTGATGCTCGCGCCCATTTTCTCCAGTGCGTCGACAAATCGCACGTCGCCCTGAATACTGTTCCTGCCAACCCCGGTGACTCGCACCGGGCCTCCGCAAATCGCGCCTGCCGCCAGAAAATAGGACGCGGACGAGGCGTCGCCTTCCACGTGGATGCGGCCCGGGCTCCGATAATGCTGCCCTGCTTCAATGACAAATTTCTGCCAGCCTTCACGTTTTACCCGGACACCGAAGCGCTGCATGAGATTCAGCGTAATTTCGATATACGGTCTGGATATCAATTCCCCTGTCACATCGATAATGATGGCATGGTCCCGTTCCATTAACGGTGCGGCCATGAGTAGCGCAGTCAGAAATTGACTCGAGACATTTCCGTTTACCTGCCAGCCCACGGATCGGATGTGTCCGCTCTGAATATGCAAGGGAGGAAAACCGTGTGACCCTGTGTATGTAATGGTTGCGCCAACCCGTTGCAGGGCATCGACCAGATCACCGATAGGCCGTTCATGCATGCGCTGCACACCATGCAAGGTATAGTCGCCGCCGAGGACCGACAGCGCGGCCACCAGCGGGCGTATGGCGGTGCCGGCATTGCCCATGAATAAATCCGCATGCCGCACCGGAAACCGGCCATCGGCACCGTGCACCCGGTAATCCCGGGATTCGCCTTTCTGCTCCCAGCGCACGCCCAGTGCCTGCAGCGCATTGAGCATGACCAGCGTGTCATCGGAAGCCAGCAGCTCGTTAATGTCCGTATCACCGCTGGCCAGTGCGGCCAGCAGTAAGGTACGGTTCGAGATGCTTTTCGAGCCGGGCAACTGGATGACACCCTGGGTTCGGGTTACCGGATTCAGATCAAGGTAGGGTGGAAAATGAGGCGTTTTCATAATCAGCAGAGTATCAAGGGTGACCAAGAGATCAGAGGAGTGCTGCGTATCAATAGCATTTAATCGCCACCTTCCCTGACGGGTTTTTCGGCCGCTTCAATCGAATGATTCCATCGAATGCGTGCGTTCTGGGCGTTGCTGAACAGCGCCAGCAACTGGTCGCCATCGCGCTGTTTCAGGGCTCCGGCAATCCGCTCCAGCTGGATCTGGTAATGGGATAATTCCAGAAGCAGTGCATCGCGATTGGCCAGACTGATATCACGCCACATTTCGGGCGACGATCCGGCGATGCGGGTGAAGTCACGAAAGCCACTGGCCGCAAACTGGAACCGCAACTCGGCGTCGGGCTGACCGGTAATCTGGTCAACCAGGGCATAGGCCAGCAGATGCGGTAAATGACTCACCGCCGCGAACACCAGATCATGCTGCGCCGGGCTTAACAGATGCGGAATGGCACCACAGCGCTGCCACAGGTCGCTGACAAACTGCACCGTATCCCGGCTATTTTCCGGCAAGGGGGTGATCACCAGTTTTTTCCCGTTATACAGCCCGGCCAGCGCGGCATCCGGCCCATTCACTTCCCTTCCGGCAATCGGATGTGCCGGCACAAACTGGTGCACTTTGTCTGCCAGGGCACGGCGCGCTGCATCGACCACGTCCGATTTGGTACTACCGGCGTCCGTGACGATCGTCTGCGCACCGAGATGCGGGTACAGTTCGCGCAGTATGTGTTCGGTCTGTGCGACAGGTGCGGCTATCAGGACCAGATCAGCCCCAACCAGTGCGCTGGACAGATCGTTGCCGGCCACATCGATCAACCCCAGTTGCAAGGCACGTTGCAACGCCGCCGGGCTGCGATCCAGCCCAACCACCTGCGTTACGGCCCGCTGTTTTTTCAGCGCCAGCGCAAACGACCCACCGATCAGGCCGACGCCAAAAATCACTATTTTAGCCAGGGGTTGCGCCGCGGGCTTTGTCACCGGGCTCGTTGCCGGGTTTGTTACCGAGTTTGTCACCGAATTAGCCTCAACACTGTTCACTTGCCACCATGGCTGGGTCGATACGGACCGCTCCGCGCTCTAGATACTTTGGGGATACGATCCCAGTATTTTGAAAAACGCCGCTGAATTTCTTAACTCGTTCAGGGACTTTGCCACCGCGTCGTCCTGCTGGTGCCCTTCCACGTCCACATAAAAATAATATTCCCACGTGCCGGTACGGGCCGGACGCGATTCAAACCGGGTCATCGACACGCCAAACTGCATGAAGGGTGCCAGCAGGCTGTATACCGCGCCGGCCTTATTGGGTACGGCCAGTACCAGCGACGTCTGATCCTTGCCGCTCGGCGTACACCGGGAATTGCCAATGACAACAAAGCGGGTGCGATTATGCGGATCGTCCTGTATGTGGGCATGCACCACCTGCAGTTCATACTGATCACCCGCCGCTTCGCCCGCAATCGCTGCCACCGTCGGATCGACACTGGCCAGTCGCGCTGCTTCGCCATTCGAAGCCACGGCCAGACGTTCGATATGAGGGTAATGCTGATTCAGCCAGGTCTGGCACTGCGCCAGGGCCTGGGAATGGGCACAGATTTTGGTGATGCCGTTAAAGTCGCCCGAGGCTGACATTAAACTGTGCTGAACCGGAATTGACAGCTCACCGCTGATGGTGAGCGTGGTCTGCAATAACAGATCAAGGGTGCGGTTCACCGCACCTTCGGTTGAATTTTCCACAGGCACCACGCCAAAGTCGGCAGTGCCGGCTTCGGTCGTTCTGAATACTTCATCAATGGAAATGCACGGCAGTAAAACGATGGCATGTCCGAACTGCTGGAATACCGCCTGTTCACTGAACGTGCCGGCCGGTCCGAGATAGGCGACGGTGACGCGCCGTTCCAGCGCGCGGCAGGCGGACATGATCTGACGGAAGATCAGCTGGATATCAAGACTGGCCAGCGGCCCCTGATTTCGCTCGGCAACACCGCGCAGCACCTGAGCTTCACGTTCAGGACGAAACACCGGGGCATTGGTATTCGCTTTAAGATGACCGACCTGCTGCGCCAGTTCAGCCCTTTTATTCAGCAGTTCCAGCAATTGCGCGTCGACCGCGTCAATTTTTTCACGCAATGGTTTCAGTTGCTTGTCAATACTCATGATATTCCTAGCTGAAATAGACCATTTAATGGGCACTTACGGCGTGTTCATCGTCAAAATCCCGCATAAAACCAACCAGCGCCTGGACGCCCTCAAGGGGCATGGCATTGTAAATCGACGCCCGCATGCCACCGACCGATTTATGGCCCCGCAACTGGAGTAAGCCGCGTTCTCTGGCAGCCGACAGGAACGAGGCATTCAGACTTTCATCTTTCAAAAAGAAAGGAATGTTCATTCGCGAACGACAATCCTGGCGGACCCGGTTTTCATACAGGCGACTCGTATCGATACAGTCATATAGCAGCGCCGCTTTGGCGATGTTTATTTTTTCCAGCGCCGCCACGCCGCCCTGTCTTTTTAACCACTGGAAGACCAGGCCGGCAATATAGATGGCATAGGTGGGTGGCGTGTTATACATGGAATCATTTTCGGCCACATTCTTCCAGTTGAACGCCGACGGGCAATACGGCAATGCATGGCCCAGCAGATCATCGCGCACAATCACTATCGTCAGTCCCGCCGGTCCGATATTTTTCTGCGCCCCGGCATAGATCACACCGTAATCGGCCACGTTTATCACGCGCGACAGAATGTTGGATGACATATCCGCCACAATCGGTGCATCGGCCTGCGGGACAAACTGGTATTCCACACCATCGATGGTTTCATTGGCACAGATATGCAGGTAGGCAGCGTCAGGTGACAATTTCCAGGTGGACGGCGCCGGGATGGCGGACAGTTTCTGACTGGCCAGGGCGGCCGCGGAATCCGCCGCCACATTGACCTTGCCATATTTCGCGGCTTCCCGAATCGATTTAACCGACCAGGATCCGGTGCAGACATAGTCCAGCGTCGCCGGCTGTGCGCGCTGCTGCAACCCTGCCAGATTGAGCGGCACGATCGCGTTTTCGGCAATGGCACCGCCCTGCATGAACAGGATGTGATAGTTGGCGGGTACAGCGAGCAGGTCCCGCAAGTCCTGTTGCGCCTGATTCATGATGGACATGAATTCCGGTCCCCGATGACTCATTTCCATCACCGACATACCGCTTCCATGCCAATCCAGCATTTCAGACGCAGCCTGTCTTAACACTTCTTCAGGCAGTACGGCAGGGCCTGCGGAAAAGTTGTATATCATTCGGGAACGTCCTCCGCATCTCCTTTGTCGGAAGCGGCCCTGTTCTCGTTAGATTCACCCTCGCTGTTTTCGTAGATGACTTCTTCCACATCCGTTTCTACGATACGCTGCAGCCCGCTCAGTTTCGTGCCATCTTCGACAGCAATCAATGTGACACCCTGGGTTGCCCGTCCCATTTCGCGGATCTCCGACACACGTGTGCGGATCAGAACTCCGCCGGTTGTGATCAGCAGAATTTCATCCAAGGTCTCCACCAGCGTCGCTGCCACCACTTTACCGTTGCGTTCGGAGGTCTGGATGGCGATCATGCCTTTGGTGCCACGACCATGGCGAGTGTACTCGGTAATCGGAGTGCGTTTACCAAAACCATTTTCCGTGGCGGTCAGCACGGATTGCTGTTCATTCTCAGCAACCAGCAATGCTATCACCTGCTGACCGGCTTCCAGATTCATGCCACGAACCCCGCGTGCCGTGCGGCCCATCGGGCGCACATCGTTTTCATCGAAGCGGACAGCCTTGCCGGAGTCGGAGAACAGCATGACATCATGCTGACCGTCGGTGAGCGCTGCGCCGATCAGGAAATCGCCGTCATCGAGGTCGACCGCAATGATGCCCGCCTTTCGGGGATTGCTGAAATCACTTAAGGCCGACTTCTTGACCACGCCCAGACTGGTCGCCATAAAAATGAAATGGTCTTCAGGGAAGGTGCGGTTATCGCCGGAAATGGGCAGGATCACGGTGATCTTTTCGCCGTCGTGCAGCGGGAACATATTGACGATAGGCTTGCCACGAGAATTACGCGAGCCCTGCGGCACCTCCCAGACTTTCAGCCAGTACAGGCGTCCGCGATTACTGAAACACAAGATGTAATCGTGGGTGTTTGCAATAAACAGCTGTTCGATCCAGTCGTCTTCTTTGGTCGCCATGGCCTGCTTGCCGCGACCGCCACGCCGCTGGGCCCGATACTCGGACACCGGCTGCGACTTCATGTAGCCGGTATGCGACAGGGTTACTACCATGTCCTGCGGCGTAATCAGGTCTTCCGTTTCGAGTTCGGTGGCATTGTGTATGATTTCTGAACGTCGCTCATCTTTTGAGCCGGCGCCGTACTCATTCATTGCCGCGGTTAATTCTTCGGTGATGATCGCCGTCACGCGCGACGGTTTCGCCAGAATGTCGAGCAGGTCAGCGATCTGAATCATCATTTCTTTATATTCATTGACGATCTTGTCCTGCTCCAGTCCGGTCAGGCGCTGCAAACGCATCTGCAGAATCTCTTGCGCCTGGTCGTCAGACAGCTTGTAGAGGCCATCGGGCTGGATACCGTAATGTTTCGGCAGATTGGCAGGGCGGAATGCATCGATCCCGGCAGCGTTATCGGCGCTGGTACGGGTGAGCATTTCGCGCACCATGGATGAATCCCAGGCCCGGCTCATCAGTTCAGCTTTGGCCATCGGTGGTGTCGGTGCCGCCTTGATAATGGCGATAAAGTCGTCGATGTTGGCCAGCGCGACCGCCAGACCTTCCAGCATATGGCCGCGTTCGCGCGCTTTTTTCAGTTCAAACACGGTACGGCGGGTGACCACCTCACGCCGGTGCGACAGGAAACAATCGAGCATCTGCTTCAGGTTCAGCAGCTTGGGCTGACCATTAACCAGTGCGACCATATTCATGCCAAAGGTGTCCTGTAACTGCGTCTGCTTGTACAGATTATTCAGAATGACTTCGGGCACTTCATTGCGTTTTAACTCGATGACCACGCGCATGCCGGATTTGTCAGATTCATCGCGGATATCGGAAATACCGTCCAGCTTTTTGTCACGCACCAGTTCAGCGATACGCTCCAGCAGCGATTTCTTGTTGACCTGGTAAGGCAGTTCATCGACGATCAAGGCGGTACGGCCATCTTTGCCGTATTCTTCGTAATGGGTCTTGGCGCGCATGACGACGCGACCGCGTCCGGTACGGTACCCGTCACGCACACCGGAGACACCGTAAATGATGCCGGCCGTCGGAAAATCGGGCGCCGGAATGAGTTCGATCAATTCATCAATGGAACAGTCCGGGTTACGCAACAAATGCAATGCGCCGGTAACGACTTCCGTGATGTTATGCGGCGGGATATTGGTGGCCATACCGACAGCAATGCCGGAGGCCCCGTTGATCAGCAGGTTCGGGATACGCGTGGGCAGAACTGAAGGTTCTTTTTCCTTGCCATCATAATTTGGCACAAAATCAACGGTTTCCTTGTCGATATCGGCGAGAATTTCATTGGCAATCTTGGAAAGCCGGCACTCGGTATAACGCATCGCTGCGGCATTATCGCCATCGACCGAGCCAAAATTGCCCTGTCCGTCGACGAGCGTGTAACGCAGCGAAAAATGCTGTGCCATACGCACCAGCGTGTCGTAAATCGAGGCATCGCCGTGCGGGTGGTATTTACCCATCACCTCACCGACGACACGGGCACATTTGACGAACGGCCGGTTATAGACATTGTTCATTTCGTGCATGGCGAACAAAACTCGCCTGTGCACAGGTTTTAAACCATCTCGAACATCGGGCAAGGCACGACCTACGATAACGCTCATCGCGTAATCGAGGTAGCTTTTGCGCATTTCTTCCTCTAGGGAAATCGGGAGTGTTTCTTTAGCGAATTGATCCATTGGCGAGCCGGCAATTATTATCTTGAAATTAAGGGTAAAGTTCCTGACTGGCACTACTTACTGCCAGGCACTTCATCAACATTGGCGCACATAAAATGAAAGCGCATGCGCCAAACCCGTCATTCTACCATGTTGCAGCTGATCAATCGTCAGTTTTACCTGTATTTACGGCAACAAATTCACATTTTTTTGCCGGCAAAACCGATGCAAAGCCTTTTGTGCGCTTGCAGCAAAAAAGATTTAAAAACAAGGCATTAACGCTGATGCAAGCGACCTCGTGAACACCATTCCGAGCCGCTGTGCGCCTTGCAAGCCAATCTTTACTGGCAACAACATATTTCCCATGAGGAAATTATGTTGCGATCGCACAACGCGCCTTATAAATATCACAAACTCGCCAGACACCTGCAATTAACAACCTGGGTGCTTGTGGCACAATGTCAGGTCAGCGCATTGTGTTGAAATTCTAAAGCATGATGTCCAAATTGCATGGTATTATCACTGTTTTGCATTAACCCCGAACCCCGCAGATCTGCTGCGTACAATCTCACCCGAGAGGAGAAATATGAACACGTTATCAAAAGTTGTTACTGTGGCTGCTGCCGCAACTGCCCTGGTTTTCTCATTTGCCGCTTCTGCACAAAATGCCCACGAAGGTTATGTGATCGACGCGAACGGTGCCATCGTGCATGACGCGTTCGGTGACTGCCTGCACACAGGCCAGTGGACCGCAGCGAATGCCGTTATCGTCGGTTGCGACGGTGTGCAGCCACCAAAACCGGTAGTCGCTCCAGCACCGGCACCCGCACCTGTCGTCGTAGAAGCACCAAAGCCAGTAACCCCACCGCCACCACCAGCACCCACTTCTGAAAAAGTGACTTTCGCTGCGGATGCGCTGTTCGACTTTGACAAATCGGTACTGAAACCAGAAGGCAAAGCCAAGCTCACTGAATTAATTGCAAAATTAAAAGATGTGAATCTGGAAGCGGTTGTTGCCACCGGCCATACTGATTCAGTCGGTAAAGATGCTTACAACGAAAAACTGTCAGTACGTCGCGCAGAATCGGTCAAAGCATTCCTGGTGGCCGGTGGTATTGCGGCTGACCGTGTCTACACATCCGGTAAAGGTGCAAAACAGCCCGTTGCAGATAACAAAACTGCCGCCGGACGCGCTAAAAACCGCCGTGTTGAAATTGAAGTGGTCGGCACTCGCGCGATCAAGAAATAATTCAGGTTAATGATTCAGGTTGCCATGGCGACTTAAATCAGCCTGTTGAATAAAAACCCCGCCCCGGCGGGGTTTTTTGTTTCCTGCCAGCTATTTTGTTTCCTGTTAGCTATATAATGTTTTCGTTACCTTCTAAAACTTACACCATGAATGCTGACCCGACCGAAATTCAGAAATTCAGCGAAATCGCCCACCACTGGTGGGATGCCAACTCGGAATTCCGCCCGCTGCACGAGATCAATCCGTTGCGACTGGAGTGGATTAATGCCAACGCACCTTTGAGCGGCAGGCAGGTTATCGATGTCGGTTGCGGCGGAGGCATACTGACCGAATCGATGGCAAAAAAAGGTGCGCATGTGACGGGTATCGATTTGTCTGACAAAGCGCTCAAGGTCGCCGATTTGCACAGTCTCGAATCCGGCCTGACCATACGCTACCAGCAAGTTGCGGCCGAAGCGATGGCCGAACAGGAACCCGGCGCATTCGATGTGGTTACCTGCATGGAAATGCTGGAACATGTCCCCGACCCGCAATCAATCGTGACGGCTTGCGCCAAACTGGCGAAACCGGGTGGCAAGGTATTTTTTTCGACACTGAACCGCAACCCGAAGTCCTATCTGTACGCCGTGTTAGGTGCCGAATATCTGCTTCAGATGCTACCCAAAGGTACACACGATTACAAAAAATTCATCCGACCGTCAGAATTGGCACAGGCTATCCGCGAGGCAGGACTGGAGATGACCTCGTTGCGCGGCATGAGCTACAACCCGCTGACCAGAATGTATTCTTTAAATGCCGACACCAGTGTTAATTACCTTGTCGCCTGCCGCAAATGAAACCCCAATTTGAATTGAGCGCGGTGTTGTTTGATCTCGACGGCACGCTGGCCGATACAGCGCCGGATTTAGCCGCGGCTGTCAATAAAATGCGCAGCGAACGCCATCTGGCGCTGGCACCCTATGACCATTTGCGGCCGTACGCTTCTGCCGGCGCACGTGGCCTGCTCGGTGCAGGATTCGGCCTGACGCCGGACGACGATAACTATGAAGCCATGCGCCTCGAATTCCTGACCCATTATGAAAACGCACTCTGCCAGCACAGCCGCCTGTTTGACGGTGTGACCGAATTACTGGGGTTGATCACCGACCGAAAGCTGCCTTGGGGCATCGTCACGAACAAGGCCACACGCTTTACCCGACCCCTGGTCCCCCTGCTGGGCCTGCAACACGCCAACTGCGTCATTTCCGGCGACACAACAGCCCACTCCAAGCCGCACCCGGCCCCCCTGCTGGAAGCGGCACGGCAACTGAACGTGCCGGCCCCGAATTGCTGCTACATCGGCGACGACCTGCGCGACATCCAGGCGGCACAGGCGGCCGGCATGTTCAGCATCGCGGCAGCCTGGGGCTATTGCGGCCAATCCGAGCCAAAACACTGGCAGGCGGACCTCATACTCAACAAACCCACCGAGCTTTTCAGGTTTCTGGCATAAATGGGGTACAATGGTGGTCTGTTTTGGGGGCGACCTGGCTTCGACGTGGGTTACAAAGCAGCGCAGGGCATACCGAGGGCTGGTCACCTCGTAAATACATCCAGAAATTTATAACTGCAAACGATAACTCGTACGCATTAGCAGCTTAATTGCCTGCTAACTCTACACCGTCT
>CAITOF010000052.1 GCA_903893945.1 uncultured Oxalobacteraceae bacterium | reverse complement strand
GTAACCGTGGTCTGCGGTTGGCAACCGGGCAGCGCGCAGTCTGTACAGGTTTCAATAGAATTGGAGCTTAACGTGAAACATCATTTTCTGGCAGTATCCGTTTGCACTGCGGTGCTCGTCTTCACCTGCAACGTGAGTTTAGCAGACGGGGATCGCGTCTCCGCGGCAGAGCCTGCACGGCCGCAGCCAAAAAATGATGAGGAAAAAATTCTGAACGTGTATAACTGGTCCAATTACATAGGCGACGATACGATCAGGAATTTTGAAAAAGAGACCGGCATAAAAGTTAATTATGATATTTTTGATTCCAATGAAATATTGATCGCAAAATTGAAAGCCGGTAAATCGGGATACGATATTGTCGTTCCATCCGCGCCTTTTGCGGCAATGCCAATCAAAGCGAATCTGTTCAGAAAGCTGGATAAAACCAGATTGGCCAATTTGACCAATCTGGATCCAAGCGTTGAACTCAAACTGGAGAAAATTGATCCGGGTAATAATTACCTTGTGCCCTGGATGATATCGCTGACCACCATTGCCATCAATGCAAAGCAACTTAAAAAAGCATTAGGTGATCTGCCCATGCCGGCAAATCCATGGGATCTGGTTTTCACTGAAAAATACATGTCAAAAGCTAATTCATGTGGCGTTTCTTTTGTTGATTCTCCGGCCGATATTTTCATGATTGCCAAATCATATCTGGGCAAGGAACCCTATTCAACGAACCCTGCCGACATGTTGCAGGCAGAAAAAATGTTAATGAAAATCCGGCCCTACATCACCCTGTTCAGTTCAGACGGGTATACCGCCGACCTGGCAAATGGGGCTTTATGTGTGGTGCTGGGTTGGTCGGGCGACTTCAGCGTGGCAAAAATTCAGGCCAGGGCTGAAAAGAATGGGAATGAGATCGTGACGCTAATTCCGGCGAAAGGGGTTAATTTCGTGGTGGACGCGATGGCAATTCCGGCCGACGCGCCGCACCCTGACAATGCCTTGTTGTGGATAAATTACATACTTCGGCCCGACGTCGCGGCCGGTATTTCCAACAAAATAAATTCCTCGTCACCGAATCTGGCGGCCAGAAAATACATAAGAAAGGATTTATTGGACGATACATCGCTGTTTCTGTCCGAGGACGCCATCAGTAACATGACGCCGTCCCTGCCGTCCAGCCAGGAATTGATGCGCGTGCAAACCAGAGCTTTTACCCGATTTAAAAGCGGCAATTGACTTTCTGGTGCTGAACAATCGGGTATAAGCAGCAGGCATGAAATCTGCAATAAAGCACCTGCGCACGATGGCGAGTCACTATTTATAGCCCAGGGTCTGTGCTGCTTCGTGCACCAGTTGTTCATACATGGCGTGCCGAACCGGATTGATTGCGCCGCTCTTGACAGCGTCCAGAATGGCGCAGCCGGGCTCGGTGTGGTGGTGGCAATTATAGAATTTGCAGTGTCCCAGGAAGGGGCGAAATTCGGGGAAGGCCCGCTCCAGCATGCCTTCTGTCAGATGATGCAGGCCAAATTCCTGGAAACCGGGTGAGTCGATAATGATGCTGTGGTCGTTCAGGTGGTAAGAACGGACGAATGTCGTGGTGTGTTTGCCTGTGTCCAGTGCTGCTGAAATTTCGCGGGTGGCTATTTCTGCATCAGGAATCAGCAGATTGATCAGCGACGATTTCCCCATGCCTGACTGACCGATCAATATGGTTGACTGGCCCTCCAGCAACGGGCGCAGTGTGGCCAGGGTCTGTTCCGGATTGGTTCGGGCCGAGACGTAATGGGTCGGGTAACCGATTTCCTGATACATCCGCAAACGCTGTTTTGCCTGCGGTAACAGGTCCGCGAGATCGATCTTGTTGAGCACCAGGTGCGGTTGGATGCCGCCTGCTTCGGCGGCGATTAACGCACGGGAAATCAGGTCGTCGGAAAACCCGGGTTGTGTGGCGACGACGATGAATAACTGCGTGAGATTGGCGGCCAATAATTTGGAGCGATACTGGTCTGAACGGTAGAGCAGTGTTTTGCGTTCCGTGATAGCTTCGATGACGCCCTGATTTTTCGAGGTCAGTTGGTATTCGACCACATCGCCTACGGCAACATCACTTTTTTTTCCGCGCGTGACGCAGTTCAGGCGCAGTTCATCAGCTTCAATCAGGTAATGTCGGCCGTGCGCGGCCAGTACGGTACCGAGCCTGTTCGCCATTAAGAGAAAGACTGCTGAAAAATGGCATCCACTTTGGCGGCGCAGATAAAATCGTTTTCAGACAGGCCACCGCGGCCCTGGTTAACACTGTGGGTATCAAATTTGATCACGCACCGGTTGTAGGTCAGAATGATTTCGGGATGGTGGTCTTCCAGATGAATGGTATAGGCAATCGCATTCACAAAGGCCAGAGTCTCATAATAATTCCTGAAACTGTAGGTTCTTGAAATGCAGTTGCCCGTCAGTGCCCATTCGGGTACCGCACTTAAACAGGCGGTAATGCCGTCGTCAGACAGCGCGGTTTCGGTAGGCTGGCATCGGCGTGCCGTCAATTCCAGGTGACTAGGCATGATGTTCCTTCAGATTAAGATGCGCTATCCGTATTGATGCAGGTGGATGGCTATCGTAAAACGTCGAGTGCAGCGGATCGGGCGTCAGGGTCGAGGCATTGTCGTCATACATCTTGACCAATGCCGTGACGAGATCTGCCGCGCTGGTATGGTGGACGGCAAACGCGTCGGCTTCAAATTCGTGTTTGCGCGACGTCAAGGCACTTATCGGAGAAAAGAAAAACGTAAAAATCGGCAAGGTCAGGGTGAATAGCAGCAGGGCCATGGCATCATTGCTGGAAGTGCCACCGAACAGTGCCGGATCAATCGGATCGACGCCCAGGCCGGTATAAAACCACACCTGCTGCTTCAGATAACCCAGCAAGGCCAGAAAGGCGAGCGATAAGGCAAATATAAGTGCAATGCGCTTGATGATATGTTTTTTTCTGAAATGGCCCAGTTCATGGGCCAGCACGGCTTCAATTTCCTGAGGTGCCAGCCTTTCGATGAGTGTGTCAAAAAACACGATACGCTTGGATGCACCAAAACCGGAAAAATAGGCATTGCCGTGTGAACTGCGTTTCGACCCGTCCATGATGAACAAGCCTTTCGAGGCAAATCCGGTACGTTGCATCAGACCTTCAATACGCGCTTTAAGGCTTTCATCTTCCAGTGGTTTGAATTTATTGAAAAGCGGTGCGATGACGCTCGGGTAAAGTACCATCATCAGCAATTGAAATCCGGTCCAGACCAGCCAGGCATAAAGCCACCATAATTCGCCGGCACCGTGCATCAGGGTCAATACCACCCAGCACAGCGGCAAGCCGATCAGCGCGCCGATCAGGCTGTTTTTGATCAGGTCGGCAACGAACAGCCTGACTGTCATTTTGTTAAAGCCAAATTTTTCCTCAAGGACAAACTGACTATAATAGTCAAGCGGTATATCGATTAATGTGGTTAGCAGTGAAAAACTGACCAGCAGTCCGAGCTGGTAGCCCATACCCGTTCCAAGGCGCACCATCAGATGGGACGATAACCACTGTAAGCCACCGAATAAAGTCAGTCCCAGCAAAACAAGCGTACTCACCAACAGATAAACCAGGCTCAGTTTTGTTTTTGCAATGGTGTAATCGGCCGCTTTCTGGTGGGATTCCAGCGTTATTTTTTCGGAAAACTGGGCCGGAACAGCCGGACGATGTTGTTGCACATAACGAATCTGTCTTGACGCCAGCCAAAAACGACATCCTGAGGTCAAACTTAAGAAAACAATGAACAATAGCGAAAATGCGAATGAATCCATGCTGCTCCTGTGAGAAAATAGCCAGAACTGGTTAACCTGTCCTGTTGCGTCGGCTATTGTTCTCTTCCCTGAGAGCAATAGTCGGTGCGCGATGGAAATTGATTTATTAGTAATTAAAAAATAACCCGATGAGGAATGATTATGTCACAACAAGCCGGTATTTTACCCGCAACACCCAAAGCCAAACCGAATGAATTCAATTTAGTCTGGCTTGATCTGGAAATGACGGGGCTCGATCCGGACAATGATCGAATCATCGAAATTGCCGTGCTGGTCACCGATATGGAATTGAATATTTTAGCCGAAGGGCCGGTGTTTGCCATACATCAGTCCGATGACATCCTCGACAAGATGGATAACTGGAACAAAGGTACCCACGGCAAATCGGGTTTAATTGACCGGGTAAAAGCATCGACTACCACCGAAGCGGATGCAGAAGCCGCGTTGATCGATTTTCTGAAGCAGTATGTGCCGTCGGGCAAGTCGCCCATGTGCGGAAATTCAATCTGCCAGGACCGTCGCTTCATGGCCCGTGGCATGCCGACCCTGGAAGCGTTTTTCCATTACCGTAATCTGGATGTCTCCACCCTCAAGGAACTATGTCGCCGCTGGAAGCCCGAATTGATCAAAGGCTTCAAGAAACATCAGATGCATACCGCCATGGCGGACATTATTGAGTCAGTCGAAGAACTGCGGTATTACCGTGAACATTTTATTGTTCCCTGAGCGGCGCCGAACCACCGGGCGCTGGGGTGCGCGGGCGGCTGGGTACGAGTGACGCACGGCTTCAGATTTTTGCATCCTTTTTCAACTGGATTAAGGTCGAGCCAAGCATCGTTAGCGATTTACTGAACGGGGTACCATTTTCCAGCATGCTCCGCGCCGCGTCATATTCGCCCAGATTGATCTGTCGCGCGACTTTGGCAGCCTGGGTATGAAACTCGTCATGCGCTTCCATGCAAGGTTTGTAGGATTTGAGAAATTTGAATTTTCTGTCGGCTTCGCCATGCAACCAGTTGCCTAAAGAGCATCGGTCGGCTTTGGAAATGATGGACGCATCCAGTTGCCAATGGGACTCAATGGCCTGAACAAATTTCTCCCGCAGTGCTTTATCTTCTTCGTACGACGCCCGTAAATCCATGGTGCTGGCTCCTTTACCTGCATATTATGGTTTAATTGTTAATGGTTAACCCTAAAGTCAGTTGTCAGCCTTGAGTTTAGTTGCTTTGTCGATTTATTCAATCTCTGTTGACCCGCCGGCCTGAGCAAACAGTCCCTGTGATATTTTATTTCCCGGTGAGTAAAGGAGAGAAAAACGGCCAGACATTGTCCAGCAGCCGGGGATGGGCAGCGGCGGTCAAATGGATTTGATCCGCCTGTAGTAATTCCGGTTTGTCTGCCACACCCTCCAGCAGAAACGGTACCAGGGCGACGTGCATTTCCCGGGCTAATGCGGGATACATTGCGGTAAATTTATCGGTATAACGGCGGCCGTAATTGGGAGGTATCTGCATGCCGACCAGCAACACGCTGGCATGCGCACGCTGGCAGGTCGAGATGATCGCGCGAAAGTTCTGCTGGGCTGCATCAAGGGATAAGCCACGCAGACCATCATTGCCGCCCAGTTCGACAATGACCATATCAGGGCGATGTTTTTTTAATAAATCAGCAATCCGTGATGCGCCGCCGCTGGTGGTTTCGCCGCTGATACTGGCATTGATCACGTCGACGTCATATTTTTTTTCGTGTAATCGTTGCGCCAGCAGCGCGACCCAGCCCGTTCCACGCACCAGACCGTACTCGGCCGATAAGCTGTCCCCCAGCACCAGGACGGTTTTTGGTGCAGAATACGCCATTCCTGTGTGGCTGCCGAGCACCACGACTGTCCACAGCAACATGAGACCGGACCACTTTTTAAACTGACAAGATGTTTGCATGAACCCATTACCCTTAAGAGATGACCTGATGCCCCAGCCAGACAATGCACCTGCGGCAATTGCCGTGGTCAGTTTAAGCAAGCGCGTTTTCGACGCAACAGGTGAATTGACCATTCTGAACGACATCAATTTTACCGTATCGCGAGGACAGACAATTGCTGTTGTTGGCGCCTCGGGATCGGGGAAATCGACCTTGCTGGGCTTGCTGGCCGGCCTCGATGTTCCCAGTACTGGCACGGTTTTCATCGACGGTGTCGATATATTCAGTCTGGACGAAGATGGCAGGGCGGCTCTGCGCAAACAAAAACTGGGCTTCGTATTTCAGTCATTCCAGCTGCTCGGTCATTTAACCGCGCTGGAAAATGTCATGTTGCCGATGGAATTACGCTCTGAGACGTATCCGGCGTCAGTGGCCCGCGACAAGGCCAGACTGATGCTGGAGCGCGTTGGATTATCCAGCCGGCTGGGGCACTATCCCAAATTATTATCGGGCGGCGAGCAGCAGCGCGTTGCCCTGGCGCGTGCTTTTGTCACCGATCCCCCTTTGCTGTTCGCTGACGAACCGACCGGCAGCCTTGATGCCGTTACCGGTAACGCGGTTATGGAGCTGATGTTTGCCCTGAACAAGGAACACGCATCGACCCTGGTGCTGGTGACCCATGATCGTAAAGTGGCCGAACTTTGTGATCGGGAACTGACGATTTCTGCCGGACGGCTGGTTTAAGCTGCTTTGGCGATGCCCAAGTCATCTGTTTGTCACATCTTTTGATTACACTTGCAGCGGTTAATTTCGGGAATCCCTGCATGCCACAACAAAGATTGTTGATAATAAGTGTCTCAGCCGGTTCCGGGCATGTTCGTGCCGCACAGGCGCTTCTGGAATCCTCAACGCAGTTTAACGACGACTTTAACGACATACAGGCGGAGCATATCGACGTAATGTCGTATGTGGGGCGCAGCTTTCGTGGTGCTTATAGCGATTTCTACCGGCACCTGATTCGTCATGCGCCGGCCGTGTGGGCGTATATATATCAGAAAACTGATAACGAAGATCGATCCGATATCAGCTCCATCCTGCGACGCACCGTGGAGCGCATATGTACCAAAAAGCTGATTAAAAAGATTAACGATTTCCGGCCGGACCAGATTATCTGCACCCATTTTCTGCCGGCAGACTTGCTGGCACGGGAAATCAGTAAAGGCCGTCTGCATTGCCCGGTCTGGGTTCAGGTAACGGATTTTGATTTGCACAGTTTATGGGTACAACCTGATATTACCGGCTATTTTGCGGCCAATCCGGAGGTCGCTTATAAATTGCGTGAACGCGGGGTCGACCCGGGCGCGATACACACGACAGGCATTGCGGTTTCACCGGTCTTCTCAGAACCCCGTAGCAAGACCGTCTGCCGTCGCGAGCTGGGGCTGCATCCCGAATTGCCCACCGCGCTGATTCTGAGCGGCGGTACCCGTATCGGCACGGTGGCCGACATTGCCGGACGATTGCTGAAAAACAATGATCTGCTGCAGGTAATTGCCCTCGCAGGAAATAATCAGACCCACTATGCCGAACTGGCGCAACTGGCACAGCGCTATCCCGGTCGACTGGTGCCTGTACTGTTCAGCACGACCATCGAGACCCTGATGGCGGCGAGCGATCTGGTGATTACCAAACCGGGTGGATTGACCAGCTCGGAATGTTTGATTATGGGGCTACCCATGCTGCTGGTGGACCCGATCCCGGGGCAGGAAGAGCGTAATGGCGATTATCTGATGGAACACGGAGCCGCCGTAAAAGCTCACGATATCGTCGGCCTGGATTACAAGATTTCACAATTGATCGCCGATCCCGACAGGCTCATGGCGATGCGCCAGGCCATGTTAAAACTCGGGAAACCGGACGCAGCCTGTCGGGTGCTGACCCACGTACTACGTCACGCGCGCGCCGACGCGCCAGGAAACTAAATGGACTTCCTTCATGACCTGATTCGTCACCTGGATGTGGCGCGTTTCGTTTTATTGTTTGTATCGGTCTTCATTCTGAGTTTTTTCTTTGCCAAAGTTGAAATTCAGATCGAAGGCGCAGAGGGTTGGGCTGTCAACCTGCCGACCTGGCGGGTGGAGCAACATATCCTGCTGACGTTATTCTGGGGTGGCCGTGCCATGACCGGATATCACGCCTGGGTATTTTCCTTTATCGCCATTATCTTTCATTTTCCATTGGCCATGATGGGTGTATGGAGCGGCTTGCTCGAAGCGCGCGTCATTGCATCAATTATGCTGTTCTGGGTGATGGAAGATCTGTTGTGGTTTGTGCTTAATCCGGGCTTCGGCATGGCGAATTTCAATCCGAAGACCGTGACCTGGCATCCCAACTGGATTTTTGGTGCGCCCGTCGAATATTGGGTCGCGTCGATAGCGGGGATCGCCCTGATGGGGTATTCGTTTTACAGTATTTAAAGCTGCAGGGTATGCCGTATCCGTGCGCACAATTCAGCCGGCGAGCGGGCAATCAGCTCTTCGGGCACATCAAATTTGTCGGTCAGCCGATGATGGTCTTCAAATCCGTAGGAAACGATGAAGGGATGCATGCCGCTGGCAATAGCGGCATCATAATCCTTGTGCTCATCGCCACAAATATAACTTAAGGCCGGGTTGACGCCATAGTGGTCACGTAACTTTTTGAAGGTCAGAATCTTGTTCTGGTTAAGCGGTATGTGTTGCAGAAAGTTAAGCTGGTTGACGTCGATATCATGTCGCAAAAACAGCCTGCTCAAGGTATCCAATGGCTGGTTGGTAATGTTGCGCGTTACAATTCCAACGATGACATCCGGGGCCCGGATCAGGCGTTGAATCAGGTCGGCGATGCCAGGATAAAGTTGAGCTTCGTCACGGTATACATCGGTCAGGGTTGCAATGAGTTTTTTGCGGTGGCTGATCTGTTTTTTGAAGTTGCGTGGAAATTCCTTGAAGCCGCCCATGTACTTGAATAAATTGTGGCGTTTCTGGAAGTTGTCCTCGTTGCCGAGTGCCATTCCGTGCTGGGAAAACGTCGATGTGATGGCACTGAATGCATCAATGGTCGTTCCATCGGCATCAAGAATGATTAATCGTTGATTGCTTTTATACATGGGCATACCAGTGAAAAACGGGCAAATGCCTTATTCTGCCAGCGAAATTTGACAGGAATATGTCAACCAACCTCTTGCCTGAACAGCAGGTTCAACGCAGAAATTCGATAAGTGCATCCAAGGTTGCGTCAGGCTGTTCGGTCATCAGCGAATGACCGCAATGATCAATTTCCACCGACGTTGCGTGCACAAGCGCGCCGCGCAAGGCAGCGCTGGCCTTTGTGGGTGTCATCCGGTCCTGTTTTGCCATGATAAACAGGACCGGACAGGAACGCTGGTTGATAACCTGCGCCGCCGCGTCACCCTGTTGGTAACTGTTGCATGCACTGAAATCCGTGAAAAACAACCGGTCCGGATTGATGGCTGACATTTTTTGCATCAAGCGGCGCGCGCTGGCCTGCAGATTAAAGCCGGGAACCGGTGTAATCTGGGTCGGTGCGCAATGCGACCAGCTGGTGACCATGTCAATCGCAGCAGGCTCATTGTCCCGAGCCATGGTCAGTAACGCGTCGGCAACCTTCATGGGATAAGCATTGCCCAGCAAAGCCACCCTGCTAACGCGTTGCGCAGCACAGCGCACCGTGTCGAGTGCTATCAATGATCCCATGCTATGCCCGACTAAACTTGCCTGGCTGATACCGGCGGCATCCATCAGGGCAATCAGCCAGGCGGCCATGGCTTCGACGGTCGTTAATGCCGGGCCGCTGCTGCGTCCATGGCCGGGCAGATCGATGGCCATTACGTTGTAGCCATGATAGGCAAAGTAACGACTCTGCAATGCCCATACGGAGTGGTCATTCTGCGCGCCATGGATAAAGACCAGCGTGGGCCTGGCCGGATCTAATTTTTTTCCGGCTGTATAGCAATACGCCGTGCTGCCACAAACCTGAATCAGCATCTCAAGTACCTTTCTGTGCGGCTTTCAGGCCGGCACGCAAGTCAGCAATCAGGTCGTCCGCATCTTCCAGTCCGATTGATAAACGCAAAGTGCCTTCCGTAATGCCAGTGGCAAGTAATTGATCCGCCGGAACACGGAAATGGGTGGTCGATGCAGGGTGTATGACCAGCGACTTGCTGTCGCCGACGTTGGCCAGATGCGAAAACACGCGAAGGGATTCGACCAGTCGCGCACCCGCGGCGCGGTCACCCTTGATGGCAAAGGTAAACACCGCACCACATCCTTTCGGAAGCAACACGCTGGCCAGTGCATGATCAGGATGTTGTTCCAGCTCGGGATAGGTCACTGATTCAACGGCCGGGTGGGACAGCAGGAATGAGATCACCTTGCGGGTATTGGCAATATGCCTGTCCATGCGCAGCGACAGGGTTTCCATCCCCTGCAGGATGGCGAATGCATTATGCGGACTCATGCACGCGCCGAAATCCCGCAATCCTTCACGCCTTGCGCGCAGCGCGAACGCGGCAGTGGATGATTCCTCCGCGAAAATCATGCCGTGAAACCCGTCATACGGTGCGCACAATTCGGCAAAGCGCCCGGTTTTCTCGTACGCCTGCTGCCAGTCGAATTGACCGCCGTCGACCAGCAGTCCACCTATGGCTGTGCCGTGCCCGCAAAGAAACTTGGTCGCTGAATGGTAGAGCAGGTCGGCGCCGTGTTCAAACGGCCGGAGCAAATAAGGTGTGGTGAAAGTGGAATCCAGCATCAGCGGGAGGTTGTTTTCATGTGCGAGCGCAGCAAGGGCCGGAATGTTCAATACGTCGAGCCCGGGATTGCCGAGCGTCTCGCCGTAAAGCACTTTGGTATTGGGACGGATCGCCGCGCGCCAGGCGTCAAGGTCGCGGGGATCAACAAAGGTGGTTTCTATGCCGAAACGACTCAGCGTGTAGCTCAGCAGATTGTGCGAACCGCCATAAAGTGCCCGTGAGGCCACGACATGCGACCCGTTACCGGCGATGGTACAAAGGCCAAGGTGCAATGCGGCCTGTCCGCTGGCCAGCGCCAGTCCGGCCACACCGCCCTCCAAAGCGGCGATCCGTTCTTCAAGGACGGCATTGGTCGGATTCGATATGCGCGAATACACGTGTCCAGCCCGTTCCATGTTGAAGAGCGAGGCGGCATGGTCTGAATTTTCAAAGGCGAACGACGAGCTGAAATAGATGGGGGTCGCGCGAGCGCCGGTGGTGGGGTCCGGGCTGGAACCGGCATGTAATGACAAAGTGTCAAATCCAGGCGTGTCGGGAGTGCTCATTGAAACTTTCTTGAAACTGGAAAATGTTGAATTTGTATTTAAAACAATATGACTTGGACAGTTGTATAAAAAGGTATAAGATGACCTGATGACAATGATAAAAGTTCGTTATTGCATGGATAGGGTGTTGCACCGTTTTGTCGGATTCTTTCGTTTCACATCTCTAGTTTGTCACCGGTCAGCTAGCGGCTTATTGTAAAACAATTCTCAGCGGAGGTAAGCATGAAAGTTTCAGAAATTCTGCAAGTCAAAGGCAATATTCTGTACACCGTTACGCCCGACGAGGCCATGATAAGCGCTGTGAATGTGATGGAAGACAAAGATATTGGTTCGGTGGTGGTGATGGAATACGGCGAGGTGGCGGGGATGCTCTCGTTTCGCGAAGTTATCAAGGCGATCCATTCGAATGGCGGTACGCTGACCGGTACGGTCCGAAAATACATGGATACCCATCCATTGACGGTAACGCCTGAAACTGAAATCAATGAAGTCCGGCGCGTCATGCTGGAAAAACATGCCCGCTATTTGCCCGTGATGGACGCGAAAGTCCTGTTGGGCGTGATATCGTTTTACGATGTCGCCAAGGCGGTACTGGAAGCCCAGAGTTTTGAAAACAAGATGCTCAAAGCGTATATTCGCGACTGGCCTGCTGAACAGGAAGAGTAGACCGACTACAACCGAACCAGGCCTGATTTTAAGGCCTTTTTTTATGCCCGGCGCCTGAACCAGCCTGTCAGTGATAATCTTGGTGCCGTTGTGGGCAACACTTCATGCCAGATGTCGGCTGACATAAACAACACCATACGATTGGCGATCGGCGCAACGTCGACCTGCGCACCGGCCAGGTGCAGGCGTAATTCACCACCGTGGTGTTTCTGCCAGTCGGGGTTCAGGTACAGTACCGACGAAATGATCCGCTGATTGCTGTTCTGAAACTGATCCAGATGTTTTTGATAAAAAGCACCGTTCCCATAATACGCAAAATGGCTTTCACTGTTCTCCAGGTTGGAAAACAGCTGTTCGTTAAAATGACGGCGCAACCGCTCAATGCAGTCCAGATACCGATCGACAGCATTCGACATGCCGCGCTCCAGCCACCGGATCTGGTCACCACGGATGGCTAGTTCAGTGAGCTTCTGATCCCCGCGACCGACACCGGCCTGCTTCAACCGACCCTGTTGATAGTCATTGATGCATTCGCCGGCAAGTTGCAGGACAAGCTCCGGTTCAAGGAATTCGTCCTGTATTGTCCAGCCCTTATCCACCAGTTCACGGCAGACTGACTCGAAGCGTGTGGTCAGATTCATGGATTTACCGGCAAAACCCGTCTCATAGTGAAGTGATACAATGAAAAAGCAATTAATCGTGATTGTGGAAAAAATATATTAAGCCATGATGCGGCCGCCCGTTAAAAACGGATGCCGCACTGCAGCATAATAAGGAGACAGCAATGACACTAACCCATATTCTATCGAAAGAAAATATTATTGCGGAAGAAGGATTTAATCGCTGGCTGGTGCCTCCGGCAGCGCTGGCCATCCATCTTTGTATCGGCATGGCGTACGGTTTTTCGGTATTCTGGCTTCCGCTGACGAGGGCGGTGGGTATAAACAGTTCGATAGCCTGCCCTAAAGATCTCGATTTTTTTGCAGAGATTTTTGCGACTGACTGTGACTGGAAGATTTCCAGCCTGGTCGTCATGTTCCAGTTATTTTTTATCTTTTTAGGCGCGTCCGCCGCCCTGTTTGGTGGATGGCTTGAACATGCCGGACCACGCAAAGCCGGTGTGGTATCGGCCCTGTGCTGGTGCGGCGGCCTGGTTATCTCGTCACTCGGGGTCTATATCCACCAGATCTGGCTGATGTGGCTGGGCGCCGGTGTTATCGGTGGTATCGGGCTGGGCCTCGGTTATATCTCGCCGGTGTCAACGCTAGTGAAATGGTTTCCCGATCGTCGCGGGATGGCAACCGGGATGGCGATTATGGGATTTGGCGGCGGCGCCATGGTCGGTGCCCCACTGGCCGATTTTTTAATGCGCCATTATGCCACTGCAAGTTCGGTCGGCGTATGGGAAACGTTTCTGACGATGGCCGCCATTTATTTTCTATTCATGATGGCAGGGGCATTTATTTATCGCGTGCCGCCCATGGGCTGGAAGCCGACTGGCTGGACAGCGCCGGCGTCGAACCTCGGTAATACCATGATAACCCACAGACATGTCCATGTTTCCAAAGCGTGGAAGACACCGCAATTCTGGCTGGTGTGGGCGGTATTATGTTTAAACGTCACGGCCGGTATTGGTATCCTGGGCATGGCGTCACCCCTGTTGCAGGAAGTGTTTGGTGGCCATCTGATTAATGTGGACCTCGGCTTTAACGAGCTCAATCTTGCCCAGAAAGCCCAGATTGCCACGATCGCCGCGGGCTTTACCGGATTGCTGTCGTTATTCAATATTGGCGGCCGGTTTTTCTGGGCCTCGCTGTCGGGCAAGATCGGCCGTAAAATGACCTATTTCGCCTTTTTTGTGATTGGGTTTATCCTTTATGCATCGATTCCCTCGATAGGCAAAGGCGGTCATCTGGCCCTGTTCGTACTGTCATTCTGCATCATTCTGTCGATGTATGGCGGTGGTTTTGCCACCGTACCCGCCTATCTGGCCGACCTGTTTGGATCGCATATGGTTGGCGCCATTCACGGGATATTGCTGACCGCGTGGGCGACCGCCGGTGTGCTCGGACCACTGGTGATTAACTCGCTGCGTGACTACCAGCTCAGCCATGGGGTGGCCAAGGCCCAGGCCTACGACATGACCATGTATGTATTGGCCGGCATCCTGGCCGCGGGTTTCCTGTGTAATTTGCTGATTCGACCGGTCGCGCAGGAAAAATTCATGTCGGATGATGAATTGGCCGAGGAACAGAAATTGGCCGACGAAAAACGCGCAAGGGCGAAAGCCAGGGAGCCTGTCGCTACCAGAATGACTTTTGCACCAGCGACAGGAAACCTGTTTGCTGTCGTTGCCTGGTCTGTGGTGGGGATTCCTCTGGCGTTTGGTATCCTGATTACGGTGCAAAAGGCATTAATCCTGTTTAGATAACCCGATGGCATCCGTTCAGGCTGCCCTACCTGTATGAAAACTGACGTTGAGCCCGATAAAATTAATTTGCCGATGAATGACACTGAAAAAGGTTATCGCGAAGTGGCGATTCACCGGCTGGAAGGTCATGCGTTCAGGGAAAAGAACGATTTTGTGGCAAGCGAAGTACCGGTGGCATTGGTATTTAACGGTATTTCGCATGCGGTCATGCTGGCTTCGCCGCTGGATCTGGTTGACTTTGCGCTCGGCTTCAGCTTTTCTGAAGGTATTATCCAGCATCGTTCGGACGTGTATGAAATCGACGACATTGTCCATCCCGGAATAGGGATAGAAATCCATCTCACCATTGCGACTGCCTGTTTTGTGCAGTTAAAGGAACGGCGCCGCAGTCTGGTCGGACGCACCGGATGCGGGCTATGTGGCCTGGAAAGTCTGACGGCTTTCGAGGCAGGCCTGGTGCCGGACGCTATCGGTTCAGAGCCGCCTGGCGCTGATTTCGTTATTACCCAGAAAGCCCTGTTCGCTGCATTCAATGCCCTGCAAGGCGCCCAGTCCATCAATCAGGTCACCGGATCGATGCATGCCGCGGCCTGGGTCAGTGCCGAGGGTAAAATAGAGCTGGTGCGCGAGGATCTCGGGCGGCACAATGCGCTGGATAAACTGATTGGTGCATTGATCAACAACAAGGTAACCGGTCGCAACGGGTGTGTTCTGATGACTAGTCGCGCCAGTTACGAGCTGGTACAGAAATCGGTACGCGCCGGTATTCCCCTGCTGGCAACAATATCTGCGCCGACCAGCCTGGCTATTCAGCTTGCCGTCCAAAACCAGCTGACATTGATTGGTTTCGTGCGCAATGCGAGTCTGGTGGCATACAGTTGCCCCGACCGGATTCAGATCACTTAACCTGGCAGATCCGGAAATGCCTCGCTAATCGAGAGTATGGTTCCGGTGTCGGTCGAGTCATAGCCGGCCAGTTTGCTGATTTCCCTGCGATACGATTCCGACTGCAAGACACTGATGACATGCTGGAATAGCGGATCATCCAGCGCGGCAGACGGCAGCGCCAGGAAATAGCGTTCACGAACCAGTGGAATGAAATCCAGTCCAAACCGGTGCGCGGCTGTCTGAACCCCGAAACCCACTTCGGCCATGCCGCTGGCAATAAAGGCGGCCACGGCAGAGTGAGTCAGTTCGGTATTGTCGTAGCCGTTAATGTCGCCGGACTTGATATGATTTTCGGCCAGCATCAGTTCCAGTAACATGCGCGTTCCGGAACCTTTCTGGCGATTGACAAAATTGAGTTTATTTCTGTTTAAATCGCTGATGCCACGTATGTTTTTTGGATTGCCCGGCGCAACAAACAACCCCTGATTCCGGATGGCCAGATGGATCAGGCAATGACTCTTGGGATTCAGCCATTGCGAGTAACGACTGATCGCTGCCGTCTCGAATTGTCCCAATGGCACATGAAAACCGGCCAGATCGCATTCTTTCCGTGAAAGGGCCGCAACGGCATCCGTGCTGTTTCGGTATTGGGTTTCTATCGGGAACTGTTCATTGTTGAAAATATGGAGCAGGGTGGCGACGGCAAAACCGTGGCTGGCATGCAGACGTATGGTTTTGGATCTTTCCATCAAATTTCGGTTAAGCTCGGTTTCAAGTTCAGACGACAGGCTTTCCAGTGTGGGTGACAGGCGGGCTGCCACACGACGGTCGGCCCAGATCAGTTTTTCGGCCAGCGGGGTCAGCGTGGTACCCTGACCGCGGGTTTTGGCCATGAGCGTGTCGTGAAACAGTTGCTCCCCTTCGCGCAGCAATCCCCATGCATAACGATATGACAGCCCGACCTCGGCGGCGGCTCGGGCAATCGACCCGGTATTCTGGATCGCGGTCAGCAAGCCCAGCAGTGCAGACATGTCCAGGAGTTGACCGGTCTGATCGCGTAGTTTCCATTGGGGTGAAATCTGAACTTTAATCATCGCCATTTAATCGGGTTAATATGTTTTTTAAAGCCTATTGATTTGCTTGTGTATCAATGATACTGTTGAACAACTTCAACTAAATGCTAACACAAATATGATTAATAAAGCATATAGTTTGTCTCTAATTTACAGCCGGGGTCATGCATGAATGCAGCCATTTCATTCGATAAAGAAGCCGTTCTGGAGATCATCGCCGAGCGGCGCCTGATACCCGGTGCCATGTTGCCGATGCTTCACGCCATCCAGGATAAAGTGGGCTACATTCCGTCCGACGTTATCCCGCTGATCGCTGAAGAACTGAACCTGTCCCGCGCCGAAGTGCATGGTGTGGTGACTTATTATCATTTTTTCCGGCAGCATCCGGCCGGTAAGCACGTCGTGCAGATCTGCCGCGCGGAAGCCTGCCAGTCCAACGGCGGCAACGCACTGGCAGACCATGCACAGAAAAAGCTGGGGTGTCATTTTCATGAAACGACCAGCGACGGCGAGTTGACGCTGGAACCCGTGTATTGCCTGGGGCAATGCGGCTGCGCACCGGCGATGATGGTGGATGACGACATTTATGGGCGGGTCACACCTGAAAAATTTGATCAGCTGTTAGCCCGTTCCGTGGCGGCAAAGCGGGGTGAAAAATGATGACTGTTTTTGTCCCTTGCGATTCGTCGGCGATTGCGCTGGGCGCCAATGAGATCGCGGCAGGTATCGCACAACAGGCACGTCAGCGCGGCATTGAAATAAATCTGGTGCGCAATGGTTCGCGCGGCATGTTCTGGCTGGAACCGCTGGTGGAGGTCGAGACCGCCGCCGGTCGCGTTGCGTATGGTCCGGTCAGCGAGACTGATGTGACTGGATTATTTGACGCCGATTTTCTGCACGGTGGCGAACACGCGCTGCTGCATGGCCTGACGGAAGATATCCCATACCTGAAAAATCAGGAACGACTGACATTCCGGCGGGTCGGAATTACCGATCCGGTTTCTATCGAGGACTATGTGTCCCACGAAGGCTATGCAGGTTTGACGCGCGCGCTGTCGATGACTCCCGAGAATATCGTGCAGGAAGTCCAGGATTCAGGGCTGCGCGGGCGGGGCGGGGCTGCATTTCCGACAGGGATAAAGTGGAAGACAGTGCTCAACACGCCATCTGCTGTGAAGTACATCGTCTGTAATGCGGACGAAGGCGATTCAGGTACGTTTTCTGATCGCATGGTCATGGAAAATGATCCGTTCATGCTGATTGAAGGCATGACGATTGCCGGCGTGGCGGTTGGCGCTACGCAAGGGTATATCTACGTACGTTCGGAATATCCGCACGCGATTGCGACCTTGAACAAGGCTATTGCCGTGGCCCGTCAGCATGGCTACCTGGGTGAGAAAATCAGGGGCAGCAGCACCACGTTTAATCTTGAAGTACGCAAGGGTGCAGGTTCCTATGTCTGTGGCGAAGAAACCGCCTTGCTGGAAAGTCTCGAAGGCAAGCGTGGTATCGTGCGCGCCAAACCGCCGTTACCGGCCATTCATGGTTTGTTCGATCAACCCACGGTGATCAATAACGTGATATCGCTGGCCGCTGTGCCGCTGATCATGTCACGAGGGGCCGAATTTTATAAAAATGCCGGGGTGGGGCGCTCGCGCGGCACACTGCCCATTCAACTGGCCGGCAATATAAGACAGGGTGGTCTGGTGGAAAAGGCCTTCGGCATCACGCTGCGGGAACTGCTGTATGACTTTGGCGGTGGCACGGCCAGTGGTCGCCCGATACGCGCAGTGCAGGTCGGAGGGCCGCTGGGTGCCTATATGCCGGAATCCCAGTTTGATACGCCCTTTGATTATGAGGCGTTTGCGGCTGTCGGTGCCACCGTGGGACACGGCGGTATTGTTGTCTTTGACGATACGGTGGATATGGCACAGCAGGCACGTTATGCGATGGAGTTCTGCGCGATTGAATCGTGCGGAAAATGCACTCCCTGCCGGATAGGGTCAACCCGCGGCGTTGAAGCAATCGACAAAATCATCGCCGGCCAGGACAGGCAGGAACAGCTGACTTTATTGCGTGATCTGTGTGATGTCATGGTGAACGGTTCATTATGTGCCATGGGCAATATGACCCCCAACCCCGTGATCTCGGCATTGAATTATTTCCCCAATGATTTTAATCGCAGCAAATAATTGCACCCGACTTGGGGTGGAGGATAAACCATGAACCAACTCAATGAAACTGACTACGGTACGCCGGCAGTTGTATCCGAGAAAATCGTTACTGTCGAGATCGATGGCGTTGAAGTCAGCGTGCCTGCGGGAACATCCGTGATGCGTGCTGCGGTTGATGCGGGCGTGAATGTACCCAAACTGTGCGCCACTGACAGTCTGGAGCCGTTCGGTTCGTGTCGTCTGTGCCTGGTGGAAATTGAAGGACGACGCGGTTATCCGGCGTCCTGCACTACACCGTGCGAACCCGGAATGAAGATCAAAACCCAGTCACCCAAACTCGCCGATATCCGTAAAGGGGTGA
Organism: uncultured Oxalobacteraceae bacterium; assembly: GCA_903893945.1. Lineage (GTDB taxonomy): Bacteria > Pseudomonadota > Gammaproteobacteria > Burkholderiales > Burkholderiaceae_D > Solimicrobium. Next base: position 67,846 of record CAITOF010000052.1, on the reverse strand, counting down.
TGGAGCTGTACATATCGGATCATCCACTCGACTGTTTAACCTGCCCGACAAATGGCAACTGTGAACTCCAGGACATGGCCGGCGTGGTGGGTCTGCGTGAAGTGCGTTATGGCTACGACGGGAACAATCACCTCAAGCTGAAAAAAGATGAATCGAATCCGTATTTCACGTACGACGCGTCCAAATGCATCGTCTGCAACCGCTGTGTGCGCGCATGCGAAGAGACCCAGGGCACATTTGCCTTGACCATTGAAGGCAGGGGCTTTGAATCGCGGGTGTCTGCAGGACAGAGTCAGCCCTTCATGGAATCAGAATGCGTGTCTTGCGGCGCCTGTGTGGATGCCTGTCCCACCGCGACACTGACGGAAAAAACCGTGATCATGCTGGGTCAGGCTGAGCACAGCAAAATTACAACCTGTGCCTATTGTGGAGTGGGCTGTTCTTTCAAGGCCGAAATGAAAGGCAATGAAGTGGTGCGCATGGTACCGAACAAAAATGGTCAGGCCAACCACGGACATTCCTGCGTGAAGGGTCGTTTTGCCTGGGGTTATGCAACCCATAAAGACCGGATTCTGAATCCGATGATACGCAAGAAAATCACGGATCCGTGGAAGGAAGTGTCCTGGGATGAAGCGATTAATTATGCCGCGTCGGAATTTCGCCGCATCCAGTCCGAGTTCGGCAAGAAATCGGTTGGCGGCATAACATCCTCGCGTTGCACCAATGAAGAAACATATCTGGTGCAAAAATTGATCCGGGCCGCTTTCGGCAATAATAATACCGATACCTGCGCACGGGTATGTCATTCACCGACCGGTTTCGGGTTGAAGCAGACCTTGGGCGAATCGGCGGGCACACAGACGTTCGATTCGGTGATGAAGGCCGATGTGATTGTTGTGATCGGCGCGAATCCCGCTGCGGCACATCCGGTATTTGCGTCGCAGATGAAGCGACGGCTGCGCCAGGGTGCCAAACTGATTGTGGTGGATCCGCGCACCACGGAAATGGTGAAATCACCCCATATTCAGGCAGATTACCATCTGAAACTGAAGCCCGGTACCAACGTGGCCGTGATCAGTGCCATGGCCCACGTCATCATGACGGAAGGTTTATACGATGCCGATTATGTGGCCCGGCGCTGTGATACCCAGTCGTTTGAAGACTGGAAGAATTTTGTCATCAGACCAGAAAACTCACCCGAAGCAATGGAAGCGGTTTGTGGTGTGCCTGCTGAAGAGATTCGTGGTGCTGCCCGGTTGTACGCAAACGGTGACAACGGCGCCATTTATTACGGTTTGGGCGTCACTGAACATTCACAGGGTTCAACGATGGTGATAGGTATCGCGAATCTGGCAATGGCCACCGGTAATGTCGGTCGTGAAGGGGTCGGTGTCAATCCACTGCGCGGCCAGAATAACGTACAGGGTTCCTGTGACATGGGGTCGTTCCCGCATGAGTTGCCGGGTTATCGCCATGTGTCCGATACCACAGTCCGTACCCAGTTTGAAGAAGCGTGGAATTGCAAACTGGACCCTGAACCCGGTTTGCGCATCCCCAACATGTTTGACGCGGCGCTGGATGGGACATTCAAGGGGCTGTATTGTGAAGGCGAGGATATTGCACAGTCTGATCCAAACACCCAGCACGTGACTGCCGCATTGAGCGCGATGGAATGCATAGTTGTCCAGGATTTGTTCCTGAACGAAACGGCCAAGTTTGCACACGTGTTTTTGCCTGGCTCATCGTTCCTGGAAAAGGACGGTACATTTACCAACGCCGAGCGACGCATTTCCCGTGTGCGTAAAGTCATGCCGCCCAAGGCGGGCAAATCCGACTGGGAAGTGACCGTGGCGCTGTCGAACGCGCTCGGATATCCAATGAATTACAAACATCCGTCGGACATCATGGACGAAATCGCCGCCTTGACCCCCACGTTCCATGGCGTCAGTTACAGGAAAATCGACCAGCTGGGCAGTATTCAGTGGCCCTGCAACGAAGAGGCACCGGATGGCACACCCACCATGCATATTGATAAATTTGTCCGTGGCAAGGGTCGCTTCCTGATTACGCAATTCATTCCGACGACCGAAAAAGTCACGCCGAAGTATCCGTTGATTTTGACAACGGGTCGTATCCTCTCGCAATACAATGTCGGTGCCCAGACGCGCCGTACCGATAATGTCCAATGGCATGATGAAGATGTTCTGGAAATACATCCCCACGATGCAGAAGACAGAGGTATTAAAGACGGAGCGTGGGTGGGGATAGAATCGCGTGCCGGCCAGACTGTGTTGCGGGCCGTCATAACAGAACGCATACAGCCAGGCGTCGTCTATACAACGTTCCATTTTCCGGAATCCGGCGCCAACGTGATTACAACAGAAAATTCCGACTGGGCGACCAATTGTCCGGAATATAAGGTAACAGCGGTGCAGGTTATGCCGGTGACACAGCATTCCGACTGGCAGAAACAGTTTGCTGATTTCAGTGAAGAACAGTTAAATCTGCTGCGCAAGGGACTCAATACCGCAGCCGAACCGACAAAAGTGGCCTGACATGGATATAGAACATTTGGTGAGTATGGCAAATCAGATTGGTTCGTTTTATGAAACGATGCCAGATCACAAGAAGGCGGTCGCAGATATAGCGGACCACATCAAAAAGTTCTGGGAACCGCGCATGACACGTGAGTTGCTGGAACATATTGATGCGCAGGCAGGTGCACCGCATGACTTGCCGCTGCTTCCTATCGTGCTTGAATCAGTCCAGTCAAACAGATCGCTGTTCTGATATGTTTGGGTGCGCGTTACTGGTTAACGATTTTCCTGATTTCGGGCAGTAACTCGCCTGCGCAAAGCCCTACAGGACCCACCCCCTGCCTGACCAGATTGTCGGCCGCGGCGCCGTGCATGTAAACGGCCGCCAGGGCTGCCTGCCAGAGATTTTTATGCTGTGCCGCAAGGGCACCGCAGGTCCCGGCCAATACATCACCCGTTCCACCACTGGCGAGGCCCGCGTTACCTGTCGGGTTGATGACAATATTGCCGTCGGGATCAGCGATGACGGTACCCGAGCCCTTGAGTATCACAATGGCAGAATAGCGCCGCGCAATGGTTTTGGCAGCACTGAGACGATCCCTCTGGACCGTGTTCACGTCGGTACTTAATAAACGGGCAGCCTCGAGCGGATGGGGTGTCAGAATGGTGGTCGACTGATTGCGACCATTACACAGGGCAATCAACGCCGGCTGCTGCGCCATCAGGTTTAACGCATCGGCATCGATCACCAGCAGATTCGCCGCCAGCAAGGCACGGCTCAGCAGTTCAAAACTGGTAATTGAATTACCCGAGCCGGGTCCGATGACGATCACGGAATCCGTTTCGATGTTCATTTTAACGGCCAACCTGCACATGATTTCAGGTTGTGGCGCATCATAGGCCGGCGGGCTATCAATAAATCCGGCGATGACGCGGCCGGCCCCGCAAAACAGCGCAGCGCGCGACGCCAGAAGCAGCGCACCCTGCATGCCGCCGGCCCCGCCGATCAGCTCGACAGTGCCATTGCTGCCTTTATTGCTGTTATGCCGGCGGCGCTCACGGATTAACGGGAAAAGGGCGCTGCTGTTCAATGTCATTTGTGACTCGGGAAACAGTGCCGGTGCAACGCCAAGATCATCCACCCGGACAACGCCGGAAAAATCGCGCCCGTCGCAGGTATGCAATCCAGGTTTGTCACCTATAAACGTCAACGTGTGCGTCGCCTGCACCGCAATGGGTGCAACCCTGTGTCCGGTGTCGGCATCAAGGCCACTGGGGATATCCAGCGCCAGCACCGGGCAGGTCATGGTGTTGACCTGTGCAATCTGTTTGTGCAACACCGGGGGCAGGGTTTTTTCTGACACGCCAATCCCGAACAGTCCGTCAATCACCAGCGCATAACTGTCACCGAGGTTTGTATCAGCCGCCAACCAGCTGACGGAGGTGCAGGCTGCTGCTTTCTGCAAGGCGGCTTCCCGGTCGGCGGACGAGGCCGGCTTGCCGGATTTACTGGCCTTGGGCGGCCAATGAAGGATGTGCACGGCATGCCCGCCGCGTGCCAGCTGTGCGGCACATTCAAACGCATCCCCGCCGTTGTTGCCGGGTCCGGCCAGAACCAGTATCGGGCCTGACGATGCTTGTTCTGCTGACTGACCGGGTGCGGAAATCAGTTCTTCAGCATACGCCGCAGCCGATGTCCCCGCTGCACTCATTAACGGTTCAGCCCGGCCGCGCTTCGATGCTGATTGTTCAATTTGACGAAGTTGTTTTACTGAATACAACATAAGGTGCCTTTCAGTGACTTCAAAAAAGAATCCTGACCGATCTATGCGACGAGTGTCAGTCCGTCCAGACTGATATCAGGTGCTTTTCCGGAAATCAGATCGGCTACAATTTTCGCTGAACCCAGCGACATTGACCAGCCATATTCAGCCTGTGCACAATTGACGAAAACCGGTTTGTTGCCGACCTGACCAATTAACGGAGTGTTATCGGGTAACATCAGGTGGGTACCGCTCCAGTTGGAACCGGTGTGATAATTTGCTGCATCAGGAAACCAGTCTGTACCGATTTTACGCAAAAATGTCCAGGCGCGTTCATCTTCCGCATGTCGGGCGCTGCCAGCCAACAACGTGCCGGCCACGCGAATCCGTTTATCCATGCGTGTTATTGCAACCTGCGCGTGGTCGTCGATAATGGATAGTCTCGGACTGTCTTCCATATTTTTGATATTGGCGGTATTGGAGTACGTTCGGACAGGCACAACACGGCAATGAATTCCGACTGATTTGAAAAACGGAATACTGTTTTCACCGGCAGAAAGTACCACCGCATCAAACTGCTGGTGTTTGACGAGTTCATCCTGCTTCAGTTGCAATGTGACGCCGTGAGGCGTCGAGTCGATTCTTTCGCAACGCGTAAAAAAGGCGAAATCAACATCGGCCTGTTGTGCGATTGCTTTGACCTGTTTGGTGAACAGCGCACAGTTACCCTGACTGTCCTGCGGGAAATACAGGCCACCGATAAACGGCGTGTGCTTATTGAGAGCCGGTTCCAGCAAGTGACATTCTGCCTGATCCAGTTGCCTGAATGGTATGTCTGCCTGGGTAAGCATCGCCAGTGCCGGGGTGACCCGGTTCAATTCCTTATCGTTACGGAATAGCTGCAACAGACCGTCGCGCTGCTGAAAATCCAGGCTATGCAATTGGGTAATGTCGTTTAACAGTTGTTGCCCCAGTTTTCCCAGACGCTGCATTTTTTCTTTATTGACCAGCATACGTTCAACCGAGCATTCGTGCATCCAGCTGCGCAGCCAGCGCCAGCGCTGTACATTGAATCCGGGTTGTAATTTGACCGGGCTGTCCGACTTGAACCAGTGTGACAGAATCTGTGCTGGCATGCCTGGTGCGGCCAGAGGCATCAGGTGTGCTGCCCCAAGCAGACCGGCGTGACCCAAACTGGCTTCTTCACACACATTTCCATGTTGCTCGATCACGCTGACCTGGTGACCATTCCTAGCAAGAAAATAGGCCGTACTGACCCCAACAACGCCCGCTCCGATAACTGCAACCCGCATTTCTCTATATCCTGTCGTTCAAAATGGCGGTAAGGATAGCATTGAACGAATTGGACTGAAGATGTTTATACCGCTTTTTCTTTGTTTTCAGATGTTTTGTTGGTGTTTATGAAATAGTTGACGATTTCCTGATTGCAACTTGCCAGCCTGATCAGGTCCGAATCCGCGCCGGATCAATGACGGGTGGACCTTCCGTGCCGGTCAACGGATTTACCCCGAATTGGCCCATGCAATGCTGGCGTTGATCGCACGATCCCAGTCCTGTTTCTTGCGTCTTAATTGATCCTGGTCCATGGCGGGCGTAAAGCGCCGGTCCTGCTGCCATTTCAGTTCGAGCTCGTCGATACCGCCCCAGTAACCGACGGCCAGACCGGCCATGTAGGCGGCACCCAGCGCCGTTGTCTCGGTGATATGGGGCCGCACGACATCGGCTTCCAGCAGATTGGCCTGGATCTGCATCAACAGATTGTTCGAGGCAGCGCCACCGTCGACACGCAATTCGGCAATCGGCGAACCTGAATCGGCCTCCATGGCCTTTAATACGTCCAGCGACTGTAACGCTATCGCCTCGAGTGCCGCACGCGCAAGGTGGGCTGACGTTGTGCCACGGGTTATACCAAATACCGTACCACGCGCATACGGATTCCAATAAGGGGCGCCAAGTCCGGCAAACGCCGGGACCATGCATACGCCGTCACTGGATGCAACCCGGTTGGCCAGTTCCTCGATGGAACCGGCACTTTCTATGAGTCCCATACCGTCGCGCAACCATTGAACGAGTGCGCCGCCGATAAAAATGCTTCCTTCCAGACCGTAAGTGATCTGGTCGCCAATTTTCCATGCGATGGTCGTGATCAGGTTGTTCTTCGAGGTGATCGGCTTGGGGCCGGTATTCATCACGAGAAAACAGCCGGTACCATAGGTGTTTTTGGCCATGCCGGCGCGGGTGCACATTTGACCGAATAATGCGGCATGCTGGTCACCGACGATGCCAGCGATCGGTATCGGTGAAGCAAACAGCGGGCCCCGGGTGTTGCCGATCACGTCGGACGACGCACCTACACGCGGCAGAAGCGATGCGGGAATGTCAAAAATCTCCAGAAGTTCGTCGTCCCATGCCAGCGAGTGAATGTTGAATAACAGGGTTCTGGATGCGTTTGTGACGTCGGTAACGTGCAACTGGCCTTGCGTCAAATTCCAGATAAGCCACGTATCCACTGTGCCGAAAGCCAGTTCACCCCGCACCGCCCGTTGTCGTGCGTCGGGGACGTGGTTCAATATCCAGCGAATTTTCGAGGCCGAAAAATAAGCGTCAATGGGTAACCCGGTCTTGGAGCGGATGGCAGGTTCCAGGCCGCTTTTTTTTAATTCATCACAGAAATCGGCGGTGCGCCTGTCTTGCCAGACAATGGCGTTGTACACCGGGCGACCGGTGGATCGTTCCCAAAGGATGGTGGTTTCACGCTGGTTGGTAATGCCGATGGCGCAGACAGCGGTGCTGGCGAGATTCATTTTACCGAGGACGTCGGCCGCGACATGCGACTGACTGGACCAGAGTTCTGCCGGATCGTGTTCGACCCAGCCCGGTTGTGGATAGATCTGGGCAAACTCCTGCTGCGCCACTGAAACGATCTTGCCGGCACGGTCACACAGCACAGCCCGGGAACTGGTTGTACCCTGATCCAGCGCCAGTACGAATTTATCGTCCATCCTGGGTTTCCTCCGCAATCAGCCACTCTTTGAGGCGTGCCACCTGCGCATCGCTGGCCGTTATTCCCAATTTGGTCCGGCGCCATAAAATGTCGTCGGCTTCCCTTGCCCATTCATACTTCATCAGATAGCGCGCCTCGGCCTCATAAAGCCCGGGGCACAATTCTTCACCCAGTTCAACCCTGTTGCGCAATTCCTGCAGCAGAATCGTGGCGCGATCGCCGTATTGGTGTGCGTAGCGCTTGGCCAACGGCGCTGGCAACCATGGGTATTGGCACTGAAAATCAATCAGGAACGCATCAAAATCACCTTTGGGTATATCACCTCCGGGTAACGTTGCTGTGGCCGTCCATGCCGGTTTGTCAACCCCCAGTAACGGGCTTACCATGTTGATTGCTTCCTCCGCCAGGCGGCGGAAAGTGGTGATTTTTCCACCGAATACGGATAACAGAATCGCTTTATTCTCCAGAGTCTCAAGCTCCAGATGATAATCACGCGTCACCGCTGAAGGATTGTTCGCGTCCTCCTGTCCCACCAGCGGTCGTACACCGGAATAACTCCACACGACATCGTCGGGTGAGATGGACTGCCTAAAGTACGTATTAATTGAACCGCATAGATAGGCCGTTTCATCCGCAGAAATCTCAACCTGATCCGGATCGCCAGTAAAATCGAGATCGGTTGTACCGATCAGGGTGTAGTCGTCCATATACGGAATGGCAAAAATGATCCGGTGATCCGGGTTCTGGAAAATGTAGGCGTAATGGTGATCAAACAGTTTTTTTGTCACGATATGGCTGCCCTGAACCAGTCGAATGGCATGATGCGGTTTTGCCCGGCCAGGTTGAATCTGTTTATCGAGAAAGGAACTTACCCAGGGGCCCGTGGCGTTGACAAGACAGCGTGCAAACAGGCGGGTGATCTGCCCACTCTGAGTCATCAGTTCCACACGCCAGCCATCGTTTTCCATGTGCGCGGAGATGAGTCGGGTTCGGGTCAATATCGTCGCGCCGAGCTCTTTCGCATCGCGCGCGTTCAAAACAACCAGTCGGGCGTCGTCGACCCAGGCGTCCGAATAGACAAATCCTTTTGAGAAATTGTCCTGCAACGGACGACCCGACACATGGGACTTAAAATTAATGCTTCGCGAACCAAACAGGATGTTACGTTTGCTCAGATTGTCATATAAAAACAGTCCAAGCCGTATCATCCAGGCCGGGCGCAAATGACTGACATGGGGCATGACGAATCGAAGCGGACTGATAATGTGCGGCGCCGCGCGTAACAGTATTTCGCGTTCCTGAAGCGCTTTTCGCACCAGGCTGAATTCGTAATATTCCAGGTAGCGCAGGCCGCCGTGGATGAGTTTGGTTGACGCTGATGAGGTGTGTGAAGCCAGATCATCCTTTTCGCATAGCGTTACTGACAGTCCGCGACCGGCGGCGTCGCGTGCAATGCCAGCCCCATTGATGCCACCGCCCACAACCACTATATCCACCTGATTGAGCATAATTCACGAGTCCGGGTTAGTCATCCCTACAATATAGTCAAAAATCGACTTTCGGGTGCAGGAGATTCTTTTTGTACCGATCTGCCAAGCGGCTTGCCAGACTTTCTGTTTGCTCATCTACAATTTGGCTGTTTCCAGTCCGCGAACAAACTGGTTTTAAATAGCCGGTTTAATCATTTTTTAAAATAAATAAGCTATTTTTTTCAAAAATAAACATGCGACTGGGGTAATTTGTACAAAAATCAAAATAAAAGCATCAAGTATGAATACATGAAAAGCGAGCTTGCATCTACAATTTTTCAAACTAAAAACAGTAAAAAATAGCAAATAAATAATATATTTTGGCCAGAAACCGTGTCTTACCGTAGGTAATCCTGTCAGCACCATTGTCATTTAAACCGATTGAGGAGATAAAAAATGAGTAACGTGAAATTTACCAGTGAACATGAATGGCTGCGACTGGATGGTCAGTTGATTACCGTCGGTATCACCGATTACGCACAAAGTCACCTCGGCGATCTGGTCTATGTCCAGTTGCCCGACAGTGAGACTTCGTACTCGGAAGGACAGGAAGTGGCTGTGATCGAATCAGTGAAAACGGCAGGGGGGATTTCCATGCCCTTTGACGGCAAAGTTGTCGAAGTCAACGCTGCCCTGAATGATGAGCCCGGGCTGGTGAATGAAGATCCGCTCGGAGCAGGCTGGTTTTTCAAAATGACCGTCGCGGATACCGGTGTGCTGAATTCACTGATGGATGAAGCTGCCTACAAGGATTTCATCGCCAAGCTGGGTTAATTTATCTCCATACAGTCAAGGATACATCATGGTTTTGCACCGTGCCGCGCAAGAACATCTGGAATTTAATTCCGAATTCATATCACGCCATATTGGTCCGTCACCAACCGATATGGCGGCAATGCTGAAAACGCTCGGTTTTGATTCGATGGATGCTTTCATACAAAAAGTGATTCCCGATGCCATCCTGTCAAAACAGCCATTGCAACTGGGTCATGCCAGCAATGAAGCCGATGTGCTGCGACTGCTGGGTGAGATTGCCGAACAGAACATTGTGGTGAAATCATTCATCGGAATGGGCTACTACAATACGCACACCCCGAACGTCATATTGCGCAACCTTCTGGAGAATCCTGCCTGGTACACCGCCTACACGCCCTACCAGCCGGAAATTTCCCAGGGTCGCCTGGAAGCGCTGATCAATTTCCAGACCATGATCACCGATTTAACCGGCATGGAAATCGCCAATGCATCGTTACTGGATGAAGCCACGGCAGCGGCAGAAGCCATGACCTTCTGTCAGCGGGTTGCAAAAAGCACGAGTAACGTATTTTTTGTTTCCGAAGATTGCTTTCCGCAGACGATAGACGTTATCCGAACCCGGGCGGAACCGATCGGCATTCAGGTGGTCGTGGGGGATCATCGCACGGCACTGAACGACACGGATTGTTTCGGGGTGCTGGTGCAATATCCGGCCTTGAACGGCGAAATTCATTCTTATGAAGAAACCTGCCAGTTAGCGCATGAAAAGAAAGCCATGGTGGTGGTTGCTGCGGATCTGCTGGCGCTGACTTTACTGACACCTCCGGGCGAATTTGGTGCCGATGTGGCCATTGGAACGGCCCAGAGGTTTGGTGTGCCACTTGGATTTGGCGGTCCGCATGCCGCCTATTTTGCAACCCGCGATACCCACAAGCGGCAAATGCCGGGTCGGGTCGTCGGCGTGTCGATTGACAGTCACGGCAAACCGGCCTACCGGTTGGCGCTGCAGACGCGCGAGCAGCACATACGTCGTGAAAAAGCGACCAGCAACGTCTGTACCGCCCAGGTACTGCTGGCCAATATTGCCAGCATGTTTGCGGTATACCACGGACCGGAAGGTCTGGCGCGAATCGCCAGTCGCGTACATCAGCACACGGCCACGCTGGTGGCTGGTTTGAAGGAACTCGGCTGTGAGGTCAGAACTGAGCATTATTTCGACACGGTCGAAGTCAGAACCGGAGCGCGAACCCGTGTGATTCACGCCGTTGCACGCGGTCTGGACATCAATTTGCGTCATATCGACGACAGTCATATCGGTATTTCGCTTGATGAAACCTGTGACGAATCGGATGTGGTCAACATCTGGGCCGCATTTGCCATGTTTGATCAGCAGATCCCGAGTTTCAAATCACTGTATGACCAGACACAGATCACCATTCCCACGGCGTTAAAAAGAACCAGCCCCTATCTGACCCATCCGGTATTTCACCGGCATCGGTCTGAAACCCAGATGCTGCGTTACCTTCGCATGCTGTCGGACAAGGATCTGGCGCTCGATCGCACCATGATTCCATTGGGATCCTGCACGATGAAATTGAATGCGACCGCGGAAATGATACCGGTAACCTGGCCTGAATTTGCCCATATCCATCCTTTTGCACCTGCCGATCAGACGCAAGGGTATACACGCCTGATCACTGAGCTGGAACAGATGCTGGTGACCTGCACAGGTTACGATGCCGTTTCGCTGCAGCCCAATGCAGGCTCACAAGGCGAATATGCCGGATTGATGGCGATACGTGCCTATCACCATAGCCGCGGTGATCAGCACCGTACCATCTGCCTCATTCCAAGTTCCGCGCATGGTACCAATCCGGCGACCTCGCATATGGCCGGTATGCAGGTGGTTGTCGTGCAGTGTGATGAAGGCGGTAACGTGGATGTGGCTGACCTGAAAGCCAAGGCAGAACAGCATTCAGCCAATCTGGCGGCATTGATGATTACCTACCCGTCTACCCACGGCATTTTTGAAACCGCCATCAAGGACATCTGCGCCATTATTCACCAGCACGGCGGGCAAGTCTATATCGACGGTGCGAATATGAATGCCATGGTCGGGTTATGCCAACCGGGGCAATTCGGTGGTGACGTTTCGCACCTGAACCTGCACAAGACATTCTGTATTCCACATGGTGGTGGTGGACCGGGCGTGGGACCGATCGGTGTGAAATCACATCTGATTCCGTTCCTGCCCGGTCATCATGTGCTGGACAACAGGCACGCACCGGTGTGCGCTGCACCGTGGGGCAGCGCGAGCATACTGCCGATCAGCTGGACCTATATCAAACTGATGGGCCAGGAGGGGTTGAAACAGGCGAGCCAGGTGGCGATTCTGAATGCCAACTACATTGCAAAACGCCTGTCGGCCCATTTTCCCATCCTGTACGCCGGCGAGGGTGGAATCGTCGCCCATGAATGCATTGTCGATTTGCGTCCTGTCAAGGATGAAACCGGCATCACGGTTGACGACGTGGCGAAACGCTTGATGGATTATGGTTTTCATGCACCCACCATGTCGTTTCCAGTACCGGGCACGCTGATGATTGAACCGACAGAAAGCGAAGATCGGGTCGAGCTGGACCGGTTCTGCGACGCCATGATAGCGATTCGGGCAGAGATCGACGACGTGGCCGGCGGCAAAATCAGTGCGGAACAAAGCCCCTTGCGCCACGCACCCCATACTGCGGTGGCGTTAACGGACGAATGGACCCATCAGTACACGCGCGAGCAGGCAGCATTTCCAGTCAGTACCCTGAAAAATGGCGGCAAATACTGGCCGCCAGTGGGTCGCGTTGACAATGTATTTGGCGATCGAAACGTGGTTTGCACCTGTCCGCCGCTGTCGGATTACGAATAACCTGAGGACATACAATGGAATCTGAGCAATTATTGAACACACCATTACACGATCTGCATCTGGAACTTGGTGCACGAATGGTGCCGTTTGCCGGTTACAGCATGCCTGTGCAATATCCGCTGGGTGTGATGAAGGAGCATTTGCATACCCGTAGCAAAGCCGGGTTGTTTGATGTTTCTCATATGGGACAGATTCGTCTCAGTCCGCTTCCCGGGGACAATGTGCTTGATGTGGCCAGGGCTCTTGAATCCCTGGTCCCCGTCGATGTCCTGGGTCTGCGTGCGCATAGGCAGCGGTATGCCGTGCTTACCAACGATGACGGCGGTATTCTGGATGATTTGATGATCACTAATTTGGTCGATTCCCTGTTTGTGGTTGTTAATGCCGCGTGCAAACAGCAGGATGTGGCCCATATGCGCAAGCATCTGGCAGGGCTTTGCAAAGTTGAAGAGCTGGATGACAGGGTATTGCTGGCATTACAGGGCCCGGCTGCCTGCGCTGTGGTGGCACGTTTATGCCCTGAAACCGCGCCGATGGTATTCATGGATTCGAAACCGATGTGGCTGGACGGTATTGATTGTATTGTCAGCCGGTCCGGCTATACTGGCGAGGATGGTTTTGAACTGTCGATACCCAACCAGCACGCTGTCAGGTTCGCCCGATGGCTGTTGGCGCAGCCGGAGGTGGCCAGTATCGGTTTGGGGGCACGTGATTCGTTGCGTCTGGAAGCGGGATTATGTTTATACGGTCATGATATGGACGCCAGCATAACACCGGTCGAAGCGAGTCTGGTCTGGGCGTTGTCCCAATCGCGCCGTGCCGGTGGTGCACGCGCCGGCGGCTACCCGGGTGCCGCCATCATCGAACGCCAACTGACTGAAGGTGTCAGCAAAAAACGGGTTGGATTACAGATTACCGAAAAAGCACCGGTTCGTGAGGGAGCCGAAATTGTGGACGCCGAGGGACACATTATCGGTAAAGTAACCAGCGGCGGCTTTGGCCCCAGCGTCAATTCACCCATTGCGATGGGGTATGTAAATAATTCGTTTGCCGCAACGGGCACCAAGCTGAATGCCATCGTACGTGGAAAACCGGTGGCGATGGAGGTCGTGAAAACACCTTTTTTCCCTCAGCGCTACCGTCGCAGGTGACGGTTTTCCGGTCAAGCCGGTCAGGAATTGGGTAAGCCCGCCGGGGTAAGCTTGAGCCAAGCCCGCCGGGGTAAGCTTGAGCTAAGCCCGAAGCCGCACGCTCGAATTCGCTCAGCGCAAAACCCGTTCATGGTAACCCATCTCAAAATTATGGGTCAGTGTCAGCAGCGCTGAACTGCGTGTGCCATAGCGTTCTGATTCTATGCAGGTGGCCGACAGCATGCGTTCCAGCTCCAGGCTGACGCCGGTATCGGGCAGGCGATGGTCGGGGGCAGGCAGCGTGTTGGAAAGCATCTCAAAATACGCTTCCTGTGGCGCACGTTGGCATAACAGACTGGCCAGCTCCGCTTTGGTTTTGCATACTTTGGGCCAGGGCGCATCTAGCGCCCCATTGGACAAACCGTATATGCCTGGCGTGAGTAACTGACCATTTTTTGAATTGGCGGTATTTCGATTCGAAAACCAGCTCAATTCCTGTTTCTCGTCGCTGACCTCACCGAGTAACAGGTTAAAACCATTAAATTCATCAGCTCTATTGGCAATCAATTGCAGATAGTTTTCAACACTTTCATTGCCTATCAGGAAGTCTGAGACCAGATAGCCGCGTGACGGCGCTTCCTCGCGTGCTGCCGTGCCGTCGCGCACGTTGGTTAACGCGGCAAATTTATAGCCTTTGTTTTCATTCCCCAATTTGGCCATCCCCAACCAGGTACCGCCGGATTGCAGATCACGTGGTGCAAAAACAGCGGGATGATCGTCCCACCAGGCAGCCGGCGCGCTGGGGCGAGCGTAATATTCGTCGCGATTGGCCACCGCGAAAAAGGGATGGTCAGGCACTATCTGCCAGGCAAAAATAATCAGGCACATACCAATTCCTCAGGAGGTGACCCCGTCCCCATCCCGGGGCAAGGGATACGGCAATTCCATCCACTGGCAGACTTCCCCCGTACCAAGCTGCACGGTGGCGTTCTGCAGAAAACTCGTCTTCATTTCAATTAAACAATCGCTTCCGCCGCGCGCATTGGGTGCCGCATTGACTATCATACCGCACGGTTCTGACGAATCGGTAGCGGAAAAGAGCTCCATGCCACTTTGCACCGTGGCGCTGGGTATCGACGCCAGCACCATGCGACGTTTCTGCTTGCCGAGATACTGGCTGCGCGCGACAATTTCCTGACCCGGATAGCAGCCTTTTTTAAAATTGACACCACCGATCAATTCATAGTTAATCATTTGCGGAACAAATTTTTCCTGGGTGGCAGGCAATATCTGTGGGATACCGCCGTGGATGTCTGAGAGTGCCCAACTTTGTTCCGGAACCACCGAAATCTGCCGGGATAAGGTCGGATACACCTGATCCGCCAGCGCCAGCGGTGCAATCCATTGATATCGTTTAATTCCGGTAACATCGGTCAGCCGTAATAAAACGCCCGACTTATTGTGGACCAGCTGGTTCGGAGCGGCAGGTAGCATGGGAAACCATTCGGCCAATTTCAGGGCTGCACCTTCACCGAATATACCCAGAACAGACACACTGGCGGTGCGGTTTTCGAGCGTCACCCTGGAGCGCAGTACATACATTTGTAGGCGTTTTTGCAAGTTTTCCCGGATCTCGGCCGGTACTTCCAGTGTCACCGTATCACCCGTTTTCCATGCGATTGCCGTTGCAAGCAAGCGGCCCTTGGGTGTGCAGTAACCGGCTAAACAGGCCTGATTATCAGCCAATGCCTGAATGTCATTGGTGAGCTGGCTGTGCAGGAACTGGATGGCGTCAGCGCCACTGACTGTTATCAATGCCAGGCTGGATAATCGGGCTATCCCGTCAGTGGGCAATGATGAAAGGGGATTGATCGGAGACATTGAAATAAATTTTCCTTGAACAGTTTAGTGTTGCGTGCAAATGGCCTTATCATGTCGACTTATTGCGATTCCGTCTGATTGATGCACTGCCAGGCAAGCGTGAATCAGCAAATTATAAATCCGTTATGGAAATCACGTATTACTGTGCTTATTTTGAAAAAACTAGTCGTTGTCATCCTGCTTTGTCTGATCGCCCTGTGTACCGGCTTTGGCTATTGGGCGACCCAGCCGATATCTGACACAACGGTCGAATTCCTGATCAAACCCGGTAGCTCGTTGCGCAGCAGTTCGCAGCAGATAGCCGATGCAGGGGTTGCTGTCCAGCCCGTCCTGTTTGAAGTGCTGGCCCGCATTACAGGTCAGGGCAGCAAATTAAAGGCCGGCACCTATGAAGCGCAGGCCGGCATTACGCCTAAGGCCTTGCTCGACAAAATCGTTCGGGGCGAGTTTGCCCAGTTCAGCTTTGCACTGATCGAAGGATGGACATTCAGGCAGATGCGCCAGGCAATCCGTCAGAATCCCTATTTCATGCACGATTCTGTCAATTTATCGGACCGGGAAATTGTGGCGGACTTAAACAGCGACCACGCGGTGCCAGAAGGCCTGTTTTTCCCTGACACGTATCTGTTTCCCAAAGGTTCAAGCGACATGGAGGTCTACAGGCGCGCATACGCCCAGATGCAGGTACGGCTGGAACTGGCCTGGCAAAAACGCGATGCAGACAGCCCCCTTAAAAGTCCCTATGAAGCGATCATATTGGCGTCACTTGTGGAAAAAGAAACCGGTTTGAAGTCGGACCGCAGCATGATCGCGGGTGTTTTTGTAAACCGGTTACGCAAAGGCATGCTGCTGCAAACCGATCCGACGGTCATATTTGGCATGGGCGACAGGTATCAGGGGAAAATTCACAAGCGAGATTTATTAACCGATTCGCCCTATAACACGTATACTCGGGTAGGTTTGCCGCCGACGCCGATTGCGCTGGTCGGCATGGAATCCTTGATGGCCGCGCTGAACCCCGCGCACACTGACGCCCTGTATTTTGTGGCAAAAGGGGATGGAAGCAGCCAGTTTTCAGCGACACTGAACGACCATCATCGTGCAGTGGCGCGCTTTATCAAATGAGCGATGAGAATAAAAGTTTCAACACATGCACTATGAAAAAAGCAAAGTTTATAACGTTTGAAGGTATTGATGGTGCGGGAAAATCGACCCATATACCGTTTGTCGTCGGTTTGCTGGAAGCGGCGGGCCATCGGGTGGTTTGCACGCGTGAGCCCGGCGGTACCGAGCTGGGCGAGCAGTTGCGCGCATTACTGCTGCACCAGTCCATGCATCTGGAAACCGAAGCCCTGCTCATGTTTGCTGCACGCCGCGAACATATTGACAAGGTGATTCAGCCCGGACTGGCGTGCGGTGACTGGGTGGTGTCGGATCGGTTTACAGACGCCAGTTTTGCGTATCAGGGGGGCGGCAGAAAATTGGCAATCGCCAAACTTGCTGTCCTGGAACAATGGGTACATCCGGCGCTGCAGCCTGATCTGACGCTGCTATTTGATGTGCCGCTCGAGGTTGCCCGGCGGCGCCTGAACGCCGCTCGTGAACCGGATAAATTTGAGCAGGAACAGTCTGAATTCTTTGCCGATACCCGTGCGGAATATCTGCGACGCGCTGCGGAGTTTCCGCAGCGGATAAAAGTGATCAATTCAGATCGTCCGATCGCCGCGATACAGGACGAATTACGTCAGATTATTGGCCAGTTGTCCGGCTGACCGGTTTAGCGGCGAACAGCGATCGCAGGTTACCAGAACTGCCACCAGGATTTTACTTCGGCGGTACTGGCCTGGGTAAATCTGGAGGTGGGAAAATTCTTGATGAAGACACGATTGGCGTCGTCACGCAGTTCGATCAGGCCCATCTTGTCGTAACTGTTATACAGTACAAAAAGCGCTTCTTCAATGGCGGGGGCATCGGGATATTCCTTGATGGCCGATTGCGCGCGGTTGGCTGCCGCCAGATAAGCGCCGCGCCGGTAGTAGTACTTCGCTACGTGCAGGTCGTATTGCGCCATCGTATTCACAAGATATTTCATGCGCAGCAGCGCATCGGGGGTATATTTGCTGTCAGGAAAACGAACCGCTAACGCTTTGAATGCATCGAACGCTTCGCGCGCTGCTTTGGGGTCCCGTTCCGTCATGTCCTGGTGCGCCAGAGACTGGAAGAAATTGACCTGATCATTAAAATTGACCAGACCGCGCAGGTAGAAAATATAGTCAAGATTGTTGTGGTTGGGGTGTAACTTGATAAACCGTTCTATGGCTGCCAGTGCCTGGGCCTGGTCGCCCTGTTTGTAGTACACATACGGAATATCCATTTGCGCCTGTTGCGCATAGGTTCCGAATGGAAAACGTGATTCTAGTTTTTCCAGGTTTTTAATCGCGCTATCATAAGAGCCGTTTTCAAGATCAGTTTTTGCTTCCTGATACAGTCTGGCTGCAGACCAGGTTTTGCTTTCATCATATTTTTCAGGGAACAGGCCGCAGGCCGATAAGCCGAACAGGGCGATCACCAGAAGAAAAGTAAGGCGGATGGTTCTGTTGATTAATTTTTTTTGCATGAGGTTTTGCATGAGCACTTTTAAACAATTTTTTTATGATATACGTCGCGGAGCGCCTTGTTCCCGAGTAAAGCGCGGCCATTTTCTGTCTTGTCAGACAGATAAGTGCCTCGATTTTTATGCCGGAACATTCCAGTCCAAGTCGTATTACCGATGGGAACTCTCGTGAAAGCAACTATCCCAACCCATTTACCCGCTCCAGAATCGCAGCCGGATAGTCATTCTGCCGCGCAACTGGCCGACCTGATCGATGATCTGGCCGGCGATGATCCCGATTCTGAGCCGGAATCGGGCCTCGCTTTTGACGCGACCCCGATTATAGTCAAATTAGACCCGGATGTGTGCGGTGAACGCTTAGATAAAATTATTGCGAAATTGATACCACAATTTTCAAGAAGCCGTTTGCAGCAATGGATCACGGCCGGTCACGTCACCGTGGACGGGGTACCGGGACGCGGAAAAATGACCGTACTGGGCGACGAGGAAGTGATCGTGCATCCGCAACCAGCGCCGGAAGATCATGCTTATCAGCCGGAACAAATGGTCTTGGACATCGTTTTTGAAGACAGGGCGATCATGGTCATCAATAAACCTGCTGGCATGGTGGTTCATCCAGCGGCGGGAAACTGGTCTGGCACGCTGTTAAATGGGTTGCTGCATCACTTCCCGGCACTATCCGGCGTACCGCGCGCGGGCATCGTCCATCGTCTGGATAAAGACACCAGCGGTTTGATGGTGGTCGCAAAATCCCTGCAGGCACAAACTGATCTGGTCAGACAATTGCAGGCGCGCACCGTAAGACGGGAGTACTGGGCGTTAGTCTGGGGCAAGCCCAATCTGTCGGGCACGATAGACCAACCCATGGCCCGACACCCCCGTGACCGGATAAAAATGGCGGTTTCAGAAAGCCCCTCTGCCAAGCCGGCCATAACCCACTTCAGGCGACTCGCTACCGGCACGTTGGACGGGAAAGCGGTCAGTCTGGTTGAATGCCGGCTGGAAACAGGACGAACACATCAGATACGCGTCCATATGGCACATGCCGGATTTCCTCTGGTGGGTGATGGGTTGTACGGCAAACAGCATCTGGCCAGTCATTTCCCGCGACAGGCACTGCAGGCGCGCCGACTGGGCCTCGAACACCCGATCAAGCATAAGGAGGTCAGTTGGGAGGTCAGCCTGGCCGACGACTTTGCAGCGTTACTGGTCCGCGCGGGAATTGCCGATGTCTGAACGCGTCCTCGTTCCACAGTGGCCTGGTTTGCCGGCCTTTGTCGGTGCGCTGACCACGTTAAGAACCGGCGGTGTCAGTTTGAGCCCCTACGATGATGGGCAGGGTGCAGGCGGGTTCAACCTTGCTACCCATGTAGGGGACCGGATCGGGCATGTCAGGGAAAATCGCCGTTTGCTGGCGCAGTATTTACCCGGCGAGCCGCTATGGCTGAATCAGGTGCATGGAACAAATGTGATCGATTTCGATGAGCCGGCAACGGACGATGGCAAGATGGCAGCGGACGCCTGTTTTACCACAAAACCCGGTGTAATTTGTGCAGTGCAAACAGCAGATTGTTTGCCAGTATTACTTTGTGATGCTACAACGAAGGTGGTTGCGGCAGCGCATGCGGGTTGGCGTGGGCTGGTACAGGGCGTAGTGGAAAATACACTGGCAAAGATGCAAGATCGCGGTGCAAAACCGGAAAATGTGATGGCCTGGCTGGGTCCGGCGATTGGCCCTGAACAGTTTGAGGTCGGCGACGAGGTAAAAGACCTGTTTGTCGCCCATGATGCGTCGGCGTGCAGTGCGTTTCTGGCGAGCAAACACCGGCCGGGCAAATTTCTTGCCGATATTTACCGTTTGGCGGAGTTGCGTCTTTTACGGGCGGGGGTCGGTCGTATTGCCAGGGAAAATTGTTGTACGGTCAGCCAGCCTGACCAATTTTATTCTTACCGGCGTGACGGCGTAACAGGGCGTATGGCAAGTTTAATCTGGATCAAGGGTTAATCGTTGTTTTCAGTTTGCGGTTCCAATTTGTCTTCAGATTTGCTACTGTGCGTTTGTTGTAATTTTAATTCGTAAGCGTGGCGCGCATGATGCATTGATGCCATACGGTGTTTTCTCCGCTTCATGAAATACCCGATTAGCCCGAGTGGAACCACACAGTAAAAAATGAAGGTCATGAGCCCGGCAATAAAGGACGTTTCGGTCAATGCCATCATCGAAACGACATATATCCAGGCAATGGCAATGATATGCATAGGCTGTGAAAGCAAAAAAATTAAATCAGGGGACGCATGAAATCTTTTGAACCGGATGACCTTGTTGCCGCGATGCTGAGTCAGCTCAGTGCGCTGCCGCAGTGGCAACATGGGGCCATGCCAGATAATAACACGCCCGGCGGCGGCAATTTTTTCAATCCTGCGATGCAGGCAATCCCGTCCATGGTCGGGATGCCCGTGTCCCCCGATCTGATGGCCAATCTCAGTGGTTTGTCAAACCAGGTGGCAAAACTGCTTGGCGAATCGGGTGGAACCATAGACCCAAAGGATATCCAGCGCCTGCAGCAGGATTATATAAAAAATGCCGGCCAGTTGTGGCAGGACATGATCCATTCCAGACTACCCGAGATAGACGATCGTCGCTTCAAAGCCCCCGAATGGCGCAGTTCGCCTTCAGCGGCCTACACCGCGGCGCTGTATCTGTTGAATTCGGCGTATTTAACCGGGATGGCCGAGGCAGTGCAGGCGTCCAAGCGTGCCAAGCAGAAAATTCTGTTTGCCGTCACCCAGATTGTCGATGCTGCGTCGCCCGCCAACTTTTTGGCCACCAATCCGGAAGCACAGAGTAAATTGATCGAGACCAAAGGCGAAAGCCTGACCAAAGGACTCGGTAACATGCTGGCTGATATGCAGAAAGGCCGGATTTCACAAACCGATGAAAGTGCCTTCGAGGTGGGTCAAAACGTGGCCACTACGCAGGGGCAGGTCGTTTTTGAGAACAGCCTGATCCAGCTGATCCAGTACCAGCCTGTGTGCGCCACCCTGTATCAGCGGCCATTACTGATCGTGCCGCCGTGCATTAACAAATTTTACATTCTCGACCTGCAACCCGACAATTCTGTGGTTCGCTATGCGCTGGAGCAGGGGCATAATGTGTTTCTGGTTTCCTGGGTCAATCCCGACGCATCGCTGGCCAAGACCACGTGGGATGATTATGTGGAAGCGGGCGTGATCCAGGCGATACATGTGGTGCAGGCCATTTCCGGTCAGGACAAAATCAACACGTTCGGGTTCTGTGTCGGGGGCACGTTACTGTCGACATCACTGGCGGTACTGGCGGCACGCAACGAACAGCCCGCTGCCAGCGTAACGTTACTGACCACCTTGCTGGATTTTGACGACACCGGTATTCTGGAGGTATTTGTTGACGAGATGCAGGTCGAATTGCGCGAAAAAACCATAGGTCAGGGCGGGCTGATGTCAGGACGTGATTTGGGCAGTGCATTTTCCAGCTTGCGCCCCAATGATCTGGTATGGAATTACGTCCAGTCGAATTATTTAAAGGGTGAAGAGCCGCCACCGTTTGATTTATTGTACTGGAATGGTGATGGCACGAATCTGCCTGGCCCGATGTTCTGCTGGTATCTGCGAAACACCTACCTGGAAAATAATTTGAAACACCCTGGCAGGCTTGAGGTGGCGGGCGAAAAGGTCAGTCTGCGCAAGATTGATGCGCCGGTATTTGTGTATGCCTCACGGGAAGATCATATCGTCCCCTGGATGTCGGCGTACACCTCGGTTTCATTACTGAATCCGGAAAAGCCAACGCAGAACCGGTTCATTTTAGGTGCGTCCGGGCACATTGCCGGCGTCATCAATCCGCCAGCCAAAAAGAAAAGAAATTACTGGTCCAACGACCTGCTGCACGGTTCGACGGTTAAAAGTGCCCAGGAGTGGATGGACGGCGCGCAGCTACATGCTGGAAGCTGGTGGCCGGAATGGTCCGGCTTTCTGGCGGACCATGCAGGAAAAAGAGTGGCGGCGATCTCGGTGCTGGGCAATGATACCTACAAGGTAATTGAACCCGCTCCGGGAAGGTATGTCAAAGTTTCCTGCTGAAGTCAGTTCCGGCGATTATGGTGGATGGGTCTGCGCGACGGGTTGGGCATGAGATCAGGAAGGCAGCATGGTAATGGGTTCGGCACGGAGTTCACTATGAGTATAAAAGTAAAATTTACAAGGAGATCAACATGACAAAAAAGATAGCGTATGTGACAGGCGGCATGGGTGGCATCGGATCATCCATTACCAAGCGCTTGTGTAAGGATGGATTTACAGTCGTAGCAGGGTGTGGCCCGAATTCCATGCGCAAGGATTCCTGGTTGAAAGCCATGCGCGAAGAAGGTTACGATGTGCACGCATCCGAAGGCAACGTGTCTGACTGGAATTCAACCAAAGACGCCTTTGATAAAGTCAAGGCGGAGATCGGTGAAATTGCCGTGCTGGTCAACAATGCGGGGATCACCCGTGACGGTCAGTTCAGAAAAATGTCGCGCGACGATTGGGATGCCGTCATCAATACCAACCTGAATTCCCTGTTTAATGTCACCAAACAGGTTATTGACGGCATGGTTGAACGCGGCTGGGGACGGATTATCAACATTTCTTCGGTAAATGGCCAGAAAGGGCAATTCGGTCAGACCAACTATTCCACAGCAAAAGCAGGCTTGCACGGATTCTCGATGGCATTGGCCCAGGAAGTGGCGACCAAAGGCGTGACCGTCAATACAGTGTCTCCCGGTTATGTCGGTACCGATATGGTGCGCGCCATACGCCCGGATGTGCTGGAGAAAATTGTGGCCGGCATACCGGTAAAGCGGTTGGCCGAACCGGATGAAATCGCCTCGATCGTGTCGTGGATTGCCTCCGATGAGGGTGGCTACGCAACGGGGTCCGATTTTTCAATTAATGGTGGCTTGCACATGGGCTAAGCCACGCACCTGTTTTTGTTGTAAAAAAAAGGAAAAGAGGAGGCTGGTAGCCTCCTTTTTGCCATATAAAAAGTTGCAATCGGAAAATCCTTTACTGACTTCTGACGGACATTGCTATAATCTACGCAATTAAAAATAAAAACATAACAAAAATGTATTAAAAACAACCCGAGACACTTAATTAGTGAAGGTCGGTCTTATTAACAAATTATTATTTTAATTACGAATAATAGATTTATTGGATACACCATGAGTAGCGCAAAAAAATCAGCCGAACATCTCATTAAAAAGTACCCGAACCGTCGCCTGTACGACACGCAGACCAGCACCTACATCACTTTATCTGACGTAAAACAGTTGGTGATGGATAGCGATGATTTTCAGGTGGTGGACGCCAAGTCCAATGAAGATCTGACGCGCAGCATTTTATTGCAGATTATTCTGGATGAAGAGGCCGGTGGTTCGCCCATGTTTTCGAGCGCGGTGTTATCCCAGATTATTCGTTATTACGGCCATGCCATGCAAGGCATGATGGGCAATTATCTGGAAAAAAATATACAGGCGTTTATTGAAATTCAGCAGAAGCTGGCTGAAAATTCGCTGGCAAAATACGATGGAAAACCATTCAGCCCTGAAATGTGGACCCAGTTCATGAATATACAGGGGCCGATGATGCAGGGCATGATGGGCAATTATATTGAGCAGAGTAAAAACCTGTTTGTGCAGATGCAGGAACAGATGCAAAATCAGACCTTGGGTATTTTTACCACGTTCCCTTTCACGGGTGAGAATAAGCCCAAATAACCTGATTCTTCAGGAACCATGGCTACATCTGCTTGAACAGATGCACGTAGCTTCGGCTGACCTCCAATTTTTCAGTCAGACCTTTTATCTGCACCAGATGACGGCCGCGCATGTCGCGAACCACGCCGTCAATCGCTTTGCAATTGACCAGCGTGGAACGGTGAATCTGCCAGAATAAAGCCGGATCCAGCTCTTCCACCAGTTCGCGCACCGGCTTGCGGATGAGTGCTTCAACGGTTTTGGTCTGAACGCGAGTGTATTTTTCATCAGACTGAAAAAACAGGATTTCTTCCACAGGGAAAAAACGCAGTTCCTGGCCGATCGAGGCCTGTATCCATTGCAGATAATTGGGCTTGTGCAGAATCTGTTTGCTGATCTGGGCAATCAGACTGGATACATCATTGGGCGTTTGCGCAATGCGCTTCTTCAGGCGTTCCACAGTCAAACCCAGCCGGTCCAGATCGGCGGGCTTTAATACATAATCAATGGCGCCGTGTTCAAATGCTTCGACGGCATACTGGTCGTAGGCAGTAATGAAGACAATATGGGTCAATCCGGCAATGGCCTGCGCGGCTTCGAGTCCGGTTTTGCCGGGCATGCGTATATCCAGGAAAGCAAAGTCCGGGCGATGGGTCTTCACCAGTTCGATCGCTTCCTCGCCATTTTTGGCCTCGGCAACCAGTTCCAATTCTGGCCAGACCTGTTTCAGCCGTAAAACAAGCTGGTCGCGCATTAAACGTTCATCATCGGCAATTATGGCAGTTGGCATGATCTTATCCCAGTCCGGAAAATTGAATTGTATTTTAAAGTAAGCCGTGTCAGCCGTATTTTTTTTAATAAACAGAGCACCGTCAGATGCCCTGCCGGGAAAATCAGTTGTTTGTGTACTGGTAAGGTATTTCTATCGTCACGGTGACACCGGACGGGCGGGTAGGGGTGATAATGAATTGGCAGTTACCCTGGTAAAGCAGGGCCAGGCGTTCCCTTATATTCTGTAGCCCGAGTCCTGTACTGGTACTCGGTACAGCGCCAAATCCAAGGCCGTTATCAATCACGCTGACACGCAATTTGTTATGGGCGACTTCGGCGCTGATATGCACGGTGCCTCCTTCTGACTTCGGTTCCAGACCATGTTTGATCGAATTCTCGACCAGCGTTTGCAGCATCATGGGCGGAAACGCCGCTGTATTCAACCCTTCGGGAATCGTCAGCGAAAACTCCAGCCGTTCTTCCATACGCATCTTGAGCAGCGTCAGATATTCCTTGACGATGGCCACTTCGCGACCCAGATTCGTTTTGTTGCTGGTGTCCCGCACCTGGGGAATAACTGCACGCAGGTACTGGATCAGGCTGCGCTGCATCGCCGACGCCCGGGGTGGGTCCGTCTCGATCAAATGCTCGACAGACGCCAGGGTGTTGAATAAAAAGTGCGGTTCAATCTGTGCCTGCATCATCTGCATTTTGGCCTCGGCAACCTGGCGCTGCAGTGATTCCCGTTCAGCCTCCTGTTGTGCTGCCCTGGCTCTGATTTCAGCACGGCGTTTTCCGCCCATCAGTGCCTTGATTCCGAATAAACCGACCAGAGAAATCATGACCAGACTCATCAGCCAGGTTGATTTCTCCTTGCGGTGGGTTTCCGTTTCAATTTCGTTGGCATCGGCAATTTCTTCATTGATGGCTTTACTGATGTCATTGCTGACCCCGGGCGGCAGTTTGACGTGGATTTCGTCGTCTGGCACGTCGGCTTTTCTGTCAGTCGCCGCGTCGTCGTTATCTGCACTGGACGATGCGCCGGGTACTGGTGCAGTTGCCGGTGGCGCAGGCGGTGCAACCTTGTTTTTTCTGATATGAATACCGGAATTGTTTATTTCGATATCGGTATCGTGATCGGAAAACGTTTTATCCGTACCAGAGTGAGGTGACCGGTTGATGATTACCTTCTCTTCGGAAGTGAGAAACATATCCTGGGCAATCGCGCCGATGGTCATCACCACGCAGACAAACAGGAAAAACTTCATCCACGAGATTTCGGTCACCCAATCCGTTACTTTTTCAAAAAAGTGTTTGAGCTGTTGAACAGCATTGTCGATGAATTCTTTGACTGCGATCGAGGTTGGGTGGTTCATGATGTTGACTCTTTATAGGAATTTTGATTATAACTGCTTTGTTTGTCGCATTTCACAGCGGGGCGGCAGAACCCGGTGTCGGCGCTGACGACGGATTTTGCTGCTCTGCATCGAATTGTGCTTTTTGCGCTGCGGTCATTCTTTTGCCTGTAATGACGATTCGGGCAACGTCGGATCCGTGGGTTGCAGCGGAGGGTGTCGCTTGGGTTGCGTTGTGGTCAAAATAACTGGTTGTAAATGCAGTTGCAAATAATGTCGTGACGCTGACCAGTGCGATCGCTTTGCTGAACTTTTTCATGTGGTTCTCCTCACTGAGGTGGTTTCGATGGAGTCACTTTAATCAGGACGAACAGACCCTGCATCGGGAATGCGACAGTCTGCAGAATTTGAGGAACGAGTGGTGCAATTGCACTCTTAAATGGGCTTGCTGCCTGCCATGGAGTGGCATTTTTTGCAATAAATAGCGCGCTCTGTCAGGGAATCCGGATGCGTTGCGCGGTGTGACATTACGGAATAACCGGCTCGATATGATCCACCAGCAGTTGCACGCGGGTCGTGCCATGGTATTCATTGGCGTCAAGGCGAAAGGCAACATGTATTCGCGCTGGCAGGTTATCGGTATGGCCAAACCAGATGGCGTCGAAACGCTGGCCATTTTTTTCAATCAGCAACTTGAGGTGGCGATCTTTCAGGACACGCTGCGACACCAGCCGGAATTCGTCACTGAAGGTCGGCGCGGGAAACCCCTGACCCCATACCTGCTGTTCGAGCAACTGAATAAAATCGAGACTGTAAAACGCGTCTTCAAGGGGGCCATCGGTCTCCACCAGGCGTTCCAGCTGTACCGAATCCAGCAACTGCTGGCCAACCCGTTCAAACGCCGCTTTAAACCGGGCAAAGTCATGGGTCGCGATGGTGAGCCCTGCGGCCATGGCGTGGCCACCAAATTTCTGTATCAGGTCTGGTTCATATTTGGATACCAGATCCAGTGCGTCGCGCAGGTGAAAACCCGGAATGGACCGGCCTGATCCCTTGATTGTGTTGTCGCCACCCGGGGCAAATGTGATCGTCGGCCGGTAAAACCGGTCTTTGAGGCGTGATGCAACAATGCCAATGACACCCTGATGCCAGCTTTCATCGTAGACACACAGTGTGCTGCTGTCATCGGGTTGAAATGCGTCCAGCAGCAGTAAGGCGGCATCCTGCATTTCCGCTTCTTTGGCGCGCCGTTCGCTGTTCAGGGTATTCAGTTGCTGCGCAATCTCCCAGGCGCGTCCTTCATCATCGGTCGTCAAACATTCGATCCCGACTGTCATGTCGTTCATCCGGCCGGCGGCGTTCAGGCGCGGACCGATCGCAAAACCCAGGTCAAACGGGGTTGCATTCTGCGGTTGGCGACCCGCCACCCGAAACAGCGCGGCAATACCCGCATGCATGCGTCCGGATCGCATGCGCTTCAATCCCTGGGCGACCAGTATGCGATTATTGGCATCCAGCCTGACTACATCGGCAACCGTACCCAGTGCCACCAGATCAAGTAACTGATCGAGCGTGGGCTGATTCGCTGAATCAAAAATGCCGCGCTGACGCATTTCGGCGCGCAATGCCAGCAAGACATAAAACATCACGCCAACGCCGGCCAGATGTTTGCTCGGAAATCCGCAGTCGGGCTGGTTGGGGTTGACGATCACGCGCGCCTCTGGCAACGTGGCCGCCGGCAAGTGGTGATCCGTCACGACGACCTCCATGCCACATTCTTTGGCTCTGGCTACTCCCTCACAGCTTGCTATGCCATTGTCGACCGTGATAAGAATGGCAGGTCGCTGTGACGGGGCCGTAGTTTGCACCACCAAATCGACAATTTCAGGTGTTAAACCGTAGCCATATTCAAACCGGTTGGGAACGATGAAATCGACATCGGCGCCGAGCAGGCGTAAGCCGCGCAAGGCAACGGCGCACGCGGTGGCTCCGTCGCAGTCATAGTCCGCGACTATCATCAGTTTCTTGTGCTCCCCGATCGCATCCGCCAGAAATTGGGCCGCCTGATCGATGTGCAGCAGGCCGGTGGGCTTGTGCAGATTCCCCAGCTCTGTCGACAGGTCGGCCGTGGTCTTGACGCCACGTGCCGCAAACAAACGCGCAAGGACCGGATGTATGCCCTGCTGTCGCAGGTATTCGGCGTCGCGAAATGAATACGGGCGGGTGTGGATCTGGCTGGACCGCAGGCTGGGCTGATTTGAACTCATGGGGCTACCGGAGAAGGGCGAGATTGGCACGTCGCCAGAATTGATGAAGGGAATTTGAGCTGATTTTTAGGTGCAACAGGGAATTGCTATTGCTCAAATAAAGATCAAGTTCGCGGACCTGCCTTTTTTTCAGTGCCTGTACCAGCGTCGTGAAATAACTGCGGTCAAGCTCGATCATGATGTTTGCCCAGGTGCCCCAGTCGTTGGCCAGTGCCGCTGACCGGAGTTGCCTGAGTGCCGTGTCCGGGGGAGCCAGACCGGATGATATTCCATTGTGCCAGGTCGATGCGCCGACCGGCTGCACATCATCGCTGCTGATCCGGGTTCCGGACGACATCCATAAACCATTGACGGCGCGTTCGCCACGCTGCTGGCGTTGTTCCTGGACCGGATGGATAAACCAGTCCATCTGGATTTCATTCTGCAGTTTCCGCCAGCCCAGCACCGCTTCGCCCCTCGGTGACCAGATCTCTATGTTATGGCCGCAGGCCGCATCGGGTGACGCGGTCGTGAATCCGGACCAGTCGTCAGCGCGCAGGAACCAGTGCGAGGCGTCACCGTAGACCAGTGTCCGGTTGAGGTCCGAGCAAAGCCGTTGCGCCCGGTCAA
Organism: uncultured Oxalobacteraceae bacterium; assembly: GCA_903893945.1. GTDB lineage: Bacteria > Pseudomonadota > Gammaproteobacteria > Burkholderiales > Burkholderiaceae_D > Solimicrobium. The sequence goes on along the minus strand of CAITOF010000052.1, from coordinate 38,918 downwards.
ACAGCTGCCGCGACTCCTCGTCTGTCACGTTCAGCTGGCGGTAATCGGTGAGCACCAGATGGGTACTGGCCACGTGCAAATGGACCGGATTGAGCAGGAACCAGAAACCCGGGGCCAGCGAAATGCCCAGATGACGGGCATGTAACTGTAGTGGGGTAGCCTGATGTCGTTTCGACAACCATTGTTCGTGCGGCAGACTTTGGGCAAAGTCGTCAAACCGGATCCGTTCGCTGGATCGGCGCCGAGACACAAGCAGGGCCAGTCCGTCCGGACCGCATGCCGATGCCAGCAGGTGGGTCAAATCTTTGGCATGGTCGGCCGGAGGCAGACCAAAGGGAATAATAATTTCAGGATGACTCATGATGACATTATATGGCACACTGCTGGCTGTTCTTTGGAGCGCACAGTGAATTTTATAAAAAACTTACCCTATGAATGGCAAATCGGGCTGCGATATACCCGCGCCGGACGCCGCAGCGGGCGTAACAGTTTTATTTCCTTTATTTCGCTCATTTCGATGGCCGGAATTGGCCTGGGTGTGGCAGCGTTAATCATTGTGTTGTCGGTCATGAATGGATTTCAGAAGGAAGTGCGTGACCGGATGTTGTCGGTTGTGGCACACATCGAGGTGTTTGATGCCGACCAGTCATTATCAAACTGGCAGGAAACAGCCCGGGAAGCGTTACTCAATCCGCATGTTAAGGCGGCGGCACCGTATGTGGAAGGCCAGGCCCTCATCTTAAGTGATTCAATGAGGGGCGTCATGGTGCGCGGTATTCTGCCTGCCGAAGAACCGAGCGTGTCCGATGTGGTCAGCAAAGTCAGACAGGGGAGTTTTTCCAGCCTGGTGAGCGGCGAGTTTAATGTGGTGATAGGAAAAGATCTGGCCGAAGCGCTGGGGGCAAAATTGGGCGACAAGATTACGCTGGCGGTACCGCAGGGACAGGTCACACCGGCGGGCGTGACGCCGCGGCTCAAGTCGTTTACCGTGACCGGCATCTTTGAAGCGGGGCATTACGAATACGATATCGGTGTGGTTTATATCCAGATGGACGACGCTGAAAAACTGTTTCGCCTGAGCGCGCCCACCGGCGTCCGGCTACGTGTTGACGACCTGTTGCGGGCACCGGAAATTGCCCGGGAACTGGCCGCAACACTGACAGGTAATCTGCTGTTACGCGACTGGTCGCAGCAGAACCGTAACTACTTTGCCGCTGTCAAAACCGAAAAACGGATGATGTTCATTATTCTGACACTGATCATCGCCGTGGCAGCGTTTAACCTGGTGTCAACGCTGGTCATGACGGTACGGGACAAACAGGCTGACATAGCGATTCTGCGCACCCTGGGTGCGACGCCGTCGTCTGTCATGAAAATTTTCATGGTCCAGGGGAGTATGGTAGGCACACTGGGTACGTTGCTGGGCGTCGGCTTCGGGGTCATTGTGGCCCTGAATATTCCGGCGATTGTCGGATTTATGGAGCACCTGTTCGGCATCCAGTTTTTGGATAAAAATGTTTATTTTATCAGCAGCGTACCGTCCGATCTGCACTGGAATGACGTGACCTATATCGGCGCGATGGCGTTACTGTTCTCGTTGCTGTCCACGATTTATCCAAGCTATCGTGCGTCAGGCGTCAAACCGGCGGAGGCATTGCGTTATGAGTGACCCTGCATTGAATCTGAACGAACAGCCCGTACTGGAATGCTCCCATTTGAGTAAAACCTATGGCGACGGGCTTTTTGCCGTGCCGGTATTAAAAAATGTTGAGCTGCGGGTTCAGCGTGGCGAACGCATTGCCATTGTCGGCGCCTCCGGATCAGGAAAATCCACGCTGCTGCACGTGCTGGGCGGTTTGGACAATCCTACCGAGGGTAGCGTCAAATTGCTTGGAAATGATTTTTCGACGATGAATGAACTACGACGTTGCCATTTGCGGAATGCCTCGCTGGGCTTTGTTTATCAGTTTCACCATTTGCTGCCCGAATTTTCGGCGCTGGACAACGTCGCCATGCCGCTGACCATACGACGCATGCCTTTTCAGCAGGCACAGGATCAGGCGCAACGCATGCTGGAACAGGTCGGCCTGGCACATCGCACCGGCCATGTTCCGGGTGAATTGTCGGGCGGCGAACGTCAACGTGTGGCACTGGCACGTGCGCTGGTTACCCAACCGGCCTGCGTACTTGCCGATGAACCGACCGGCAATCTGGACCGTCAGAATGCCCAGCATATTTTCGATGCGATGCTGGATCTGTCGGTCAGGCTGGGCACCGCATTTGTGATTGTGACCCATGATCTGGACCTGGCAAACCGGTGTGATCGCCTGTTGAAACTGACCGCCGAGGGATTGAGTTCCAGTTAAGACATATTGCAATGTCATCATTATGAAATGATATTGTCATCCGTATGAAGTATTCGCCCGCTAAGATTTACCGGTCTAAACTCAGGGCCAAATCATGCGATTACTTACGACGACCTCAGAGCAGAATTCAAATGCCGCCAAACTCACGTTAAGCCTGGTCACCAATACTGACGAGCTTCGCGAAGTGCAGCGACTTCGCTACAAGGTATTCATTGAGGCGATGGGCTTGACTGCATTGGAAAATTCCGAAGGACTGGATCAGGACGAGTACGACACGCATTGCGACCATCTGATTGTCCGGGATACCCGGTCATTAAAAATCGTCGGCACGTACCGGGTGCTCGGCCCGCATGCCGCGCAACGGATTGGTCGTTATTACTCCGAATCGGAATTTGATCTGTCGCGCTTTGATCATATCCGGAATCAGATCGCGGAGGCAGGGCGTGCCTGCATCCATCCGGATTATCGCAGTGGCGCTGTCATCATGTTGCTGTGGGCAGGTCTGGCGGCCTTTATGCGTCGTGAGCAATGCAATTATCTGGTCGGTTGTGCCTCGATCAGCCTGGCCGACGGGGGAATGAACGCCAATGCCATTTTCCGTAGTCTGCAACCGGAGGATATGGCACCGATTGACTACCGGGTAAAACCACTGCTGCCATTTCCATTGAACAGCGATGGTGACGCCCAGTTCAAGTCGACCGTGCCGCCACTGTTAAAAGGTTATTTGCGAGCCGGTGCCTGGGTGTGCGGCGAACCCGCGTGGGATCCGGATTTCCATTGTGCGGACCTGTTTTTATTGCTGCCGCTCGAGAATCTGGAAGGGCGCTATTCAAGACACTACCTGAAAGACTCATCAGCGACGAATCAGTAGCTGAAGGCACACTGCGTGTGGTGATATACTGAAGGGGTTGCGCCCGGCAACCAGCCGGTCCATACCCGCATTCCTGATGCCATTACTTTACGACTAACTCCGGGGTCATGACCACCTTCAGAAACGTCATCGGATTGTCTTCATCTTCCCGTTGACTGATCCACCAGACATTGCCTTTGCGCATTGGACATTCCCTGATGGAGGGCAGCAACCGGGTGACGACCTCACCCAGTTGCGGCTGGTGGCCGACGATCAGCACGGGTTCACGACTGTTGGGCCAGTTGCAGGCCAGCAGAATCTGGTCGACGGTGCTGCCGGTTCCCACTTCGGTCACCACCTTGAATTTGCGGCCCAGGGCCAGCGCAGTCTGCATGGTACACTGACTTGGGCTGACCAGTATCTTGCAGCCATGCGGCAGTACGCTGTCCAGCCAGAGCGCCATTTTGGCCGCCTGCTTCTGACCTTTCTGGGTCAGTTTGCGTTCGGCGTCCAGTCGCGATGGCGCATCGTCAAGAAGTGCTTCAGCTTGCGCATGGCGCCATAAAATGAGATCCATTTTTAAGCCTGATAACCCTGTCTAAAATTCAGATTGTCCAAGTGTGTCCATCAGGTACTGCTGGGCACAAAACGGTTTTGTTCTGCTTTTTCGCAATTTGTAGTCGCCTTTATCATCGAGCAGCCAGGCGTTGGAGTTATCTTTCAGGTAGGGCAACAAGCCCTCATCCATGACACGTTTTTTCAGATTTTTGTCCAGAATGGGAAATGCCACTTCGACCCGCCGAAACAGGTTTCGGTTCATCCAGTCCGCGCTGGCCAGATAGGTGTCATGGGCCAGATCGTTACGAAAATAGAAGATACGGCTGTGTTCCAGGTAACGTCCAATAATCGAGCGCACCTTGATATTGTCAGACATGCCAGGTACACCGGGTCGCAATGCACAGGCACCCCGAACGATAAGATCAATGACCACGCCATCGTTGGATGCGGCATAAAGTGCACGAATGACAGATTCATCCAGCAGCGCGTTCATTTTGGCGATAATGCGCCCGGGTTTGCCGGCTTTGGCAATTCGTGCTTCGTTGCGTATGGCTCTGAGCAACTGATTGTGGAACGAAAACGGTGCCAGCCACAGGTGCTGGAATTTCTTGTGCCTGGTCAGGCTGGTTAAATGGATGAATATTTCATTCACTTCTGACGCGATCGTGGGATTGGCAGTCAGCAGGCCAAAATCGGTATAGAACTTGGTGGTGGTCGGGTGATAATTGCCTGTTCCCAAATGGGCATAACAACGTAACTCGTGACCAATTTCGCGGCGGATCACCAGCGCCAGTTTGGCATGCGTTTTTAAGCCGACGACGCCATAAACCACTTGCGCCCCGGCGCGTTGCAGGCGGTCCGCCCAGTTAATGTTCGCCTCTTCGTCGAAGCGTGCCATTAACTCTAATATAACAGTGACTTCCTTGCCGCCCTGTGCCGCACTGATCAATGCTTCCATCAGATCGGAGTTCATGCCGGTACGATAAATCGTCTGCTTGATCGCGACCACCATCGGATCGGCTGCCGCCTCGCGGATGAAATTAATCACCGTCTGAAACGTCTGAAATGGGTGGTGCAGCAGTAAATCGTGTTTGCGCAGCGCAGAAAAAATGTCCTGCTGGGAATATGGGGTCCTGACATCGGGCGAAAATGGCGGGAATCGCAATTCCGGCGCATTGACCAGTTCGCCAATAGCCGACAGCCGCGCCAGGTTAACCGGGCCATTGACTTCATACAGGCGGGTGTGATGCAGGCTGAATTGTTCCAGTAAAAATTTGGACAGATTGGGCGGGCAGTTTTTTGCGACCTCAAGACGAACGGCTGCGCCGAATTGCCTGCTCTGCAACTCGCCCTGCAACGCAGTGCGCAGGTTTTTCACTCCATCTTCATCCACCCACATATCACTGTCGCGCGTAACCCGAAATTGTGAATAGGCAATAACTTCCCGACCATTGAAAAGGTCGTCGATATGCGCATGAATAATCGAAGAAAGCAGGCAGAACGAGGCGCCGGTCTTGGGACTTAACTCATCGGGTAAGCGGATAATGCGTGGTAAAACACGCGGCGCTTTCACAATGGCAATCGCCGTACCGCGACCAAACGCATCTTTGCCGGCCAGTGAAACGATAAAATTCAGGCTTTTATTGACCACCTGGGGAAACGGATGGGCAGGGTCTAATCCAATTGGCGTCAGCAGGGGCCGGACTTCGCGTTCAAAATAGGCCTTGACCCAGGCGCGCTGCGCCGGGTTGCGATCGTTATGGCGCAGTATGTGAACGCCATTGGCTGACAATAAGGGCAGCACCTCATCATTTAACACCTCATACTGGCGCTCCACGAGCTTGTGTGCTTCCAGGCTGATGTTGTCCAGTGTGGCTTTCAGCTGCGGATTGGGCTTCGTATATTCACCCTGAAAAGCGAGCAGACTGGCCACTCTGACTTCAAAAAATTCATCCAGATTACTGCTGGTAATACACAAGTACCGCAATCGTTCCAGCAATGGCAGGTTGGCATCTTCAGCCTGGGCCAGGACACGCCAGTTAAACGCAATCTGGGATATTTCACGATCCAGAAATTGGCCGGTTTTTGGATGGGTGGCAGCAGGGCTGGCAGGGCGAGCAGTCATTTTAGTGATTTTTTTTGAATTGGCTGACGTTGGTATTGTTTTTATATTAATCGACTTTTTGCTGACTTTCAGTTTCTGTTTTGATGCTATATTAACAATAGATGATGTTTTCATTTGAAACCCGATTATTGTTACACGCGATTGTAAGTACCAATTATGACAATAAAATGACAGCCTGAAATGCATGCCAATCTGGCGGTGAGTCCTATTTATTCAATGGTTTGGCTTGTAATTCAGCCATATACAACATGTTACAAGCCATCTAATCACCGGGTTTGTGTCATATTGATGTCACAAACAGACTGTAAAGTGCCAGCATGATAACAGTCACCAGTATTTTGCTTTTAACCCGACGGAGCTTACATGCTATTTAAAACTATCCTTAAGAAGTTTGTGCTGACCCTGACATGGAGTGCCGCCGCGCTGTCGATGTCGTCAGCTTACGCAACAGACCTGACAGGTGCCGGTGCAACTTTCCCCTATCCGATCTATGCAAAATGGGCCGACGCATACAAAAAACAGACTGGCAATGGGCTCAACTACCAGTCGGTCGGCTCCGGAGCCGGCATCAAACAGATTAAAAGCAAGACAGTCGACTTTGGCGCGTCGGATATGCCGCTAAAACCGGAAGAGCTCGATGAAGCGGGTCTGTTCCAGTTTCCTGCCATTATGGGAGGACTGGTCCCTGTCGTCAATCTGGAAGGCGTTGCCGCCGGCAAGCTGAAACTGACCGGCGACATACTCGCAGGGATTTATCTGGGAAAAATCACCAAATGGAATGCACCTGAAATTACTGCGCTTAACGCGGATCTGAAATTGCCTGCCACTGACATCAGCGTGGTACACCGTTCCGACGGTTCCGGTTCCACTTTTTTGTGGACCGATTACCTGTCTAAAGTCAATGCCGAATTCAAATCGACAGTCGGCGCCAGCACCGCCGTGAAATGGCCAGTGGGCCTGGGCGGCAAAGGCAATGAAGGGGTTGCGGCGAGCGTACTGAACGTCAAAGGATCGATCGGGTACGTGGAATATGCGTACGTGAAAAAAAACAAGATGATCTACGCGCAAATCAAGAATAAAGACGGTAATTTCGTCGAGCCTGGTGAGGATTCATTCAAAGCGGCCGCGGCGGGTGCGGATTGGGCCAAATCGCCCGGCTACTATGTAGTATTGACCAATCAGAGTGGTAAAGCCAGCTGGCCAATTACCGGTGCATCATTTATATTGATGTACAAGCAGCAGGCCGATGCCGCAAAAGGGAACGAAGTATTGAAGTTTTTTGAGTGGGCCTTTAAAAATGGTGATGCAATGGCGATTGAACTGGACTACGTGCCACTGCCTGCCGCGGTGACCAAGCTGGTACAGGACTCGTGGAAGTCGCAAGTGAAAGACGCGTCTGGCAAACCAGTCTGGTAATCGCACAGCACAGCGAGATACAGTGTAGTGCCGATTTTTCAAAAAGTGGTTCAGGTTAAACGACGGAATTGTCATGATGATAGAAAGCGCTGCTGACGGGGTCAATGACGCAGATGGGAATTTGAAAACAGTCCGGATTGGTGCAAACACCGACCCGGATGCCGCGCCGGGCTTTGCGGGTCAGGCAGGGGCGGTGGAAACGCCTTCTTTGAGATCCCATAAATTCGGTGATTTTGTTTTTCATAAAGTCACTTTCCTGTTTGCGCTCAGTGTGCTGCTGGTGCTGATGGGGATTATCATCTCCCTGATCCAGGGATCGTGGCCGGCGTTTCATGAGTTTGGCCCGGGTTTCATTACGAGAATTGAATGGGATCCGGTCAATGACCAGTATGGTGCGCTGATTGCCATCGTTGGTACCTTAGTCACTTCCTTTATAGCATTACTGATCGCATTTCCCATCAGTTTCGGTATCGCGCTCTTTCTTACCGAAATTTGCCCGGCCTGGTTGAAGCGTCCACTCGGCACCGCTGTTGAATTGTTGGCGGGCATTCCCAGCATTATTTACGGCATGTGGGGACTGTTCATTTTTGCCCCATTTTGCGCCGAGAGAATCCAGCCCATCCTGAAGGGCACATTGGGCGATATCCCCGGCATCGGCAGAATGTTTCAGGGTCCGATGATTGGTGTCGGTATGCTGACGGCAGGTATTATTTTGTCCATCATGATTATTCCATTCATTGCGTCGGTGATGCGTGACGTGTTTGAAGTCGTGCCACCGATACTGAAAGAATCGGCCTATGGACTCGGCTGTACCAAATGGGAAGTTGTCAGAAAGATTGTACTGCCTTACACCAAAATAGGGGTAGTGGGTGGAGTCATGCTCGGCCTTGGGCGAGCGCTCGGGGAAACCATGGCGATCACCTTTGTCATCGGCAATGCCAACCGGCTCTCATGGTCCTTGTTTGCTCCGGGCAACAGCATCGCGTCGACGCTGGCCAACGAATTTGCAGAAGCGGATACACCCTTGCATGTATCCTCGCTGTTTGCGCTGGGACTTATCCTGTTTGTCATCACGTTTATCGTTCTGTCGGCGGCGAAGCTAATGCTGCTGGCCATGAAGAAGAATGAAGGGTTGAAATAATGGAACCTGTCAAAAACCCTGTCTACCGGCGGCGCCTGCTGACTCATCGAATCGGAATCTCCTTGTCTTTCCTGGCGATGATAGTCGGCATTTTCTTTCTGCTATGGATTTTGCTTACCCTTTTTGTCAAAGGGATCAATTCACTCAATACGGATATGCTGACGCAGATGACGCCGCCGCCGGGGGCTGATGGAGGCGGGCTGTTGAATGCGATTGTCGGTAGTGTCCTGATGGTCGGATTTGCCACGCTGTTCTGCACGCCCGTTGGCATACTGGCCGGCCTGTATCTGGCTGAATACGGTGAACAAAACTGGTTTGCCCAGCTAACCCGTTTTGTGACCGATATCATGCTGTCTGCGCCTTCCATCGTAATCGGTCTGTTCGTCTATGCCATGTATGTGGCCAACATCAATCATTTTTCCGGCTGGGCCGGCAGCATTGCCATTTCCCTGATTGCCATTCCCGTGATTGTCCGGACCACTGACAACATGCTGCAACTGGTTCCGGGCAATCTGCGCGAGGCCGCCTATGCGCTCGGTGCACCACGCTGGAAAGTGGCCATTCTGGTGCGCCTGCGCGCTGTCAAGGCGGGAGTAATCACCGGTATCCTGCTGGCTGTCGCGCGTATCTCAGGCGAAACGGCACCCTTACTGTTCACCGCCCTGAACAACCAGTTCTTTAACGCGGACATGAATAAACCCATGGCCAATCTTCCTGTCGTGATTTACCAGTTTGCGATGAGTCCCTACGATAACTGGCGCACGCTTGCCTGGGGCGGCGCATTGATAATTACGTTCAGCGTACTAAGTTTGAATATTTTATCCCGTACCATTTTCAGTCAAAAAATACACGGCTAAATTGAATAACGGAATTTTAAAGGATTAATTCATGCCCGCTTCGGCTCAATTACTTGCACATGATTCATTGCCGTCTGCCATACAGATATCCGGCCTGAATTTTTTTTATGGCGCGACACAAAGCCTGAAAAATATCAATTTGTCGATAAAAGAAAAGAAAGTGACGGCCTTTATCGGTCCGTCAGGCTGCGGTAAATCAACTTTATTGCGCACCCTGAATCGCATGTATGATCTGTACCCCGGGCAGCGTGCTGAAGGTAAAATTATCTATAAGGATAAGAACATTCTGGATCCGGCGCAGGACATCAATATGCTGCGCGCAAAAATTGGCATGGTGTTCCAGAAACCGACACCGTTTCCGATGTCGATTTACGACAACATAGCATTTGGCGTGCGCCTGTATGAGGACTTATCCAAGGGCGAATTGAATGAACGCGTCGAATGGGCCTTGCATAAGGCGGCCCTGTGGAGCGAAGTAAAAGACAAGCTGAGCAAAAGCGGACTGAGCCTGTCCGGCGGTCAGCAACAACGGCTGTGCATTGCACGCGGTGTGGCGGTAAAACCGGATGTACTGCTGCTCGATGAACCGACATCGGCACTTGATCCGATTTCCACGGCCAAGATTGAGGAATTGATTAACGAATTAAAAGAAGACTATACGATTGCCATTGTCACTCACAACATGCAGCAGGCGGCGCGCTGTTCGGATTACACGGCCTACATGTATCTTGGTGAACTGGTCGAGGCCGGCGTGACGGACCAGGTGTTCATGAACCCGGTTAAAAAAGAAACACAGGATTACATTACCGGCCGCTTTGGCTGATAATCATTTCAATTGACATTTTTTGAGTGACAGGTTCACTTTACTAGGGGATAAGCGATGACGGATGAACATTCTTCCAAGCAGTACGATACCGATCTGGAAGCAATGCGCTCCAAGGTTTTACTGATGGGTGGTCTGGTTGAGAATCAGTTTCATGATTCCATTTCCGCCTATCGTGTTGGAAACGTGGAATTGGCCAGCAGTGTAATCGCCGCCGATGCCAGTGTGAACCAGCTTGAAATCGATCTGGATGACGCCTGCCGCCACCTGATTTTAAAACGTCAGCCTGCTGCCAACGATTTGCGAACTGTCATGGCAACGGTCAAGGTAATCACTGATCTGGAACGTATTGGTGATGAATCCAGTAAAATTGCGCGCATCGCACAGGGCAAAGATCATCAGCGTACCGTGCTGATTTTCAATGATTACGATTCAATCCGCGGGCTGGCCTCGCAGGTCGGCAACATGTTGCACGAATCGCTGGATTCGCTGGCACGTCTGGATCATAAACAGGCGATTAAACTGATTGCCCGGGATACCTTGATAGACCAGGATTTCCGGGCGGTCATGCGCAACCTGATCACCTACATGATGGAAGATCCGCGCACGATATCGGCAGCACTGGATGCATTGTGGGTGGCGAAGGCGATTGAGCGTATTGGCGACCACGCAAAAAATATTGCCGAACATGTGATCTTTATTGTTGAAGGTAAAGACATCCGGCACAGCGATTATGCTGAAGTGCACCCCGACAATAAATAGCGCTTGCGCAAATGGTCACGACCGCGTTGTGATGCAACGATGAGCGGTTTTGCAGGAACCCTGAGAAAAAAATAATGGAAAAATGAATGAGTGCAGATAAAACAACCATCCTGATCGTTGAAGACGAACCGGCCATTGTTGAGCTGGTCAGCTTTACCCTGCGTGCAGCGGGCTGGGACACCTATTCAGTGAGCAACACGGCTGATGCCTGGGCGTATATCTCCCGACGCATGCCGAATCTGGTGCTGCTGGACTGGATGCTGCCGGATCAGAGCGGTATCCGGCTGTTATCAAAAATACGTTCAGACCGCCAGTTTACCGCGCTACCCATCATCATGCTGACCGCCAAAAGTATGGAAGAAGATAAAATCGCTGGCCTGGATCACGGTGCCGATGATTATGTCACCAAACCCTTTTCACCCCGGGAATTGACCGCCCGTATCAAAACCGTGCTGCGACGCAAAGCGCCCGAGCATGGGCAAAGCATATTGTCCGCGGGTCCCATCGTACTGGATCCGGTCAGTTGTTCCGTGATGCTAAATGACAAGCGCGTTGATATTGGTCATGCGGAATACAAGCTTCTCAAATTTTTTCTGGCCCACCCGGACCGCGTGTTTTCACGCAGCCAGTTACTCGACAAGGTATGGGGCGACCATGTCGTTATCGAAGAGCGTACCGTGGATGTCCATGTACTGCGGCTGCGTAAAGTGCTGAAGGAATCCGAGAAACTGATCAAAACGGTGCGCAGTGTCGGTTACATGCTCTCAGAACGATAAATAGTTGGATTCCGTCCTGCAAAGGATCAAACAACTGGCCCAACAGGTTTAATTGTCATTACAATGACCATTATTCAAAATAACAATCAAAGCATCGAATGAGTCCGAAAATAACATTTTGGGTGCCGGCCGTTCTGCGCATGTTCATTGTGCTTCTGATAGCACTGGCGATCGGGTATTTTTCCAGTATGCTGTGGAGTGCGGTATCGATTGGCGTCGGATTGACGATATTGATATTTCTTCAACTGAATTACCTGTACCGGCTTTCGCTCTGGCTGGACAGCCCGGACAGCAGCAAATTGCCGGACGGATGGGGTGCCTGGACAGAAATTTTCTCGCGCCTGTACCGAATGCGCCGTGAAGATGAAAAGAACCAGATCGAATTGTCCGAGTGGCTGGCCCGATTCAGACAGGCTATGACGCTGTTACCGGACGGGGTGGTCATCATGGACGATGTGCTCTTTCTGGAATGGTGCAATCCGGTGGCCGAGCAGCACCTGGGATTGAAGCTCAGCCAGGATAAGAATATGCGCATCACCAACCTGATCCGCAGTCCCGAATTCATGGACTACATCATTCTGGGCCGGTTTGATAAACCACTGACCGTGACCCACCGGGATCGCAAACTGATCCTGCACATTATCAAATTCGAAAATCGCCGGCAGATTCTGGTTACTCACGATGTGACAGAAAGTGAGCGGATCGACCGTATGCGACGCGACTTCATCGCCAATGCGTCGCATGAATTGCGTACACCACTGACGGTTATCAACGGATTTCTTGAAATAAATGCGATGCAACCGGAGATGGACAGCATGACCCGCGCCGGCCACATAAAGTTAATGGCCGAACAGGGTCAGCGCATGCAAAGTCTGGTTGAAGACATGCTGACGCTGACGCGGCTTGAGTCAGTTGATTTCCCAATTCGGGTCGAGCATATCAATATGCGCAACCTGCTCGAATCCATGGTCTCCGAAATGCATGGATTGTCGGTCGGCAAACACCAGATTTCTTTGATCAATCAGGGCCCGGACGTCATGGGCAGTCTGGATGAATTGCGTAGCGCGTTTACCAATCTGGCTTCCAATGCAGTCCGTTATACCCCGGCGGGTGGCACTGTGGTTATCAGTTGGACCCAAACTGAAAACGGCCCCCTGTTTTCGGTCAAGGACAGCGGGATAGGGATCAGCCCGGAGCACATTGCAAGGCTGACTGAACGGTTTTATCGGGTCGACAAAAGCCGTTCGCGCGAAACCCAGGGAACAGGTCTCGGTCTGGCGATTGTCAAGCACGTTGTGTTGCGCCATAAAGCCGTGCTGTCGATCGATTCCACTTCTGGCGAGGGAAGCACATTCTCCATCCAGTTTCCGCTGTCAGCGACGGTATCCACTGCAGAGCACTGATTGCCCCAGTGCCGCAGGCGATCCGGTCTGAATCGTCCCAGTTTTCAGATTATCATTCTTTTTTAATAATAAATCAGGCTCCGGGGCGTGCCCGGACAGTGGCTGTTCCAGCTGATTTCAATACAAAAACAGCATTAGTTTGATCGATTCGACTCTTTTCTTTATTTTAATTGCAAGTAGGGCGGTTTAAATTACAATGTTTGGTGATACATCAAAAAATGAGTTCCCATAACCGAGACAACCCCACGCTAAAAGTATCGCTATGAAAAAACCACTTTATAAAATTCTTTATGTCCAGGTCCTGTTCGCCATCTTTTGTGGAATCCTGATAGGTGTCTACCAGCCCGGTTTTGCCATCGATCTGAAACCATTCGGCGACGGATTTATCAAGCTGATTAAAATGATTATCGCGCCCGTTATTTTTTGTACGGTAGTGACCGGTATTGCGGGAATGCAGGATATCAAAAAAGTGGGGCGTGTCGGTGGCAAGGCATTGATCTATTTTGAAGTCATCTCCACCTTCGCCCTGGTGATCGGCATTATCGTTGCCAATCTTATCCGGCCCGGTGACGGCTTTAATGCCGATCCGGCCACGCTGGATACCAGCGCCATTGCGCAATACACCACCAAGGCCCATTTGCCGACCACGGTCCAATTTTTGCTGAATATTATTCCGGATACGTTCATGGGCGCGTTCGTCCAGGGCGATATTTTGCAGGTACTCCTGATCGCCATACTGTTTGGCTTTGCCCTGTCAACGCTGGGCGAAAAAGGCCGCGTCATTCTGCAACTGGTTGAGGACCTTTCCCGGGTTATTTTTTCCATTGTCAGCAAGCTGATGCGGCTCGCGCCCATAGGCGCGTTTGGCGCGATGGCCTTCACCATCGGAAAATACGGACTGGCTTCATTAATACCGCTGGCAAAACTGATGGGCTCGTTTTACCTGACCTGCGGACTTTTCATTTTTGTTGTGCTGGGCGTCGTCGCGCGGATGACCGGATTTTCCATCTGGCGCTTTATTGTCTACATAAAAGAGGAACTGCTGATTGTGCTGGGTACCAGTTCGTCGGAAAGTGCCTTGCCCTCCCTGATGGACAAGCTGCAGAAACTGGGTTGCGCAAAATCGGTGGTGGGCCTGGTAGTGCCCACCGGTTATTCGTTTAATCTGGATGGCACGAATATTTACATGACCATGGCGGCCCTGTTTGTGGCTCAGGCCACCAATACTGATCTGACTCTGTTCCAGCAATTAACCATTTTGGGTGTGGCAATGCTGACCTCCAAAGGCGCATCAGGCATTACCGGTGCCGGGTTTATCACTCTGGCGGCGACTCTGGCGGTGGTGCCGACCATACCCGTGGCGGGTATGGCGCTGATTCTGGGCATAGACAGGTTCATGAGCGAATGCCGCGCCTTAACCAATTTTGTCGGCAATGGCGTGGCGACCATTGTGGTATCCAAGTGGGAAAATGAATTGGACATGACCACGTTAAAACAGGAACTTTCCAGGAAGTAGAACTTGAAATGTAAACGCCTGACGGGGTCAGTGTCAGCCAGATGTGACTCAATAAAAACAGAAACCGGACTTTCATCATGAGTGTGATCGTGCTATGAAAATAACCCTGAAATGGAAAGTGATTTCTGTTTGCCTGCTTCTGGAAATTATCGCACTGGCGTCAATAGCGGCCATTAATTTTCAGATGATCAACGGTTATCTGGATCAGATCGCGGTAGAAAGGCTGGAACAATTGAAGTCCTGCCTCAGCAGCCAGTTTGACCGGCATTTGACCGAGATACAGGACGGCAACATCAAACCGGTCGTGAAGGCGTGTCAGGCAGAAGACTATGATATTTATTATGCGTATTTCGATCAGCCGGGTCACCTGGTCAAACTTCAGGGCTGGAACGGCCTCAATTTTACCGCTACGACTCCGATACTCAAGGCCATTGAGCTGATCGAAAAGTATCCTTTCGAGACCCCCACATTTTATCAACCGATATTTTTCAAGACGGGACAATATTCGCACATACTGTACGGTGGATCGTCACTTTTTAAACCGCATGCCCAGTTTGAGCTCGCCAAAAAAGTCGTCATTTTTTCCATTTCCACGCTGATCGTCAGCCTGATACTCGGACTCCTGTTAATTGACTGGCTGGGCCGTCACCTGAACAAATTGGAGAAGGCGGCGAACCAGATCCTGCACGGTAATTATGACGTTTCCATTGATTATGTCGGCGACGATGAAATCGGACGCGTTGGTTTCGCAATCAATCTGGTGACCAATACACTGAAAAAGGAAATTCAGCTACTGCGCAAAAGTGAAGAGAGCGAACGCCGGACCGCGGAACGCATGCTCAAAGTCATTGATGCCGTACCGGATTTCATGCTGCTCAGCCGAACCTCCGATGCTTTTATAATTTATGCCAATGCCGGCGTGGAAAATATGACCGGCCATACGCATGGCGAACTGGTCGGCAAAACCATCGATGAAGTCGAATTGGGCATTACCCGCGATCAGCGCCAGGACTGGCAGCGTAATCTGGTGAAAAATGGCGCGTTTACCAATTACGAAACGATTATCAAGCACAAAAATGGCGCGCTGATCAATGTCCTGGTGTCCGCCTCATTACTGGAAATTGACGATGCCGAACATGTGCTGATTATCTGCCGTGACATCACCGACAGAAAACTGGTGGAGGCCGCCGTGGCGCACGCGAATCGCCAATTGAACTATGTGTTGGACGCCGCCTCGGAAATCGCGATTATTTCCACCGATGTGGTGGGTGTTGTCCAGATGTTCAATCGTGGCGCGGAAAAAATGCTGGGTTACCGGGCCAGGGAGCAGATCGGTTTGCCGATGCCTTTTGAAATCCACGACCCCAACGAACTGATACAGCGTAGCAAGGAACTGAGCCAGCATCTGGGCCGTGACGTCAAGACCACGGAAGTACTGACAGTCATCGCGGCAAAATTGGGTTCGGAAACCCGGAATTGGACTTATATCTGCAAAAATGGTCAGCATTTAAACGTGTCGCTGACAGTAACGCGTGTTCAGGACAGTGCTGGAAAAATCGTCGGCTTTCTTGGCATTGCCCGCGACATTACTTTACAGTTGCAAGCCGAGCAGGCATTGCAGGAATTGAATTACCAGCTCGAAAAGCGGGTTGAGGAACGCACCGCCGAGTTAGAGGAAACCAACACCAATCTGGCCACGACGATGCAAAATCTGCAACTGGCACAGGCGGAGCTGGTACGCTCAGAAAAACTGACGGCCTTGGGTGATATCGTTGCGGTTGTGGCCCACGAGATTAACACACCGATCGGTAACTGCCTGACAGTGGCCACCACGCTGCGTGATCGGAGTGAGGAGCTGTTTGGTGAGGTGGCCAGTGGCACCATACGAAAATCCAGTCTCAGCAAATACATGGATGATAACAAGGCCGGGATGGATATTCTGATTCGCGGCCTGCATCGTTCCAGTGAACTGGTCACCAATTTCAAACAGGTCGCCGTTGATCAGACCAGTGAACAGCGACGCCAGTTCATCCTGGACAAAGTAGTCAATGAAGTCGTCGGTTTAATGATGCCGATGCTCAGAAAAACACCGTATAAACTGGTCATATCCATTGAAGAAGAAATTCCCATGGACAGTTTTCCCGGTCCGGTTGAACAGATAGTGACCAACCTGATCAACAACTCCATATTGCATGCCTTTGAAGAAAATCAGCAGGGCACCATGACGCTCAGCGCCCGACGGGAAGGACGCCACGTCAGAATCGAATTTTCGGATAATGGCAGGGGTATTCCTGAAAATTATCTCAATCGCATTTTCGATCCTTTCTTTACCACCAAGCTGGGCCGCGGTGGCACAGGTCTGGGCCTGAACATTGTCCACAACATCGTAAGAAAAATGCTGGGCGGCCAGATTGAAGTCACCAGCGCAGCAGGGCAGGGTACCACTTTCGTCATCGTGTTACCTCTGGTTGCACCCATCAATCCGATCGACCGGCGCTGACTGTCGGTCATTTTCGCCTCAATAGTTTTCAAAATCGTTACCGAAGGCGCTTAAAAAGCCCCAGATGCCGTTGCCCAAATATTGCAAATCGACTGCATCATGCTCACTTCCGTATATTCCCCCCTGTGTCGACGTTGTATAAATACTGCTCAATTGCGCGAGCATGAGATGAGCGCCATTGGGACTCATTGCAACCGACCGGTTGTAATTAATTGGTGCGGAAGTGACTGACCAGCTTATTCCCGCATCGCGTGATGCATACACTTGACCAGCCGGGTCCCCGCTTGCAGCAATAATAAAACCCCCCGTACTATCAACTGCAGCTGAAATCCAGGATCCCGCCAATGGATTGTTGACAGAGTCATTTGCACCCGCACTGGTTTTTGTCCAGGTAATGCCTGCGTCGGCGGAAATGTACAGTGAACCCGTACCCTGCAATTGGGTGGAATTGGTTGTTGATGTCGCCACAAGCGTTTGCCCATCAGCTGAAGCCGCAACTGAGGACCATTGTTCCGCCTGTAAATTGGTCTGCGTCCAAGTTTGACCATAATCTGTCGAAACATAAATTCCATTGCTGTAAGCTGCTGCTATCATGATCCGACCGGAAGCATTTTCCGCGACAGAGTACCACTGCATGGCACTGGATAAGTCAGCGGGTTGGGTCCAGGTTGCGCCACCATTCGACGATACGTAGATTAGGCCGCCGTTTTCACAGGCGACAAGGTAGGAACCTGATGTGTCTGATGCGATCGCTTTCCATGGATTATTGGTGGTCACGGGGGAATTATTTACCCACGTTGTACCACTGTCCGCCGACGTATAGATAAAGCCGGAAAAAGCCACTGCGGCAAGTTTTGTTCCATCGGCGCTGGATGCTACTGATAACCAGCTACCAAACGGCGCAGAGGCGGTTGTCCACGTCTGTCCACCATTGTGAGTCAGATAAATATGGTCATTGGCCACTGTGGCTGCCAGATTGCTACCTGTTGCATCCGAGGCAATCGAAGTAACAGCAGAAGTTGGGCTTTGGTAGACCTGATTCCACACTGAAAATGTGGAAACGCCAAGAATGGGAAGACTTGTAAAATCAATCGACTGCAGAGTATTCGGTGTAACTGTCCAGCCAGGCACTCCAAAACCTTTTACTTCAACCGTATCACCAATGGTGGGATCCATTGGCAAAACAAAATTAGCTACTCCGGTTGTTGCAGCAGCGATATAGGACGTATTCGAGGCAGCGTTTAAAGTTCCTGCATTAATGACATCGACAATTGAATTTGATCCAATTAAGGAAGTGCCAGACGCAGGCCAGATCCCGGCTGCTTTGGGACCATATAAGACGATTGCAATCGTATGCAAATAAAAATCGCCGTTATTACCACTGGTATTCAGCGGCGCCCCGGCCCCATTCAAGATGGTATTTCCATTCTGTCCGTTCGTGCCCGCCGTGCCTGTTAGCGATACACCCGCACCAGGCCAGGCGCCATTAGTTTTCGGGCCGTACAGAACCGTGGATGCGGTATCGAGATAAAAATCTCCATTATTACCAGTTGTTGACGCCGGTGCACCCGTACCATTTAAAATGGTTGTGCCGTTCGTGCCATCTGTTCCATTCACTCCGGCAGAAACCCTGCGGACCAACCAGTGATATGCCGGAAGCAGGCCAGGTATTGTTCGACTTTGGTCCGTATAGCGAACCAGTGGTATCATCGAGATAGAAATCACCGTTGTTTCCAATCGTATTTGGCGCAGTGCCATTTCCGCTGAGAATGGTACTGCCATCAAGACCTGCAGCGCCTGACGACCCTGTTGGTCCCCGCGGTCCAATCAGCGCAATACCTGTTGTTGGCCAGTTCCCGGCTGTTTTTGGACCAAACAATGTCTCCGTGGTTAAATTCAGGTAAACATCCCCGTTGTTACCAACGCTGGCAGTTGGGTTCAGGGTACCAGAAAGCAGACTGTCGCCGGACATGCCGTTGCACACATAAGTGGTACTGCTACCTATCGAAATTTGTGTGCCTCCCGCCGGGCAATTTCCATTCCCTGTTTTAAGCGACGTCAAATTGACGGCAGAATTTCCTGCCAGTCCTGATACGGTGCTGCCGTTAGCATTGGCGGCTGGTCCTGAACTGCTGCCACCACAGCCAATTAGGGTAATAACAGGCCATACTAAAATGCAAAATAATCTGGTATTCATATAATTCCCTTTTTGTTGATTGGTCGTTTCTATCAGCATAAATTGCTTCACTAGTCTTGTTTTCGACTGGATTCTCGCACCAGAAATTAACGGAAACCATCAGGGTCTTTACGATCCGTAATACTACGGTGCGTCAGCCTGTGAACAACGATGGGTCGCGCCTTGCCAATAACTGCCCGGCAGCGATTGAGTACAAATTTTTACCAACCGCTGAGCAAGGATGGCACGCCCAGGCAGGCTGCAAATCAGCTTGCCAGACCCGATAGGTCCTATCCACTTTCAGCAGACCGTCACATCAATCAGGTTTTTCTGTGAACTGCGTCACAGGTAATCATTCAGCCATTCCTTAGAATGTGATCGTCAAATCCGTCCATGGCACACAGGGGCGGGTGATCAAACTGGCTGATTCCATTCTGTCAGTCGAATAAATTCTATTCGTACTAACCTTCGGAGAAACACAATGAAAAAATCTGATGTCAGGTCCGTACTTTACGTACTATTAATGGCAACGGCTTCAACACTTGCAGGCTGCGGTGGCAGTGGCACTCCCAACTACACCATTTCCGGAACGGTTAGAGGACTGGATCTGGGCAACGATGTCACGCTGGTGAATAACGATGGAGATCCGCTCACAGTCAGTTTTAACGGCGGTTTCACATTCAGTTCACCGGTTGCAGCGGGCGGCACCTATACGGTCACCGTTAAAAGTCAACCCGAAGGACAGATCTGTACCGCGACCAGTAACAGCGGACTGATCGTCACCGCCGACATCAATAATGTGCTTGTCACCTGCGCGGATAGCGCGGTGGTGATATCCGGATCATTAAGCGGCCTGGCACCCGGGCAGCAGATAACCCTGCTGGATAACATGGACACCACGCATGCACTTGCGCTGTCCACCGATGGTTCGTTTACCTTTCCGGAATCGGTCGCACTTGGCAGTGCCTACTCGGTCACGGTGGCGAACAAGCCCCTCACAAGTACCTGCGCGGTAACAAACGGGACTGGCAACGATATCGTCGCCGACATCCGCAATATCAGTGTGTCCTGTGTACCGGAAACCGTTAAAACGATCTATTCATTTGACGCATT
Organism: uncultured Oxalobacteraceae bacterium; assembly: GCA_903893945.1. Lineage (GTDB taxonomy): Bacteria > Pseudomonadota > Gammaproteobacteria > Burkholderiales > Burkholderiaceae_D > Solimicrobium. Next base: position 18,536 of record CAITOF010000052.1, on the reverse strand, counting down.
CCATTCGACGGCGTATCCCAATCCAGGCCTGGTTGCCGATAGCAACGGTAACCTTTACGGCACCGCTTACAACGGTGGCAGATATGGTCACGGTAGCGTGTTCATGGTGACACCCGCCGGTATCGTGTCGGAGTTGTATTCGTTTGCAGGTGGTGTCGACGGCAGTAGTCCCCAGACAGGTCTGACGATCAGCAGCGACGGTAGCCTGTTATATGGCACCACCCAAAATGGTGGGCCCGGTGACAACGGTACGGTATTCAGTCTGACGACCGCCGCACCCTATACAAAATCCGTACTGCATTCGTTTATGGGCGGTAGTGATGGCATCAATCCCTATACCGGTTTGCTGTTAGACAGCGCCCACGGTGAACTGTATGGAACTACCGAAGGCGGTGGCACCTATGGGCTTGGTACGGTATTCAGGGTCAGTACGACAGCACCGGGCAATGAAACGGTTCTGTATTCCTTTGCCGGTGGCACGGACGGTGCCAATCCAGTCTCGAATCTGGTCTTTAACAGCGGCAATAATGTGCTTTATGGTACAACGGAATTGGGTGGGGCCAATAATGCGGGAACGGTGTTTGCGCTGGCCACCGCCACAAACACGGAATCCATTGTGTATTCCTTTGCGGGTGCTCCCGATGGTGCCAATCCGGTTGCCGGACTGGCCATCGATGCCTTTGGCCGTCTGTATGGGACCACCATGAACGGCGGTGAAAATGGAGCAGGGACATTATTTAATCTGACCGCCAGCAATGGCACAGAAAATATCATGTATTCATTTGCAAATGGATCCGATGGCGGAAAGCCGATGGCAGGTGTGGTACTCGATCCGAACGGGACATTTGTATACGGTACCACCAGCTCTGGTGGCACCAATCAGGCAGGCACCGTTTTCGCGGCAAGCCTGACCTCCACAACGCAACTGCCCGCAATCCTTTATTCTCTGCCGACAAACGCTGAGCCTCACTACAATCCCCAGGCCAGTTTGCTGGTCAACAGTATGGATGCATTAGTCGGTACCTCGGCGGGCGGGACCAATAATGATGGCGCCGTGTTTATGGTGAATCCCGGCGGGTTGTGGGCGCCCGCCAGTGCTCCGGTGGCACTGTATACCGCGTCAACGTTGCAGGGCGCGCTGTCCTACCCGCTGACAATCCTGAATTCGTTTGCCCCCGCAACCGATGGTCTGCTGTCTGAAAGCGCGCTGGTTTCTGACGCGAGCGGAAATCTGTATGGCACTACGATGCTGGGCGGCGCCAATAATCTGGGCGCGGTATTTAAAATCACGGCAACCGGCGAGCAGCTACTTTATTCGTTCGCTGGCGGCACAGATGGTGCTTATCCCAAAGGAAAACTGGTTGTCGATACCAATGGAAATCTCTATGGCACCACAACGGCCGGCGGCACCAGTGGCGATGGTACCGTGTTTATGATTTCGGTCCGTCCGACGATTACTGAAACGGTGCTGCATTCGTTTTCAGGGGGCGACGACGGCAGTCAACCGTATGGCGGCCTGGTATCGGACAATCAGGGAACTCTGTATGGCACTACCTGCGTTGGCGGGGCGAACTCGGCGGGCACGGTATTCAAGATATCACGCGTGGCCCCCTATGTCGAAACGGTGCTGTATTCCTTCTCCGCCGGACCGTCGGACGGCAACCCTGAAGCAGGACTGGTTATAGACAGCAAGGGCAACCTGTACGGTTCAACCTTCGGTGCCAAAGCGTCCAAAAGCGGCGGTAGCGGCACGGTGTTTAAGTTAAACACGTCGACCGGCGTCCCGACCGTTCTACATACATTCGGGCAGGGTACGGACGGTTTCAATCCCAAAAGCGATCTTGTACTGGATCCCGCTGAGACCTTTCTGTACGGTACAACAGCGGCCGGTGGTGCAAATGGGCAAGGCACGGTCTATAAAGTCGCCACGTTATCGCCTTACACGGAATCTGTCCTGTATTCGTTTTCTGGCAGAAAGGATGGCGGGCAGCCGTCGTCAAACCTGGTCATGGATGGCAGCGGCAATCTGTATGGCACCACAATAGCCGGCGGCACCGCGAGCAACGGTACGCTGTTCAAGCTGACGACGGCTTCGCCTTACAGCGAAACGGTATTGTATTCATTTACAGCAGGCACCGATGGTGGCAACCCGGTGGGTGGTCTGCTGATGAATAACGCCGGAAACACCCTGTATGGCACAACGGCACTGGGCGGAGCGTTTAACGGCGGTACGGTGTACCAGTACTAATGCATGGCATGGCCTCACACCACCAGATCAATCTGATAACAGGAGCCGAAGAATGAGAACACGAACCCGTTTCGCCGCGATTTACCGCACGTGGTGGCTGTCAATGAGCTTACTGATGTCGGCTTGCGGCGGCGGCCTTCAAGGACAAAGCCAAAGTGGCGCCGTCAGTGATTCGGGTGGCAGATTTACCCTTTCCGGCATGCTGACCGGCCTGGCGCACGGTCAGCAGGTCACCTTGGTAAATAATGGCACTGACACGCTGACTGTGACATCAGACGGCCACTTCACGTTCAACTCACCCCTGAACCAGGGCGCAAGCTATACCGTGACAGTCGCTACACAGCCCGTGGGACAAACCTGCACAGCCTCAGACAATTACAGTCCGTCCATGACGTCCAACGTAACCCAGGTTCAGGTGATCTGCTCCGAACAGGCGCTCCATTCATTTTCAGGTGGTACCGATGGCAGCCATCCCTTCGCCGGTCTTGTCATGGATAGCAGCGGAATGCTTTATGGAACGACCGTAGCGGGTGGAGGCAGTAACAACAAAGGCACCATATTCATGGTACCAGGCAACTCACCCAACCAATTTAAAGCCCTCTATGCCTTTGACCCAGCGACAACCGGATATGAGTCGGTCAACGCGCTGGTGGTCGACAGCAAAGGGAATCTATACGGAACAACCACGTTCGGTGGCCAGAACGGAAGCGGTACGATGTTCAAAATTAACCGCTCGACGGGTGCGCCCGCAATTGTCATGTATGCCTATCCGAAGTTGATGGGTCGTCCGGACTGGGCAAACCATCCGGCCCTGGTGCCTGACAAGAATGGTGAGCATCTCTACAGCGTGGTCAATACAGCGTCCGGGAAAACGATATCTAAAATATCGACCACCTTTCCCTATGGGCAGGAGCTCCTGGCAAACGTTGCAACGTCCTACGACGAGGCAGGCGTCATTGCCGATAAAGTTGACTCGTATCTGTATGGCACGACCGTTAGTGGTGGAAAAAATGGCTACGGCACGTTATACAGTGTCACTACCACATTACCCGCGACGGTGACCGAACTGTATTCGTTTTCCGGAGGTTCAGACGGCGGGTACCCATCAGGCGGACTGACTTTCGACAAGAGCGGAAGTTATCTGCTTGGAACCACCGGATATGGCGGCGCGTATGGTCAAGGCACTGTTTTCAAATATTAGCCTTGCGCTGTGCTCGGACTGCGAACCGGGATCTGAAGCCCGCTCTACCTGAAAAAAATGGCGCGCTGTTCTGCACAGCGCGCCATATCGGGTCCTGATCAGGTAAATTCAAATTTCAAAACTGATACCCTGGGCCAACGGCAACGCATGGCTGTAATTAATCGTATTGGTCGACCGGCGCATATACGCTTTCCATGCATCGGATCCTGATTCACGGCCACCACCGGTATCTTTTTCACCGCCAAAAGCACCGCCGATTTCAGCACCGGAAGGACCGATATTGACATTGGCAATGCCGCAGTCACTGCCACTGTCGCACATGAATTTTTCTGCTTCGCGTAGGTCGGTCGTGAAAATCGAGGACGACAGTCCTTGAGGTACTTCGTTATTCCAGTCTATGGCCTGTTTCAGGTCCGTATAGCGAACGATGTATAAAATCGGCGCAAAGGTTTCATGGTGCATGGACGCTGTCTGGGTCGGCATTTCAACCAGGGCAGGGTGCACGTAGTAACCATCACCACCGTTTTCCACTTTGGCACGCTCACCACCAAATACCACGCCTTTTTCAGATACCGCCGTAGTCAATGCCAGTTGCATTGCCGAATAGGCGTGAGCATCAATCAGCGGTCCAATCAGGGTGGTTGTCTCTAATGGATTGCCTATGGGCAGTCCGGCGTAGATTTTCTTCAGACGTGGAACGACGACGTCATAGACGCTGTCGTGTACAAACAGGCGACGCAGTGTTGTACAGCGCTGACCCGCGGTACCGACAGCAGAGAATGTAATGCCGCGTAATGCCATTTCAATATCGGCGCTGGGCGCAACTATCATGGCGTTATTGCCGCCCAATTCCAGAATGGTGCGTGCCAGGCGTGCTGCACAACGCTGGGCAACATCACGTCCCATGCGGGTACTTCCTGTGGCGCTCACCACGGCAACACGGCGATCGTCCACCATGGCAATACCCGCGTCACTGTTACCGATAATTAATTCAGCCAGACCAGCAGGTGCCTCGGCACCAAAGCGGGCCACCGCTTTCATGAATAAACTGTGAACAGCAATGGCTGTCAGCGGCGTCTTCTCAGACGGCTTCCAGGTAACGCTATTGCCGCAGACAAAAGCCAGGGCGGCGTTCCATGCCCAAACCGCCACAGGGAAATTAAACGCGGAGATCACCCCCACCACACCGACAGGATGCCATTGTTCCATCATTCGATGACCAGGACGCTCAGAGGCGATGGTCAAGCCATAGAGCTGTCGTGACAGACCCACGGCAAAGTCGCAGATATCAATCATTTCCTGCACTTCACCCAAACCTTCCTGCACAATTTTGCCGGCCTCGAGGGTCACCAACTGCCCCAGCGCCGCTTTGTGCAGACGTAATTCTTCACCGAACAAGCGGACCAGTTCGCCGCGACGGGGCGCTGGAACCTCGCGCCATTTCAGATGGGCTGCCTGGGCCGACCCGATTTTTGCCGCTACGTGCGCGCTGTTGTCCGCGCGCAGGCTGGCCAGTGTCTGTCCGTCAACAGGCGAGACACTGTGAATCTGGTTACCGGAATAGGGTGTCAAATCTACGCCCAATTCCTTGAGTAAATCATGGATGTTATTCATCATGGTCACCTGGATGTGTTTGTGTTAAACGGCGTAGTATTGACCGAAACGGTTTGCCAGGAAATCAGCCAGAGTGGCCTGCTCCTGACGAACCATGCCGATTTGCGGTAATTGACCCTGAACCAGCATATCCACCATGGCGCAAATGCCCGAGGCTGTGGTTAGCTGTATGGCAGACAATAACTGGCCATTGACTTTCTGGCTATAGATTTTCTTGGCATACGATTCCTGTTCCAGGCGGCCGTCACGAATTCCGCAGACACTGACGAACACCAGCACCACGTCCTGTTTGGTGATTGGTATCGCAGTTTCCATGACTTCTTTCAGAATCGGGCGGCGATCAATCTGGCCCAACTGCAGATCACGTACCAGCATTTTGATGATGTCACGGTGACCCGGATAGCGCACGGTTTTGTAATTCAGATTCTGTACTTTGCCGGCAAGGCTCTCGCACAGGGTACCCAGACCACCGGAGGTATTGAATGCTTCATAATCGATACCATCCAGGGAGAAATGTTCCACTTCTTCGAGGGGGGATGTTTCACGTAACTGGCCGTCGACGATTGCTTCACAAGGATTGCAATATTCATTGATCAGGCCGTCTGTGCTCCAGGTCAGGTTGTACTTCAGTGCGTTATTGGGATAGATGGGCAGGGCACCAACGCGCATGCTGACATCGCGCAGGGAATCAAAATGTTTTGCTACGTCATTGGCCACGATGGAAATGAATCCCGGTGCCAGTCCGCATTGCGGGATGAAGGCAGTTTCTGCGTTTTCTGCCAGATGCTTTACAACGCGTGTGCTTTCGACGTCTTCGGTCAGGTCAAAGTAATGGGATTTTGCCTGTTTGGCCGCGGCAGCAATGATCGGTGTCAGGAAATACGGACACGCCGACATGGTAACCTGATGTCCTTTGATGATTTCCGTGACCGCCGCTTTATCCGACAGATCAACCTTGATACAGGTGGTGTTTGGAAACGCCGCTTTGGTCACATAGTCCAGACGCTCTGCATCGCGATCAGCTACCGTGATGTGATAGTCGCCGGTGTGCGATAACAGATTCAGAATTGCGTCGCCAATTTTGCCTGCGCCTAATAATATAAGTTTGGTTGTCATGTTGGATCTCCTTTTGGGTGGGTCGTTTTTATCAGTGAGCGGCACGGGTGACGTGCCATGTGCTAACTGTTGGGCGTTAATGGCGGAAGTTTAGAGGGCTTTTTTGTCAGATAATAGAGAACAAGTTAGTGTCATAATGATGAAATACGCTACAATATGACGAATAATTGTTCAAATATGACAAAGAGGGAGACTGAAATGAAGCCAAGCCTGGATAAAGTTGACAATCAGATACTAGCCTTGCTCATGGATAATGCCCGCCTGCCTGTGACTATCATAGCTAAAAAAATAGGCATGGCAAGAACCACGGTGATTGCCAGAATTGCGGCACTGGAGCAACGCGGCATCATTGCGGGCTACGGCGTACGGCTGGATCAATCCCTGTTCCAGTCTGGGGTACGTGCTTATGTCGGGATGTCAATCGAACCCAAGTCGGCCTCGGCGCTGGTGAAATTATTGCAGCAATGGCCGGAAGTCGAGACCCTGTATGCTGTCAGCGGATCCATTGATTACATGATGACGTTGCGATGTACCAGCACCGAAGATCTGGACAAATTACTCGACCAGATTGGCGATCTTGAGGGCGTGCGCCAGACCTCAACCTCCATTATCCTGAGCAAACGCATTGATCGCAGCGCGCTCTGACAGTCCGGCTAAATCTTGTAGGTCTGTTTGCGTTCCTTGGTATAGGACCACCAGGGCAATTCCGGCCCACCGTCCATATAACGGACCACAGACATCATGACGTCGAGCACACACGGATCCTGCCTCTGGCCCGTCAGTTCGCCCAAGCGCTGGTACAGCACAAGTGGATCCTGGCCGCGCAGTTGTTCTGCGTTTTCGATTCCCAGCAACCGTAAATCTGCGGCAGTGGCCTTGCCGACATTCGGTAAATCCTCGAGCTTCTTTATGTGAGTCCGGTCAGCAGTTGAATTCATGGGTAAAAAAAATCAATAGACGGTTAAGACTCAAATGTCTGAAACTGCAGCGCGGCCAATTTGGCGTAAATGCCACCTTCAGCAACCAGCGTGCTGTGCGTGCCGGTTTCAACGATATGTCCGTGTTCCATAACCAGAATCCGGTCGGCTTTCTGTACCGTTGCCAGGCGATGGGCAATCACCAGGGTTGTCCGGCCTTTCATGGCAGATTCGAGCGCGCCTTGCACCAGTCGTTCCGATTCCGCGTCCAGCGCACTGGTGGCTTCATCGAGCAGCAGCAGCGCCGGATTCTTCAGCAGGGCTCGTGCAATTGAAATCCGTTGGCGCTGACCACCCGACAACCGCACGCCGCGCTCTCCCAAAAACGACTGGTAGCCTTCAGGCAGTTTTTCAATAAATTCATGGGCTGCTGCCATCCTGGCTGCCGCGACGACTTCATCGTCGGTGGCGCCGATGCGGCCATAGCGGATATTCTCCATGGCGTTGGCTGAAAATATCACTGTGTCCTGCGGCACTATGCCGATGGTGTTTCGCAAAGTGCGCAAACTGATGTCGCGAATGTTAATGCCGTCCAGATCAATCTGGCCCTGCTGCGGATCATAAAAACGTAACAGCAACTGGAACAGGGTGGTTTTGCCTGCACCCGATGAACCGACGACCGCGACGGTTTCACCCGCCCGGACAGCAAGGGATAAATGGGATAACGCATTGCTGTCGGGTCGTGACGGATAATGAAAACGAATCTCGTTCAAGGTCAGTGTTGCACCATTCGACGAGCGCGGCGGCAGCGGTTTCGGGTTGACCGGATCCACAATATTGCTCTGAGCCGCAAGTAACTCCAGCAGCCGTTCGGTCGCACCGGCAGCGCGCTGCGCGTCGCCCATGACCTCGGACAGGGCGCCAACCGCGCCGGCCACAATGGTGGCATACAGGATGAACTGGCTCAGCTCGCCGCCCGTCATGGTTTTATTCATCACGGCGTGCGCACCGAGCCACAACACAAACACGATGGCGCCAAACACCAGCAGAATGGCAATGGCAGTCAGATAGGTGCGCGCACGAATCCGGCGCATGGCCGCTTTAAAGGCGTTTTCCACCGACAGCTTAAAGCGCGCGGCTTCAAACGGTTCCTGGGTATAGGCCTGAACGATAGGCATGGCATTCAGAATTTCACCTGCCAGGCCCGACGAATCAGCAATTTTGTCCTGTGAATCACGCGACAGGGTTCTGACCCGGCGGCCAAAAAAAACGATGGGCAACACCACAAAAGCGAGCGCCAAAATGATGATCGATGACAATTTGGGGCTGGTAATAAACAGCATGACCAGTCCGCCCAGAAACAGCAGGGTATTGCGCAGGGCCATGGAAATGCTGGTACCGACCATGGTTTGAATCAAGGTCGTGTCGGTGGTCAGGCGCGACAGCACCTCACCGGTCTGGGTTGTTTCGAAAAATTCGGGGCTTTGTTCAATGACATGTTCATAGACGGCACTGCGTATATCGGTGGTCACACGTTCACCCAGTAACGACACCATATAAAACCGCGCTGCGGTGGCTATCGCCAGCACACAGGCCACGGCAAACAGGCCCAGAAAGGCGGCGTCAACATGCTGAATGCTACCCTGACCGCTGAAGCCCATATCGATCATCTGGCGAAATGCGTAGGGAATCGCCAGAGTCGCGCTGGCGGCCACCAGCAGAGCCACGCCCGCCAGATAGAACTGCTTTTTGTAGGGACTCAGGAATGGAAGTAAGCCTTTTAAGGTTTGAATGCTGCTTTGGGATTTCATCGGACTCGTCTTTGAAAGGGTAATTTGATAAGCTCTGTGCAAATTGTAAGGGAGAATTGACTTTAATGCTGATGATCAGTCGCTGTCCAGGGTTCACAGCGGGAGGTACTGCACCTGATTTCGTCCCTTCTGTTTGGCGGCATATAATGCAAGATCGGTATTCTTGATGAACGTCGCCGTATCGATCTGGGTTCCGGCAAGGCAACTTGACACCCCCAGACTGATGGTGAGATGGCTTGCAACCATGGAATTCTGGTGCCGGATCTGCAATTCACTGACTGCTCTCCGGATATTTTCGGCTATCGTTTTTGCAACGGCTTCTGTCGAATTGGGCAGCATGACTATAAATTCCTCACCGCCATAACGCGCAGCCAGGTCCGAACTGCGCTGCAATTTGCTGCGGATGCAGTTGGCCACCGCGATGATGGCACTGTCACCGGCAGGATGGCCGTAAAAATCGTTGTAATTCTTGAAGTAATCAATGTCCAGCATGATGAGCGACAGCGTGGTTTTCTGCCGGCGTGCCTGGGTCATCTGAGTGGTGTATTGCGCGTCGAAAAAGCGCCGGTTGTATAGCCCCGTCAGCGGATCAGTACTGGCGTCTTTCCGGTGTGTCTCTGAATGGTCGCGCAACATCTGCTCGCGTTTGATTGAGGTGCTGGAATCAGTCACCTGTATCAGGCAGATCAGTTCGGCCTGTTCATTTTTTATCGGACTGATGATAATTGACTGCGAAATGCGCTCTGACGAGCCATTTAACTGATAAAGCGGCAGCGGAAATTTATGCAGTGCGTTGGATAACACGACGGGCAATTTGGTGCTGATGGCACGATTGATGGCGGCGATAAACGGCTTAGGCAACGGTTCAGAAAATGCATCAGCCAGCGGCTTGCCCAAAGCCTGATCACTGCTGACATTGCTGTATTTTGTGATCCACGCGTTCCAGTGCAGAACACAGCCCCTGCTATCAACCAGAATCGTGCCGATATTTAACGCATCAAATAACTGAGCCCAGTCGAACTGTGCCGGAAGCGCAATCGTTTTCATCATATCTTGTTTAAAAACAGGTCGATCTGATGCCGCAGGGCGCCCAGCGACGCCGAACTGAACAGGAAAATCAATGTTCCATTGACCTGACGCCGTTCAATTTTGAGGTCGATATGCAGGATCATGATGTACATCTGATCTTCGATGGAAATGATGTTTTCAATGACCTCGTCGACATTGCATACATGATAATTGGGGAGCGAGCTGTCTAACTGAATGTCCAGCATGTCGGCCATCGCCGACAGACAGGCATTTAAAATAATATTACCCAACTCGCACATGGCTTCCTGTTCAAATTCAGCCAGTTCTTCAATGCTGATTTGCGATCCCATCATGTCGCGCATGATTTCCAGGGCGCTGTCCTCGGTAAACAGCAGGGACGCGTCGGCTGTGAAAGCACCGCTGAACTTCTGCCTGACCACGCCCAGCTGGGTCTGCTCCAGCGATAACACCTTGGCATTCAATTCAGAGCATTTGCGAAATTCCACCGAGGGAACGGACAGTTTCACTTCTTCGGAAACAATTTCACTCAACGAGGCGGCAGCGCGACCGGCACCGATATTGAACACTTCAGAAAGTGCGTCGAGATGAAGATCCGATAACTTATCCACCTTCACCCTTAAAGAAAGAAATCGCCTGATGGACCGTTTTTTCAGTCACCGGCTTTGCAACGAAATGGGCACCAAGTTCGGCGGCACGGGTACGCAGACATTCCTGTATGTTGGCAGAAAAGATGGCGATACGCATGGCGGGGAACTTCGCCAGGATCTGTTCAGCAGCGACCGTGCCCAGCATCCCGGGCATGTTGATGTCCATGGTGCAGTAGTCAAAGTGGTGCTGATCGACCAGTTTAACCGCATCGTCACCCGAGCTGGCTTCGGTAATCTGCCAGGCCGGATTCTTGTCCAGCACAAAGGCACGAATCATCATCCTTGAGACCCGGCTGTCATCAACAATGAGCAACGATATCAAATCACTATTTTCGGTCGTCATAGATGCCTGAATTATTTAAAAATCAATAAAGTAGTCGTCATCAAAAAAAGGCGGCGCTAACCCTGTAGGGCGTCATTTTGCCATGTTCCATCCGTATTTCAAATCGAAATTGAACAATCTCAGGCTTTCATTCGGCGCCACAGTGTCGTTCTGCTGATGCCAAGATGTGACGCGGCGGCGGCCCGATTGCCATTGAACCTCTGCAGTATATGGTGTAATTGCTGTTTTGATAAACTACTTTCGCTGTCATGGTCGTATTGCGCCGCCGTGCTCGTCACTACCGCAGAGCCACTTTCAGGCCCACTTTCAGGCCCAGGTGCAGCTAACGGCGTCGCTTCCCAACCCGGCATGGACCGCATCAGCAGTCGCGGCGTCAGTGCCTGCAACGGTTCAGCCAGAAGAAACAGCGCGAGTCGTTCGCAGACATTGCGCAGTTCGCGGACGTTTCCTGGCCACGAATGGCTGGCTAACAGAGTCTGGCAGGCCAGTACTTCAGCATGTAAATTGGCATGAGGTTTGACCCCCAAATGGGCCAGTGCATTTTTGAGGCACCATTCCGTCAGGTTCACGATATCCTCAAGGCGTTCGCGCAACGGCGGTAACTGGCACTCCAGGACAGCCAGTCGATAATAAAGATCGCGCCGAAACTGGTTCTGGTCCATTTTTGTCCGCAGGTTGCAATGGGTTGCGCTGATGATGCGGACGTCAACAGGAATCGGTCGGGTTGCCCCAACCCTGACAACCTGACGCTCTTCCAGTACCCGCAACAGCCGGGTCTGGAGTGCAAACGGCATTTCGCCAATTTCATCGAGAAAAAGGGTTCCGCGGTGTGCCGTCTCTATCAGGCCGGCATGCCCGCCGCGCCGCGCGCCGGTAAATGCGCTGTCCTGATACCCGAACAGTTCCGCCTCGAGCAGCGATTCGGCGATCGCCCCGCAATTGACCGCCACAAACGGCGCCCGGGCACGACTGCTACTCTGGTGGATGGCTTGTGCGGCCAATTCTTTGCCGCTACCTGTCTCACCCTGGATCAGCACGCTGGCCGCAGATCGGGCAAACAAGGTTATGTTGTGCCGCACCTGCTGCATTGGCAGCGAATCGCCACGCAGGTTATCGACGCCATGGCGCGCGCGCAAGGTGTCGCGGGTCGCGAGATTGGGTCCGGCTTCCAGCCGCGAAAATTTGGCCAGTTCCAGTGCATCATTGAAGGCCTGGCGGATTGAATTGGCCGAGTACAGGAAAATCCCGGTCAAGCCGGCCTCGTCGGCCAGATCCGAGACCAGGCCGGCCCCCACAATGGCCTTGATGCCTTTGGTCCTGAGTTCATTGATCTGCGCCCGGGCATCCTCTTCGGTGGTGTAGGTGCGCTGCGCAATCTCAAAGCCGAATGTTGACTTGAATTCGGCCAATTCCGGCATGGTCTGCTGGTACGTGATGATACCGATGGCAGGGCTGATCTGGCGTGCCCGTGTCAAGGCCTGCATCACATCAAAACCACTGGCCTTGGCGATAATCACCGGCACCGGCAAACGGGATTTCAAATAGGCAGCATTTGAACCTGCCGCGATGATGGCGTCACAGCGCTCGGTCTGCATACGCTCACGCAAGACACTGACCGCATCTTCAAAGCCGAGCTGGACAGGTTCAATATGCGCCACGTCGGCGTACTCCACCATGATGTCACGAAACAGGTCGAACAGACGTGAGATCGACACGGTCCAGATTACCGGTTTATCACCTTGATTGGGGTTATGCATGGTTCAGCTATCGGGTTCGCAGTGGTTCAGGATTCGTACAGGTATGTTTCAAAGTTGTTTCACTATTGTTTCAAATAATGTTTCATTTATGTTGCAAGATAGCATGGTTCCATGGATTTATGCAACGTTACGTCCATCCTGTGGACGGGCAGGTTAGCGATTGGTCGGCGTCGACGAACCCAAATTATTTGTAACCTATTGATTTAATATAATAAATTGTTTTGACGAATCATACTTTGACGAACTGGCACGAAGCTTGCCATACCAAAGGGCAGGTTCCAATCTAAGGAGAGTCGTTCATGAGTACCTATTCTGCAGGCGCCGCTTTCAGGAAAGCCGTGAAAGAAGAATCCCCGTTGCAGGTCATCGGGGCGATCAATGCCAACCATGCGCTGCTAGCCAAGCGTGCCGGCTTCCGGGCCATTTATTTATCGGGTGGCGGCGTGGCAGCCGGTTCATTAGGTCTCCCGGATCTCGGCATTTCCAGTCTCGATGACGTTTTGACCGACGTACGCCGCATCACGGATGTCTGCGATGTGCCGTTGCTGGTTGATATTGACACCGGTTTTGGGGCGTCGGCGTTCAATGTGGCCCGTACCGTGAAATCCATGATCAAGTTCGGCGCCGCTGCCGTACATATGGAAGACCAGGTGGGCGCAAAACGTTGCGGCCATCGGCCAGGCAAAGAAATCGTCACGCAACAGGAAATGGTCGACCGCATCAAGGCAGCTGTCGATGCACGGACCGACCCGGATTTCGTGATCATGGCGCGAACCGATGCACTGGCAGTGGAAGGACTGGACGCGGCACTGGAGCGCGCCAGCGCCTATGTTGAAGCCGGTGCCGATATGGTGTTCCCGGAGGCCATTACCGAACTGACGATGTACCAACAGTTCGCGGACCGGCTTCAGGTGCCGATCCTGGCCAACATTACCGAATTTGGCGCAACACCGCTATTTACCGTCGACGAGCTGAAGTCGGTGCACGTCGGACTGGTTCTCTACCCCTTATCCGCGTTCCGGGCCATGAATAAGGCAGCGGAAAATGTCTACAGTGCGATTCGCCGCGATGGGACGCAGAAAAATGTGGTGGACACCATGCAGACCCGGATGGAATTGTATGACAGGATTAATTATCATTCATTTGAACAGAAACTGGATTCATTATTTGCACAACAAAGGGGAAAAAAATGACCGAGAATGTGATCACCAAAACCCAGGAGACAGCAACTGAAAGTGCATCTGCTTTTAAACCCAAGAAATCAGTCGCCCTGTCGGGCGTCACGGCCGGCAATACAGCGCTTTGCACTGTGGGAAAAACAGGCAACGATCTGCATTACCGCGGTTACGATATCCTGGACGTTGCAACCACCTGCGAATTCGAAGAAATAGCGCATCTGCTGGTGCATGGCAAATTGCCGAACCAGGCTGAATTGAACGCCTACAAGATAAAATTGAAATCGTTGCGCGGCCTGCCGGCGAATCTGAAATTTGCACTTGAATGTCTGCCGGCGTCGTCGCATCCCATGGATGTCATGCGCACGGCCGTGTCAACCCTGGGCTGTCTGTTACCTGAAAAAGACGATCATAACCTGCCTGGCGCACGCGATATTGCCGACCAGTTGATGGCCTCATTTGGCTCCATGCTGCTGTATTGGTATCATTACAGTCATAACGGACGCCGGATTGAGGTCGAAACGCCGGACGATTCGATTGGCGGTCACTTTCTGCATCTGTTACACGGCAGGCAACCGTCGGCAGAATGGGTGCGCGCCATGCACACATCGCTGATTTTATATGCCGAACACGAATTCAATGCCTCGACGTTTGCCGCGCGTGTCGTGGCGGGCACAGGGTCCGACATTCATTCAGCGATTGCGGGTGCGATAGGCGCACTGCGTGGTCCCAAACATGGCGGCGCCAACGAGGCCGCATTCGATATCCAGAAACGTTATGACAATCCTGACGAGGCAGAAGCCGACATAAAACGGCGCGTCGAGAACAAGGAAGTGGTGATCGGCTTTGGCCACCCTGTGTATACGATTTCCGATCCGCGCAACAAAGTCATCAAAGAGGTCGCCAGAGACTTGTCACAGCAGGCCGGTTCGATGAAGATGTTTGATATTGCCGATCGTCTTGAATCCGTGATGTGGGATGCCAAGAAAATGTTTCCGAACCTGGACTGGTTCTCGGCAGTTTCTTACCACATGATGAATGTGCCGACGGCGATGTTTACGCCGCTGTTTGTCATCTCGCGAACGTCCGGATGGGCGGCCCACATTATCGAGCAGAGGGTCGACAACAAAATCATTCGCCCCAGTGCCAACTATGTCGGCCCGGAAGATCTCCAATTCGTTCCATTGAAAGAACGGCGATAGGATTGCACCACCGACGCATACGGGTTGAATCCAACGTCAGCCTCCATTACATTTTGGGTGAATTATGAACCGTGCTTACCGCAAAAACCTACCCGGCACCCCGCTGGATTATTTCGATGCGCGTGCCGCCGTGGACGCTATAACACCGGGCGCCTACGACAGGCTGCCTTACACCTCCAGGGTGCTTGCTGAAAATCTGGTGCGCCGCTGTGATCCGGCCACATTGACCGAGTCGCTCAGGCAGTTTATAGACCGTAAGCGTGACCTGGATTTTCCGTGGTTTCCGGCGCGCGTGGTCTGCCACGACATCCTCGGGCAAACCGCCCTGGTTGATCTGGCCGGATTGCGTGATGCTATTGCTGCCCAGGGCGGTGATCCGGCGCTGGTCAACCCGGTCGTGCCTACGCAACTGGTGGTGGACCATTCGCTGGCGGTGGAGTGCGGCGGTTTTGACCCGGACGCCTTCAACAAGAACCGCGCCATCGAAGACCGTCGCAATGAAGATCGCTTTGACTTTATCAACTGGACCAAAAAGGCGTTCAAGAATGTCGATGTCATCCCGCCGGGCAACGGCATTTTGCACCAGATCAATCTGGAACGCATGTCGCCTGTCATTCAGGTTCAGGATGGGGTGGCCTACCCGGATACGCTGGTCGGCACTGACAGCCATACCCCGATGGTCGACGCGCTTGGCGTGATTGCCATTGGCGTCGGCGGCCTGGAGGCCGAAAGTGTCATGCTGGGACGGGCCTCCTGGATGCGGCTACCGGACATTATCGGGGTCGAGCTGACCGGTAAGCCACAGCCGGGAATCACCGCAACCGATATTGTGCTGGCCTTGACCGAATTCCTGCGCAAACAGAAAGTCGTCTCGGCGTATCTGGAGTTTTACGGCCCGGGCGCCGCCCAGCTGACACTGGGTGACCGCGCCACCATATCGAATATGGCCCCTGAATTTGGCGCAACGGCAGCGATGTTTTATATTGATCAGCAGACGATTACCTATTTGAAACTGACCGGTCGCGACGATGAGCTGGTTAAACTGGTTGAGTTATATGCAAAACAGGCCGGCCTGTGGGCAGACAGCCTGATTGCCGCCACCTATGAACGCGTCCTGAAATTTGACCTGTCCAGCGTAGTCCGGACCATTGCGGGACCTTCAAATCCGCATAACCGTGTACCCACCTCCGAACTGGCGGCACGCGGCATCAGCGCAACAGTCGAGCATGAACCCGGCAAAATGCCGGATGGCGCCGTGATCATTGCCGCCATTACCAGCTGCACCAATACCAACAATCCGCGCAACATGATTGCCGCCGGCCTGATTGCCCGTAACGCCAATGCGCGCGGCCTTACACGCAAGCCGTGGGTGAAAAGCTCACTGGCACCGGGTTCGAAAACCGTGACGCTGTATCTTGAAGCGGCCGATTTGATGGGCGAACTGGAAAAGCTGGGTTTTGGTGTGGTCGCCTATGCCTGCACATCGTGTAACGGCATGAGCGGTGCGCTTGATCCGGTTATCCAGAAGGAAGTGATCGACCGCGACCTGTACGCGACCGCAGTGCTTTCGGGTAACCGCAACTTTGACGGCCGCATTCATCCCTACGCCAAGCAGGCATTCCTGGCGTCGCCACCGCTCGTGGTTGCCTACGCGATTGCCGGCACCATCCGTTTTGACATCGAAAAGGATGTGCTGGGAATTGACGCTGCCGGTCAGGCGGTCAGGCTCAGCGATATCTGGCCGTCTGATGAAGAGATTGATGCCGTTATCGCCGCCAGTGTCAAACCGGAACAGTTCAGACAGGTCTATATTCCCATGTTTGCCCGTGAAGCCGACCACAGCGCGGCGGTCAGTCCGCTGTATGACTGGCGGCCGCAGACCACCTACATACGTCGTCCACCGTATTGGGAAGGTGCCCTTGCAGGTGCCCGCACCTTAACCGGTATGCGCGCGCTGGCGGTACTTGGCGATAACATCACGACCGATCACCTCTCGCCGTCCAACGCCATCATGCTCGACAGTGCTGCCGGTGCTTATCTGGCCAAAATGGGCTTGCCGGAGGAAGACTTTAATTCCTACGCCACCCACCGCGGTGATCATCTGACCGCACAAAGGGCGACATTTGCCAATCCAACCCTGAAGAATGAAATGGTGCTGGAAAATGGCAAAGTCAAACCGGGTTCCCTGACCCGCGTCGAACCGGAAGGCAAAATCATGCGCATGTGGGAAGCGATCGAAACCTACATGGAACGCAAGCAGCCGCTGATCATTATTGCCGGCGCAGATTATGGCCAGGGATCGTCCCGTGACTGGGCCGCCAAAGGGGTGCGTCTGGCCGGCGTCGAAGCCATAGCTGCCGAAGGTTTTGAGCGGATACACCGGACCAATCTGGTCGGCATGGGTGTGCTTCCGCTGGAATTTTTACCGGGCGTGAATCGCCTTACCCTGGGACTGGACGGCAGTGAAACCTACGATGTCAGCGGCGAACGGACGCCACTGGCCACGCTGACCCTGATCATCCACAGAAAAAATGGTGAACGCGTCGATGTCCCCGTGAAGTGCCGCCTTGATACCGCTGAAGAAGTGTCGATTTACGAAGCCGGTGGCGTACTGCAGCGTTTTGCACAGGATTTTTTAGAGTCGGCCAACGCCGCGTAAGCCACCGAAACCGAAGGAATAACCATGTCTCACTCGCCGCAAATCAAAATCCAGGCCACGTACATGCGCGGCGGTACCAGCAAGGGCGTATTTTTCCGTCTGCAGGACTTGCCGCAAAAAGCCCAGACACCCGGCGCCTCGCGCGACGCGCTGCTGTTGCGTGTCATAGGCAGTCCGGATCCTTACGGCAAACAGATAGACGGGATGGGGGGCGCTACGTCCAGTACCAGCAAGGCAGTGATCCTGTCGGCCAGCAGCAGACCGGATCACGACGTCGATTATCTGTTCGGTCAGGTAGCCATCGATAAAGCATTTGTCGACTGGAGCGGCAACTGCGGCAACCTGTCGGCTGCCGTGGGTTCGTTTGCCATTCAGAGTGGCTTGATCAATGTCAGCGCGCAATTGAACGACGGTCACGGTATTGCTACTGTGCGCATATGGCAGGCCAATATAGGGAAGACCATCATTGCACATATCCCGATGACGAACGGACTGGTACAGGAGACAGGTGACTTCGAACTGGATGGCGTGACCTTTCCGGCCGCGGAAGTACAACTGGAATTCATGGATCCGGCGGCGGACGACGAGGGCGACGCTGGCGCCATGTTCCCGACCGGAAACCAGGTTGACGATCTGGATGTGCCCGGCCTCGGAACGATCAAGGCCACACTGATCAACGCCGGCATACCCACCATATTCGTCAATGCCCGGGATATTGGCTATACCGGTTGCGAATTGCAGGAGGCAATCAACAGTGACGAGCGTGCTCTGGCCCGGTTTGAACTGATACGCACCT
>CAITOF010000051.1 GCA_903893945.1 uncultured Oxalobacteraceae bacterium | reverse complement strand
GTTTTATGGATTTTGGCTACGAAAACTTTAACCACTGATCCTCGATTGGATCTTTCAAAAATATTTTTTTATCTTTTCCAAGGTGGTGGGTTATCTGCCAGGGATATTCATTACCCTGCCTGGGCAACATGTCATTACCACGTTGTATATAACCCGATGAAAATTGGCCGAGAATGGAGGTATCTGTTTCACATTCGCGATTGGTCCGCGCAACGAAAACAGTTTCATTGTTTTTTTGCATGTGCTCCAACAATCGACACAGATAGCTCGCCGCCATGTCTGTCTTGAGGGTCCAGGGCGTATTCGCGTGTCCGAATACATAGGCAAAATTGGGGATATTCTGTACTAGCACCCCTTTATAAATGAGGTGATTCTTAAGTACCTGCGCTTGACCATTGATGCTCAGCTGCATACCCCCCAACATTTGTACCTGTAGGCCCGTCGCAGTGACAATGATATCGGCCTGCAATTCCTGCCCGGATTTGAGGCGTATTCCAGTTTGGGTGAACGTGTCAATCTGGTCAGTGACAATATCTGCCTTGCCGCTTTTGACGACTTGAAACAGATCGTTGTCCGGAACAGCACAGACACGTTGATCCCAGGGCGCATAATTGGGAGAAAAATGCTTCATGTCCACTTCGTTACCAATTTGTTTTTTCACCAGTGACAAAATTAGTCCGCGGGTGAATGTCGGCCAACGTTTGCTTGCCAGATACAGCGCCCGCATTTTCCATAAATTGCGCTGCCGGGCAAATCGGAAAACTGCTGAATCTGGTAAAAATTTCCGCAATACATCGGTGATACTGTCGGTTGCCGGAATCGATACGATGTACGACGGCGAACGCTGTAACATAGTTATATGACGAACCTGATTAGCCATTGCCGGTACCAGTGTCACTGCTGTTGCTCCGCTTCCGATCACTACGACAGTTTTATCTGTGTAATCTAAATCAGCTGGCCAGTGTTGTGGATGAACTCGCACACCCCTGAATTGATCTTCACCTGGAAACGCAGGCAGATAACCGGCATCATGATTGAAATAGCCACTGCACATGAATAGAAATTCACAACTGTAATGACGAATTTCACCGCTCGTTTCATGTTGAGCTGTCAGCGTCCAAAGTTGATCGTCGTTTGACCAGTCAGCCTGAGTGATTTTCAGGCCAAAGCGAATTTTCTTGTCAACGCCAAATTCGCGGGCGGTTTCTTCAATGTACTGCCGTATGGTTGCGCCTTCAGCCAACACAGTCGAACTGTGCCAGGGTCTGAACTGATAACCGTATGTAAACATGTCTGAGTCAGAGCGAATACCGGGATAAGTGAACAAATCCCAGGTACCGCCAATCGCTGCTCGGCGCTCCAGAAGCGCCAGACTTTTACCGGGGAATCGTTGGGATAACTGACAGGCTGTACCAATTCCGGCCAGACCTGCACCAACAATTAAAATATCAAAATGCTGAGGATTCATGCCGATCACTTTACCTGATACGAAACGTTGAACAGCTGAAAATAGGAAGTTGTTATTTCCTGTTTTCAGCCTCACTTCGCCTGCTTACAGGCTCTTATGGAACGTCACCCCATAAGTTCTCGGCGCCCCGAGAAAACCATCAATTGAGCCGGTTTGCAATGCTGGATCGAACGCGACTTGTTCATAAGTTTTATTGGTCAGATTGTCCACAAACAAATCCACACTCCAGCTCTTGTTTTTCGGCCCAACTGCAATACGGGCATTGACAAGTGTGAAGGCAGGCTGTTCAGTCAGAGGGCTAGGCGTTGCGCCGATGCCGTATTCAGTCACGTATTTGGCATTGATATTAAAACGACCAGTCATATCGCCGGCAAAATTCCATTTATAAATCACCCCGCCGGTGACCGACCATTTAGGTGCATAGCTTGCCGTACTACCTGGTAAGGTTGCCAGCACCGGATCAGCAATTGGCTGATCACCATACCGCGCATCGGTGTACGTTGCAGCACCCTGCAAGGCCAGCCCTGGAAAGCTGGTTTGCCATAACAGGTCCATATCAACACCCTTACTGATCAGCTGCGGAACGGAGTCAACTACCCAACTGATTCCGCTGAAAGTATTCAATTGATAGTTCATGAACTTAGACTGGAACAACGCCGTGTTGAATAGCAAATTGCCGTTGTCCCAGGTCGTTTTGGTACCAAGTTCATAGCTATCGACATACTCAGCGGCAAACTGCGTATTGGTTACAGGAAGTACGCCTGAACCACCGCTGGCGGTTCCGTTAGACGACTGCACCCGGGCCAGATTAAATCCACCGGCCACGTCACCGCGTGATGCACTAGCATAGGCCAAGAAATTGTCGTTGATACGATAGGCGGCTTTAAAGGTACCGGACAGTGGATTTTCAGTAAACCTGTTTTGGGCATTCAACCCGTTAAACATGGGATTTTGCCAAGGTAAGCACATGTTTCCGATGACAATTGGCACTACGGCTGAAAGATAGGGAGCAGGAATACCGCGGGCCAACAATGCATTGGCTACACTGTTGGTCGTCAGCGCACTACCGCAGGCCAAACCGCCATTCGGATTACTGTAATGAAAGTCTGTGCTTTTTTCCTCATGTGTACCTCGCACCCCTGCCGTCAGTGTCAACGCATCAGTCAGCTTATATGACGCATTGGCGAACAAAGCTTCTGACTTGGAGCTTTGGTTCCATTGATCCTTTTGTGCCACACCCGTATAGGCTGTGCCATAGGGCATGTTGGCAGCTTCTGACAGGAACGTCTGTGGATTGGCAGTATTTACCAAACCAGGAGGAAAAGCAGCAGCAACACCACTCAACAACAGTGTTGACAGATAATTTTCGTATTGAGGTCCCAACGTAATTTTTTCACTACGCTGCAGTCGCACATTGTCGAAATATAAACCAGTCATCCAATCCAGTTTATCAGTCGAGCCGCCCAGGCGAATTTCCTGGGTGAAGGTATTGAAACGTTGTCCGTTGTCAGGTGAAAAATCATGGGTGGCTAGATTGGCACCGCT
>CAITOF010000050.1 GCA_903893945.1 uncultured Oxalobacteraceae bacterium | reverse complement strand
GAATTCAGGCGGGAACAACGGTTGACCTTCGAAAGCGAAATAATTCGCAATCTGATCCGTACCCAGACCCTTACCGTCGCGCAGGCGCTGACGTTCGGTCCGGTGGAACGCACCACATTTGAAAGCCAGCCAATCCGGTACCTCATTAATATCGCGACGATAACCGTTACACAGGCGATGAGATTTACTGAAGGTCAGCGCAGAGCCTTTGAGAGTCTGCCAATCCGCCGCCTCATTGCAAATCGGATGTTGTCCGTTGATCAGGTGCTGGAGCTCACTGCCGAACAGGTCACCGCATTGGATGATGCCGCAACGGTACAAAGACTGCTCCGCGGTGAAATCGGTATTTATCAAGTGCTGGGACGACGTGCCATGCCGAGGAACGACATACCGCGACAACCGCTGGTAACCCGGAGGGCGTTGCCGGTCGCACCGCAGGGTGCCCAGAGGGCTCCGGATCAAGTTCCTCCGCCGGTTATCCAGAGAGCGCTGCCACCATTTATTCTTCCAGTTGGACGGGGCAACCCCGGCCGTATCGGTGACCGGCAAAGCACCCATTTAGACAGTGTTCACAAAAGCACCGCTGAATCGGCGGCAAAGTTGGCCCGGCGTTATGGCGTGTCGAATGTCCAGCTGGATACTGCGCGGAGCGGATTCAGGGAATTTGTCTATCAGTTACCGGATAATTCGCCGGCAAACCTGGCAGCCAAAAGTTGCTTTGCCCGGCTCATTCTGACTAGTCACGCATTCGTTGAGCCGGTTTCCAGGGTATCGATGGTACAGTTGCTGGCGTACGCATTCCTGGCGCTCAACGATAACGCGAGACGACAGGGGAGTATTGAGGATGCCAGAAGTCATATCATCGACGGACTGTATGAAATACAGCGCGGTTACAATTTTTCGGATGCCGGTCACGATACGGAGGGACCAGATTCTCCCATCTGCACCCGCGGGGCCTTTAATAAACTGATTGAAAAATTAGCCATGTTTGATCCAGATTGTGCAATTATATTTATGGATAAAAATCTGGCTACATCAAAATTACCGAAGGTGGTCGTCGAAGAAATTGGCAATTACATACATCGTCAGTTTAAAGAACATCCGGAATTGCGCCGCGAGTTACAGAGCCTTATCGAGAAAAAAGATGTGAATTTAATCTGGAATGATATCGTACCCGTTGTCAAAGCGCGTATGTTTGAGGAATTTGGCAGTCTTTACAAGGGTGACACAGACCCTCAATTTCTGCAACTTATTGAATTCGGGCGTGAAGTGAACTGGCCGGAGTAAATTGCCAGGAATGCGCCAGGAATGCGGAACATAACGCCGCTGGCGCGGCGTTATTTGATACGACATAGACTTACTTGATATGACACAGACTTACATGGTATGACATAGTCAAGCGCTTTTCAGGTAGTCACCAAACCTTCTGTTGGCAACATTCGTTCAAAATGAACGCCGTTGCTGTTGTGTATAAATTTGGCGTTCGTGATTTCGTCTTCGACCTTACTTAAGTCATCACCTTGATAAATGAGTTGACCCTCTTTATTCAAAACGTTGAACGTCAGAAAATCATCTGGGTGTCTCGTTACCGAAATGATGGGTTGCTTACGTTCGGCCGCAAAAATTCCTCCGGCGATTGTAAAATCCAGCATGCAATTTGAAGATTGTATGTGTTTCGCCAATGCCTCACTTAAACTGCTGATGGTGACAGGCGTTTCTACTTTCAGTTTGGGATAATTTGTTAAAATCAGCCGCTGCAGGTCATTGATATCTATATCAACACTGAGTTTGGTTAATTGCGATTCAATGTTTTCTTTTGTGAAAATTATTTTTCGATAGCCCGGTGTCAATTCGTCATTATTCGGCTGCAGTGCATAGGCCAAACAGTCAAATGCAACGGCATTGCCTGACCTCCCTGCGGTGGTAGGATGTATGTGGTAGGTCGTACCGTTAATGTTTAACCCGGATTTTTTTGCCACATCCTTGGTTGGGGGTAAGTCGGGTGTTCGTGTCCTGTTGGGCGGCGTGGTTCCGATAAAAATAACAGGTTCTGACATGGGAAATCGCCGCGCACCAACAATTTTGTTTTCTATGTCGACAGCATTTTGGAAATAGCTCCCTTTTCGCATAAGTTCGATCATTGAGTCGTTCAACCTGCCGCGCAAAGTTTTCCTGTCATTGCTGGACAGATTCCGGGCACTGTCGATGGCAGTACTTAACAGGTAAATAAGTTCTTCCTGTATGGAAGTTTCACTGCCAAACAGGCCTGAATCTTGACAATCGGTGGGTGGCCGGTGATGAATATGATTAAGCAATTCCATGAAGGTGTCTTCATGGGTCTTAAATTCAGTTCCTTTTTTTAATTTAAGCAAAGTATCCCCAAACTCGCCTATTCTGAATGCAATAGATCGGGGTTCGGCTTGGGGTTTTTCCTCGATGGGGGGTTGACCGATTTGGCTTGCTTTATTCAAGGGCTTTAATTCAATAGGCTGAACAGAAGTCCGTTGCGGGGGTAATGTTTGAAGGGGCATAATTTACCATTATAAAAAGTGAGTGAGGCCTGAGGGAGACCAGAACGCGACCAGAACGCGACCAGAATTGAAGCTAAATTCAGGGTGGCTTCAGTAAATTTTTTGACTGGGATTAAGACTGAAAGTTCAACCAATTAACCGGTTGACTTCATTTTTTGATAAGTTGCTCTGGGTTATTTTCTTGATTTGCAGCAGCCATCGGAAACGACATGACACGGTCGATAAACGCAGAATCTAAACTCGTAAATAATCTTCTTTACGATGCATCCATCGCAATAAATGCGAGTCGACGATGGTTGTTGCATTCGGAATGGTACCTGCGAGCAATGCCTGTGCCAATTCGCGTGCCTGACTGACCAACGCCTGATCGGTTTCCAGGTCGGCAAAGCGCAGCATGGCCTGACCTGCCTGACGCGCACCCAAAAATTCGCCCGGTCCGCGAATTTCCAGATCTTTGCGGGCAATTTCGAAGCCGTCGGTGGTGGCGCGCATGGTCATGAGACGTTGTCTGGCAACGCCCCCAAGCGGTGCCTGAAACAGGAGTAAGCAGACGCTTTCAGCCGTGCCGCGACCGACGCGGCCGCGCAACTGATGCAGTTGCGACAGGCCAAAACGTTCGGCGTGTTCAATGACCATCAAGGACGCATTGGGTACATCAACACCGACTTCGATGACGGTGGTGGCCACCAGTACGTGTGTTTTTCCGGATATGAAATCGGTCATGATCTGCTGCTTGTCGGCCGGTTTCATCCGTCCGTGCACCAGGCTGACCACCAGGTCCGGCAATGCCGCCTGCAGCATCGAACAGGTGTCGGTGGCTGTCTGCAACTGTAAAGCTTCCGATTCTTCAATCAGGGGACAGACCCAGTAAATCTGGCGTCCTTCGGCAGCGGCGGCCCCCACACGATCGATGACTTCGTCCCGACGTTCCTGATCAATAACCCGTGTTATCACCGGACTTCGTCCTGGCGGCAACTCATCGATCGCCGAGATGTCCAGGTCAGCGTAGTAGGTCATGGCCAGCGTACGGGGAATCGGTGTGGCAGACATCATGAGTTGATGCGGGATCAGGTTTTCAGCATGGGTTCCCTTGTTGCGCAGAGTCAGGCGCTGATCGACACCGAACCGATGCTGTTCATCGACGATAACCAGCCCCAGTCGCGCAAATTTTACGTCATCCTGGATCAGTGCGTGGGTGCCGATGATGAGTTGTGCCTGACCGGCTTCAATGCGCTCGCGGGCCTGCTGCTTGTCTTTTTTTCTGAGGCTGCCGGTCAGCCAGGCGACTGAAATACCGAACGGTTCCAGCCAGGTCGCGATTTTCCGAAAGTGCTGATCCGCGAGGATTTCCGTCGGTGCCATCAATGCGGCCTGATATCCGTTGTCAATCGCCTGCGCGGCCGCCAGCGCCGCGACGATGGTTTTCCCGCAACCGACGTCACCCTGCAATAAACGCTGCATGGGGTGTGTGGCGGCAATGTCGTGGCGTATTTCATTGAGCACTCGCTGCTGCGCGGCGGTCAGCGTAAAGGGAAGGTTCTGTAAAAAAGCGTTTGACAGTGCGCCGATGACCGACAGGCTGGGCGCTGACTTGCGGCGTCGCGCCAGATGGGCGCGCTGCAGCGATAATTGCTGGGCCAATAGTTCATCGAATTTCATGCGCTGCCATGCCGGGTGGGAACGATCGTCCAGACTCGATTCGTCGACAGAAGGTGGCGGGTTGTGCAGAAGATGGACCGCATCGGTGAATTCGATCAGGTCAAACTGCACACGCAATTCGGGCGTCAAGCTGTCCTGCCAGCTGACACGTTGCATGGCATCGCGGATTTCACGGCGTAACAGGGTTTGTGACACGCCTACTCCGGCATGGTAAACGGGCGTTAATTGGGTCGGCAGGGGGGTATTTTCATTCACGACCTTATAGTCCGGATGGACCATTTCCGGGCCAAAAAAGCCATGACGAATCTCTGCGCGCGCGCGAACCCGGGTGCCAACAGCCAGTTGTGTAATCTGGCTGCCATAAAAATTCAGGAATCGCAGGGTAAGTTGGCCGGTACTGTCAGTGATAGTAACTACTAACTGTCGACGTGGCCGATACTGAACATCGCACGCTGTGACGACTCCTTCAACCTGCACTGCCTGACCCGCCGACAGGGATACCTGTCCTATCGGTACGACCAAGGTTTCATCGATATAGCGCATGGGCAGATGCAAGGCGAAATCGGTATCCGTGCACAGTCCCAGTTTGGCCAGACTCGCCGCCAGCTTGCTGGCACGGGTCGGGGTCTTTTTTTCAGTCACGGCGGCTTTAGCGGTAGCTGGCATATCGGAGATAGAAGAGAAAGCGTAAAATGGTGCACTTATCGGATTCAGAACCCGCTGGAATGCCACTAACGTAGCATATTACTGTGTTTTTATACAGCAAAATGTGCAATTAACCAACGAAAAACAATAAACTGCACAAGCAAATGTACGCCATGCACCCCAAAACATACACGCTGTCCGATTTCAATTTTGACCTGCCGCCGGATCTGATCGCCCAATTTCCCCTGAAAAAAAGAACCGAATCCAGACTGTTACAACTCACCGACCATGTCATCAGCGACCGACGATTCGATGATCTGATTGACCAGCTCAGCAAGGATGATGTGCTGGTTTTTAATGACACGCGGGTGCTGAAAGCCCGATTCGCTGGTGTCAAGAACACCGGTGGCAGGGTGGAAGTGCTGGTCGAACGCGTTTTGCATAATTCGGCACAGCAGCGTAGCGTCCTGGCACAGATTCGTGCGTCGAAGTCGCCCCAGCCTGGCAGCACCATCCGCCTGGCAGGGCAATTCGATGTGGTCGTCGGTGAGCGCGACGGTGAATTCTATACGCTGGATTTTCCGGGAGACGTGTTCGATTTGCTGGAGCAGCACGGCAGTCTTCCCTTGCCGCCTTACATAGAACACGCACCGGATTCGTATGACGAAACGCGCTACCAAACGGTGTATTCCAGACATCCGGGTGCCGTCGCGGCGCCCACGGCGGGACTGCATTTTGATGAAGCGCTGCTGGAACGCTGCCGTCTGAAAGGCATCCGGTTTGCGTATGTGACGCTGCATGTCGGCGCCGGCACATTTCAGCCTGTGCGCCATGAAGATCTGTCCAGACATGACATGCACAGTGAATGGTACAGCATCCCCGAAGCGACGGTGGCAATCATTCAGCAGGCGCGCCGGGAAGGGCGTGACGTGGTGGCGGTGGGAACGACAAGTTTGCGTGCGCTCGAGTCGGCATCCCAGTCCGGTAACTTGCAGGCCGGTCATGCCGATACCCGGTTGTTCATCACGCCGGGTTACCAGTTCAGGACGGTCACACGACTGGTGACCAATTTTCATTTGCCCAAATCAACATTGTTGATGCTGGTCTCGGCATTTGCCGGTGTGGAAGAAATACGCCATGCGTACCAGCATGCGATTGAACAGAAATATCGATTTTTCAGTTATGGCGATGCCATGCTGCTCACGAAAAAAGGCCATCGCTAAATGCTCAATTTTAAA
Organism: uncultured Oxalobacteraceae bacterium; assembly: GCA_903893945.1. Taxonomy (GTDB): domain Bacteria; phylum Pseudomonadota; class Gammaproteobacteria; order Burkholderiales; family Burkholderiaceae_D; genus Solimicrobium. Next base: position 95,103 of record CAITOF010000050.1, on the reverse strand, counting down.
TTAATCAGGAAGGATCCGGACAGCGCGGCGCGCCGTGGCCAGGTCACCGTGAACCATGGCGTGATTGAAACACCGATTTTCATGCCGGTTGGCACTTACGGATCCGTCAAGGCCATGTCGCCACTGGAACTGAAAGAAATTGACGCGCAGATTATTCTGGGCAACACGTTTCATCTCTGGTTGCGTCCCGGATTGGCCGTGCTGAACAAATTTGGCGGACTGCATCAATTTATGGGGTGGGACAAACCGATACTGACGGACTCCGGCGGTTTTCAGGTTTTTTCATTGGGTGCCATGCGTAAAATCAGCGAGGAAGGTGTGAAGTTTGCGTCGCCCATCAATGGTGAGCGTCTGTTTTTGTCGCCGGAAGTGTCCATGCAGATTCAGCGGGCGCTGAACTCCGATATTGTCATGCAGTTTGATGAATGCACGCCCTATGAAATCGACGGCAGACCGGCCACGGCCCAGGAGGCTGCGCAGTCCATGCGCATGTCATTGCGGTGGGCAAAACGATCCATGGACGAGTTTAACCTGGGTGAAAATCCGAATGCCCTGTTCGGTATTGTGCAGGGTGGCATGTATGAACACTTGCGTGACGAATCGCTGGCAGGACTGGAAGAAATGAACTTCCACGGCGTGGCCATTGGTGGTTTATCGGTCGGTGAACCCAAAGAAGACATGATGCGGGTTCTGCGGCATGTCGGACCGCGCCTGCCGGAAAACAAGCCGCATTATTTGATGGGTGTCGGCACCCCGGAAGACTTGCTGGCCGGGGTTCAGAACGGCATTGACATGTTTGACTGCGTGATGCCGACCCGAAATGCGCGCAATGGCTGGCTTTTTACCCGATTTGGTGACATTAAAATCAAGAACGCCCGTTATAAAGAGGATACCGCACCGCTGGATGCCTCCTGTAGTTGTTATGCCTGCAAAAATTTCTCACGCGCCTACTTGCATCATTTGCATCGAACCGGTGAAATCCTCGGCGCACGCCTGAACACGATACACAACCTGCACTATTACTTGGAATTAATGCAAGAAATGCGCAATGCGCTCGATAGCGGCACATTTTCCGCTTTTGTTGTGCAATTTCATGCAGATAGAGCACGTGGCGTATAGGGGATGTTAGAATAGCCAACTTTATTTTAATAAAGCTTTAAATTCAGTTATTGGGCTCCACCTGATGCGTTCAGGTTTTGTTGACCCACAATCTCACGAGGAAATTATGTTTATAACCAATGCTTATGCTCAAACTGCCGGTGCGACCGGTATGGAAGGTAATCTGATGAGTTTCTTGCCGATCATCATGATGTTTGCAGTCCTGTATTTTTTGATGATACGCCCGCAGATGAAACGCCAGAAAGAGCAAAAAGCGATGATGGAAGCCCTGAAAAAAGGCGATGAAGTGATTACCGTCGGTGGCATTATCGGCAAAATCACGAAAGTGACCGATAACTACGTCACAGTCGAAGTGGCTGCCAATACCGAAGTGGTGATTCAGAAAAGTGCGGTCACCATGCTGCTACCCAAGGATTCCATCAAGTCGATTAACTGAGTTCATCAGTGTAAAAACAGAGCGGGGCAAGCCCCGCTTCTTCGTTTTTGCTGATTTGTGCTGTACCCGCCTGCGTTGCAGAGCTGCCCGGTTGAAAGCCGGATTCTATTTTTATTAACGTGACTTTTATTTTATCTATTTTCCCATGAATCGTTATCCTCTCTGGAAATATGGCCTTATTGTAATCGCCCTGCTGTTTGGTGCTTTATATACGCTGCCCAATTTTTATAATTCGTCGCCGGCACTTCAGGTTAACAGCGCCAAGTCCACCATCAAGGTTGATTCTTCCATGCAAACGCGGGTTGACGAGGCGCTGAAAGCGGCCCATGTCGCCACGACCGGTCTGTTCTACGAGGTGCAGGGTGCCCAGGGCACGGTGCGGGCCCGTTTTGTGGACCCTGATACCCAGTTCAAAGCCAAGGAAGTACTGGAAAGTGTACTGAATCCCGATCAGACCGACCCTTCGTACAGTGTGACATTCAATTCGATGTCGAACACGCCGGGCTGGCTGCAGAGCCTGCACGCGTTACCGATGTTTCTGGGTCTGGATTTGCGCGGTGGTGTGCATTTTCTGATGCAGGTCGATACCAATGGTGTGTTAAACAAACGCCTGCAGGGCATGCAGGCCAGCATTCGCTCCGGACTGCGCGACAAGGATATTCGCCACGCCGGTATCGAACGCAGCGCCAGTCAGATCACGATCAAATTTACCGACCCTGCCGTGCGTGAAAAGGCGAAAAACGTCATCCTGGACCAGCAACGTGACGCTGATGTGGTGGATTCCGGCACCGGCACCGATTTGTTGTTGACCGTGTCATTGAAACCGGCTGCATTACAGCAGGCCAAAGCCGACGGTGTCAAACAGAACATCGCCACACTGTCAAAACGGATTAACCAGCTCGGTGTGTCGGAGCCGATCATCCAGCAGCAGGGCGCAGACCGGATCGTGGTGCAATTGCCGGGCGTGGTGGATGTGGCACGTGCCAAAGACATCATCGGTCGTACCGCCACGCTCGAAGTTCGCATGAAAGATGAATCCATCCTGGACGGCACCGACGCCACGGCAACCGTACCGTATGGCTCCGAGCTGTTCAAGGTCGGGCGCGGTGCGCCTGTAATTCTGTACAAGGAACCGGTCCTGACGGGTGAATACATCTCGAGCGCCTCCGCCAGTTTTGACCAGCATCAGCAACCGTCCGTCAGTATTGATTTGAATGGCGATGGCGGACGCAAGATGCGCGATGCCACGCGCGGCAAAATCGGCAAGAAAATGGCGATTGTGCTGTTTGAAAAAGGCAAGGGCGAAGTGCTGACCGTGGCGACCATTCAGGCCGAACTCAGTTCGTCGTTCCAGATTACCGGGATGGGCACGACCGAAGCAGCCAGTGATCTGGCGTTGCTGTTACGCGCCGGTGCCCTGGCGGCACCCATGACGATAATCGAAGAACGCGTTATTGGTCCGCAGCTCGGGGCTGAAAACGTACGCCAGGGCCTCAATTCCACCCTGTATGGCTTTATTGCGATTTCGATTTTCATGGTGGTGTATTACATGTTATTTGGCGCGTTCAGTGTTCTGGCGCTGTCGTTCAATCTGCTGCTGCTGGTGGCCGCGCTATCGCTGATGCAGGCCGCGCTGACCCTGCCGGGTATGGCTGCGATTGCACTGGCGCTCGGTATGGCGATTGACTCCAATGTGCTGATTAATGAACGGATCCGCGAAGAACTGCGCGCCGGAAATACACCGCAATCGGCGATCTCTGCCGGGTTTGATCGTGCCTGGGCGACAATTCTGGATTCGAATGTGACGACACTGATAGTCGGTCTGGCGCTGCTGGTGTTTGGTTCCGGATCGATACGCGGATTTGCGGTGGTGCACTGCCTGGGCATACTGACCTCGATGTTTTCGTCAGTATTTGTCTCACGGGGTGTCGTGAATCTCTGGTATGGGCGCAAGCGCAAATTGACTACCGTTGCAATTGGTCAGATTTGGAAACCGTCAAATTAATTTATTGAGTCAGATTTTTAGGATTTATCATGGAATTTTTCCGCATTAAACGAGACATCCCCTTCATGCGCCATGCGCTGATCTTCAATGTCATCTCCGCGCTCACCTTTGTCGCGGCGGTGTTTTTCCTGCTGCATCGTGGCCTGAACCTGTCGATCGAATTTACGGGTGGCACCGAGATGGAGGTCACCTATGCCCAGCCGGCCAATGTCGAGGTTGTGAAACAGACTCTGGAAGATTTGGGTTTTCACGACACCAGTGTGTCCATTTTTGGTCGTGCACAGGACGTGCTGATCCGACTGCCGGCACCCAAAACCGGTGTCACCGCGGCCCAGCAGACGGATCTGGTGCTGGCTGAACTGCAAAAGAAAAATCCGGACGTCAGCAAACAGCGCGTTGATATTGTTGGTCCGCAAATCGGTGAAGAATTATTTACCAACGGCATATCGGCACTGGCCATGGTGATCGTCGGTGTGATGATTTATCTGGCATTGCGATTTGAATGGAAGTACGCAGTATCGGCGATCATCGCGAACCTGCATGACGTGGTAATCATTCTGGGCTTCTTTGCGTTCTTTCAGTGGGAATTCAGTTTATCCGTGCTGGCTGCCGTATTGGCGGTACTGGGTTACTCGGTGAATGAATCAGTGGTTATTTTTGACCGTATCCGTGAAAACTTCCGCAAGCAGCGCAAAACAACGGTTACGGAAGTGATCAATAATGCGATTACCAGCACTATTTCGCGTACCGTCATCACACACGGTTCCACGCAGATGATGGTGTTGTCGATGTACTTTCTGGGTGGTCCAACCCTGCACGGTTTCGCTCTGGCGCTGACCATAGGTATTTGCTTTGGTATCTATTCATCGGTCTTCGTTGCTGCCGCCATTGCCATGTGGCTGGGTGTCAAGCGTGAAGATCTGATCAAGCCGGTCAAGCCGAAAGATGAAACCGATGGTGCGGTAGTTTAAGGATTAAATTCAGAAAAAAGCCGGCAATGGGATTGCCGGCTTTTTTTGCATCTGACTATGCGCAGACCTGTTCAGATCTGTCTTTTGGGACCGACAGGGCTGCAACCGGGTGAATCTGCTGTGCCAGGCTGCCAGAGCGGGACTGGTCGACTGCAGCCCTACTGAATGACGACATGAAATCTGATGACAACTTCATCGGCAACCATGCCGGTGTCTGACCATTCACCTTCACCGATGTTGTAGGCAAGCCGGTGTATCGGGATGGCTCCCTCAAACACGGTGGCAGTGGCGTCCTTGTTTATTTTGACCGGAAAGGTGACATCCAGTGCTTTACCCTTGATGGTGAGCTTGCCGCTTGCGGTCAGAACGCCGTTGGCACCTGACTTGATCGATGTGGAGATAAAACTGGCTTTGGGGAATTGCGCTGCATTAAACCACTCTTTTTTTAATACTTCTTTGTTGTAATCCGGATCACCCAGGTCGAAACTGGCGATGTCGATGTCAATAGTCGCTTTGGTTGCGTCGGGTGCGCCGGGGTTGTAATCCACGGTGCCACTTACCTTGTTAAATTTTGCGTTCATCGGCACGTTCATCTGCTTGGCGGTTATCGTCACTGTGCTCTTTTTTGCATCGATCATGGCGGCGGCAAATGCATGGCTGAATACCGCCAGGGTGCAGCCCAGTATCAGTGTGGTTTTGATGTTCATAGGGGTATCCTTCCTAAGGGAGCATGCGCTGTATAAGGTTGTCGCGGTCGATGTACTGATGTTTCAGGGCGGCGACGACGTGCAGGGTGAAGCTGCCGAGTAATGCCATGTTCAGATAGAAATGCAGTTCTTTGAGCAGTGGCTTTAATTCGGGATTGGGGTCCATGATAACCGGCAGGGGCAGGATACCCAGATAGATGACCGGGATCCCGGCCGCCATGCTGTACAGGTATCCCGACACGGGAATAACGATAATCAGGACATACAGGAAGACGTGTAATCCGGAGGCGGCAAGCTTTTGCCAGGCGGGCATCTCGGGATAGGGCGGCGCGGGATGGCCGAGGCGCCACAACAGGCGCAGGCAGCTTAATCCAAAAATGGTCACGCCCAGCCATTTGTGCCAGGAGAAGTATTTCAGTTTGGTGGGTGTGATGCCCGGCATGTTGATCATGGTAATTCCCAGTAAAAAGGAGCCGATGATCAGTAGTGCAGTGAGCCAGTGGAAAAGCACGGCTGTTCGGGTGTATTTATTCATTATGATTGTTGCCTTGTACGTGGTTGCTTCACTCGGACGCATCAAGAATAGCAAAAAAAATCCATCTCTGCCCGGGATGGATTTTTTTTCAAATGGGCGCCGGGTTCAGGTTCAGATACGTTTAGCCAGCTTGTCGGCAATCCCGATATAGTTTGACGGGGTCATGTCGAGCAATCCGTTTTTTGCACTCTCCGGAATGGCCAGATTGTGGATAAAGTCACGCAGGGCGTCTTTGGTGATGCCTTTCCCCCGGGTTAGCTCTTTTAACTGTTCGTAAGGATTTTCGATTCCATAGCGTCGCATGACGGTCTGTACCGGTTCGGCCAGCACTTCCCATGTGGCGTCCAGATCATCAGCCAGACGCACCGGGTTGACTTCCAGTTTGTTCAATCCGCGCAGACAGCTGTCGTAAGCCAGCAAGGTATAACCGAAGGCGACACCGATATTTCTGAGCACGGTTGAATCGGTCAGGTCGCGTTGCCAGCGTGATACGGGCAACTTTTCCGATAAATGTTTCAGGACGGCGTTGGCCAGACCCAGATTGCCTTCGGAATTTTCAAAATCAATCGGATTGACTTTATGTGGCATGGTCGACGAACCAATTTCGCCTGCTTTGGTACGTTGCTTGAAATAACCTATGGAGATGTATCCCCAGATATCACGGTTCAGATCGAGCAGGATGGTGTTGGCACGCGCGAATGCATCAAACAGTTCGGCCATGTAGTCATGCGGTTCTATCTGTATGGTGTAGGGGTTGTGGGTCAGGCCCAGACGCTGTTCGACGACCTGGCGGGAAAACGCCTCCCAGTCAACAGCAGGGTACGCGGACAGGTGGGCATTGTAGTTACCCACGGCTCCGTTCATCTTGCCCAGAATTTCAACACGTGCAATACGGTCGGCTGCGCGCGTGAGTCGCGCGACCACGTTGGCAATTTCTTTTCCGAGCGTGGTTGGGCTGGCGGGCTGGCCGTGAGTGCGCGACAGCATGGGTAATGCGGCATTGTCGTGGGCGATTTCAGTTAACTTTCCTATGATATTGCGCAGCGCCGGCAGCATGACCTGGTCGCGTGACGCTGATATCATCATGCCGTGCGAGGTATTATTGATGTCTTCCGAGGTGCAGGCAAAATGAATGAATTCGGACGCCGCAAGCAGTTCCGGATTGTCTTTGACCTGTTCCTTGATCCAGTATTCAACCGCCTTGACATCATGATTGGTCACCGCTTCAATTTCTTTGATGCGTGCCGCCTGTTTTTCGCCAAAATCGCTGGCAATTTTATCAAGAGATTGCAGTGCGGCTTCTGAAAATGGCCTGATTTCGGTAAAACCGGCCTCTGACAGTGCGATCAGCCAGGAAATTTCAACTTTGACACGATGCTGCATGAAGCCGGTTTCAGAAAGAAGTGCGCGCAGCGCGTCGACTTTTCCTGCATAACGACCGTCTAAAGGAGAAAGGGCGGAGAGTGTTGTGAATGACATAATGAGTGTGGGATAAAAAGGTGAAAATTGGGCGGGAAGTCTAAAAAAAATTATGCATTAATCAGCCAGACTGATAAAGTAAGTCCTGAGACTGATTTTATTTGCCATTCGAAAACTGCGGAACCTGCATGATAGCGCATGAAAACAGCGGCCATCGGATGAAACGGACTCAGGGGTGATTCTACCATTTCCTGACGCGAATACTTTTTATAAAATCAGGCAAAATTGCCGTTCAGTAGTTATATTTTTAACATTATGATGATTTGAATATCCAGAATGTTATAATTCGATAACAAGTAGTTCTGCGCAGTGCCGCTCCGGTATCGTCACACCCCCTCAGTCATTAATTTGTGCCAAGCGTGATGGTGAGTCATATTGAATTGATTCTGCGTACGACCTAATCCTACAATTTAGAGAATTTATGAAACTAATAGGCTCCACTGCTAGTCCCTTTGTACGAAAAGTCCGCATCGTTCTGGCGGAAAAAAAACTCGAATGCGATTTGATTCTGGAAGATGTCTGGGCATCGGATACCACCATTCAGAACTCCAATCCCCTCGGCAAGGTGCCGTGCCTGATTCTGGAAGATAACATCTGCATGTTTGATTCCCATGTCATTGTGGAATACCTGGACACACTGACACCTGTAAGCAAATTGATTCCCAATCTGGGTCGTGAAAGAGCCGCGGTCAAGTGCTGGGAAGCACTGGCCGACGGAATACTGGATGCTGCCATACTGGTCCGCCTTGAATTGATCAGGCGCCCTGCCGACAAGCAGAGTAATGACTGGATTGCGCGACAGATGAGTAAAGTGCATGCGGGCCTGAAATCCATGTCTGCCGCGCTGGGGGATTCGGCGTTTTGTAGCGGCGCACATTACAGCCTTTCCGATGTTTGTGTTGGCTGTGCGCTGGGATGGCTCAGTTTCCGGTTTCCGGATCTTGACTGGCGCAGTGACTATCCCAATCTGGAGAAACTATTTGAGAAATTATCGGAGCGCCCTTCATTTAAAGAAACGGTTCCGTATTAGCTTTCAGCCAGACCAGAAAAAGGACGCAGTGGCGTCCTTTTTGACATCTGGTCTGGCGATTTACGCCAGGGTAACGCGCCAGGGATCGGAGTCCGCATGAACAGGAAAATTCCGTTTCACATCCAGTTGTCATATCTGTTTGCAAGCCTGATCATGGTGTTCGGTCTTGCTTCGGGTATATTGCAGTTTGAAAAAATGAGTCAGATCCTGCTGGTTGAAATCAGCAGCCAGTATCAGCTGATCGGACAGAAGGTCGTCAGCAGTGTGCTGGCCGTCTATGACCGGGCCAAAGTGCAGACGCAGTTGCTGGCTCACCAGGACCTGGTCAATGCGCCGGATCTGCAGCGGCGCTTGAATTATGTTCCCTATCTGAGCACTGCCATCGACAGCAGTGATTCAACGATTGCTGCTTACGTTGCCTATCCGAATGGTGACCTGTTTTCCCTGCGAGCCTGGACCGATACCAAGTGGATGCATCAACGATATCATGCGCCACCCAGGACCTACTGGCTGGTTGAAAGCATTGCAAACCTGCATCAAGACTGGGTGGAAACGGTTCTTTATCTGGACGAAAACCGTCATGAGCTGGGACGCGAAACACGCAATGATCTGGCCTATGATGCGCGACTGCTTCCCTGGTACCAGAACGCGCTGCGCCACCGGGTTGATGAAGTTGCCGGTACCGACCCTCATTATTTTCATTCCGACGGCATGCTGGGTTTCAGTTATTCCACCAAAACGTCCGACAGCCCGGACGCTGTGGTGGTTGGCGTCGATATTGAATTGTCCGAGCTGGCGGATGTACTGGAACACAGCAAGGGAACGCCATCAAGCCGCATTGCATTATTGAGCAAGGGCGGCGACATATTGGCTTTGCAGGCCGGAAGCGATGCGCCGTACATACCCGATCCGGTCGTCAACAGCCAGGGCAAATATAAATTGCCCAATCTGAATGAGCAGGATGCGCCGGTCCTGTTCAAGCTTTTTCAGTCGGTGCAATTTGATCTGCAGGGCAGTCATCAGGTCAGGCGGGCCGGTGAAACCTGGGAGACCTTCAATGCTGAAATTCCAGTTCCGAACAGCCAGCCATTACGTCTGCTGATTGCCAGTCCCTACAAAGAATTGCTCAGTAATGTGTACAAAATTCGCGAGCAGACCCTGCTGCTGTCTGCCCTGGTTGTTCTGCTCGGTGTGGCCCTGACTGTCTACTTCTCCCGTTTTGCTTCCAGACCGTTGAAGCTGCTGGCGGTTGAGGCGGACGCCATTTCGCATTTTGACTTTGACCGGACCATCAATGTGCAGTCGAATATTACGGAAGTGGATGACCTCGCGCATACCATGGATCGTATGAAGGGTACGATACGCTCATTCCTCGAGCTGTCAGCCAGTCTGGCGTCTGAAACGAATCTTGATGATTTGCTGATTCGGGTCATGGATGAATTAAGTTCGGTTGTCGGTGCTGAAAAAGGCGTCCTGTATCTCTACAGGCCCCAGCAAAAATCCCTGCATGCCGCCCATTTCAAATCGAGCCAGGCGTCGCAGTTGAGGATCGCCGACATTGTTGATATTGACATCGATGACCCGCTCCACCCTATTGCATTAGCCTGTAAAAGCCAGTCAGCCGTCGCAAGTATGGACACGGAACAATGTGCAGTCTGGTTTGGCTCCCATGATGAATTCAGGAATGAAAAAAACCTGATTGCCATTCCACTCGTCGACCGGAACAAGGATCTGGTCGGTGCCATCGGCCTGTTAATGAAGGAGGGCAATATCGACCTCGGACGAAAGAAAATGGCTGAGGCGATTTCGGGATCTGCGGCGGTTGCCATCGAGAACCAGCTCCTGATCCATGAACAGAAGCGTCTGCTGGAAGCATTCATACAGTTGATTGCCGGCGCCATTGATGCCAAGAGTCCCTACACGGGCGGGCATTGTCAGCGCGTCCCGGTACTCGCAAAAATGCTGGCAGAAGCCGCCTGTCAGGAACAGGACGGTGAGTTTGCGACGTTCAGTCTTTCCACCAGCGAATGGGAACAGTTGCATATTGCGGCCTGGCTGCACGATTGCGGCAAAGTCACCACACCCGAGTACGTCGTCGATAAAGCCACCAAACTGGAATGTCTGACCGATCGTCTGCATGAAATCCGAATGCGGTTTGAAGTATTGAAACGTGACGCGGAAATTGCCTATTGGCGCGGACTGGCACAGGGTGACGCGAAAGAAACGCTGGAAAATGACCTGGCCGCGACGTTAAAGCAGATCGACGACGATTTCATTTTTGTCGCCGGTTGTAATGAAGGTGGTGAATTTCTTGATGCAGACAAAATTGAACGGTTAGGACGGATTGCGCAACGGACCTGGCAGCGCACCCTGTCTGACCGGATCGGTATATCGCATGATGAACTTGTGCGAAAGCAGGCGGGGCCGGAGGCACCGTTGCCAGCGACTGAACCACTGCTCGCGGACAAGCCGGAGCATTTATTTGCACGTACGGAACGCGACCGTATCGCAGTGGATAATCCGTGGGGCTTCAGGGTCGATGTACCGCGCCATTTATATAACCGGGGCGAACTTTACAATTTATCCATCAGCCGAGGAACACTCACTCCCGAAGAACGGTTCAAGATTAATGAGCATATGATACAGACCATCATCATGCTCGACAAACTTCCGTTCCCGCGCCATTTAAGTCAGGTGCCTGAAATTGCGGGCGGCCATCATGAAAAGATGGACGGTACCGGTTATCCCAAAAGGCTGACCCGGGAGGTAATGAGTTTGCCGGCACGGATGATGGCCATCGCCGACATTTTTGAGGCGCTGACAGCAGCCGACCGTCCTTACAAATCCGGTAAAAAATTGTCGGAGACTATCCGGATTATGCATGCGATGCAGAAAGATAATCATATCGATGCCGGACTGTTCAGGCTGTTTCTGCGATCAGGTGTTTATCTGAAATACGCTAAACAGTTCATGCAACCGGACCAGATTGATGAGCTTGACATCGACACTTTTGTCTGATAAATGAGTCATGTTGCCGGACCGTTGAATTTACCAATAACAAACTATCAGGGAGACATAATGCACCTCCGTGCGCAAGTTGCATCTGACCCGTGCCCGAATCGCCGGTACGCCGGTATTTCGCGCTGGCTGTTATTGAATCTGTCGGGCTTGCTTATGGGCAGTGCGATGTGCCCGACCGGGCTGGCGGGTTCGTTAACGCTGTATTATGAAGATCGCTTGCCGTTCATGTTTGTTCAGAACGGTGAGCTGAGCGGCTCCGAAGGCAGGACAGCGGCTGACGCGCTGACGGCAGCGGGTATTGAATTTGTACTGTCGGAGGCGCCGGTTGCTCGGCAGGTTGTCATGATCAGCAATAATCTGGAGCCGGCTTGCGCCGTGGGCCTTTACTGGACGGCGGAACGCGCCAAAACGGGCAAATACACCTTGCCGATTTTCCGCAGCCTGCCGCAGGACACCATCGTCCGTGTCGACAATCCCAAAATGCAGTCAGTGAATTCAATGTCGGCGCTGCTCGCGGAACCGGCGCTGACCCTGATCCTGCGTAATGGCTATTCGTACGGTGCGAACGTCGATGGATTGCTGCAAAAGGCCAAGGCGCGGATCACACGACCGTCCGAGGACAGTCATGGCAGGGTGAGGCTGGTGCTGGAAGGTGTGGTCGACGCTGCCTTGTTTACACCCGATGAAGCCGAGTACCAGATCAGGCAATTCGGGGCAGACGGCAGGGAACTTGTCGTCAAACACTTTTCTGATTCGCCGATGGGTGAGCCACGCCACCTGTATTGCAGCATGTCAGTTGACGATACTGTCATCAGCCGGCTCAACGAGGTACTGAAAAAACGGCCCTGACCAGCGCGCGGCGCTGTCGTGTTATCTCATTGGGTGAAACGATTCGGCCTGGGCAATTGGCCAATAGGTGGAATACGGTTCCGGCAGTCGATGCAGCTGGTTCGGATCGAGCAGGTCGCCTTTGTGCAAATACGGTAACAGGCTCGACGCCAGTCGGACCTGGTTGGGCGATACACGCCGGACCAGATGGTGGGGACGCAATTCATTGGGATGATTCAGTCCCGCGGCCGCTATCAATTCCGATAACGCTTTGAGCGTATTCAGATGGAAATGGTAAACCCGCTCGGCTTTGTCCGGTACCACCAGGGCTCGCTGGCGCAATGGATCCTGGGTTGCCACACCGGTCGGACAACGGTCGGTATGACAGGTCTGGGACTGGATACAGCCCAAGGCAAACATGAAGCCGCGTGCAGAATTGCACCAGTCGGCGCCGAGTGCCAGAGTACGGGTAATGTCAAACGCGCTGATGATTTTTCCGGACGCGCCGATCTTGATTCTGTCGCGCAGGTTACAGCCTACCAGCGTATTGTGTACCAGCAGTAATGCTTCCTGGAGTGGTTCTCCGACGTGGTCGGTAAATTCGACCGGCGCGGCCCCTGTGCCGCCTTCACCGCCATCGACGACAATGAAGTCGGGACAGACACCGGTCACCAGCATCGCTTTGACGATGCCAAAAAATTCCCATGGATGACCGACGGAAAACTTGAATCCGGTCGGTTTTCCTCCGGACAGCGTGCGCAACTTTTCAATGAATTGAAGTAATTCCACAGGCGTACTGAATGCGGAATGACTGGAGGGTGAGACGCAATCGACACCCGGGGTCACGCCACGCGCTTCGGCTATTTCAATACTCACTTTGCTGCCGGGAAGCAGTCCACCGTGCCCCGGTTTGGCCCCCTGGGACAGTTTCACTTCAATCAGTTTGACCTGTTTTAATGTTGCGTTTGCGGTGAATTTATCCGCGCTGAAGCTGCCATCCGGGTTCCTGCATCCAAAATAGCCTGAGCCAATATTCCAAACCAGGTCACCGCCCGGTTCGTTGGTGTTTTCCGGGCGATGGTAACGGCTGATACTGCCTTCACCCGTGTCATGCATGAAATTGCCCTTCTGCGCGCCCTGATTCAATGCGCGTATGGCGTTGGCTGAGAGCGCGCCAAAACTCATGGCCGATATATTGAAAATGCTGGCTGAATAAGGCTGGGCCCGATCCGCGCCGATGGTAATGCGGAAGTCATGCGTTGTAATGGGGCTGGGCGTGATGGAATGGTTGATCCATTCATAACCGGTTTGATATACATCAAGCTGTGTTCCGAAAGGGCGCTTGTCCAGTTGCTGCTTGGCGCGCTGGTATACAATGGAGCGCTGATTTCTTGAAAATGGATTCGCCGAAGTATCGTCTTCCAGAAAATACTGGCGAATCTCGGGTCGTATCAATTCAAACAGAAATCGGAAATGCGCCAATATGGGATAATTGCGCAATATCGATCGTTTTGTCTGAAAAATGTCATGCAGTCCGACTATAACCAGGATCGCGGAAAGTATCAGTAGCCAGCTGACGTGTTGATAATCATGCAAAAAAAATAAATGGACGATAAAAATGAAACAGACAATAAAGAAGGTACTATAACGGACTATCAAATTTTGCATTGTCGGCTCTCAGAGTGATTTATTAAATTTAGTTTGTAATTGGTAACTCTTCAAATTTATAATCCCATTTCACTTTTTTATTCAATTCTTTATACAGCGACTCACTTCACCTATGGCAGAAAATCGTTCTTATACCCGTATGCATGTTACCTGGCACGCGGCCATTCGTCTTCCTGATAAATCCATAATTCAAGCCAAGGTGATCAATGTTACGAATGTTGGCATGCAGTTCCTGTGCAGCGAAAACCTGGCTATCGGGCAAAAATATGAAATGCAGATTCATGTGCCGGATTTGAATGGTTCTCAGTCAACGACTCTGGTGCCCTGTTTTGCCGAGTGTATCTATGTCATATTGGCGGGAAGGGATTTTCGTATCGGCGCCAAATTCAGCGGGTTATCGGGCGAACATTCTGCCCTGATTATAAAATGGAGCGACCGCTGTTTGCGTGGCGCTGCATAAAAATCCGGGTGGGCTCCACGCTGAATTGCAATTAAGACATCGCCGAGCGGGATGGCGCACGCTGACCTGGATCGGCAGTGTAACGGGATCGGCTAGGCCGGTTCTTTCTTCAATACTGAAAAAACGCTGCTGTAGTCGTCAGTCCAAAGGCGAATGTCAGGTCGCGCGGGAATATCTTCGGCGACACCCCGGAATTCATCGCGCTTAAAAAATTGGGGATCCAGCGCAATCAGCACCCAGGACGCATGATAGATCTCCTGACTACGGTCGCCTTCGTTAGTCACTATCTTGATGGTCTTACCCACGCTTTCGGCTTCGGCTTTGACCACCGGGGGTAAATCCAGAAAACGGTTGGTGACATGCATTGCCAGGATTCCATCGGGTTTCAGGTGTCGGAAATACGTGGCAAAGGCTTCTTTGGTCAGTAAATGCACCGGCACGGAATCACCGGAAAACGCATCGATCACTAACACGTCAAACTGCTGCGAGGTCTGGTTTTCCAGCGTGAGTCGCGCATCACCCAGAAACACGTCGGACTGCGCCGGATTGCTGCCCAGGAAGGTGAATTGTGTGCGCGCAATCTGCAATACCATCGGGTCGATTTCATAAATCCGGTAGGTATCGCCGGCGCGTCCATAGCTGGCCAGGGTTCCGGCACCCAGTCCAACCAGTCCGACCCGGAGCGGACCCTCTTTGGCTTTGGCCAGTAAGGCGCGTCCAACGCCGGAGCCATAACTGTAGTAAGTGAGCGGCAGACGCGAGCGTTCCGGCGACGTGTACTGTTTGCCGTGGATGATCTGCCCATGCATCAGAACGCGGCGTGCATCGGTGCCGGTATCCACGTCGTAGACACCCTGTGAGCCGTAAAAATCACGTACCAATAATTTGGCGTCACTTAACTCGTCCATGTGATCGGCCACGCGGATATAGGTGACGCCGAGTGTGAAGAGTGCTGCCAGCGCCCAGGCAGCCTTCCTGTATCGTTGGCCTGAATGCAGCTGGATCACGACCAGTGAGACCACGATGGTGGTCAGGATCAGTCCGACGGAATAGTCATAATTACTCTTAAAACAGTAAGGTGCGACCAGTCCGACGAATAATCCGCCACAGGCACCGCCGACGGCAAGCATCAGATAATAGCTGGTCAGTCTGGACGGATGGGGCTGCAGGGCGGCCAACTCGCCGTGGCACACCATGCACACGACAAAAAAAGACAGCAGATTGATCGCTATCGCGGTCAGCAGGGGCAGTGCGTTCATGCCCAGAGTGGGAAGATAGGCCATACTGGCTATGCCTGCTACCAGCAGCGGCAGGAACAGGCGTCGCTGGTACCAGCCTTTGCGCTCAAAACACAAAATGAACGACAGCAGGTACAGCGCAAGTGGAATCACCCACAGCAGCGGTATCGGCGCAACATTTTCCGTCAGAAAACTGGTGTCGGCGATCATGACCACCGACGGACATGCCGCTAACGCGATCCATATCAGGTAGGTGGAGTAACTGACCGGCGCACTTGCCTCCGGATGTGCTGCGCGCCTAACTGTCCCGGCACGACCGCGCCAGGCCAGTGACCCGCAGGAAATGGCAAAGCAGGCAAATAATAATGACCAGCTGATCGATTGCCATTCAGTCGGCAATCGGGGCTCGACAACCAGCGGGTAGGCCAGCAGCGCCAGCAGTGAACCAAAATTGGACAAGGCGAACAACCGGTAAGGCACCGCGTTGGATTTTTCGCGCACAAACCACGCCTGTATCAGTGGTCCGGTCGTTGAGAGTACGAAATACGGCAGGCCAATGCTGGCGGTCAGCAGTAGCAGAATGCGCAACGTCGGATTTTCGCCCCCGGTTGGGCGCAGATTGGCATTCGCGGCCAAGGGAAGGCAGGCCAGACTCAGGATCAGCAGGCCGATATGCAGATAGCTCTGAAAACGCGGTGAGCGGTACTCCATCAGAAAATGTGAATAGGCGTACCCGAGCAACAGGAGCACCTGGAAAAACAGCATGCAGGTGGTCCATACCGATGCAGACCCGCCGAACCACGGCAGGATCATCTTCCCTATCATGGGTTGAACCTGGAACAGCAGGAATGCGCTTAGAAAAATCGTGAGTCCGTAGTGGACGGAGAGGAATTTGTTGTGGTGGGTTGGCATGGAGAAACAATATAGCATAGTCGATGCGGTCCCGCGCAAACGATTGCTGACAATCTGAAAACACGACCATTTTGCAACACGCGGGTTATCCTTGCCGTGTCGATACCGGTCCGGTTGGAGTGAATTTACGCCCGGGATTCCTCGGCGGGTCACGACGATGAGTGGGGAATCTCCAGATTATCGATCAGGCGTGTCGTGCCCAATTTTGCGGCTGCCAGAACCACCAAGGGTTCATTTTTTGCCAGATCACCTGCAGAGGGTGGCTGCAGATCGACACGTTTCCGTATTGAAATATAATCCGGTTTCCATCGTCGCTGCGAAAGTTGCGCCATGGCGGCTCTTTCAAGCTGAAACATATCAAGATGGCCGGAACGGACTTCGTCGGCGATCTGATTCAATGTTTTGAATAATTCCGGCGCTTCGCTGCGTTCGGCTTCTGACAGATACATGTTGCGTGACGATAAAGCCAGGCCATCCTCGGCGCGATAGGTTTCTGCGGCAATAATCTCGGTGGGGAGTGCAAACTGTTTGGTCATGTTGCGAACGATCATCAACTGTTGATAATCTTTTTTTCCAAACACCGCAACGCGCGGTTGGACACAGGAAAATAATTTCAGGACGATGGTGCTGACACCGACAAAAAAACCGGGACGGAATTCACCCTCCAGAATATTTCCCAGACCTTCTGGGGGTTGAACCCGATACTCCTGCGGTTCCGGGTACAGATCTTTTTCAGTGGGTGCAAACAGGACGTAGACCCCCTCTTTTTCCAGTTTCTCAACGTCAGCCTGAAAGGTGCGCGGGTACTTGTCAAAATCTTCATTCGGCCCGAATTGCAGTCGATTGACAAAGATCGATGCCACGACCGGATCGCCATGTCGCCTTGCCAGGCGCATCAGGGACAGATGACCTTCATGCAGATTTCCCATCGTCGGCACGAATGCCGTTCTGAGTTGGCCGCTTAATTGGTCGCGCAGCTCTTCAATCGAGGTGACAATTTTCATGTTGGAAAATGGAAATTCAGGTGGGGGAGTAGGCTAAACGTACGTAGATGGGCGCGTAGGACTCAGCCTGTGTAATTTCAATCAGGGTTTCTTTGGCCAGTTCCAGCAGGGCGACAAAGTTAACCACCAGTACGGCGGATCCGCGTCGGACATCGAATAAGTCAGAAAATTCGATGAACCGGGTGGATTGCAGGCGTCGCAGAATATCAGTCATGTGTTCGCGTACGGACAATTCTTCGCGGCTGATTTTATGATGTTCAACCAGTTTTGAACGCTTCAAGATATCTGCCCACGCCGATTGCAGGTCGACCAGATCGACATCGGGCCAATGCAGTACCGTATTCTGCTCAACCAGCACCTGCGCGCATAAAAAGTCGCGGCCGAGCTGTGGCAGGGCATTGACTTCCATGGCAGCCAATTTAATCTGTTCGTATTCCAGTAATCGACGCACCAGTTCAGCGCGAGGGTCTTCAGCCTCGTTGCCTGTATCGCCGCTCTTGACAGGTAACAGCATGCGCGATTTTATTTCAATCAGCATGGCGGCCATTAACAGATACTCGGCGGCCAGTTCCAGATTATTTTTGCGTATCAGTTCGATGTAATCCAGATACTGGCGTGTTACCTGCGCCATCGGGATATCGAGAATATTAAAATTCTGTTTCCGGATCAAATACAGCAATAAGTCCAGGGGTCCCTCAAATGCTTCTAGAAATACTTCCAGCGCGTCGGGTGGAATGTAAAGATCAGACGGAATTTTAAACAGCGGTTCGCCATACAGCTTGGCGTAGGCGATGCCGTCAATCACGTTGGGCGTGCTGTCCGGGTTCTGGTGTAATTGGGTTTCTAAATCAAGCATTAACGGCGGCAGAAAATGGGCTTCGGGTTGGATTAGTGTGATTCGCGTGTGACCGTGGAATCGATTGCGCGCTGCTGCTCATCGAGGCTGCGGGGCGCCTTGTCCCATAACAGGGCACGCCCTGCAAGCTGCTTTTGTTCCATGTGCGGATTGGCCTTTTTCAGTTCATCCAGAAAAAGCGTGAATTCAGATTGGTAACGGGTTTTTTGTTTTGAAAATAACATGTTATGTACCTGGTCAAAAAAACGGAACGTACCTCATTCTACCCTATTCGACTGCTGTGGACGCTGGAATTTGGGGCGTCGAATGACAAAGGGTGTGGGCACGCTGAATTGCGTGACTGAGATCGGTCAGGCAATTGTCATGGCCAATCTCATCAATGAAGCCGGCCCGTTTCATCAGGTCCAGCGGTTGAGAATTGACGCCGCACAGCAGCAGTCTGCTTTGATGCTTGGTGAGTGTATTCCACAGGCTTTTCAGTCCATCAAGACCGGTGGTGTCCATGTTAATTAACTGATGCAATTCTATTATTATAATTTTGGGGATTTTAGGTTGCGGTTCGAGAATAGTTTCCAATTTATCAACTGCACCGAAAAACAGGGAGCCGAAAATTGAATAGGCGACGACGTTATCGGGTAAAGGTTGCGGCAGGTCGGCCGATTTGAGGCTCTGGATGGTTGTGATGCTCGAGACCCGGTAGATGAAGAACATGCAGGCCAACATCAAACCGACCTCGACTGCCACACTTAAATCAATGATGACGGTCAGCAGGAACGTACCCAGCAGGATGATCCGATAGTTCATCGTGAAGTGTCTCAGTTTCCGGAACTCGCGCCATTCCCCCATATTGAAGGCGACGAACAATAAAATCGCCGCCAGCGTGGCCAGCGGAATGTTGGAGGCCAGCGGTGCGGCAACCAGGACGATCACCAGCAGGGTGAGCGCATGCACAATGCCGGAAAGCGGCGACGTGGCTCCGGTACGGATGTTGGTCACGGTACGGGCGATAGTGCCCGTTGACGGGATGCCACCAAAGAAAGGTGTCACGACATTTGCCACGCCCAGCGCCATCAGCTCCTGATTCGGATCGTGTTTTTTATGGTGAATATCGTCGGCCATCAAATTGTCGGCAACGCGTGCACATAGCAGGGATTCAATTGACCCGAGTAACGCGATGGTGACTGACGGAGCGAATAACTGTTTGACCAGTACCCAGCTGAACTTGGGCAAATTAAAGCCGGGTAATGCCTGCGGAATGCCGCCAAATCTGCTCCCTATCGTCTCGACATGCAGTCCGAACAGATAAACCGCCGACGTGCCCAGTACCAGTACGATGACGGTACTCGGTATGGATTTGAGTGGTGCGATCAACCGTCGCTGTGCATGAAAGTGGTGCTCCAGCCGATTAAGGAAATGCGACCATGCAAAGATGAAAATCAGGGACAGCAGCGCCAGAGACAGGGCAATCCAGTTCACTGTATCCGCATGGGCAGCGATGACGATGATCTGCGAAAAAAAATCGCCCGGCATTTTTGCAATCTGCAATCCGAAAAAATCCTTCATCTGCGATAATGCAATGAGCACCGCAATGCCGTTGGTAAAGCCGATGACGATGGAAACCGGGATAAAACGGATTAATGAGCCCAATTTGAATAAACCCATAGCCATCATCATGAACCCGGAGACTATCGTGGCAATAAACAGATTCTCTATTCCATATTGTTCGATGATCCCATACACGACAATGATGAAGGCGCCGGCCGGGCCACCGATCTGAACCCGGCTTCCGCCAAGGGCAGAAATGAGAAAACCGGCAATGATCGCGGTAAAAATACCGGCTTCCGGTGCGACGCCCGAGGCAATGCCAAAGGCCATGGCCAGCGGTAAGGCGACTATCCCGACGGTCAGCCCCGATATCAGATCCCGGGTAAAACGGCTGGCGCTGTAATTGGCGAGTTCATCAAGAATGCGGGGGTGAAACTGCAGATTAATGCGGGACATAATGATACTTTTTTAGAATATCGATTTGCCATTGTAAGCGCTACCGAGTGAATTTTGTCGGAAGTGTGGGGAAAATGGCGAGGAAACCCGGCGTAATGGGCCGCCTTAACCGGGAAATCGGAACTCCACCGGGTCGGGCATGCAGACCTGCTGGCCGTCATTCCCGCGCAGTCGGGAAAGGCGGCGCGCAGCTACCTGGTCTGACTAACGGACGCGCATGCCAGGCAAAGCGCCTGGCCAGGGTTCAAGAATGTACAGGCCGGGGTTGGTTTTTTCATCGGTGCCAGACGCGGCCAGGACCATGCCTTCCGATAGGCCAAATTTCATTTTGCGAGGTGCAAGATTGGCGACCATAACCGTGAATTTCCCAATCAGTTGTTCAGGTTGATAGGCCGATTTTATGCCGGAAAACACGTTACGATTCTTCCCCTCGCCGATGTCCAGCGTCAGTCGCAATAATTTATCGGAACCGTCCACGGTTTCACAATTGACAATCCGTGCGATGCGCAGATCGATCTTTGAAAAATCGTCAATGCTGATTGTTGCGGCCAGTTCTTCAACAGCGCCCGGTTTTTTTTCTTCGTCGGGTACCGGCGCATCGAACAGGGCATCAAAAATGGCTGGTTCGACGCGTGTCAACAAATGCTGATAGGGGTTAATGGCGTGACCGTCAGGCAGCACGCTGTTGACGTCGGCCCATTGCAGTGCAGCGATATTCAGCCATCGTTCCACCTGTGCGGCCACCTCCGGTAGCACCGGCTTCAGATAGAGGGTCAGCAGTCGAAATGCTTCGATCAACCGGCTGCATACTTCCTGCAAGGCAGCGTCATTGGCGCTGTCTTTGGCCAATACCCAGGGTTTGTTGGCGTCGACGTAGGCGTTAATCATGTCGGCCTGGTCCATGATGGCGCGCAGCGCTTTGCTGAATTCGCGGCCTTCATAATAGGCCTGGATTTCCGGAGCAATGGCGCGCAGTCCGCTGAGAAAACTGTCGCTGCTGCTGGCCCAGGCGGTCGTTACCTGACCGTTAAATTTCTTGCTGATAAAACCGGCCGCACGACTGGCGATATTGACGTATTTGCCGATCAGGTCGGCGTTAATCCGTGCGGTAAAATCCTCCGCGCTGAAATCGATATCTTCGACTCTGGCATTCAGTTTGGCCGCCAGATAGTAGCGCAGCCATTCCGGATTCATGCCTATATCCAGATATTTCAGGGGTGAAATGCCGGTGCCGCGCGACTTGGACATTTTTTCGCCAGACACCGTGACAAAACCGTGTGCGTAGACGCGGTCCGGTGTTTTGTAGCCGGCAAATTTCAGCATCGCCGGCCAGAACAGGGTATGGAAGTAGGTGATGTCCTTGCCGATAAAATGGACCTGTTCCGTGTTACGGTCTGCCATGAAGGCATCATAATCGCGCCCGGTTTTAGCGAAGTAATTTTTCAGTGACGCCAGGTAACCGACCGGTGCATCCAGCCAGACGTAAAAATATTTGCCGGGCTGCCCAGGTATTTCAATGCCGAAGTACGGCGCGTCACGGCTGATGTCCCAGTCACCCAGACCGCTTTCTCCATCAAGCCATTCACGCGCCTTGTTGGCGACTTCGGGTTGCAGCCGGTTTCCGTCTATGGCCCAGGCCCGTAAAAATTCAACACATTTCGGATCGGACAGCCGGAAGAAAAAATGCTCCGACGATTTCATCACCGGCACCGCGCCGGTCAGAACGGAATACGGGTTGATCAGCTCTGTCGGCGAATAGACCGCACTGCAGACTTCGCAGGAGTCGCCGTACTGGTCTTTGGCATGACATTTCGGGCATTCGCCCTTGATGTATCGATCCGCCAGAAACATGTTTTTAACCGGATCATAGAATTGTTCGATGACTTTGCTGGTGATGAAGCCGGCCGCATTGAGTTTGCGATAAATATCCTGGGACAGGTCGTGATTTTCCTGACCATCGGTCGAGTGCCAGTTATCAAATGAAATATGAAAGCCGTCGAGATACTGTTTTCTGCCTGCCGCGATCTGCGCGACAAATTCCTGCGGTGTCAGGTTCGCTTTTTCGGCTGCAATCATGATGGGCGCACCATGGGCATCGTCAGCACATACAAAACTGACCGAATTACCCATCATGCGCTGGTGTCGTACCCAAATGTCGGCCTGGATGTACTCCATGATGTGTCCAAGATGAAAGGCGGCGTTGGCGTAGGGTAGGGCAGTCGTGACGAACAGCTGGCGTGTCATAATGATCAATATAAAAATTAAACAGGTATTCTAACAGGTGAGGCCAGCACTGTTAAATTGCGTTTTTATCCTTATTTCCATGCTTAATTATCAATTTCCCCTGAATCTGCCCGGAACCAGGGCGTCGCAACTTGTAAAAATCTGTTGTGTTTATGAAATTATTTTAATTTTGGTATTACTATTACGGTAAATGGCCGGGACAACCCTGCTAGACTGTTGCCACTAATTACGGAGAACCCAATGGCTGTCACTGAAATCCAGATAAAGAATGCACTGAGCAAGGTCTATGATTCCAACACAGGCAAAGACCTGATGTCGTCCAAGGTCGCCAAGAATATACAGATTCGTGGCGGCGACGTGAGTCTGGACGTGGAGTTAGGTTACCCGGCCAGCAGTCAGGTTGAGCTGATACGTGCGAATGTCATCGAAGCGATTCTGGGCCTGGACGGTGTCGCTGCCGTGAATGTGAACGTCATCAGCAAAATCGTGGCGCATACGGTTCAGCGCGGCATCAAGTTGCGTCCCAATGTCAAGAATATCATTGCCGTCGCTTCCGGAAAAGGCGGTGTCGGCAAGTCGACCACGGCAGTGAATCTGGCGCTGGCGCTGCACGCCGAGGGAGCGCGTGTCGGCATTCTGGACGCGGATATTTATGGCCCTTCACTGCCGATGATGATGGGCATAAACGGACGTCCGGAAAGTCTGGATGGCAGCACCATGGAACCGCTGGAAAATTATGGTGTGCAGGTATCGTCCATCGGTTTCATGATCGATCCGGCTGAACCCATGGTATGGCGCGGTCCGATGGTGACACAGGCCCTGGTGCAGTTACTGGAACAGACCAACTGGCGCGAACTTGATTATCTGATCATAGACATGCCGCCTGGCACGGGCGATGTGCAACTGACCCTGTCACAGAAAGTGCCGGTAACCGGTGCGATCATCGTCACGACACCGCAGGATATCGCCCTGCTGGATGCCCGCAAAGGCCTGAAAATGTTTGAAAAAGTCGGCATACCGATCCTGGGTATAGTTGAAAACATGAGTACCCATACCTGTTCCAGTTGCGGGCATACCGAATCCATTTTCGGTGAAGGCGGCGGCGCAAAAATGTGCGCCGAATACAATGTTGAGCTGCTGGCCGCGTTACCGTTGACCATGTCGATACGCGAACAGGCTGATTCGGGCAAACCGACCGTGGTCGCTGATCCGACCGGACCGATCGCAGCCATCTACAAGGATATTGCGCGTAAAGTGGCCATCAAAGTGGCAGAAAAAGCCAAGGACATGAGCAGCAAGTTCCCGACCATAACAGTTCAGAATACCTGAAGCAGCATCCGGACCCGGTCGTGTGATTTTCCCGAATAAATTGTCTTTTCAGCGCGCATGGATTGTCTTTTCGGCATCATTAAATTTACTGTCTGTCCCTTGATGGCGCCAAATTGGTGACCATATGAGGTATCGAACTGTGCCCCGGGCCCCAAAACCGTGATTTTATTGTTACTTTACGTTGAATCCACCGACAAATGATCGTCAATCCGGTGGCAATTGGCGAATTCAGAGTAGGCCATGATAGAATCGCGGGTTGAGTTTGTGGTGGATTTTTATACAGACTCAACCCGGTTATTTTCTAAACATCTCACAAAAACAATCGTCGCATGTCCATACTGACCAAGATTTTCGGTAGCCGTAACCAACGCCTATTAAAACAATACCAAACCACGGTACGTGCGATCAATGCACTCGAACCCGCATTAGAAGCGTTATCGGACGGTGAATTAAAAGCCAAAACCGACGAATTCAAGGCGCGTATCGCGCAGGGCAGCACGCTGGACCAACTGTTGCCTGAGGCGTTCGCGGTCTGCCGCGAGGCCAGCAAGCGCGTTTTAAAAATGCGTCATTTTGATGTGCAACTGATAGGCGGAATGGTTCTGCATTACGGCAAAATTGCGGAAATGGGAACCGGTGAGGGAAAAACGCTGATGGCAACGCTGCCAGCCTATCTGAATGCGCTGTCAGGCAAGGGCGTGCATGTGGTGACCGTGAATGATTATCTCGCGCAGCGCGATGCAGACTGGATGGGGCAACTCTACAACTGGCTCGGCCTGACGAGCGGCGTCAATCTCTCGCAGATGGACCATGATTCCAAGCAGGTCGCCTACGCTGCCGACATCACCTACGGCACCAATAATGAATTCGGTTTTGACTATTTGCGCGACAACATGGTGTACGAGGCCGGCGAACGCGTACAGCGCCACCTGAACTTTGCCATTGTCGATGAAGTGGACTCGATTCTGATCGACGAAGCCCGGACACCGCTGATCATCTCAGGTCAGGCAGAGAATCATACGGACCTGTACTATAAAATCAATGAAGTACCGAAACTGCTGACGTTGCAGATTGGCGAAGAAACGCCGGACGGCAAAGGCAAGATTGAAGTGCACGGCGACTACACCAAGGATGAGAAGTCGCACCAGGTGCTGCTCACCGAAGCAGGTCACGAGCGTGCTGAGCAGATTCTGACCCAGATGGGCCTGCTGCCAGAAGGCGCGTCGCTGTACGATGCGTCCAATATCTCCTTAATTCATCATCTGTATGCCGCCTTGCGTGCCCACGCCCTGTACCATAAAGACCAGCATTATGTGGTGCAGAACAATGAAGTCGTGATTGTCGATGAATTCACTGGCCGCTTAATGACCGGACGACGCTGGTCCGAAGGTCTGCACCAGGCTGTTGAAGCCAAAGAAGGCGTCAAGATCCAGAATGAAAACCAGACGCTGGCATCAATCACGTTCCAGAACTATTTCCGCATGTACGCGCGCCTGTCGGGTATGACGGGAACTGCCGACACTGAAGCGTACGAATTCCAGGAAATCTATCATCTTGAAACCGTGGTGGTGCCGCCCAACCGGCCCTCGCAGCGTACCGACCGTCAGGATCAGGTGTATAAGTCATCACAGGAAAAATACAATGCGATGTTAATCGACATCAAAGACTGTTTTGAACGTGGTCAGCCGGTGCTGGTTGGAACAACATCGATCGAAAATTCGGAACTGCTGTCGGGAATTCTGACTAAAAACAAGCTTTCACACAATGTGCTGAATGCCAAGCAGCATGCCCGCGAAGCCGAGATTATTGCACAGGCAGGTCGTCCGAAAATGATTACCATTGCCACCAACATGGCCGGTCGCGGAACCGACATTGTGCTGGGTGGTAATGTTGAAAAACAGATTCAGCTCATTGAAGCCAATCCCGATCTGGCCGACGAATTAAAACAGCAGCAGGCAAAACAGTTGCGTGACGAATGGCAATCGCTGCATGATCACGTGGTGTCGGCGGGCGGTTTGCATATCGTCGGTACGGAGCGGCATGAGTCACGTCGCGTCGATAATCAGTTGCGCGGACGCTCAGGCCGCCAGGGTGATCCGGGTTCCTCACGGTTTTATCTGTGCCTGGACGATCCCCTGCTGCGCATCTTCGCCGGCGACCGGGTACGTTCGATCATGGACCGGCTGAAAATGCCTGAAGGCGAACCGATTGAGGCAGGGATAGTATCGCGATCGATCGAATCAGCGCAGCGCAAAGTGGAAGCGCGTAACTTTGACATCCGTAAGCAGTTACTGGAATACGATGATGTCTCCAACGACCAGCGCAAAGTGATTTATCAGCAGCGTAACGAGTTGCTGGAAGCGACCGACATTTCCGACATGATTACCTCGTTGCGAACAGCTGTTTTTGACGATATTTTCCGCAGCCATATACCGGAAGAATCGATTGAGGAACAATGGGACGTCAAGACGCTGGAATCGACACTGGCCACTGAATGGTTGCTGGAAATTCCGTTGCAGCAGATGCTCAAGGATAATCCTGAACTTACCGATCATGACCTGCTGGAGAAAATCCAGGCCACCGCAAAACAGAATTACGATGACAAAGTGGCTGTGGTTGGCAGTGAATCGTTCGGCCGGTTTGAACGCAGTGTCATGTTGCAGAGTATGGACACACACTGGCGTGAACATCTGGCTGCGCTGGATCATCTGCGTCAGGGTATACATCTTCGTGGTTATGCCCAGAAGAACCCCAAACAGGAATACAAGCGTGAGGCGTTTGAACTGTTTGCACAGATGCTGGAAATGATCAAGAACGATGTCATCAAAACGATCATGCTGGTGCGGATCCAGTCCCGCGAAGAAATCGAGGCGGTGGAACCGGATCAGCTTGAAAATGTGCATTACCAGCACGCTGATTTTGATGCCAGCGCCGCACCGGAAGAACTGTTATCGCCGACGGCTGAGCCGCAGGCACAACCGCAAACCCAGCAGCGCGTCAATCATGCTTTAAAGGTGGGCCGAAATGATCCATGTCCCTGTGGCAGCGGCAAAAAATTTAAAGTGTGTCATGGTCGTTTGGCCTGACCTGACCTGAAACGTCAAAAAAAGGGGGCCGCCGGGCTCCCTTTTTACTACTGAAGCCATGAATTCACAAGCATTCATTCTCGTGCTGGTCGCTGGATTGATCCACGCGCTGTGGAATATTGTCGCAAAAAAGGCAGGGGGTGATTCCCGGTTTGCCTGTTTCACCAATTTACTGACCATGCTGGTATGGGCACCGGTGGGTATCTATTTTGGATGGCAGGTGGTGCCTGGCTGGGGCTGGAGGGAATGGGGATTTATTGCTGTCAGCGGGGTGGTTCATGTTATCTATTTTGTGACCCTGTTGCGCGGCTATCGCAAATCCGACCTAACCGTGGTTTACCCTGTTGCAAGGGGTTCCGGCCCGCTAATTTCCTCAGTCGCGGCACTGTTCCTGCTGGATGAAAAATTAACTGTGTCAGGCTGGTTGGGTATTATTTCGGTTGTTGTCGGCGTGATGCTGATTGCCGGCGGTCCCGGACTGATTCGATCGGTGTTGCGCGGGGGCCAGGATGATGCGAAACGGACCCTGATCAGGAACGGCATTTATTATGGCCTGATTACCGGCGTCTTTGTCGCCGCTTACACCGTGATTGATGGTTATGCAGTAAAAGTCATTCTGATTTCACCGATGCTGATCTACTATTTCTGCAATTTTTTCCAGATCGCCATTCTTGTACCGACACTATGGCGTCATACCGGCGACACGATCAGACTGTGGAAAGCGCAATGGAAGTATGCACTGGTCGTGGCGGGCGTCAGTCCGCTGTCGTATATTCTGGTTTTATTGGCGATGCAATCGGCTCCTCTCAGTCACGTTGCTCCGGCGCGTGAGGTATCGATGCTGTTTGCTGCATTAATTGGCGGACATTTGCTGGGCGAGGGTGACCGGATGATCCGCCTGCTCGGAGCAGTGATGATAGGTGCGGGTGTGATTGTCCTCGGACTGAGCAGTTAGCACGCACCGCCGGCGATCCGGCAGTCGCCAATACCGGCTAGGCCGCATCCTTAAGCAGGCGTAACAGCGCTGCCGTATCCAGTTTCGCTGAAAGTTCGCCGCCCTCTAGCAAGCTGTCGGCCAGATCGCGTTTTTGCGCATGCAGTGCAATGATTTTTTCTTCGATGGTCTGCTGGGTGACCAATCGATATATCGTTACCGGTCGGATCTGACCCATGCGATGCGCCCGATCGGACGCCTGATCTTCCACGGCGGGATTCCACCACGGATCAAGATGAATCACGTAATCGGCCGCGGTCAAATTCAATCCGGTTCCACCGGCCTTTAAACTGATCAGAAAGATGTCACCCTGACCGGCCTGGAATGCGTCGACCCGTTTTTTTCGGTCATGCGCCGGCGTGCTGCCATCCAGGTACTGGTAATTGATTCCCTTTGACTCGAGCCACGCACGGACAATGGCCAGATGATCGACAAACTGGCTGAAGACCAGCGCCTTGTGTTTGTTGTCCAGTAATTCCTCAACGACCCCCGCGAACACGGCGAGCTTGCTACCGGCAATATCACTGTTTTTAATGACCAGTCCGGGATGGCAGCAAAAGCGCCGCAGCTTGGTTATTTCCGCCAGAACCTGCATCGATTTACCGTCTTCGGGTTTCATGCGGGCGATTTTTTCTATGGCTTCCTGGCGCAGAGCCTCATACAGAAGGCGCTCCTGTCCTGATAATTCCACCTGCAAGGTGATTTCGGTGCGTGCCGGCAATTCACTTAATACCTGAGTTTTGGTTCGTCTGAGAATAAAGGGCTGAATCAGGCGTTTCAGATGGGTACGGGCCGACTTGTCACCGCGTTCGATCGGATTGCTGAAGCGCTCGGCAAAACGCTCTTTTGAACCGAGTAACCCGGGATTGATGAAACGGAACAGATTCCATAATTCGCCCAGATGATTCTCGACCGGTGTACCCGTGGCGATAATGCGAAAATCGGCGTTAAGTGCCATGGCAGCCTGGCTGCGTTTGGTCGCTGCATTTTTGATCACCTGTGCTTCATCCAATACCACAGTGTGCCAGTCAACGGCGCCAAACTCGTCAGCATCCTGACCCAGCATGCCGTAGCTGGCAATGACCAGATCAAAGGCCTGCAGATCGGATAAGGACCTGTCCTGGTGGTAGGCGCGCACCTTCAGGGTCGGAGCAAAGCGCAGCACCTCGGCCTGCCAGTTCATGGCAACGGAAATCGGTGCCACCACCAGTGCCGGACCATGGGGCGCGCGTTCCAGCAATATCGCCAGTGTCTGAACGGTTTTGCCCAAACCCATGTCATCGGCGAGACAGGCGCCAACGCCCCAGTGAGCCAGTCGGGAAAGCCATTGGAACCCTTCCAGTTGATAATCCCGCAGGGTAGCCTGCAAGGTGGAGGGCAGCGCCGGTGTGTAGTCGGCCAGCGAGGTTAATTTGTCGAGTTGTGCTTTCCAGGCTGCATCGGCATGCACTTCGCCGGCTTCATTGGCCAGATCGGCCAGCAGCGGCGACGCCAGATGATTTATTCGTAGGCCGTCTTTGCCGGATGAATCGGCGCAGGCATTGAGTTCCTGCAGGCGCTTGCGGAAACTGTCGGTCAGGGCCAGAAACTGATTTTCACCCAGAGGTAAAAATCGTCCCGTGGCACTGTTGACCATCTGCAGCAGTTCGCGCAGCATCAGGACCCGGCCGTCATCCAGTTTTATTTCGCCGCCAGCGATGAACCATTCGCCCTGTTTTTTGATCGACAAATGCAGATTGGCAAGACTGCGGGTCGCTTTGATCCGGAACCGCTCGCCTTCGGGCCAGACCAGTTCCAGTTTATTCTGCAGCACGGATTTAATCTCGTTGAGTTCGTTGAGAAATTCAAGACAGGGTTCCGGATGTTCCAGCTCCCATTCCTGCCCGTGCTGTTCGGCCTGGCTCAGGGTTTGGCAATGGTCTAGCAGCTGATTCTGGCTGGCCTGTTCCTGTCCGAAATCACGATGAGTCTGAACAGCCTTGCCGTGCAGCTCACCGACCACCTGCGCTGATCCCTTTGCCGGAGCAAACCAGCTTCCTTCAGGCAAAGGACGTACTAAAAGCTGCACCCGCAAGCCCTCTTTGAGTGGCAGCAGGTGCACGTACAATGTCGTGTCAGCAGAAATCGATTCCATGTGCCGCGCCAATTCAGGCAGATCCGAATGAATCTGCAGATGCGGGGCAATGGCAGCAATAACATCCAGCAGTTGCGATTTGGCGTTCGCCGGTACCGAGATACCCCTGCCGATAATGCCCGCAATCTGTTTTATTTCCGGACTGCCCGGATAGACAACCAAACGCGTGGGTGTCTGTTTGTGCCAGTACAGGGCATCATTGACCAACAGCGCGGGTTCAAGCTGCAGTTGAATCTGGTCACCCACCTGTTTCATCACCAGAGCGGGCTCACCACGAATAATATCTATTTGTACGTCCGGGGCGTCGAGCCAGTAGACATGCGGATGGCCGATCAGAAATGGCAGTGCCTTCTCACCATTAATTTCAAAATCACTCGCGCCATAATAGTTGTCGTAGGATTTACGAATGCAACTGGCCACTTTCTTGTCCTGCTCACTGATGCCAGGCAAACTGTCCTGCTCGTAGGACAGTCGCTTCAGGGCAACCGGCCGTCCTTTACTCCAGACTCCTTTTGCATTGCGTTTCTGTTCACGCGGTTCGAGGTTGACATAGTGCGAGTCGCACTCCAGAAACCAGGCAATGCGTGTGTCGACGCCCTGTTGTGGGGCGGCTTTGAGCTGTGCAAGCGCCGACAGGGCACGCTGCCAGGATTCCTGACGCTGCAATACCAGGTATAACGGCTGCAGCCGGTGTTGCTCGTGCCAGCCAGGAAACTCGGGTGGGTCGCCGAACTGGTGATGGATGAATTGGTCAATTTCAGCGGCTACCCAGCGATAGCCATGCTGCATGCTGAGAGTGGCAAGCTGTTTCAAATTGCGCTTATCCTGGTCAGTCGGCGCGAGATCCTGCCAGTAGTAGGCCAACTGAACAAAATAGTCATCCAGACTGCGCTGGTAGTTAGTTGATCTTTTTTCCGTATAGGGCGTCCCGCTTTTCAGATTTTCAAGCAGCGGTTTGATCGCCGGGTAAAATTGCGCCTGGCGAATTTTGCAGCCGCTGTCACACTGTTCTCTGGCCAGCTTCAAATTTGCCGGTGTGCTGTTGGCCAGTTGTGCAATGGTATAGAACAGGCCAGGAAGCTCCGAGATGAAGACCTTGCGTTTTCCTGCCTTTATTTTGTAATCTGTGTGGATGCGGTTGAAAATATCGGCACTGGCGTAGGCGTCGCCCTTGGCCAGGCTAACCATGGCCAGTGGGTAGGATTGCTGACCCGGCAAATAGGTCAGGAGGTGCACAACGGTATCGAATTCGCCACGTAGTATCGCCTGTATGGCAATCAACTCGATTAGCATGGCGTCCCTGCCGAACAGATCCTCGACATTGGTTTTGGCATAGTCATATGCCACCGTGCATTTTTCAAGTACCCAGTTGGCGGCCGACAGCAGATCGAACAGCAGAATACCCTGAATGACCGGATTCATCGTCGCGAAAAGCGGTATCCCCGCCGGCGTTGCAAATAATTTCTGGGCCGGCAAATGTTCAAACCGGTTTGAAAACGAGAAAAATTGTGCGCGCCAGTGTCCTAGCCGGGGCAAATCGTCACTCAGGGCGGCGAATAACATTTCGCGCTGACAAAACTGGCTGGACGGTGTCGACCAGGTCGAATATTCCCTGTTCTTTGCCAAAAATTCCTGCATGTAATGAATCCAGATTTTTAGATGGTTTTCATGGTGCAGGTGCAACAGAACGGCATGGTGAGCTTCGGGCGTGATCTGAAAGCCGATACCGGATACTGAATCGATGCATCCGGACCGGTTCAGCTCAGACAGGGCGGATCGGATGCTGGACGGATTGTATTTAAGCTCGGCGCTGAATGAACTGAATCCTGCGCTGGACGCGAAATAGCAGAAATCCAGCAGCTTGCTTTGTGAAATTGGCATCTCCCACAATGCCACGGCCACCAGCAGTGCAAACGCAGGTTCGGGAATGTCGTACTGGATATGTTCGATTTTTGGCATGGCTGCTGTCAATTATGTCGTCAAATGGTCAAGCGGTTTGTCCGATACCACCGGGCGCGCTTAACGCGATGGGACAAGGAATAGTGTGATTTTACGCTCATTAAAATCTCCTGGCCTGACGTCGCGGCAGAGCGGCAAAGCAGCAAAGCGGCGGGTGGAACCGCTCGCTTTGCCTAATGCTGAATCGATGCGAGCACCTCGTCAACACCAATCTGGTCGACCCAGTCCTTGCGGCCCCTGGTTTTGATAATCGTGGAGATGGCGCTGTTGATCGGCGTCCATTCGGGTGAGGTCTGGCGCATCAATGCGATAACCGGAACGTGAACCGCATTCGCCAGATGCATGATGGCTGTTTCCACGGATACGATCAGCTTGCATAAACTGAGTACCGCAGGAAGCTGGTAAAAATCTTCGTCGGCGCTGAACAACTGGAAGTGCTGATGGTCGGTTCCGGCAAACAGTGTTCTGGCGTCCTGCAGTTTTTCCGGAATGACATTGATGATGAAATTGGCGTTGCGCCATGTCGCGGTTTGCCGCAT
Source organism: uncultured Oxalobacteraceae bacterium (assembly GCA_903893945.1). Taxonomy (GTDB): domain Bacteria; phylum Pseudomonadota; class Gammaproteobacteria; order Burkholderiales; family Burkholderiaceae_D; genus Solimicrobium. The sequence continues at coordinate 62,548 of CAITOF010000050.1, read as the reverse complement.
CGCATTGGCTAACTGCACCACGCGCTGCAATTCCCAGCTTCGTTCCGGCGATTTGGAAAACCCGTTCAGAAATACCGTCGGGTTGTCAGGATTAAATTTCCAGAGCGTGAATTGCTGCCTTGCCCATTCCAGCCATGGTGCCGGAATGTTGACAAAGGGCAGCCGGTCGTCGTTGGAAATGTTGAGGTTGAACAGTTGTTGAAACCAGTCCGCATAAATGGCACTGATGTGTTTCACGGCGTGGGCGCCTGACTGGTGCGAACGGGTAATTTTGTAGGCCGGGATATGCGCATTGAGCTTGCGGTAAATCAGGTGTTTGCGGATATCCCAGAGGCGTACGCGCTTTTTTTGGCCGACGATAAATCCCCGGGGACTCAATTCGCGCATCAGGTTGACGTAATTGTGGCGGTGCAAAACCGCAAACGAGACAACGATGGGATAACTTTCAGCCCGTGCTTCGGCAATCGATTCCCTGAACAGCGACGGGCTGTAGGTTTTTGTGTACACCTTTTCAAATAATCCGCAGGTCGTGACCCAGTCGTACAGTGAATATTTTCTCAAATGTTCCCATTGACGCTCATCCGGAGTGCGACGCAGTTCGTCCACCCACAAATGCATTTTGATATGTGGAAACGCGTTGGCGAAGGCCCTGAAACAGTTCTGCAGGTAGGTAAAATCGCCCAGCGCCAGATGGGCAACAAATAATATCTTGGTCGACTTCTGTAAGAGTTCGTCCGGCACAAGTTGTGATGTCATTTTTAACCTCGGTGGATCACTGCATTATTTAAAACGACTGGGTCTGGCGGACAGGTAGTTCAGAAACCATTTCAGGCTGGCACGATACTCGCCGCGCCTGAACAGAAAGCGCGAATGCATGCGCATTTCCTTGTAATTCAGCGGTGCAATATCCATCGGCATGTCGGCCCACGGTGAAAGGCGGTGATATCGGGCGAACAGGTGTCTGGAATCGTGCAGGCACCATTCGGCCCACGGTTTGACCGCGCCGGCGAAATGAATGAACACGGCATCACCGACATCGTTCATGGCATAGCGGTTATTTTCGAGATCGCCAATCAGGCCGTACAGATGGTTGTAGCGTTTCGGCATGTAGGTCGCGCGTCCGTCCAGCGCCACATTCAGGGCATCCTGATCCGGAAACCGGAAATCGGGTCCCGCGTTCAGCAGGGCGTTGATGGTCGCGTCGGTCATGTGTTGTGCCAGCCACTCGGTGATGTTCATGTAAAGCACACCCGAATTGAAGTATTTGACCTGCGACAGCTTGAGCGCTGCGGCCCGGCGTACGGTGGTCGCATCTGCATCGGCGACAACATACGCGATTTTACCTTCCATGGGCAGATGCATTAATTCATCGAGTTGGCCGACGCACAGTATGTCAGCATCCAGATATAACACCTTGTCGGTGTAGTCTTTCAGGATGTCGGGGATGGCAAGGCGCGTGAATATGGCCGGCGAGTAGTATGTCGACGCAATAAAGTGCGCGAACTGGCTGAACTGTTTCGGGTCGACCAGGTGGATGTGGGTCTTCACCGGGCGACCCGCTTCAAGCTGCTGCAAACGGGCCCGATGCTGTTCCGACACCGAGAATGAAAGCACATGAAACGTGAAATGCACGCCCGGATTATTGTCCAGAATCGACATTATGGTTGCGCCCATGCTGCGGAAATAATGGTTGTCCACACAGAACGCGATATGGAACGACTCGGTGTTCTGCGCTGTCTGGGTGTTGTCGGGCGTCATGGGAATATTCCTGATAGGCTAGAGTGCATCGGCAACCTGTTGCACGGCAATGGCGCTGACCCAGTCGCTGCGCTTTAACGTTGTAATGACTTTGCTGTTGGCGCGGTCAATCGGAACCCATTCGGGATTTTTCTGGCGCATCAGCGCAATGACCGGAACGTGCACGGCGTTCGCGAGATGCATGACGGCCGTTTCCACTGAAATAATCAGGTCGCAGCGCTGCAGCATGGCTGGAAGCTGGAAAAAATTCTGGTCTGCGCTGAACAGGTGTACATCTTTTAGGTCGTATTCGGCCAGTGTCTGTCTGGCCCGGCCGATTTCCTGAGGCACCGCATTGATGATGAACGTGGTGCTGCGCCAGTCCGGGAGCTGGCGCATGGTGCTGATAAGCTGTGCGGCGCTGGACAGGGGCCAGCAGCGTTTTCTGGTTTTGGCAAATGTGTTGATGAAAACGCGCTTGTGGCCTGTCCGCTCCGGCGCGGCACCCCAGTCGAGCAGTTGCTGATCGGCCCAGGCAGTCCATTGGGGTGGTATGTCGACAAACGGAAATCGCCGCGCCAGGTCGACGTTCAGACCCGCGAGCTGATTGAACCAGTCCGCATAGATGTCGGTGACATGGTAGCCCCCTTCCGGCGTTCTGAAGGGGGCAAAACTGACGCTGAGCTTTTTATAGTCACCGGACTGCCATGGCGCATACCATGGGATTTTCTTCTGGATGCCGATGACCAGACCGGTCGGTGCAATCTGGCGCGCCAGCGTGGCGTACTGATGCGGGCGCAGTGTGGCTATGGAAACGACGACAGGATAATTTTCCCGCTGCGCCTCGTCAATCGATTCCCGACGCAACTGCGGACTGTAGGTGCGCCGGTAGATTTTTCTGAAACACGGGCAGTTTTCAGTCCAGTCATAAAGTGAATAATTTTTCAGAAAAGGCCACTTTTCCGGATCCGCCGTGCAACGGACTTCATCGATCCACAGATCGATTTCGATATGCGGATAGGACTGACTGAAGAGGGTGAAAAAATTTTGCAGATAGGTGAAATCGCCGATCGCCAGATGGGTGATAAACAGGATCTTTCCGGGTTTTTCCAGAACCGGTTCAGGTATCAGCGTCATGATAGTCCGGCCAGCTGTTTTTTTCGGTTGGTCATCAGGGCAAACGCTGCTGCACAGGCAACGCAATAAAAAACCTCGCACTCCTTGTATTTGAACAGGACATCTGCCACCCCGAAAATCAGGAAACCGATGCAGGTACAGAATCCAATTGCTGCCGCTGCCCGGACCTGACGATCCGGGTCAAGCAGGTGTCGCGCGAAATAATGTCCCGGCACCAGGTAGGTCAGCAGCAACGCGATCAGGCCGGGTATGCCCATCGTCGCGGTACTGAACAGAATTTCATTGTGCGAATGTGCGCCGTTGTAGTAAGTCGGAAGAATCTGGCGATCTACCATTTCGCGAACCGCTTCCTTGTAGTGCGCGCCGGTCCCAACGCCGATTAGTGGATGTTCCTTGATCATAATCCATGACGCTTCCCATAACTGAAAGCGTGTACCTATCGAGGTATCGGCATTTTTGTTGATGGAATAGACCCGGATATCGTGTTCGGCCTGTTGCACACGGCGCTGCACCAGATCGGTACTGAAAAACAATGCGCCGGACAGCAGCACGCCGGACAGGAACAGGACGATTTTTTTAACACTGAAAGGGTTGTTGACAAATGTCAGATAGGCCGCCATCACGAATAACGGCAGTGCAATCCAGACGTCACGTGTCTGACATACATAGATGACGTACAAACCACCTGCACCGCCGCCCAGGTGCGCTAGCCTGGACAGTACCGTGGGCCGGTCTTCCAGGGCCAGCGATAAAATGGAAAAGATCCCGAGTAAGCTGGCCAGCGCCACATACCAGTTTTCGATGTCAGGCCGATCGTCAAATTTCGGGTAAAAATAGATCTGTATTGCGCACAGGGCAGCACCCGCTACCCACGACCATTTCAGCAGACGTAACTTATCAATCTGCAGCTTCCGGATCGTCCACAGCAGCGGCAGAAATGTGGCTAATCTTGCAAGGGGGTTGTAGGGTGACAAGTCAATATAACCGTGACAGGTTTGCGTCAGAACTAACGCCAGCAACAGCGATGCCATGGCCCAATGCAGGGGACGGTAGGCCCGGTACAGGTCGTAAAACGAGGTGTCATCCGCAGATTTGTTGAGCAGTGCGGCTAACGCGGCGATGAGCAACAGGAAATAACTCAGATTCTGTACGTGAGCGGTGAGTCCCAAGCCGAATAGCGCGAAAAGTAACAGAAGAACCACATTATTTTGTTTTTCGACCCCATTTGCAATGAACTTCATGGTTAAGCTTATATGAAAGGTAACAGTAAATAACGCGACATTATAACCATAAACCGCTGTGGAACCATGAAAAGTTCGCTCATCCCAACCCGCCGCAGGCACTGTTCGAACCCGGTGCCGGCGGGCACACAGAGTGGTCGCGAATGATATTAGCGTACTGCTAACACTTCTTCTATAATGGCGGCTTGCAGCAGATTTTTGTCCGGGACATTTATGCTTAACGCAAGGAAAAAACATGGCAGATCAAGGCGCAGTGGAACCTGCTAAGGAAGTACCTTTTCACATTGCATTCGGAATTGACGCGAATTATTTCCGCTATGTCGCCATTACGATAGTATCGATACTGGAAAACAACCGGGATCAGGTCATACACTTTCATGTGCTGACTGAACATGTCACAGACAGTGTGCGCAACCGGTTCGTTGAGCTGGAAAGAGCCTATAACACAATCATTGAATTTCATCTTCCGGATCTCGGCATCTTCAGGGATCTCTATGAATTTTCATCGTCCTCCCAGTACTCGCCCGCGATATTTACCCGACTGATGATTCCGGCAACCTTGCGCGGTATCGCAGACACGGTACTGTATCTTGATGCCGATATTATTTGTGCCGGAAGTATTGCTGATCTGAGACGGGTGGATATGCGTGATCAGGTACTGGCCGCCGTCAGCGATGAACGGGAAACGACGGTTAAAAACAGGTGTGCTGCGCTAAATATTCAAAGTGGTCGGTACTTTAATTCCGGCGTCATGCTGATCAATATTTCGAACTGGCTGGCAGCCGATGTGACAAAGCAGGTGTTTACCGTCTTAAAAAACAGCCAGCGCAGTTTTCTGCATCCTGACCAGGATGCGCTGAATCTGGTATTGGGTGATACGGTGGTTTATATTGATGAGCGCTGGAATCTGCGCTACAACCTGGAAATTATGCTGCGCAAGAAGGGGCAAGCCCATGTCTGGACAGGCGAGGGTGTTTTTTTGCATTTCACCGGACCGGTCAAACCCTGGTTGAACTGGAATCTGCACGATTCAAAAGACCTGTTTTTGCATTACCAGAATCTGACTCCCTGGCGCGACGCCGTTCTGGACCCGCCCAAAAATTACAAGGAAATGCGCATGTATGTGCGTTTTCTGACCCGTCAAAAACACTATGGTCAGGCGGCAAAGTGGTTTGGCCGATACCTGTTTGAAAAGTGCCGGGTGAAACTGGCATAAGGTACGCCATACCGGGTCAGTTGCAACCTCCGTCTGAATTCAGGCGAGAATATTGATGGTATTTCCGCGCGTTGCAGTGGTGCCGTTATTGGACGTGGATGCGCCGGAGCCTGAATTTGCTGACGTCCTGTCCGTCGCCGACGGGGCCTGCACGAGTGCGGTGGGCGACACAGCCGTTACGCCCGACGCCGCAGGATTACTGTTGGCGGAGCTGGGCTGACTGCTGGCGTTCGCCTGCACGGCGCTAATACTTGCTTGCACAGAGCTAATCTGCTGGGTAATAAGACTTTGGGTCTGCTTGCATTGTGTTTTGATTAACTGTTGTTCTAACTGGGCAAGTTGGGCTTGTAAGGCTGCCAATTGTGATTTACTGGCTGATGCCGTTGCGCTGCCTCCGCTGGATACCGGATAAGCCGAACAGGACGAGACGCAGCCAACCGACATAAAAACTCCCAATTACGGTGATCTGACTATCTAACGGCAGTAATTCAGAAAAGTTTAGGGCGATACCCCGGCAAATGTCGAACCAGCTCGATTTACGTCCATAGAATGGATAAAGCGCGCCAGCATCGTGAATGACCAGGCCGACCCCGACCCCGACCCCGACCCCGACCCCAGACCCCAGACCTTCACCGGTGCCGGCAGGGTCGGGCACGGGGATAGCGGTGTGGCAAGCGCCCAATCTCGGCGGCCCAGTCGGCACGATAGCCTGTTCTTATTTCAGGTCAATTACAAAGTGGAAATAAGCCGATACGCTTGGTAATGAGGCTTGCTTACCGCTTTGGGGTACCCGTATTCCGTGATTGTTTTGTCCATCCATCGATCACCAACCTGAAGACGTGAATTCGTATTTTATGGCTGTTGGTGAACAACTTGCAATGTTGCTATGCTTTGCAAAATAACAGAGAATTGAACAAATAATTCTCGCGTTCACTGCAACATAGACACCGACTTGATCGAATAGGGCAGCAGACGGCATCAAGCCGCCATTGGACTGTTCAAGCCATATTGCGTTGAATAAAAAAAATTGAATGACTCAGGATGTGATGCCGTCGATCACAGTCGATTGTGAAATTTAAAGTTTGATCCGGCAATGCATTGGTTGATGTTGAAAAGGAGATTGCATGTATTTCATCGCCGTCGCAGGATTTATGTTGTTGTTTCCTTTGATTTCGATTGGCTGGGATGCCGGTTTGAATCATCAGGCAATGACAATCTCACTGGCCGGGCATTGGTATGTATTTTGGGCGGTTGGTGCCCGTTTATTTTCAGCGGGCCTCAGGCAAACCATCCAACCAAGTTATACGGCCAAGAAAATCCTTGGTATCGAAGGCGACGATGTTTTATCTGGTTCAATAGCTTTTAAGATATGTTAATCACGGAATACGGATACCCCAACTTTGGAATGAATTGAATGAACAGCTATGTCAACTGGTTGCGCAGCTTTGTACCTGAATCAATTACTGTCAACTACACTGAGCGCCTGCGTGCCGGCATCGGTGCGTTGCTGGGAATTTTTTTGACCGGGCTGGTCTGCAGCTGGGTGGTGGGTGCCGACCTGTCGTTGCCGTTGCTGGTTGCGCCTATCGGCGCATCGGCCGTGCTGCTGTTTGCAATGCCGTCGAGTCCTGTGGCGCAGCCATGGTCGATTATGGGCGGGAACATGTTTTCAGCGGCAGTGGGTGTGACCTGCGCGCAGTGGATGACGAACCCGATGCTGGCCGCCGCCGTCGCGGTCGCTGCTGCGATCGCTGTCATGCTGAGTTTGCGCTGCCTGCATCCGCCCGGCGGCGCGGTGGCGCTCACCGCGGTTCTGGGCGGGCCGTTGATTCACTCGCTGGGTTATCATTTTCTGCTGGTTCCCATCGGGCTTAATTCAGCACTGCTGCTGGTTGTGGCGCTGGTATACAACAATGCAACCCGGCGTCGCTATCCACACCAGGTGATCGGCCATGCGAATCCGCATCAGACGGCAGATCGGCCGTCCTTTGACAGAGTGGGTTTTACGACGGACGATCTGGACTATGTGCTGACCCGCTACAATCAGGTGCCCGACGTCAGCCGTGACGAGCTGGAATCGTTACTGGTCCAGACCGAAATGCACGCCTACCGGCGCCGTTTTGGCGAAATAAAATGTGCCGATATCATGTCGTACGATGTGCTCAGCGTGGAAGCCGGCACAACGTTGCCAGATGCCTGGAATCTGCTGCATCGTCATCATATTAAAGCGTTACCGGTCATTGATGCGGCACGCCATGTGATTGGTATCGTTACCCTGACCGATTTTGTCGACTATGCGACCCATGAAACGCTCAAGGGAGTTGTGTCAAAATTACATGATGTACTGGTCAGGGTGACGCACCGGCACGCCGGCAGGCCGGTGGTGGTGGGTGAAATCATGTCGGCGGGCGTGTGCGTCGCCGCAGAGACGATGTTTATTACCGAACTGACTGAACTGATGTTTGCCCACGGTCACAGGCATATCCCGGTCATTAATGCACAACGCTGTCTGGTCGGTATGGTCACCAACTCCGACCTGATTGCAGGGCTTTACCGGGGTCGTCTGGCCGGGACGGCTCAGGAATAAACGGAATTCGGCTGGTTGGCTGAACGGACGGTGCCGCACACAGGGGTGAATCTAGTCATCGGGCGGGATGAACTGCTTATGCAGCGCTGCAATTTTGCCGTGATCTTTCAGTTTTTTGAATGCACTTTCCCATCGCTCTGTTTCCTCTTTGGGTGTGCCTTTGGAAAGCGCAATATAACTGTCGTCCTGGCCAATGATTATTGGCGTTCGCCGTACCACATGGGCATCAATTTTCGCCATTTGCAATTTTTGCTGCAGGCCGATTCCGCCCGATGCGACAAACTCGACCTGTTTGCCAACCAGCCGGCGAAAACACTCGCTGTAGGTATTTGCACGGTGCAGGTCTGTGAAGCCGAGTGCTGTCAGCTGTATATCGTGGACATTTTTATTCAGTACACAGACCGCTTTGTGCCGGACGTCATCGAGGGTTTCTGCGTGGACCGGATTGTTCGCCAGTTCATACAGGTAACTTGTTTCCGAGAGTACCGGGCCCACCCAGGCGACCTGGTTTTCTCGTTCCGGTATGCGACTTATATTAAAAAAAACCACGCCGTCGCTGCTGGTGACGTACAGCATGCCGCGTGCATAGGGGACTTCGACTATGTTCGCCTTAATCCCCAATTCTTGCATGAGTGATCGTACCACTTCAATGAAATAGGCGCGCTTCCCGGCATGCGCCACACCCACCAGACTCCCGTTAACCATCGTCGCCTGATTCTCGACATTGTGGGTATAGATCGACCAGTCGGGGTTTGCGGCCATGGCGCAGTTCAATGGCATAAGTACGGCAAGTAACAATGATTTTATATGCATATCAATCGGCTGAATCCTGAAAAATTGACTTCAACTTAGGTACGATGACATGGTGCCTCAATCAATGCCTGAAACAGCGGCACTGAGTTGTCACATGAGAATAACGTCGTACTGCTCCTGGTGGTAGGTGCTTTCCACCTGCAGCGAAATGGGCTTGCCGATAAAGTCGCCTAGCATGGCAAGGTGCTGGGATTCTTCTTCGAGAAAAAGATCGACCACCAGCTGTGAGGCAAGAATCCGGAACTCGCGCGGGTTAAACTGTTTTGCCTCGCGTAATAATTCGCGCAAAATTTCATAGCAGATCGTACGGGCGGTTTTCACCTGACCTTTGCCGCCACAGGCCGGGCAGGTTTCGCACAGAACATGGGCCAGCGATTCGCGGGTACGCTTGCGGGTTACTTCCACCAGGCCCAACGCTGAAAAACCCGATGCGGACAGTTTGGTGCGGTCGCGGGAGAACGCTTTATTCAGTTCGGACAGCACGGCAGCCTTGTGTTCCGGATTTTCCATGTCGATCAGGTCGAGTATGATCATGCCGCCGAGATTGCGCAATCGGAGCTGCCGGGCAATGGCGTGCGCGGCTTCAAGATTGGTTTTGAATATGGTATCGGCAAAATTTCGTCCTGCAACAAAACTGCCGGTGTTGACATCAATGGTGGTCATGGCTTCGGTCTGCTCAACGATCAGATAGCCGCCCGACTTGAGATCGACACGCCGTCCCAGGGCACGTTCAATTTCTTCCTCAACGCCGTTCAGGTCGAACAGCGGCCTTTCCCCTGTATAGTGGATCAGTTTGGGAATCACGGCAGGGGTATAACTTTCTGCAAATTCGAGCAGTTTCAGATAGTTTTCCCGGGAATCGACCTGTATGCCATCGGTTTCGGGATTCACAAAATCACGCAAGACACGTTGCGCCAGGTTCAGATCCTGATGCAGCAGGCTGGTTGGCGGCCTGCTTTTCGCGAGCAGACAGATATTGGCCCAGGTTTTGCGCAGGTAGTCGACATCCATCTGAAGTTCTGCTTCGCTTGCGTCTTCGGCCATGGTGCGCACAATAAATCCGCCTTTCTCATCAGGCGCCAGTAATTTCTGGACCATCGCACGCAATTGTTCACGATCCTCTTCGTTACCGATTTTTTGCGAAATACCGATATGCGTATCCTGCGGTAAAAAAACCAGCATGCGGCCGGCAATGGAAATTTGCGTGGAAAGGCGCGCGCCTTTGGTGCCGATGGGGTCTTTGATGACCTGCACCATAATCGACTGGCCGTCGAAAAGCATTTTTTCAATCGGCAGAGGGGCGGCATTTTCCGGCGTGCGCGAATCCCAGATGTCGGCGACGTGCAGGAAAGCGGCCCGTTCCAGACCGATGTCGATAAATGCCGACTGCATACCGGGCAACACCCGCACAACTTTGCCCAGATAAATATTGCCGACCAGTCCGCGCGACATCGTGCGCTCAATATGCAATTCCTGGACAGCACCCTGAAAAATAATGGCGACGCGGGTTTCCTGTGGTGTGATGTTGATTAAAATATTTTCGCTCATGTGAGGATAATTCCAGATTCAGTTAATAGTTTTGCTGTGTCGTACAAGGGTAATCCCATGATGCCTGAATAACTGCCGTTGATATGTGAAATGAATTGTGCCGCATTTCCCTGTATGCCGTAGCCTCCCGCCTTGTCATACGGTTCCTGCGTGTCGCAATAGCTGTCGATCTGCTGCTTGCTGAGTGCGCAGAAGGTGACGTCGGAAATCTGGGTGGATTTCAGATGCTGTTCGTGGAAGTGGACGGCAATGCTGGTAAATACCTGATGTGTCTGTCCGGACAGTTGAGTCAGCATTGCATGTGCTTCTTTGCGGGTGGCCGGCTTGCCGAAAATAACGCCATTCTGGACCACGGTTGTATCGGCCGACAAAACCGGACGTAGTGGCAATTTCCGCATTAACACCATATTCCATGCGGCGAGCGCCTTTTCATTGGCGATACGCTGTACGTAGTCGAGGGGCAGTTCGTCCGGCAGCACGTCCTCGCAGACATCGGTGGGCCGGTTGCCGCCATCGCGCAACAGTAAAATCTCAAAATGTACGCCGATCTGGCGCAGCAACTCCCTGCGCCGTGGGCTTTTGGAGGCCAAATAGATTTTATTGTCATGCAACTTCATGGTGATTAATCTTTGTAATTGGACAATTATTCTCTGGTGCGGGCAGCAACGGTTCAGATACGCATTATCGTAACTTATTAAACGCGGTGATAGGGATGATTTTGTGTAATCGACCAGGCGCGATAGAGTTGTTCAGCCAGCAGGACACGTACCATGCCGTGCGGCAGGGTTAAACTGGACAGCCGTATTTTCAGTTGGGCACGGGCCTTGAAGTCGGCATCCAGACCGTCGGCACCGCCAATGACGAAGCAGGTGTCCCCGCCGGCCTGTTGCCATTGAGTCAGCAGGTCGGCCAGTTGTACGGTGGTGATATCCCTGCCATGCTCGTCCAGCGCGATGAGGCGGCCCTGTTTCGGCAGAGCGGCCTCAATTTTGCTGCGCTCGAGAGCCATGACTGTTTGTGCTGTTTTGCTGCCGGAGCGTTCCACCGGTTTGATTTCTTTGAGCACTATCCGGCAGTCTGCCGGCATGCGCCTGCTGTATTCATTAAAGCCGGCTTCAATCCAGGCAGGCATTTTATGACCGACTGCGGCGATAATGAGCTGCATAAAAATCAGGCAGTGGCTTTACGTTTTGTCGTGGTGCGTTTGGCGGCGGCCTGTTTCGCGGATGCAATGGCGGTTTTGCTGGCCGCCACTTTTACCGTAGTACCTATTGCTTTTTTGCGCGGCGCTGCCGGCTTTTTGGCGGGCTCTGCTGTGGTTGACCGGGCGCGAGCAGCACGTTTCGGTCTGGCTTCATCGCCAACGGCGACTGCGGGTGCCTTGCCTGGTTTGGGCTCTGTCTTGCGAACCGGCTTTTTGGGGGCGTCATCCAGGGTGGCCTGTGTCGCCTGATTGATATTGCTCCGAACACGCGGTTGTTCAGCGACGGTGTCCGCGCTACGCTTGCTGATGCGCCTGGCAGCGCCAAACTTGACTTCTTTGTCACCCCACAGCTCTTCGAGACGGTAATAGCCACGAATCACCGGTTGCATGATGTGCACGACCATGTCACCCAGATCGACCAGTACCCATTCGCCGATGTCGTCACCTTCAATACCGACAACATGGCCGCCGTTTTCCTTCACTTTTTCGCGTACTGACGAGGCCAGCGCCTTGGTCTGGCGGTTCGAGGTGCCGGATGCAATGCAGATCCGGTCAAACAGGCTGGTTAGATGGGTGGTGTCGTAGACTTTGATGTCCTGTGCTTTTACATCTTCTAATGCATCAACGACGAGTGTTTGTAATTTTTTAATATCCATGATTTTTAATAAAGTTGATGTTGTTGTATGTAGTTTAGTACATCGACAGGTACTGCCGACAAGTTATTTCTGTTCCGAATCTGCGTCGATGAGATGTCGATGTTCAGATCGGTACAGGTAAAAGTGCATCCGAAAGGCTGGGTTCGAAGCTGATCCAGACTGCCAGTTCGCCCGGAAATTTCATTTGCGACTGACCTGTCGAGCATATTCGGGTCAAAACCGGGCCGCTGTATGATGACGATATGAGCCAGGTTGAATAAATTTGTCCAGTTTTTCCAGTGCTGCAGTTGTTGAAGCTGGTCCGCACCGATGAGAAACACGAGGGAAGCATCATTCCCATATTCATTGCGCAGGTGGGTTAACGTTTCCACGCTGTAACTCGGCATGCCCAGTTCGGCCCGTTTGATTTCCTGTTCGTCGATGACAACCGGTACTTTTCCGGCAAGTTCCTTAAAAGCCAGTGCCAACATGGCAAGACGATGTGTCGAATTGGCATGGAATGCATTTTTCTGCAGGGACCAACCAGTCGGTATGATACGCAACTGGGTAGGATTGAGCAAACTATTCATTAATTCAGCAATGGCGACGTGCCCACTGTGGACAGGGTCAAAGCTGCCACCGAAAATGACAATACGCGGGTGCGCTGCGGTCTGGTCAGGGCGCGGGGGCAATGTCATGCCAGCCAGTTACGGTGAATCAGGAACTCGCTATAAAGTTGCGCCTCGGGCGTTCCGGCGCCCGGTTGCCAGTTATAGCGCCAGACGACCGAAGGCGGCATGGACATCAGTATCGATTCGGTGCGACCACCGGATTGGAGGCCAAACAGGGTGCCGCGATCAAATACCAGGTTGAATTCAACATAACGACCGCGACGATAGGCCTGAAAATCGCGCTCGCGTTCGCCGTACGCGTGGTGCCGGGTTCGTTCCACAATCGGGGCATAGGCCGGAATAAATGCGTTACCGACCGATTGCACCATCGAAAAGCTGTCATCGAACGGCAGATGATTGAAGTCGTCAAAAAATATGCCACCGATCCCGCGCGGCTCTTTACGGTGCTTCAGATAAAAGTAGCTGTCGCACCAGGCCTTGAATTCAGGGTAGAGATGGTCACCGTATGGGCTGAGTGCGTCGTGACAGGTTTGGTGAAAATGGCGGGCATCGTCGTGAAATCCATAATAGGGCGTTAAATCCATGCCGCCGCCAAACCACCAGACCGGTTCGCTGCCTTCAGCATGCGTACTGAAAAAACGCACGTTCATGTGCACCGTCGGCGTGTAGGGATTTCGCGGATGCAATACGAGCGATACGCCCATCGCCTCCCAACTGCGTCCGGCCAGTTCGGGCCGGCTTGCCGCTGCCGAAGGCGGCAGGTTTGAGCCCTGCACATGAGAGAAGTTGACGCCCGCACGTTCAAAAATCAATCCCTGTTCCAGCACGCGTGAAATGCCACCGCCCCCTTCGGGTCGCGCCCAGCTGTCGACCAGAAAGGCGTGTCCATCGATGCCTTCCAGGGAAGTGACGATGTTCGACTGTAATGTCAGGAAATAGTTTTTGACAGCGCTGGTGGTCATGGACATGATTTTATCTGACCGGTTTTTTCAAGGCACGCCAGCCAATATCCCGACGTGCCTGTGCGCCATCAAACTTGATGGCATCGACGGCTTCGTAGGCATGCTTCTGGGCGACCTTGATGTTGTCACCCAGGCCGACCGCGCACAGCACCCGACCACCGCTGACGCTGAAAGTTCCGTGATCCGAATGGGTACCGGCATGGAACACGATGCAATCGGCTGTCTCTGCCGGTATGCCGGTAATGTGCGCACCTTTAACGGGTGCGTCCGGATAGCCCTGGGCTGCCATGACGACGCCCAGTGCGGTTCGTCGGTCCCATTCCAGTTCGATGCTGTCCAGTTGGCCTGAAATGGCGTGTTCCAGTACGCTGACAAAATCTGTTTTCAGGCGCGCCATGATAGGTTGTGTCTCCGGGTCACCCATGCGGCAATTAAATTCCAGTGTCTTCGGGTTGCCTTTGGCGTCGATCATCAAACCGGCGTACAAAAATCCGGTGAACACGATACCATCTCTGGCCATGCCCTGCACAGTCGGTTGAATGATTTCACGAATTACCCGTGCATGCAGTTCCGGCGTAATAATGGGCGCGGGCGAGTACGCACCCATACCGCCGGTGTTGGGGCCCTGATCGTTATCCAGCAGCCGCTTGTGATCCTGGCTGGTCGCCAGAGGCAGGATGTTTTTGCCGTCGACCATCACGATAAAGCTCGCTTCTTCACCGGCCAGAAATTCTTCAATGACGATACGCGCACCGGCGTCACCCAACAGGTTCCCGGCCAGCATCGACTCAACCGCATCATGCGCTTCCTGCAGGTTCATCGCAACCACGACGCCTTTACCCGCGGCCAGACCGTCTGCCTTGATGACTATCGGTGCCCCCTGGGCCTCAATATAGGCATGAGCCAGTGCGGCGTCTGAAAAAGTCTGATAGGCTGCAGTAGGAATACCGTGCCGTTGCATAAAGGCTTTGGCAAAATCCTTGGAACTTTCCAGTTGTGCCGCTTCCCGGGTCGGGCCAAAAATTTTCAGGCCCTGTTCGCGGAACAGGTCGACTATGCCGGCCGCTAACGGCACTTCAGGGCCGACCACGGTCAGGCCGACATGTTCCTTTTGCACGAATTCGGCCAGTGCGTTCAGGTCAGTGATGGGGACATTTTTCAATCGATTATCGCAGGCCGTGCCGCCATTGCCTGGCGCAACATACACCGTCTGGATGCGCTCCGACTGAGCCAGTTTCCATGCCAGAGCGTGTTCGCGGCCGCCTGATCCGACTACCAATATTTTCATATTTTTTTAGGGTTTAAAACTAGTGTCTGTCTTGTATTTTCCGGGAAATTCGACGGTCAGTTTTCGATGACCGCATTGGTAAACACTTCCTGCACGTCGTCCAGATTTTCGAGCGCGTCCAGTAATTTCTGCATTTTGATGGCATTGTCACCTTCGAATAACGTTTCTGTATCCGGTTTCATCACGACTTCGGCCATTTCCGCTTTAAAACCGGCCGCTTCGAGTTGCTGCTTGATGCCCGCAAAATCGTGCGGCGGACAAATGACTTCAAAGCCGCCTTCATCGTCACTGATGATATCTTCAGCACCGGCATTCAAGGCCGCCTCCATTAACCGGTCTTCGCTGGTGCCGGGGGCAAAAAAAAGTTGACCGCAATGCTTGAACATGAATGCCACGGAACCCTCGGTCCCCATATTTCCGCCGTATTTGGAGAACACATGCCGCACCTCCGCGACGGTGCGCACCCGGTTGTCGGTCAGGCAGTCAACAATGATGGCAGCGCCATTAATGCCGTAACCCTCGTAGCGAACCTCCTCGTAATTGGCGCCTTCCAGATTTCCACTACCACGTTGTATTGCACGTTGCACATTTTCCTTGGGCATATTGGCTTCGGCGGCTTTTTCGACCGATAACCGCAGGCGCGGATTGGCGCTCAGATCGCCCCCGCCCATCCGTGCGGCAACTGTGATTTCTTTGATAATACGTGTCCAGATCTTGCCGCGTTTTGCGTCAGTGGCCGCTTTTTTGTGTTTGATATTGGCCCATTTACTGTGTCCAGCCATGGTAATTGCTTCCTGTTGAGTTTGATTTTCTGTTTTTTAGCCGGCTATTTTACCATAGTGGAAATCGCCAATTTCGACAAGATTTTGTTGTTAATTGGCTATTAAATCAACCCATATCGCAGTATGATGGCGCACAGGCGCGTTTCGATGGATGGCGGGATACAAACCGCCGTGTCGATGGCAGGGTAGGCAGTCACATGGCAATAAAGGAGAACTTCATGCGGAAAATCGTTTCGTTTGCTCATGTGTCACTGGATGGTTTTGTGGCGTCCACGGCAGAGGGGGTGCACAGCCTCGGCTGGATCAGTTTCACCGAGGATCTGTTCCGGTATGTGGAGCAGCGCATCGGGCAGACTGATACGGCCCTGTACGGTCGCCTGACGTACCAGATGATGGAGTCGTACTGGCCCACGGCGGCACAGCAACCCAATGCCAGCGACCATGATCGTGCGCACGCGCGCTGGTATGCATCCGCCCGCAAGGTGGTGCTGTCGACCACCCTTCCGGCGAATCATGCTGCCAACACGCAAATCATCGGCAGCAATTTAAATGAAGAAATCAACCGGCTCAGGCACAGCGAGGGCGGCGATATTTTACTGTTCGGCAGCCCCACTGCCACACATGCGTTGATGGCGGAAAATCTGATCGACGAATATTGGCTATTCATCAATCCGGTTCTGCTGGGGCAGGGTATACCCTTATTCCGGCACATTCAGCAAAAAACGGCACTCAGGCTGGTGAACAGTAAAATTTTCCCGTCAGGCGTTATGTGCGTGCAGTATGAAGTACAGGCAACGCAGTGATCCGGCAGGGCACTTTTTCAGTCTGGCGCCGTGCTGAATTCTGTGCTGCTGCGCAGTGTCATTTCAGCGTGAATACGCGGCCGGGTGATGAGGATGTAACAGCAGCCCAGCGCGATAACGGACAGCGTAAAGCCGTTTAAACCCCACGCCACATAGGCGACACGGGTAATTTCGATGCCGATTGCATAGCAGACCATCGCTAGCATCGACATGCCGGCCGAGACGATACCTTTGGCTTTTTCGGAAGACATCAGGGCAAAACGATAAAGCACGGATATCGACAGGCCCTCGGCAAACGCCATCAGGCTGATACCCGTTACCAGGAATAGGGGTGAACGCAGATGCACAAATAGTCCGGTAAAGGCAACTACCATGCCCATGAGCATGGGCCAGAAGCCGATCAATATCGAATGCCCGAGCGGCCAGCGATCGGCGATGAAGAATACCACGACGTTACCGGCCACCAGACTTAAAAACACAGGCAGTTGCCATAAGCCGTAGTCAAACAGGGTTAACCCGAAATCATTCACCAGCAGCACCGGTGACATGGCGATCCACCCGATCAGCGCCATGCTGATCAATGCCATCGACAGCGAGGAATGCACAAAGCGCGCTTGGCTGAACAGCGCGATGTAGTCATGAATGATCTGCGAATACGGCGGTTTGCCGGTATCCGGATTGACCGTTTCCGGCATTTTCTTCCAGAGCCCGATCAGCGACACCAGTGAAATGGCCGCTATCACCAGAAAACAGGTGCGCCACGGCGCCATGCCGGCCAAAGCAGCACCGGCCAGCGGTCCCACCATGGGGGCGATCAGGGCCACATTGGCCATCAGTGCGGTGACTTTTACGGCATTGATTTCATCAAAGGTCTCCTGCACCACGGCGTAACCGACCGAGCCAATAAAGCATAAACCAAGTCCCTGCAACACGCGCAGTGCAATGAAGGCTTCAATGCTGAAAACAAAATAGGTTGCCAGACAGGACAGCAGAAAAAATAAAACGCCGCCTAACAGCACCGGACGACGCCCCACGCGGTCGGACAAGGGACCGGTAAACCAGGACAGTGTAGCGCCACCCACCAGATAGGCTGTCATGGAAATCGGCACCCAGGACATGCTGACGCCAAATTCCCGGGTCGCAAACAGCATGGCAGGTTGCGCCATATCGTTGCCGATATAGACAGCAAATTCGAACAGCACCAATGCCAGGGGGAAAAGGAGTGTCTGACGGTTCAGCCGGGCAAACTTGACGATGAAAGGCATGGGACCAACCTGATAAAAACCCGGATTGAATGACGGGAAGTGCGCTATTATACAACGACACAATTCAACTGAACTTGTATAGACACGTTGGTCAATGCCTGCAGGTGCTAAAAATGTTCTGGTCGCAATGAGTGACGCGACTGGTCACCTCCCGATCGGGGCGCAGATACGACCCACTGCGACGTTAACATTCATGGAGCAGGAAAATGTTAAATAAAGTTATCGATGACAAAGAGCGGCCGCAGATCATTGAGTCTTTGCTGAGGCAGAAACTGGTAGGTAACAATCTTGCCCTGGCCAATGAAATGGCCGACCAGATTGAATGGCTGCAGGTGGATGTCGGTGATATCCTGATTGAGCAGGGTGGAATTGATAAAGATGTCTACTTGTTATTTTCAGGTCAGGCTGATGTGGTGATTAATGGACGTGTTGTCAGCCAATGCCAGGCAGGCGATCATGTGGGTGAACTTGCCACCCTCGGTGCAACGCCCTACCGGTCAGCGCATATCATCGTCACACAGGGTGGCCATGTGGCGAAACTGACCGGTGAAAAACTGGAACGTCTGGCCAATATATACCCTGAAATCTATCGCTGCATTGCGCAAAAACTTGCCCGGCTGTTCGCCAGTATGACTCAATGACCTGACGATCCATGACGACTATCCCTACACTGGAAACGGAACGCCTGCTGCTGCGCGCACTGGTGCCCGCCGACTTTGAGGCCTACTTTGAATTATGGCGAAATGAAGAGGTTGTGCGTTATACGACCGGTGCTGCATCGGACCGGGAAACGACCTGGGCGCGCATGCTGCGTTCAGCAGGACACTGGCATCATCTCGGTTTTGGCTTTTTTGCCGTGCAAGAAAAAGCCAGCGGCACCTTGATCGGTGAAGTGGGTTTTCTCGAGTTGCGCCGTGCGATTGTGCCTACCCTGGAAGGCACTCTCGAAACCGGCTGGATAATATCGCCCGAATTTCAGGGCAAGGGTTATGCGGCTGAGGCAGTCGCCGCTGCGCTGCAATGGGCAGCCGCAACGTTCCCTGCGATGCCATATACCTGCATCATCGACCCGGACAATCATCGCTCGCTAAAACTGGCGGATAAGCTCGGGTTCAGAAAAATCGCCGAGGGTATCTATAAGGACCACCCGGTACTGGTGCTTTCCAGAAGTGCCGCGGGTAGCCAGACTGTACGGTGAGGCGGCTAGAGCCCGGCTTCATTGACCGGCAGATGATGTCCAAACTGCTGTGCAAGATACGACTCACCGTGTTCAAGTATGAAGTAACGAAACGACTCGGCGGCAGGCGACAGCATCTTGGATAAGGTGTGCACCACGTTCCAGGCACGAAATACCGGTGCGCCGTTCACGTCGAGCATGCTGATGAGCCGGTTATCCAGTTCCAGTCCTATCGTGTGCAGCGAGACGAATCCCAGTCCCAATCCGGCCATGACTGCCTGCTTCAGTGTTTCGTTACTGTGCAACTGCAGTTTGAGCCGCGGGTCCACATGGGTCTCGAGGAAAAACTGTTCCATCGCTGCGCGCGTGCCGGAGCCGTGCTCGCGCACAATAAAATCGTAGGGACGCAGATCTTCGACCGTTAATCGTCCGCGCTGGTTCAGCGGATGATGGGGGGCCGCAACAAAAACGTGGGGATGTGCAGCAAACGGCTCTGCCCGGGTGTGCAGTTCTTTGGGCGGTCGACCCATGATGGCAATGTCGACTTCATTGGAGTGCAGCATTTTCACCAGCTGATCGCGATTTCCCGTCGCCAGTTTTAATTCCACCCCATGATGTTTTTCACGAAATTCGGCCAGCAGTTTCATCAGAAAATATTTCGCCGTGCTGACCATTCCTATCGTCAGCACACCTATTTCAGCCCGTTGTAATTTTGCGGCTACATCTTCGGCATCCTTGATGGTCGCCAGGATTTTTCGTGCATAAACCAGCATGTATTCGCCGGCCGTGGTCAGGCTGACCTTTTTCCCCTCGCGCTGAAACAGTGTCATACCGACGTGACCTTCCAGTTCCTTGATCTGCATGGTGATGGCCGGGGGCGAAAGATGCAGATTTTCGGCTGCACGGGCAAAACTGAGGGTTTTGGCCACTTCACAAAAGACACGGAGCTGGCGGAAGGTGGCGTTTTTCATCGTTGAGCGAGGGTTGGGTTTATCTTTATTACTCTATCAATCGGAGCGGTTGCAGGTTGAATGGGTGTTATCAAAAAAATATTTACATCAGATAATCAGCCATTTTAGGCATGATAGTTAAGTATTTACTTAATTGAAAGTGAATAATTTGTGAATTTACCTTATTTGAAAAAAAATTTAAAGTCTGACTCATCCGTATTACGTTGTTAATTAGTTAAACCGAGGAAAGTTATGGACCAATCTAATCGCTATGCTGCCCTGAACCTGACTGAGCAGGAATTGATCAAGGGCGGAAAACATATTCTGTGCGCCTACAAAATGAAACCCAAGGGTGGCATGGATTATCTCGCGGCCGCCGCCCATTTCGCCGCTGAATCGTCGACCGGCACCAATGTTGATGTGTCAACAACGGATGATTTCACACGCGGGGTGGATGCACTGGTGTATCTGATCGACGAAGCAACCAGCGAAATGCGCATTGCCTATCCGCTGGACCTGTTTGACCGGAATATCACCGACGGCCGGATGATGCTGGTCTCGTTTCTGACGCTGGTCATCGGCAACAACCAGGGTATGGGGGATATTGACCACGCCAAGCTGTATGATTTTTATGTGCCACCGAAAGCGATTCAGCTGTTTGACGGACCGTCCAAGGACATTTCGGATTTGTGGCGGATACTCGGTCGGCCGGTGCAGGACGGTGGCTTTATCACGGGCACCATCATCAAACCCAAACTGGGGCTGCGCCCTGAACCGTTTGCCAGGGCCGCGTACCAGTTCTGGCTGGGCGGTGATTTCATCAAGAACGATGAACCGCAGGGCAACCAGGTATTTTCGCCAATGAAGCAAACGATTCCGCTGGTCTATGACGCGATGAAGCGCGCCATGGATGAAACAGGGCAGGCGAAATTATTTTCCGCCAATATTACCGCTGACGACCATTATGAAATGCTGGCGCGCGGGGATTACGTCCTGTCAGCGTTTGGGCCGGACGCTGACAAGGTTGCCTTTCTGGTCGATGGTTATGTGGGTGGCCCCGGCACGATCACCACGGCCCGACGGAATTTTCCGAATCAATTCCTGCATTACCACCGCGCCGGACACGGCGCGGTGAC
Organism: uncultured Oxalobacteraceae bacterium; assembly: GCA_903893945.1. GTDB lineage: Bacteria > Pseudomonadota > Gammaproteobacteria > Burkholderiales > Burkholderiaceae_D > Solimicrobium. The sequence goes on along the minus strand of CAITOF010000050.1, from coordinate 41,435 downwards.
CAGCCCGAGCGCCAAACGCGGTTATACCGCCTATGTGCTGGCAAAAATGGCGCGGCTCCAGGGGGCATCGGGTATTCATGTCGGAACGATGGGGCACGGAAAAATGGAGGGAGAAGCCGATGACCGGGGCATTGCCTACATCATCGAACGGGACAGTTATCAGGGACCGGTGTATCACCAGGAGTGGCTGGGAATGAAACCGACTGCACCGATTGTATCCGGCGGTATGAACGCGCTGCGCCTGCCGGGCTTTTTCGAAAATCTGGGGCACGGCAATGTCATCAATACGGCCGGTGGCGGATCGTATGGACATCTGGACAGTCCCGCCGCGGGTGCCATCTCGCTCCGCCAGGCTTACGAGTGCTGGAAAGCGCGAGCCGATCCGATTGAATGGGCCAAAGAACATCGGGAATTTGCCCGTGCCTTTGAATCGTTTCCACAGGATGCCGACAGACTTTATCCGGGATGGCGCGACAAATTGCGTGATTACCTGTCCGTCAATGTGTTTGAACAGGCTGCATGAGCGAAAAATGACATCATGAAAAATACATTATTGAATGCCTTAATCTTTGACGTGGATGGCACACTGGCAGATACGGAAATGGCGCACCTTGCCGCATTTAACAGTGCTTTTGCGGAAGCGGGTCTGGACTGGCGATGGGATGTGCCGTTATACAGACAACTGCTGTCGGTATCCGGTGGTAAGGAACGTATCCGGCATTATATGCAAGTGCAGAACCTGCGCACCATTGATGGAGCTGCACTGCATGACCGTATCAACCGGATTCATGAAATCAAAACGCTGCATTACGAAAAGGCGGTCAGGGAAGGCCAGGTGACCCTGCGTCCCGGTGTGCTCGCGTTGCTTGAGTCGGCCCGTGACGCCGGGCTGAAACTGGCGATTGCAACCACCACCTCGCCGGCCAACGTCAGTGCCTTGCTGGGTAGCGCCCTGGGTTCACGCTGGCGCCTTTATTTTGACGTTATCGAAGATGCCTCGACCGCGGAGCGAAAAAAGCCCCATCCGCAGGTGTATTTGCAGACGCTTTATCGGCTGGGTATGGTCAGTAGCGACTGCCTGGTGATTGAAGATTCGTTCAACGGTCTGAAGGCGGCAAGCGCAGCGCACCTGCTGACAGTAATTACACCGAACCGTTTTACCGATGATCATGATTTTTCGGGCGCGATGGCGGTTGTTCCCGATCTGGCCAATGTCAGTCTGCACGACCTGATGGACTGGCATCGACAGGCAAGCGCGGAACGATCCGTTTTGCATGCCTGAACAATATCACTGACTAGATCCTGCTTACCTTACTGACTGAACCATCATGCCCATGACACAACGCACCACACTGACACAATTTCTGATCGAAGAACGTCGTCGATTTCCCGATGCCAGTGGCGACTTTAACGGCTTGATTCTGGATGTGGCGCTTGCCTGTAAAGCCATTGCACGCACGGTCGCGTTTGGCGAATTGGGAGGTGTTCTCGGCAATCATGCGGCCAATGCGGCTGACAGTACCAATGTACAGGGCGAAATTCAGAAAAAAATGGATGTCATCAGTAATGACATTTTTCTGCGCATGAATGAATGGGGTGGTCATCTGGCTGGCATGGCGTCAGAAGAAATGGAACAGCCCTACCAGATTCCGGCACGTTTCCCGCGTGGTAAGTATCTGCTGGTGTTCGACCCGCTGGACGGCTCGTCCAACATTGACGTCAATGTCTCTGTCGGCAGCATTTTCAGTGTCTTGCGGGCGCCGGAAACAACTTCCGAGGTCGCCGAGTTCAACTTTCTTGCCCAGGGCACCCGACAGGTGGCTGCCGGGTATGCGCTGTACGGGCCAACCACCATGTTTATGCTGACCGTGGGCAACGGTGTGAACGGGTTTACGCTCGACCCCAATTTAAGTGAGTTTTTCCTGACTCATCCAAATCTTGAAATTCCTGAGGATACGCAGGAATTCGCGATCAATGCGTCCAACAGCCGTTTCTGGGAAGCACCGGTGAAACGCTATGTCGATGAATGCCTGGCCGGCAAAACCGGACGGCGCGGAAAAGATTTCAACATGCGCTGGATTGCGTCCATGGTGGCGGAAGCGCATCGCATACTGATGCGCGGCGGCGTGTTTATGTACCCCTGTGATACCAAAGAGCCGGCACGACAGGGGCGCTTGCGTCTGCTGTATGAAGCAAACCCGATCGGGTTCATCATTGAACAGGCCGGCGGGCGCGCCAGTACCGGGCGACAGCCGGTCCTGCAGGTGCAGCCGACCTCGCTGCACCAGCGCGTTGGTCTGGTATTTGGTTCAAAAAATGAAGTGGAACGAATTGAACGTTATCACGCCGAACCACTGGGGCTGGAAACCGGCAATCCCTTATTTGCAGAACGCAGTCTGTTTCGCAGTTGATTTACCGTTTTAAGGATTTTTATGTCAGAGCGTCATCCCATCATCGCCATTACCGGTTCCTCAGGGGCCGGCACCTCGACCGTGACCCGCACTTTCTCGACCATATTCCGTCGTGAAAATGTCGAGGCAGCCATTATTGAAGGCGATAGCTTTCATCGTTTCAACCGCAGGGAAATGCAGCAGAAGCTCTCTGAAGCAGACCAGGCCGGCAATAAACACTTTAGTCACTTTGGACCTGAAAATAATCTGTTTCAAGACCTTGAAAACCTGTTTCGGACGTATTCCGAATCCGGTCAGGGCCGGTCACGCAAGTATCTGCACAGCACGCAGGAAGCAGAACCGTATGGCCAGGATCCGGGCACGTTTACTGCCTGGGAAAATCTGCCCGGCGAGACCGACATGCTGTTTTACGAAGGATTGCACGGCGCGGTGGTTACGCCTGAGCACAATATTGCACAATATCCCGACCTGTTGATTGGCGTCGTGCCGGTGATTAATCTGGAGTGGATACAGAAGCTGTGGCGCGACAAGAACCAGCGGGGTTACAGTACCGAGGCGGTGACCGATACGATCCTGCGCCGGATGCCCGATTACCTGCACTACATCTGTCCGCAATTCACCCACACCCACGTCAACTTTCAGCGCGTACCCATGGTGGACACCTCCAACCCGTTTATTGCGCGGGACATCCCGTCAGCCGATGAAAGCATGGTTGTGATCCGATTTGCCAATCCCAAAGGCATAGATTTTCAATACCTTCGCAACATGATTGACGACAGTTACATGTCGCGCGCCAATACCATTGTAATTCCCGGTGGTAAAATGGAGCTGGCCATGCAGCTCATTTTTACACCGTTCGTGTGGCGCATGATGGAGCGCAGGAAGCGCGTTATCCATAATTTATAGGAGCTGATCTTGTCGATGCTTAAACTAGTCATGTTCGATCTTGATGGGACCCTGGTTGAAACCGGGACCGAGATCCGGCATGCCGTCAATGACACACTCACCCAGTTTGACTATGCCGGGGTCTCCCAGGAACAGGTCAATGGCTGGATCGGTTACGGCACACTGGAATTGCTGATCCAGGCCCTGTCGTTTGCGACACAGCGAAGCGTCGATGAGGTGCGCGCAAGCGCGCAGCTGGCGTCAATTAAACAGCAGTTTGACCGAAATTACCAGCATCATTGCGGCACGACCAGCCGGCTTTATCCTCACGTGCGCCAGGTGCTGACGGAATTGTCAGGACGCGGCGTCAAACTGGCCGTCGTGACCAACAAGGAAATGCGTTACACCAGTACGGTGCTCAATGCCCACCAACTGGCGGATCTGTTTGAAATCGTGATTGGCGGTGACAGTCTGCCGACCAAGAAGCCCGATCCGGCCGGCGTGAATCAATGTCTGAGTTTTCATGATGTTGAGAAACAGCATGCCCTGTTTATTGGTGATTCTTCAATTGACGCGGCAACGGCAAAAAACGCCGGTGTGCCGGTGTGGTTACTCACCTATGGCTACAACATGAACCAGCGTGTTGAAGATTGCCAGCCCGACCGCATCATCGATAACCTGCTGCCGCTGCTGGAGCCGTTTATACAGTCGCAGGCATATACACTGGCCTGATGGAGTGAGTCTCCGACCGGGTGAACCCGGCCAGTTTTGATGGTCTGCTCAACTGGTTTTGGTGACCTTGCTCAAATGACGGGGCAGGTCCGGATGGCATCCCCGGGCCAGCGACAGTCTGGCTGCCATCATGTAAAAAGTCTGGATCGCCACAATCGGATCCAGATCGGCGGTGGGTGAGGTTGGCAGGGTCAGGTTACGACTACGAACATCCAGTGGCGCAGCCAGCAGTACCCGGGCACCGCGCTGACGCATTTCTTCTGCGAGCTTGATCAGTCCGGACTGGGCCGGACCGCGTGGCGCAAAAATCAACAGGGGATACCCGTCCTCGACCAGAGCCATGGGACCGTGTTTGATTTCGGCACCGCTGAACGCTTCAGCCTGAAGAACCGATGTTTCTTTCAGCTTCAGGGCTGCTTCCAGGGCAATCGGAAAACTGATGCCGCGGCTGACAACCATGATGTTGTTGGCAGGCGTGAGTGTGTCTATGGCCTCTGACCAGTCGTGTTCGGTGGCTGCCTCAAGACAGGCAGGTAAATCAGTCAGTGCGGCCAGAAAGTTCACGTCATTCTGCCAGTGGCCGGCCAGTTGTGCGCCTGCCACCAGGCTGGCAATAAAACTTTTTGTCGCGGCCACACTTAATTCTGCGCCCGCATGTAACGGCATGCACCATTCGGCGGAGGCGGCCAGCGGCGACCCGGTATCGTTAACCAGGGCAACTGTCGTGGCGCCGCCCTTTTTAAAATACTGCAGCGGTTCAATGACATCGGGACTCTGGCCTGATTGTGAAATGGCAATCGCCAGCGTATCGCTGGCAACCAGTGGCGCATTCATCAAGGTGACCAGGGACATGGGTAATGAAGCCACAATCCGACCCAGGCGTGCCATGATCAGATAGGCGGCATACGCAGCGGCATGATCAGAACTGCCGCGCGCGATGGTCAGTGCCAGATGAGGTGGTCTGGCACGCAACCGTTCACCGAGTTCGGCAAACCGGTCACGCTCGGTGTCCAGCTGGATCTGGACAAATTCGGCGGAGGAACGTGCTTCTTTCTGCATCAATGAGGTCAAGGCCTGTCCTTTACTGTTTTCTGGATAATGCGTGAAAAAGCCAAAGACCATGCAACAGCCATTGTTCAGTCCAGCGCCACGAGTGAGTGGGGACCGTTTCATCCGGGCGACGAAAATCGATATCGTTTTCATTGTCAAGGCCTGATGTGATGCCGTTGCAAACGCCGCCCGGAGCGTTTCTGAAGCCCTTTTCATAACGCGGATTATTCCGGCCATGGCCTTGCATCATGCAGGTGTCAAAGGGATTGAATCCGAAAATCCAGTCCAGATTGGACTGCGCGTACTGGTTCAGATCGGCGCAGAAAGCCCCATCCCCGGCAAAAAATGGCAGTGCTGCAAACGCGGCCGACGCGAGTGAGGCAATCCGCGCGTTCTCGCCTTGCCACCAATAGCCACTTTCATTGGCGTGTGGAATAAAAAATTGTACCGCGCCCGACTTGCCTGGCATCTGCACATACTGGCGCGGATAACAGAATGGATTGACATCACCATCCAATGTCATGTGAAGTTCGTTGTTCAGACCGGATCTGACGCAGGCGCGACAGGCGTCTGTGATCTGTGAATCGGGCAGCACTTCCATGAAGCGCATCAGTGCAAGATAAGGCAATCCGGCTTCGGCCGCATGGAAATAGCTGCGAGTCATGGCGTCATCGGCCCAGAACCAGCCCGCGCCTGTCTGACGTTGTGTCAGTCGGCGTGCGCGGAATTCAGCGGCTTTGACGTAATCCGGTTTCCTGGTCGCCGCATACAATTCGACCGCCGCGAGCAGCGCGCAATAATCGTCGATGATGTTTTCAGTGCCGTCGTCCAGGTAATGCCGGTTATTCTGCTCCAGGTGGGCAAAGCCTTTTTCTGCGGACTCCAGGTACCTGGCACGGGAATAGTCACCGTCGCGTGGCAAACTGCCGGCGCGCGCAAGTGCGGCAATCGCAATGCCTGCTCCCTGACGATAGCCCGCCTGATACGTATCGAATTTGTGACCCTGCTGGGTGGTATAGCTGCATATCTCGCGCTGGTCGACATCTTTGCTCCAGCGATCGAAGATGGTCATGTAAAAATACCCTTCCGGATCCAGCATGCGTACCAGAAAATCGGCGCCATGCAGCGCTTCATCGACCATACGCTCATTGAGCCAGACGGATTGTTCGGGCATGCGCGAACGCCCGTCGATCAGGTTCCAGACGACCTGGGGAATCTGTTGCGGATTCATGAAATTGGCGTAGGACATGTGGGACAGGTATTTTGAGGCATCGCCGGACGCGTCATACCATCCGCCGTGAACGTCAACACGCTCACTGCTTCCCAGTTTGGGACAATGGCGGTCAGCCTGGTCAAAAATACCGGTGCAGCGCTGCGATTTCAAATAATGCACCAGATCTGAAATGAGCTGACTGTCATACAGGTTCGCATGAATCTGAAAGGACGGGGTCACCAGTGGCGGACTGAATTCGTCAATAGCCAGAAAATAGTGTCCTTCAGTCTGCACGCTGCTGAAATCAGCCTCCCAGAACTGCCAGCCACGCCAGCTTGATTGACGCAGGCCTAATGTGCCGTTATAAATTGCCGCTCGCGTGGTCGCGTCATACACAGTGAAGGTTTTTCCTGCCGGTGGCATGTCGTGCCTGACCAGCGCTATTTTTTTTCCGTTGCACGGGTAGCCGAGATGATTGTGGAGTAGGTTCATAGTCGTCAGTGCGTCTGTCTGATTCGTTGAAAAGCGTTGCCAGTGTCGTCAAAGAGCATGCAATGCTCGTGGGGCAGGGCGATATGCAGCGTGTCGCCATACCTTAATTGACTGGAATGACCGAGTAATTTCATGCACAGTTCGCTGTCCAGACCCGCGATGCGGATGTAGGCCAGTATCTGATCCCCTAAATGTTCCACCAGGACGATATGGGCCAGGATCGCGTGTGCGTCGTTATCCGCGGTCAGTTTCACATGTTCAGGGCGGATGCCCAGAGTGACCGCATCGCCGGCGCGCCCCTGTGCCGCATCAACCGCAGCGTGCAGATGCTGTCCCCCGGGCAGTGTCATCATGGCACTCTGGTTGCCGACCAGCCGACCCTGCAGAAAATTCATTTTTGGTGCACCCAGGAATCCGGCCACGAACTGATTGGCCGGATTGTCATACAGATCCAGTGGAGTGCCAATCTGTTGTACCACGCCGGCATTGAATACGACGATACGGTCTGCCAGGGTCATTGCTTCAACCTGGTCATGGGTGACATAAATCATGGTCGTACCCAACTCGTGGTGCAGCTTGGAGAGTTCAATCCGCATGTTCTGGCGTAATGACGCGTCCAGATTGGAGAGCGGTTCATCAAACAGAAACACCTTGGGTTGTCGAACGATAGCGCGCCCTATTGCCACACGCTGGCGCTGGCCGCCAGACAGTGCCTTGGGTTTTCTGTCCAGTAAATGGGTAATCTGCAAAATGTCAGCGGCCTTGTTGACCCGCGCCAGTATCTCCGTTTTGGGGGCGTTCGCCATTTTGAGGGCAAACCCCATATTCTGCCGGACTGTCATATGCGGGTACAGGGCATAGGACTGGAACACCATGGCCACACCGCGTTTTGAGGCATGCAGATCATTGGCCCGGACGTTGTCGATAAAGATTTCACCGCCGGTTATGTCTTCCAGGCCGGCCACCATGCGCAGCAGTGTTGATTTGCCGCAGCCGGAGGGGCCAACAAAAACGATGAATTCTCCGTCATTGATGTCAAAGTCAACACCTTTTATGACGCCTTCGTCGCTGGTGTAGTGTTTGGAGATATTTCTAAAACTGACTGACGCCATAATTTTTTATTCCTGAAGAGTTAGCCTTTAACCGCGCCTGCCGCCAGACCTTTAATAAAAAAGCGCTGACAGGCAAAGAACGCAATCAGTACCGGTAGCGTGGATACGGTTGCTGCAGCCATCATCAGATCGTAGCGATGCTGGTACTGGCCAATGAACAACCTGATGCCTACAGGTATGGTTTGAACCGAAGAGGAGCTGGTGAGCGTCCAGGCAAAAAACAGTTCATCCCATGCCAGTAAAAAAATGAATGTGGCGGTGGCGATAATTCCCGGTGCACTGATGGGCAACACGATGCGCACGAAGGCCCCGAAGCGGGAGCAGCCGTCGATGATGGCTGCGTCTTCGAGTTCACGCGGAATCGAAATGAAAAAACCGCGCATAATCCAGATACTGGCGGGTGTAAACAGGGCCACGTACAGAAAAATCAGGCCCTGATAGGTATCGAGCATGGGTATGCCCCACGACTCACCGATTTTCCGGTACAGCATGTACAGTGGCAGGAAAAAAAGCATGCCCGGTATAACCTGGGTAATGGTAATGCCGATACTGATGCTGTTGGAGCCGCGAAACCTGAAACGCGCCAGTGCGTACGCTGCACAGGTGGCGGACAGGGTTGCCAGAACGGTTGTCACGCTGCAGATGATCAGGCTGTTTTTGAAAAAATTGAAAAAATCGACGTTAACCCACATGTCGATGTAGTTCTGCCATTGAAATGGCAGTCCGGCATTCAGTTGATCACCGTCGGTGATGTCACTGTAATTTCGCAGCGATGACAGCACCATCCAGAAAATCGGCAGCAATGTCAGGAATACGATCGACCAGGTCAGCAGGTTGAGCAGCCAGTTGTTCAGCTTCTTTTGACGGGATACTTTAATCATCGCTGGTCATACTCCGCTTGAATGATTTCATCCAGACGCCGACGAAGACCAGCATGATGATCATCATGATGAACGACACCGCAGCGCCCTGTCCGAACAGCCAGTAACTGAATGATTGCCGGGTCAGCAGTGGCATGAGCAGATCTGCCCATTCACCGGGATGTCCTGCTCCATTACCGAACATCATGGAAACGATATTGTATGAGTAGATATTGTCGATGACCTGGAACATGAATTGAATGATGATCACCGGCTTTAGCAGGGGCAGTGTGATGTGGAAAAACTGCTTCCATTTTCCGACACCGTCCAGCGTTGCCGCTTCGTACTGGTCTTCCGGTATGGCCTGCAGGGCCGCCAGAAAAATCAGCATCATTACCGGCCATGCGCGCCATACCGTCGGAATGACGATGGCCCAGAAGCTGTTGGACCCCAGCAGCCAGAACGGGCGTTCACTGAAAAGATGTAACCAGTCAACCAGTATCATGTTGATCAGGCCGACGTCCTTTTGCCACATGAAACCCCATAAGGTGCCGACAACGTAGGAAGGCACGATCCAGGGTAACAACAACAGGGTGCGAGCCAGGCTCTTGCCGGGGAAATCGCGGTTCAGGAGAACCGCGACACCCAGGCCGATGACAATGGCAAACACTGAAACCAGCACGGTATAGAGCAGCGTGTTGCGCAAGGCAAGACCCAGGCCGGCCCGGATCGGACTGTGATCCTCAAACAGGACACGCCGATAATTTTCCAGCCCGATAAATGGCGCGTCCAGATACTGGTTCAGCGTGTACTGGTTCAGTTTGAGCAGGGACATGTAGAATCCCTGAATTATCGGCGTGACATTGACGATCACCATCATCAGGATGGCGGGCATCAGGAGCAGATAGGGAAATAATTCCAACTTCTTTTTGCGCACGGGGTTTCCTGAAAGTGGGGATGGACGGTTCATGGCCGCAAAAGCTCAGCGCGATTCGTCAAGTACGTCATTGGCCTCATTGGCGGTCACATCCAGTGCCTGCTTGATGGCTTGAGGCGAATATTTGCCTTTAACCCCGGCGACAATATCAAACATATTGCCAATATTTTTCAGGTACACCGATTCCAGCGGACCCCAACCCGCAATGGACGGGTAATGCCGGCCACTTTTTACCTGTGCGACAAATTCGGCGTAATGCGGTTCGGCCTGCAGACCCGGATCATTGATGGCGTCCAGACGTGCTGGCAACATCGCTGACATTTTGCTATAGCTGATTTCTGCTTCACGCGAGGTCAGGTAGGACAGAAGCTTCCAGGCTTCGTCCTTGTTCTTGGACGATTTCATGATGGCCAGATCGGAACCGGAGAACAGGGTCTGATTGCCCTTTAAGCCGGCCGGATAGGCTTCGACACCAAAATTGTGTGCCGCAACGCTGTCCATCTGTCCGCCTTTTGCCTTGGGCAGGGCAAGCTGCTTCAGTATCCACGATCCGCTGAAAATGACGGCATACTGCCCATTGAAAAATCCGGCTTCAATCTGTGTGGAGTCTTTTTCCAGCGCGGAGGAGGGTACCAGACCTTCAGCGGCAAAACTGGTGTAGTAGGTGATGGCCTGCAAGGCTTCCGGTGAATTAATCGCCGAGTGTTTTTTGTCAGCAGTTAAAAAGTCGCCGCCGGCATTCCAGATCCAGGGCGCCAGATTATGGATGACATTCCAGTCATTTTTCCCCGGGTAGCCCAGTGCGTAGATCTTCTTGCCGTCGACAGTCTGGCCATTAATTTTCTGCATGGCCTGTTTAAAGCTGGTCCAGTTACTGAAGGCTTCTTTCGGGTTGACACCGGCCTTCCTGAATACATCGGTGCGATAGAAAGCGGCGCGCGCGTCGGCATACCACGGGAGGGCGTAAATCCTGGTGTCATTGTAAGCGTGGGTGGAGCCCCAGACAGCGGGAATGAACACGTTGGCACCGCCCACCTCGTTCTGCTGCTGGATACTGATCGGTTCCAGTGCGTTCATTGATGAAATTGCCGCCACCCAGGTGGTGCCCAGTTCCAGTATGTCGGGACCCTGTCCGGACGCCGCTGCGGCGGTGATCTTGCTCCAGGCCGATTCCCAGTTCAGTACCGTCACGTTCACGCGTAAACTGGGATTTTTGGCCAGGTACGGCCGCATCAGCTCTTTCATGTCCTGTTGCTGTTGTGCGGTGGTTGACATGACCCAGACGTTCAACTCGGCCGCAGTTGTCAATTGGCTGAAAATGCCGATTGACGCAGCAAGCAATAACCTGCCGATTCGACGTTGTTTCGTACCCGATGTATTCATCGCAATTCCACTTGGTTAATTTGTTCCTGATTTGATTCTAAAATGACGTCGAAGTGACAACAATCCTGAAATGTACTTCTGCCTGTAGGTAGATTTACCAATAAACGTCCCGGTGTCTCAGTCATCTTCAAAGAATAACGTGTCCGAATTCACTTTTGCCACAGACTGGGTGACACGTCGCGCAATTTGGCGGCGAGTTCCATGCTGGTGCGAATGTTGAATTTCTGACAAATCCGCAAGCGATGGGCTTCGACGGTTTTGGTACTGATGTTCAGGTGTTCGGCAATCTGTTTGCTCAAATAGCCGCCAACGATTTCGGTCAGGACTTCGCGTTCCCTTAAAGTGAGTTCGGCAATTTCCCGAATGAGCTGGCGTTGTGCATGGTGGGTGGTGCGCGCTGTCCTGTCATTGATGAGGGCGCGCTGTATCGCATCGATCAAGGTGCGGTGGTCGGCCGGCTTTTCCAGAAAATCGCTGGCGCCCTGGCGCAGTGCTTTCACCACCATGGGTATGTCGCCGTGGCCACTCAAGAACAGGACCGGCGGTAAGTAGCCATGGTCGTCCCTGCAGCGGCTCTGCAATTCGTCAACCAGTTCCAGTCCGCTCATGTCAGGAATGCGAACGTCGATCAGCAAACAGTTAAAATCGGCCGGATTGGCCTTGTCAAGGAAGTCGCCGGACCGCTCAAATTCGGTATAGGCCCAGCTTTTGGTTTCAAGCAGCATGCCGAGCGAATGACGAACACCGGCATCATCGTCTATGATGGCGATGGCCGGAATGGCCGGAATGGCGATTGATGGTTTGCTCATGGGTATAATCTCACACTGGTAGACATCGTATTTTAAAATTGAACTGGGCGCCACCGGCAGGATGGGCTTCAGCCCATAGTCGGCCGCCGTGACTTTCTATTACTGTACGGCAGATCGCCAACCCCAATCCCATGCCTTCGCTTTTGGTGGTATAAAATGGCTGGAAAAGTTTGTCGGGATCCTGAATACCCGCACCGCGGTCAATCACACTGACAATCACGTTGTCCTGTTCCCGTGTCACTCTGACCAGGACCGCCGGGTGCGGACCGGGTAATCCGGCGACGGCTTCGATACCGTTCCTGATCAGGTTGAAAATCACCTGCTCTATCATGACGGCGTCACATTCTATCCGGAGGTTCTGATCGACAGGATCAACAATAATATCAACCTGGCATCGTTGTGACAGCGGTGCAAGTAATACCAGGGGCTCAGAAAGCAGATCCGAGAGCGATTGCAGCTCATGGTGTATGGTTCTTTTCTGGATGAAGCTGCGCATGCTGCGGATGATTTTTCCGGCGCGACGCGATTCGTCGCCCATATGCCGAACCGCCTCATGAATTTTGTCAATCTGCAGCGGATTTGATTCCAGATACGTGTCGGCAACCGCCGAATAATTGGTAATCGCGGCCAGCGGCTGGTTCAGTTCGTGTGCAATCCCCGATGCAAACTCGGCCAGGTTGGCAAGGCGCGCCGTGTGCTGCAATAACTCATCACGTTCCCTGGCGGTATTGGCGGCTTCGCGCTGTGCAGTGATGTTGGTGGTAATATCGAGGAACACGGTCGAACTGTCGACCCAGACTATCGTGCGTCGTTCCAGGTGATACCACTGGCTGCTTTGCCGGTCAAAAAAATCCGTCGCCGTCTGCGTGGTGTCGTGTGTCATGCCGGGCCAGCAGGCCAGACAGCAGTCGCCCTGGGCATCAAACCGGAATAAGTCGGCGTGGTGGCGATTTTTAAAAAGCAGCCTGCCGTCGCAGATATTGCTGACGCTGACGGCGGCATCCAGTCCGGACAACACGGCGTAGAGCTGCTCCCGGGAAGATGCCAGTGCTTCGCGTTCCTTCTGCAATTCGGTGGTGTCGTAGAGCGATACCATCCACCCTTTTGGTGTGCTGTTCCCGGTGATCAGTGGCGAGGCGAATAAACGCACCGAGAGTCTGTTGCCGTTAGCGTCGACCAGATTCAGCCGGCGGCCATTTTCAGGATTGTCACCGCGCAGCATGGCCTCGTGGGCCTGATTGCATTCATCGACATTGTCAGCAGCCCAGAATTTGAATGGTGCCGTTGAGCCGATCAGCGCGTCCGACGAAAATCCCAGCATCTGGCACAAGGCCGGATTGACATAGATGATTCTGCCCTGCGCGTCAAAAGCCAGCAGGCCGGTGATGAGTGAGTGTTCCATGGCAGCCCGGAACTGCAATTCATCCGACAGCGCCTGCTGTGCAGCCTGTCGTTCCTTTAGCCAGCGCTGGAGCAGGCGCAGTAACCAGATAACCAGTACGCCAAAGGCAATCACGGCTGCCGACAGCCAGATAACGGGTTTTTCAGAATGTCCCGTGGAATGCGAACTGGCCCGAAGTGACAGGCCGCTATTGTCCGGCCCAAAGTTCAGTTTATGAATATCCTTGCCCGGGTCAACCACGACACTGTCGTGCGGTGAGAGCTGCTTGTTGTCGCGATCGACCAGGCTCAAATCATAGCGCTGCACAAACCACCACGGTACCTGCTCGGCCATGAGCTGATCCAGATCGTAAGTGGCCAGTACCACTCCGGTACTGGTTTCGTCATCGAATATCGGGATGGCGATGACCCAGAGGGGTGCGTATTGTTCAATGACCCTGCTGTAGGCCGCCTTTTTTAACGTGTAACTGCGCTGTATGGCTTCGTTGACCAGCGGGTCGGAAATGGGCGGCAATTTCTGGGGTCGTTCTGAATAGTTGGGTAAGCCAGCCAATCGATGGCCCGATCTGTCCAGATAATCAATTGAGATCAGGGCCGGGTTCTCTTTCATCAAACCGTCGGCCAGTGACAGAAATTCTGCCGTCGCGTGTTCAGTGGGCCTTTGCAGGTCATGCGCCCAGTTGTCGAGCATGTGCTGGTTAATGTCGAGCGATTGGGTGATATTCTGCTCCAGCCACAGCAGATCGAGGGATAACTCCCGGGCGGTGCTGTCGCGCTGGTCGACGTACCATAGCCAGCCGACGGTGGTGGATACAAACAGACTGATCGTCAGAATCAGCGATAATGCCAACCACGGCCAACGGCTTTGAACCAGTTTTTGTAGGGTATATGGCAAGACTGTTTCCCCGTCTGACGGCATTATTGGAGTAAGTCAGACTTTAATCTGTTATAACCAAGTCAGCAACTCCCACCAAGCCGGCATCATGGCCCAACTGCGCGGCGACAATGTCAATCTGGTAAATACCGGGATAGCTGGCCATTTCCTGCCTTAGTCGCTGCAGATAACCGGACCGGAGTCCGACGCTGCCGCCCAAGGCGACACGCTGAATGCCGAGCATGACAGCCAGGTCCGCCAATTTCCTGGCAATTTCCCGGATACTGGCCTGATAAATCCGGTCTGCATTTTCGTCACCCTGGTCAGCCGCATCACACAACGCTTTAGCGTTTTCGTAGCCCTGTTGCATGGCCAGCAGTCCCAGCGCCGTACCCGATGCCCGATTTTCCAGGGTCTGACCATTGTCCGTTTTCATTTCACCGATCTCGGCATCGAACCCGTTTTTGGCGATATGTAAGCGCTTGCCCAGAATCAGGCCTGCGCCAACGCCGGTTGACACCGTTAGAAACAGAAATTCATCAAAGCCCTGTCCGGTGCCAAAGCGATATTCGCCCCACGCCGCTGCGCGTGCATCGTTAAACAAGCGGACTGGATGGTTTATCCGTTCGGCCAGACGGTGCTGCAACGGATAACGTTGCCAGTCCCGCAGAATGTCGGGATTATGCGCGGTAACGCAACCATCGACAATATGTCCTGTGACCGCGGCGCCGATAGCCAAGTCGGTATGGCCCGCCACATTTGAAGCAAAAAATAACTGTGCCATGACATCGACCGTGGCGTCGGGCCCTGCCTGGCTGGGGGTTGTGATCTGTTTGCGCCAGACAATCTGCCCGTTCTCAAACAGTGCAATGCGGCTTTGGGTCCCACCGATATCAAATACTATGGTTTTCTTCATCTGCGGCCTGAATAAAAAACGGCTGAGCTGGATTGTGGTCCGGTCAGCCGCCAAAAGACATTAATTCGCGAGGATCGACTTAATGTTCAAAAATCACCGGAATGGATTACAGTGACATCCTGACACCCAGGTAGAACTGACGACCGTTGGTGTAAAACGCCTGGGGTTGCTCCGGATTGGAATAATATTTCAACGTGGGATTATTCAGATTGAGTCCATCAAAGGTCAGAGTCAGGTTATTGGTCAGTTTATAATTGACCGATGCGGCCAGTGAACCATACCCTCCCATATACTGCTCGGTTACATTGGCCATGCCGACCAGAAATTCAGAACGGTAGGTGTAAGCCAGTCGGGTGCTCAGCTTGTCGTTTTCATAGTAGATTTCCCAGTTTCCGGTATCCTTGGATGAACCTACCAGCGCCATGCCGTTATTGTCACGACCGTTGGCAACGGTGAAGTTGACCAGTCCGCCAAAACCACTGCCGAACGACTGTTGCCATGCCAGTTCCACCCCTTCATTTTTGGCGGAATCGTTCACCGGGACGTTGATGGTAAACGGTGCCAGCGTTCCGGTGGTGGTGTTCAGGTAATTGCCCGTGGTAACACCGGCACCCACATAGGAAGGCATGTCCATGTAAAACAGTCCGGCTGACACGATGGACTGCGGCGCAAAATACCACTCAAGCGACGCGTCCAGGTTGTTTGACTTGACGGCCTTCAGATTGGCGTTACCACCCGAGCCGGTCTGGTCCAGATTGTTCAGTACCACCGCCGGCGACATCGATGAATAATCGGGGCGCGACATGGTTCTCGAGGCCGCAAGACGTCCGACAAGATCTTTTGTGAGGTCAAATTTCAGATTGGCGCTGGGAAGCACGTCGACGTAATTGTGCGACGAATTGACCGGGAAAAAGCCGCCGTTGCCGTCCGAAGCGTAAGCCGTGCCGGTTTGCCGGGTATCGACCAGACGCACACCTGCATTACCACGCCATCCTTCACCGACCAGATTGGTCATGGCATAGGCTGCGCTGTCTTTTTCTTCAATGGTGAAATTGTTCTGATAGGCGGCACCATCATTGACATTGTTGTATTTTAATTCCCAGGCTTCTATATCGCTTACATTCAACACCCAGAAATGCTGCAGGAACCCGGGTCCAAAACCGATACCACTGCCAAAATTACCAGGCGATTCTGTGCCGCTCCAGTTTGGTTTGGGTGCGAACAGGTACAGATTGTTTGAGCAGGCCGGCTGATAACCTGCTCCACAGGAATAATTGACATCATAGGCGCTACGTTTGTGGTCCGACAAACGCGCACCGAATTTGACGCTTTCAAAATAACCGCTATCCAGCGTCATTAAAGCGTCAGCCTGTGCGTAGGTTTCCTGGTCAACGACAGTGGCAGACTGGGACCAGCTGCCACCATTGACCACGTTAGCACTGTCAAAGTTGGTTGTATCCATGTTCGGGAAGGACACCATGGCAGGACCGCGATTGCCATTCAGTACATAACTCATCGGCGTGTTGATCAGATAGGCTTCATAGCCAAAATCGTGCGGGGTCTGTCCGATGCCCTTGGTGAAGCCGACTTTCGAGGTCAGTGTCAGGGTATCGCTAACCCGGTATTTTGCGTCGAAATCGAGGTAACCGGCCGATGAATTGGCGCCAGGCCGGTATATCGAATCGCGCACACCCGGGAATGGTTCATTGCCAAGTTGAGGATCATTAAGATTGGTGACGACCTGCGGGAAAGTCGCCGCAACCAGGGTGTTGTTTTTTACCGTGTACGTCGTGGGCGAAATGCCTGCGTTAAGCAGGTTAAACGGACTCGCCATGAAATTTGTATCGAATTCATCGGTTTTGAACTGCGAATAAAACCCGTTGACATCCAGTGTCAACCCGGACACGGGCTTCATCTGGACGTCAAACAATCCTCCGGTACGTTCGCTGGTCATGGAAAAGGCCGCTGATCCTATCTGTGCGGGGTACTGTACGCCGGCCAGATCCGGATGGGCGGTCGCAACCGGATCGGATCCAACCGCACCGATTGAACCCGATCCCAGCAGAAATAATTCCTGTCCGTCGCGGCGTTCATAGCGCTTTTCATAAAACGACTGGACCAGAACGCCCAGAGTGTTCGCGTCATTTTTCCAGTTTATCAGACCGTTCAACTGCGGGGCAGTCTTGCCGGGTAAATCAGCATACAGTGCCTGTCCTGTCATTTCGACAGTCAGCTGTTTGGTGAACTCAAGCGGAAGCCGCGTGACAATATTCACGTTCCCGACCGTACCCCCCTCAATATAATCGGCCTGTGAACTCTTCTGCACTTCAACCGAACCGACAATTTCTGATGGTAGTAAAGTGAAGCTCACGCTACGTCCCACAGTGCCCTGCTGGTCACCGATGTACCAGTCACCGGTTGAAACGGTATGCCCGTTGATGGTGGTCTGTGTCAGACTTGGATTGGTACCGCGAATACTGACCCGGTCATTTTCCGAAAAACCGCCCTGACCACCGGAACCGGAACTGATGTTGACACCGGGTATGCGTTCCACGGCGTCAGCCACGTTTTTGTCGGGCAGCTTGCCTATATCCTCGGCACTGACCACGTCCATGACCGAGTCGGCATCACGTTTCTGCTTGAGAGACTGTTCACGTGAGGCGCGGATACCGGTAACAACCACCTGAGTGGGTGTCGAGCTGTCAGTGGTGCTGGTTACCGCAGTCTGTGTTGCGCTGTTTTGTGCGACGGCCGTCTTTTGATCGGGTTCGGCCAGTTGGGCATGTGCCGGCATCATCACACTGCCAGTAAATGCCACGGTCAGTGCAATGGCGATGCGTGTTCGTTGTAGCTTCATTCCTAATCCCCTTTTGTGTGCCGCGCATCAGCAAACCTGCGTGGGCTCGGTATCCGTTAATTGCATATTGTGAAATAAAACAGCCTCACCCGGACCATCGGCGTTGGGTGCATGAGCATAGTGATATAGACAATAATTCACATCAATCCTGAGATATACCGTGGCATCTAGGTAAATTTACCAATGGAGCCCACAGGTCGGCGCAGGGCAACGTACCACAGCGCTTCAAGTTTGTTTTTTTATAATTAAAAACGATTTGTTCAGCGCGACAGCCTGATTTGCCACAGAGTTAGTGGCACTATCTTATTAATAAGGCAATTAATCGAACTTTTTTCTGCAAGCATTACGCTATAATTCAACCGCATTTTTCTTTCTGAATGGCGCCGTTTTTTTTATTTTCTCTTGTACGAATTGTGACTTCATGCAATCCAATCAGGTTCAGTTTTCTGTTGTATCTCATGCCGCCTGGGCGCCCAATCTTACAACATACCAGGCCTGGTGTGCGTGGGCCAAAGCACCCTTTGTAATCACAGGGGATGACGAACCTGCGGTCGCCGCCATGCCGTCGATGTTGCGACGACGTGCCGGGTTTCTGGGCAAGATGGCGCTTGAAGTTGCCTATCAATGCATGGACGGAAGAAAAAATATTCCGGCAGTGTTCTGTTCCAGGCACGGTGATGTAGGGCGCGCCACTGAACTGGTGAGCAGTCTGGCGCAGCATGAACCCCTGTCGCCAACCCAATTCGGACTGGCGGTGCATAACGCCTCGGCCGGACTGTTTTCCATTGCGCGCCATGATCTGGCCAGTCACATTGCGATTGCTGCAGGTCAGAGCACGATAGAGCACGCACTGATCGAAGCCTGTGGACTGCTTGCCGACGGTGCGCCAGCCGTTTTAGTGGTGGCCTATGATAACTGCCTGCCGGCCTTTTATCAGGCGTACCTGGATTGTCAGGAGCAACCTCATGCCTGGGCCTGGTTGATCGAGCCGGCCAGAGAAGCCAACCGGATCCGGCTCAACTGGTCACCCGCAGAATCCGCCGGCGCTGACCGGTACGACAGCATGCCGCGCAGCCTGGCAGTCTGGAAATTTTATGTGAGTGATGAGCAGGTCTATGAA
The DNA here is from genome assembly GCA_903893945.1 of uncultured Oxalobacteraceae bacterium. Classification (GTDB taxonomy): domain Bacteria; phylum Pseudomonadota; class Gammaproteobacteria; order Burkholderiales; family Burkholderiaceae_D; genus Solimicrobium. Next base: position 22,383 of record CAITOF010000050.1, on the reverse strand, counting down.
AATAACACACCGCAGCGCCAATGGCGGTGGAGCAAGCATGGCTGAGCGGTTCTTATTTGGCTGGCGGATCGTGGCAACGGGATTCTGTTTTGCTGTTTTTGGCGTGGGAAGCCTGATTTTGTGCGGGTTGTATTTTCCTGTCATCCGCATGTTTGTCCGGGATAAAAAAGAGCGCATCGATCTGGCACGGGCAACCATTCAGAGTGCATTTCAGTGTTTTATCAGCCTGATGCAGGCATTGTGTGTGTTGCGCTATGAAGTAGAACAGCGGCAGCGTCTGGACAGGAAAGGATTGCTGGTTATCGCCAATCATCCGTCATTAATTGACACGGTGTTTCTGATGGCATTGCTAAAGCAGGCGAATTGTGTATTGAAAACGGAGTTGCAGTCGAATCCGTTTACCCGGGGGGTGGTCCGGGCGGCGGGTTACATCGTGAATAATCAGGGTGCGGGCCTGATAGCGGACTGTGTTGACACCCTGCAGCAGGGATGCAACCTGATCATTTTCCCGGAAGGAACCCGTTCCCCGCAAAATGGACAGCTGGTTTTCAAACGCGGGGCAGCCAATATCGCTGTCAGGGCCCGGCGCGACCTTACCCCGGTCGTTATCCGGTGTCAGCCGCGCACATTGGGAAAAGGCGCAAAATGGTGGCACATTCCGGTCAGCATTGCACGGTTTCGGATTGAGGTATGTGACGATATACCGGTTGGTCCATTTATTGAAGGTGCGGTCAGTGAAGTGAAAGCAGTGCGTGAATTATCTGCTTTTCTGCAGGCTTATTTTATTGAGAAAGTACAAGGTCATGCTTATACAGGAAGTAAAAACTCTGATTATTGAATCGCTGCAGCTTGACGATGTCAGCGTCGCCGACATCGAAACCGATGCGCCACTCTTTGGTGACGGTCTGGGGCTGGATTCAATAGACGCACTGGAACTGGGTGTGGCTATTCAGAAGCGCTACGGTATCACGCTGTCGGCCGATTCGGACACTACCCGGCGGCACTTTTCGTCGGTACGCACGCTCGCTGAACTGATAGAAAAAAACAGGACAAAGTAAGGAATTTTTATCATGATGATAAGCGAAATGAACCGGGAACAGCTGTTTCAATGTGTAGTCGATTTGCTAGTCCAGATGTTTGAGCTGGACAAAGAAAATCTTACCTTGCAATCCCGCCTGGTTGAAGATCTGGATATTGACAGTATTGATGCCGTGGATCTGGCCGTTCAGTTAAAACAGCGCACCGGCAAGCGTCTGTCGCCGGATGTGTTCAAGGAAATACGTACAATAGGCGATGTCGTGGCGGCACTGGCGAATCTTGCTGAGCCCCTGAATGACAATGCCAGGCGACCCTGAACGTGCTGTACAAAGCCCGCCCTGAATCATGAACCTTTCACTCTACAGTGTAACGCAGAAAGACGCCAGCCACATTGTCGGCTGGCGTCATGGCGTACCGGTTCTGCGCGATGAATTCGTTGCACGGATGTCAGGGTGGTCGGCATTACTGTCTTCCCTGTCCGGTCAGGATTATGCGCTGTTTATTGATGACAGCATAGAGTTCTGTGCAGCTCTTCTGGGTGCATGGCAGGCAGGAAAGACGGTCTGGTTATCGGCCGATACGCTTGAGCCCAGTTGTCTGGCGCTCGCAGGCAAGGTTGACGGTTTCATTGGCGAGTTTCCCGCTTCATGCCAACCCCTGATGCTGCCAACCCATGCGGTGGACCGGGTTTGGACGCTGAACCCGGTCAGCGAGAATGACGTGGTACTGGTGGTGCAGACCTCCGGTACCACGGGTGCGCCGCAATCCATACCCAAAAAATTGTCGCAGTTGCGGGCTGAAATTGACACATTGGAACAGCTGTTTGGTAGCCGTTGCGGGCACGCCGAGATCATTTCCACCGTCTCCCACCATCATATTTATGGGTTGTTGTTCAAAGTGCTGTGGCCCATTGCCTTTGGCCGGTCATTTCATGCGCACACGTTAAAGTATCCTGAACAGATTGCGCAACTGCTTCTGACACGTGACTGTATTCTCATTGCCAGCCCGGCCCATCTGAAACGCCTTCCGGACCATCTGACCTGGGCAAAAGAGCATGTGCACGCGGTGTTTTGCTCTGGCGGGGTATTGCCTGCTGATGCTGCTCTGTCATGTTCAGTGCTGTTGGGGAAGACACCTGTTGAAGTGTATGGCAGCTCTGAAACCGGCGGAATGGCATGGCGGGAGCGTGGCGACACATCCGATGAGTCGTGGCAGCCCATGCCTGGTGTAGCGTGGCGCGTCTCGCCGGGCGATGATCTGATTGAAGTGAAATCGCCGCACCTGGTCAACGATCAATGGCTGAAAACATCCGACCGAATCCAGAAAGTGGGACAGGACCGCTTCCTGCTGACAGGTCGCCAGGACCGCATTGTCAAGATTGAAGAGAAGCGAATTTCCATTGAGTCGGTCGAACAGTGTCTGCGTTCATCCGCGCTGGTGTCAGATGTGAAGCTGGTATTTATTAATGACGATCAGACGCCGCTGCGGCGCCAGCACCTTGCCGCGGTGGTGCAACTGACGGCGACGGGAAAGCAGTTCTCAGGTGATCACGGCAAGGCGGCGTTGAGTCGGCAGTTGCGCTCCCTGCTCAAACATCAGATTGAGCCGGTTGCCATACCGCGGCGCTGGCGTTATGTGGATCATTTTCCTGTCAATGAACAGGGTAAAACGCCGGTTACATTGCTCGAAGCACTGTTTCTGGGTGAACGCGGCAAAAAGTCGTCGGGTCCTGTGGTATCGTTGCTGCTTAATGAGGATTTTCATGCCCGTTTCAACGTGTACTGGCCGAGCGATTTTTCCTGCTTTGAAGGCCATTTTCCGGACGCACCGGTGTTGCCGGGTGTTGCGCAGGTACACTGGGCGATAAGAATTGCCCGACAGATTTTTGACTTGCCGGCATTTTTTTGCGCAATGCGTGCACTCAAGTTTTACCATGTTATTCGTCCGGACAGCATGACGACACTGACACTTTATTACGATACAGAAAAGGAATCGCTGACCTTCTCCTATTTCGCCGCGGGCAGGACATTGTCAGGTGGTCGTATCTGCTTCGCACAGAAAAACGAAGGAGCCGCCGGTGCATAATCCCGTGAATTGCTGCGTAATTATCCCTGTGTTTGATCATGAACACGCCATTGCTGCCGTTGTCGATGCCGTGCTCCGGCACCAGCTGCCGTGCATACTTGTTGATGACGGCAGTTCTGCCCCGTGCGCCGACCGACTGACTGCGCTGGCGTTGGCCGCGCCGGAGCAGATTTCACTTGTGCGCCTCCAGGAAAATCAGGGAAAAGGCGCGGCCGTGATTGCAGGTTTCAAGGCGGCTTGCGACAAAGGTTACACCCATGCGCTGCAGATTGATGCGGACGGCCAACATGCCACCGACGATATTCCGCGATTTATTCAGGTCGCCACCGTACATCCGCGTGCCATTGTGACTGGTCAGCCGGTGTTTGATGATTCGATACCGGCAATACGATTCTATTCAAGGTACCTGACCCATGTTTTCGTCTGGCTCAATACGCTGTCCTTTGATATCAGGGATTCGATGTGCGGCTTTCGACTCTATCCGCTCGATCGGGTGATGGCCCTGCTAGCACATCAGCGGATTGGGCGCAGGATGAATTTTGATACGGATATTCTGGTCCGGTTGCACTGGCAGGGGGTGCAAGTCATTAATCTACCCACCCGCGTGACCTATCCAGCCGACGGAGTGTCACATTTTCGCTTATGGTTCGACAATCTCCTGATTACCCGCATGCATTGCCAGCATCTGATTGGCATGGTGCTGCGCTTACCCTTGTTGTTGACCAGAAAGTTGACAAAACGATGAGACAGCAGAACGCTGACAACAGCCGCCATCCGGTTGCGGCGGGAGCAGAACCGGGCACGGAGTTGATGACGGCATCGACCAAAAATACGGCGCTCCACTGGGCATCCGTGCATGAATTCGGCTTCGTGGCAGGAATGAAGTTGCTGTTCTGGCTTTATAAAAAGATCGGGCGCTGGCCGTTCCGGCTGATACTTTACCCCGTGCTGTTTTGGTACCTGCTGTTCAGGCCGTCGGCCCGGCACGCTTCGCAGATCTATTTGCGCCATGTGAACCGTCGCCAGGCGATCCGCACGGACCTTGTCAAGGTCATCGCCCATTTTGCTGCGTTCGCGGAAATGATGCTGGATAAAATGCTGCTGTGGAGCGGCAGCGTCGATCCAGCGTCGATCTGCACCGCGGGGACCGAACTGATTGAACAGCTTATCGCTGAAAAGCGCGGTGCGGTCTTTATTTGCTCACATCTGGGCAATGCCGATTTCAGCCGGATACTGTCCGGGAATCATCGTTCACAGATAACCATTCTGGCCCATACCAAGCATGCAAGGATGTTCAATCAGCTGCTGTCTGCAATGAATCCGCTGAGTCAGCTGAATGTAGTGCAAGTCACAGAAATGACTCCCGACACAGCGATGATGCTGGCAACGAAAGTCGCTGACGGTGAATTTATCATGATCGCGGGCGATCGGATTCCTGTGGCGCCTGAGCCCCGGGTCGTCATGGCGGAATTTTTGGGCGAGCCTGCGCCCTTTCCGGTCGGACCGTATGTGCTGGCCAGCGTGCTGCAGTGCCCGCTTTACATGTTATTTTCCGCGAAAATCGCGGACCGGGTCGTCGTGCAGGTTGAACTGTTGCGTGAATCGGTGCGCTTGCCGCGCAACAACCGGGACGAGCAGCTGGTTCGACTGGTGGCGGACTATGCACGTCACCTGGAAAGCCATTGTCTGCAGTCGCCATTGCAATGGTTTAATTTTTATGATTACTGGCAGCTGCCGGCCTTCGATCCGGCGAGCGCCGATGGCCGGGGCAACAAGTGAAATTCGACTGACATATCGGGCAGAAAAATGACTGAAAAACCGTACCAGGATCAAACCGGGCCCATCGTCGTGGACCAGACGCGCCTGCGCATCGAGGATATCGTATTGGCGGCAAACAGGATGGCCCCCGTGGTGTTGTCGGATGATCCTGGATTTCGGGCTGCCATCGCACGAGGCGCCGATTTCCTGGATCGCCTGCTGGCCGAGGATGGCATAATCTATGGCGTGACCACCGGATACGGTGATTCGTGCACGGTGGTCGTGCCGGCCAGCCTGATCGGTGAATTGCCACACCATTTGTACACCTACCATGGCTGCGGGTTAGGTGAAGTTTTTACGCCTGTGCAGACGCGGGCGATCCTGCTGACTCGTCTGGCGTCGTTGTGCAAGGGCTATTCCGGTGTTTCAACGGGATTGCTGGAACAGATGACGCGTCTGTTGAATGAGGATATGCTGCCCCTGATTCCGTCGGAAGGCTCGGTCGGCGCCAGTGGCGACCTGACGCCACTTTCGTATCTGGCGGCCGTGCTGTGTGGCGAACGTGAGGTCACTTACCGGGGTCAGACCATGTCGACCGCTCAGGCCTTCAGTCTGTCAGGACTCACCCCGCTGACCCTGCGTCCCAAAGAAGGGCTGGCCATTATGAATGGCACGGCCGTGATGACCGCCCTGGCCTGCCTTGCTTATGACCGCGCCGCCTATCTAACCCGTTTGGCAACGCGAATTACGGCAATGGCGTCTTTCACACTGGACGGCAACCCGCAGCATTTTGATGAAGTGCTGTTTTCAGTGAAGCCGCATCAGGGTATGCAGAAAGTGGCCGAATGGTTGCGTCAGGATCTGCACTGCCCTGAGGTGGAACGGAATGGCAGACGCCTGCAGGACCGTTACTCGATTCGTTGCGCGCCGCACGTGATTGGCGTATTGGCTGATGCGCTGCCATTCTTCCGAACCGCGATTGAAAACGAACTCAACAGCGCCAATGATAACCCCATCATAGACGCGGACGGGGAACATGTGCTGCATGGCGGACATTTTTATGGCGGGCATATTGCGTTTGCCATGGATGGAATGAAAAACGCGGTCGCCAACATCGCCGACCTGCTGGACAGACAGATGGCCCTGCTGGTCGATACGCGCTATAACCATGGCCTGCCAGCCAATCTGTCCGGTGCAATCGGCGAGCGTGCCACCATTAATCACGGACTGAAAGCGCTGCAGATCAGTGTTTCCGCGTGGACTGCGGAAGCACTGAAGCTCACCATGCCTGCTTCGGTATTTTCGCGCTCGACGGAATGCCACAACCAGGATAAGGTGAGCATGGGTACCATCGCCGCACGGGACTGTGTCCGGGTGCTGGAGCTGACCGAGCAGGTCGCGGCTGCCATGCTGATTGCGGTGCGACAGGGTGTGTGGCTGCGTTGTCGCCAGACTACAGAACTGCAACCTCAGCTTTCGCTGCAGCGGATGGTGGATGCCCTTGCCAGGGATGTGGCCGAAATCATTGAAGACCGGCGACTTGAACCGGACCTGCGACTGCTACTGGAACGGATCCGGCAACAATACTGGACATTGTATGAATAAAGAAACTGAACGCGGCGCCTCGGGGCGACGCCTGCTGGGGGTCACCCTGTGCGTGCTGATGATGTCAGGTGCCGCGCAGGAAAAGTCCGCTGTGGCACAGGCGAAGGCACCCGTGGTCAGCCAGATTCAGTCCATGCTGGAAAAGCCGGCCGTGCTGTGTGGGCGGTTTGACCAGACCAAACTGCTCAGCGGGTTGAAGAAACCCCTGCTCTCAAACGGTCGTTTCTGCGTGGTGCCGGGCAAGGGTGTGGTGTGGCGCACGGTCAAGCCGTTCCCCGCCACCTTGCGTCTGACACCCGATGAAATAGTCAATTACCAGGGCGATCGCGTTGCGATGCGCCTGGAGGCGAAGCAGGAACCGACCGTGCGCATGATTAACAGTGTCCTGTTTGCCCTGCTTGCGGGTGATCTGACGCAGCTGGATCCGCTGTTTGTCGTCGAGGGTAAGGTGATCAGCGGTGGTTGGCATGTCGTCCTGAAAGCACGTGAGGCCAGCCTGGAAAAGGCAATCGGCACCATCAGTCTGGACGGCAGCAATTTCGTGACATCGATACAGATGGACGACGCCGGCGGCGATCATACCGCGATCCGGTTTTCAGAAATTCAGACTGGCAACTCGGCGATGCAGGCCGAGGATGCCGCATTATTTTAAGTCGGGCTCAAATGGACAAGCGCGCCAGCTACCGGATCGCCATGGCATGGACGCTGGTTGTTTGCCTGATAGTCGGACATAATGCCTATCTGTGGCTGATCAAGCGAATCGCCCCCGATACCGATATCATGGCGCTGCTGCCGGTGCAGAAGCTCGATCCGGTAATGCAGCAGGCGTTCACACACATGGTTGACACGGCACAACAGCGCGTGATCGTCCTGATTGGTTCGAAAGACTGGGCGGTCGCCAGACAGGCCGCGACAGAATATGGTGACGTCGTGGCGATGCGCCCGGAACTGCTCCGCGCTGCATCGCTGACCGGGCAAACGCAGCAGGACTGGCTTGGCGTATTTCAGCCGCACAGGTTGAATTTGATCGCGAGTGACCAGGAGGACAGGCTGCAGAACCTGCCCGCATCCGCCTGGGTCGATACAGCATTGCGACAATTGTACAGCCCGTTTGCCGGACCAAAGACCGGCTTGTGGCGTGATGATCCGTTTGGCCTGTTTTCCTCCTGGGTGCAGGAGCGTTCGCAAGAGTCACCGGTACGCCCGCGTGACGGCGTGTTGTTTGTGGATGATGGAGAGCGGCATTACGTGCTGCTGTCGCTGGTCATTCATGATTCCGTGTTTGCCATGCCGACGCAGAAGGCGGTCATCGGGGTGCTGGATTCCGCGCGCAACAGGGCGATGACAGCGGGCAGCGATGTCGATGTCATTGCGGCGGGCGTGCTGCTGCACGCGGCCGCCGCCGCAGAGCAGGCCAGCGGGGAGGTGTGGACGATCGGGCTGGGTTCATTGCTCGGCATCATCCTGCTGATGTGGGCGACATTTCATTCCGTGAAACCGATACTGTTCATTTTTGTTTCGATCGTGATCGGATGCCTCGGTTCGCTGTCGCTCTGCTGGCTGCTGTTTGAACGGATACACCTGTTGACGCTGGTGTTTGGTGCCAGCCTGATCGGGGTTGCGCAGGATTACGGCATCTTTTTTCTGTGTCACCGATTGAATGCCGATGAACAGATCAGTTCGCGCCAGTTGCTAAGCCGCCTGCTGCCGTCGCTGGCGCTAACCCTGCTCGCGGCGGTGATCGGCTACCTCGGACTGGCTTTTACGCCTTTTCCCGGATTGCGCAGCATGGCGGTATTCTCGGCATTGGGCCTGATCTTCGCCTGGTTGACGGTCCTGTGCTGGTTCCCGTTATGGGCAGATCGTGTGCCTTTAAAAAGCGGAATGCTGGTGCACTGGTATGAGGGCACGCTGTCCGGATGGCCGGTGCCCGGGGCGGATAAACGAAGTGCTTTCGTCCTGGTGGTTGCCGCGCTTGTGACCATGCTGGGCCTGGTGCAGTTGACATCGGACGACGATATACGGTTGCTGCAAAATTCACCACCACGATTAATCGCCGATCAGATCAGACTGGGTAAAATTCTGGATGCGCCGACACCGGTGCAGTTTTATCTGGTGCGCGCCGCAACACGTCAGGGCGTACTGGAACGGGAAGAGCTGCTCAAGCAGCGACTGAATCCGTTAGTGGCGCAGCAGAAAATGACGGGGTACCAGGCCATCAGCAATTGGGTTCCGTCTGACCGGACACAACAGCGTCGCCGTCAGCTGGTGGACGATAAATTGTTCAGGGATGGCGCGGCACTGACCCAGTTGGCTCAGCAGATAGGGGAAGACAACGATTGGGTGTCGAGAACCCGCGACGATTTAAACCGGTATGCGCAACCTCTGTCCGTTGACCAGTTTCTCGCTTCACCTGCCGGTGAACCGTGGCGTTATCTGTGGTTGGGCACGGTGAATGGAGGTTACGCCAGTATCGTCGCATTGCGCGGATTGTCGCAGGCCGGGCTGAGCTCTGTGCAGCATGCGGGCGATGCGCTGGAAGGTGTTCTGTGGGTTGACAAAGTGGCGGAAATTTCCGCCGTTCTGCGTCAATACCGGATCACCATGGGCTGGGTGCTGACAGGTGCCTATGGCATTATTTTTGCCGTGCTGTTTCTGCGCTACCGGCGTGACACCTGGCGCATACTGGCGCCCACGGCGCTGGCCAGTTGCCTTGCGCTGGCGCTGCTGGGCGTGTTGCATCAGCCCATACAGCTGTTTCATGTGCTGGCCTTCATGCTGCTGCTGGGTATCGGGGTTGATTATGGGATTTTCATGCAGGAAAAAAAGCAGGGCAGACCGGAAACCGCCTGGCTTGCGATTGGCCTGTCCGCCGTCAATACCCTGCTGTCGTTTGGCTTGCTGGGGCTGAGCCAGACACCGGCGCTGCATGCGTTCGGGTTGACTCTGTTAATGGGTGTCGCACTGGTGTGGATGATCGTACCGCTATTCAGAAAACAAGATGAAGACTGCCGCTGACATTTGTCTTACCGGGAAAGATACTGCAGCACGACGTGTTGCGACGGGGTTGGTATGCGCCTGAGAGTGCTGCTGATCTGGATTGTGCTGCTGCTGGTGTCCTGCATGACAACGCCGCAGCCGCGCGACAAGGTGGGTGACAGCAGAGCGCGAACCGGCCTGCGTCTGGCGCCGGCCGAGTTGGGGGCTTCAATCGCGCTGCAGCAGCATCTGCTCATTCATCGCGACGGCAAAACGGATGAACTGGATACGGCACTCGAAGTTGATGAGAACCGGTTACAGCTGGTGGGACTGGCTTTTGGCCAGCGTATTTTAAGTCTGCATTATGATGGAAAAAATCTGACGACCTGGCGTCACGTGATGGTACCGTCCCAGGTTCGGGAACAAGAAATTCTGGAGGATCTGCAACTGACCTTGTGGCCCATCGAATCAATCCGACGGGCACTGCCTCCCGGTTGGTCGATACAGGATAACGGACTGGAACGTGTCGTGAGTCTGGACGACAGGATTATTTGCCAAATTTCCTACAGTGAGATGCCGCGATGGTCTGGAACAGTTAAACTAGTCAATTTGCGTTACCACTACGATTTGACCATCCAATCCCAGCCCGATAACTGAAATTATTGCAATAATATAACTATTTATGTTTTACCTGAACGAATGTGGCATTGTCTGCGCACTGGGAAATTCGCGGGCAGCAGTCAGAGATCGACTCTTGCACCGCAATCAAAGCGGCGTGCAAATGACGGATGCATGGTCAGCGGGTCGGCTATTGCCTCTGGGCAGACTGGACGACCAGTCCGAATCGCAATTGCCGGCTATGCAGCAATGGCCAATTCAGCACAACAGCAGAAATAACCAGTTGGCCCTGGCAGCACTGGCGCAGATTCGTCCGGCGGTGAATGCGGCGATTGACCAGTTTGGCCGGGACCGGATTGGCGTCATTATTGGTACGAGTACCTCGGGCATAGCCGGCACGGAGCGGGCGATCCATCATTTTCTGCACCAAGGTGTCCTGCCGGCCGGATTTCATTATGCGCAGCAGGAAATGGGCTCGCCTGCCCTGATGCTGGCCACGGAACTCCAGATCAGCGGACCCGCGTATGTCCATTCCAGCGCCTGCTGTTCCAGTGCCAAATCGTTTGCCAGTGCCGCACGACTGATAAAAATGGGACTGTGCGATGCCGTTATCTGTGGCGGGGTCGATTCGCTCTGCGCGTTTACGGTCGCCGGTTTCACGGCACTGGAATCAGTCAGTGCACAGGTCTGTAATCCCTTGAGTGTCCATCGTAACGGCATTAATATCGGCGAGGGTGCGGCCCTGTTTCTGATGTCGAAAAATTCATCGCCGATTGCCCTTTTCGGTTGGGGCGAATCGTCCGACGGTCATCATATGTCGGCACCGGATCCGGAAGGGAAAGGGGCACGCAGGGCCATCACCGAGGCATTGCAACGGGCCCAGATAGCACCGCAGCAGGTTGATTATATCAATATGCACGGCACGGCGACCGTACAGAATGATGCAATGGAGTCACGGGTGCTGCATGATTTATTCGGTCCTGAGGTTGCCGTCAGCTCGACCAAACCGTTTACCGGCCACGCCCTGGGCGCTGCTTCTGCCATCGAAGCGGCACTGTGCTGGCTGGTGATGCAGGAGGAAAACGACCAGGGGAAATTACCGCCTCACCGCTGGGATGGCTGTCATGATCCTGCCTTGCCGGTATTGAATCTGGTTGAGCATGGATTGCAGTTAAACCGCCCCGTGCAATGGGTGTTAAGTACTTCGTTTGCTTTTGGCGGATCGAACGCAGCGCTACTTTTCGGAAAGACGCATGATCATCACTGAATCGCAAAGCGAGTCGTTGCCTGATATCTCATCCCTTATTCCCCACCGGGACAAAATGGCCCTGCTGGACCGGGTTGTTTCTGTGGATGCGGTATCGCTTTGTGCCGAGGTGACGATCAGGTCAGACCATCTCTTTTACGACGACGACAGTCGGTCGGTGGGGGCGTGGGTGGGCATTGAAATGATGGCGCAGGCCATGGCGGCATTTGAAGGCTACCAGGCATGGACACAGGACAAACCGGTAAAAGTGGGTTTTTTACTTGGTACACGATATTATGAGAGCCACTGTAACGGTTTTCCATTGGGGTCCAGGTTGCAGATTTCAGTCACCCAGGTCATCAAACACGCCAACGGCCTTGGGGCGTTTGACTGTAAAATCTGCCATGCCGGGGCCCCTGAAAATGATGTCCTGGCGGCAGCCACCCTGACTGCCTTTCAACCGGATGATGTACAGCAGTTTTTGCGGAACAATAACCCCCTGAAGACAGATCCACCCGAAACAGATTGAACCTGACAATGACCTCTACCAGTAAAACTGTATTGATCACCGGATCATCGCGCGGCATCGGCAAGGCGATTGCGTTGCGTCTGGCCCGGGATGGTTATGACATCGTGCTGCATTGCCGGACCCAGCGGGAACAAGCCGAGCAGGTTGCCAGCAGCATCATTGAACTGGGCCGCTCGTGTCGTGTGCTGCAGTTCGATATCAGCCAGCGCGATGCCGCGTCAGGCGTGCTGCTGGCTGATGTCGAGCAGCACGGTTGTTATTATGGGGTGGTCTGCAATGCGGGGGTGGTGCGCGACAATGTCTTCCCCGCCATGTCGGGTGACGATTGGGACATCGTGCTGCACACCAATCTTGACGGATTCTATAATGTGCTCAATCCCCTGATCATGCCCATGGTGCGCCGCAAGCAGCCTGCGCGTATTGTAACGCTTGCGTCGGTTTCCGGACTTGTCGGTAACCGGGGCCAGGTGAATTACAGTGCTGCCAAGGCCGGTATTATTGGTGCGACAAAAGCGCTCGCCCTTGAGCTGGCCAGCCGTGAAATTACGGTCAATTGCGTGGCCCCCGGACTGATTGATACTGACATGGTGACTGGCGCACCGATGGAGGACCTGCTTAAATTGATACCGGCACGTCGTACCGGAAAACCGGAAGAGGTCGCCGCGGTGGTCAGCTTTTTACTGAGTCAGGACGCCGCGTATGTCACTCGTCAGGTCATTTCCGTGAATGGCGGTCTGGCGTGAACAGGGGGCTGACCCGGCGTCGGGTGGTGGTGACGGGCATGTCCGGCATCAGCCCACTCGGCAACGATTGGCCGACAGTGCGTGAGCGGCTTCTGGCCCGTCAGAATGCGGTGGTCGCCATGCCGGATTGGTCCGGTTACGACGGACTGAATACCCGGCTGGGCGCGCCGGCGGCTCCCTTTGCCTTATCAGATAAATACAATCGAAAGTCCATGCGCAGTATGGGGCGCGTCGCATTGATGGCGACACGGGCCAGTGAACTGGCCCTGCAGGATGCCGGGCTGCTTGATTCCCCCCTCATAAAAAGCGGACAGATGGGCATTTCATACGGATCATCAACCGGTACGCCCTCGGCAATCGGTGATTTTGGGCGCATGATCGAGGAGCGTTCGACCAAAGGAATCAACGCGACCACCTATATCAAAATGATGTCGCACACGACACCGGTGAACATCGGTGTTTTTTTGGGCATTACCGGACGCATCATCACGACCTCAAGCGCCTGCACCTCGGGCAGTCAGGGCATAGGTTATGCGTATGAAACCATCAGCAGCGGGCGCCAGATTGCCATGATTGCCGGTGGCGCCGACGAATTGTGTGCTACCGAAGCGGCCGTATTTGATACGCTTTTTGCGACCAGCACAAAAAATGATACGCCCGCCGTGACGCCAAGTCCTTTTGATGCCGGCCGGGACGGTCTGGTCATAGGAGAAGGGGCATGCAGTCTGATACTTGAGGAGATGGATCATGCCAGACAGCGCGGCGCAAAAATGCTGGCCGAAGTTGTCGGTTATGGTACCAATTGCGACGGCAGTCACGTCACGCAGCCGGATCCGGCGACCATGAAAGCCGCCATGCAACTGGCATTGGACGACGCCGGCCTTGCACCTGCCGCGATCGGCTATGTCAATGCGCATGGAACCGGAACCCTCCAGGGCGATATTGCTGAATCGCACGCAACCGCCAGCCAGTTCGGGGCGCATGTGCCGGTCAGTTCATTAAAGAGTTACATGGGGCACACGCTGGGCGCATGCGGTGCCCTTGAGGCCTGGCTCAGTATTGAAATGATGCGGGAAGGCTGGTTTGCACCAACGCTCAATCTCGACCAGATTGACCCGGCCTGCGGCGAGCTCGATTACATCAGGGGTGAGGCAAGAAAATTGCACTGCAATTACATTATGAGTAATAATTTTGCATTTGGTGGCATAAATACATCATTAATTTTCAAAAAACTGGATTAATGTGGATCAAAATACTGTGCGAAATTCGGCAGGAATCTATCTGGCAGACATCGACCTGATTGGCCAGGCACAGATTGCCGCGCTGGAGTCCCGGTTGACTGCGGCTGAATTATTGCGCTACCAGCGATTTTCGCGTCCGCTGCGGCAACGACAATTTCTGGTCGGTCGGCATCTGCTGCGCCAATTACTGACACGGGCGCTGCTGGTCAGCGAGGACCGGGTCATTTTGACCGAACGGGCCGGTCAGGCCCCGCTCGTACACATAGAAGGCGTCGCCGTCGCACCCTATTTCAGCCTGTCGCATACAGCCAACTGGGTTGCCTGTGCCATGAGTCATTCAACACCGGTCGGACTGGATATTGAATGGCTGGACGCAAACCGCAATCTGGCGGCGATCAGTGAACACACCTTTCCGGCCGAGGAAAATGCATGGTTTAAACGTCAGCTGGAAGAAAACAGGGTGCGTGCGTTTTATCAGTTGTGGAGTACCCGGGAAGCGCGTTACAAGCTCACGCAAAGTCATGCCTATCGTGCCTCAGACGTTTGTTATGTCGTGCCCCATCCAGCCTTGTCGATCGTTTTAATGACAGGGCAGGCGCTCTGTGAAACACCGACCTGTGAAACAATGGCTCTGCATGTATGATCCGGTGGGGGTGGGTACTTTGCGGATCCGGCGACATGGTTGGCGGTATGAAAATCGGTTAGAATCAAAAAAAGCTGAATAACCGGCTGTCAATTTTATTCTCAAATAAGCGCATTGAACCCCTATGCTACTACGTCCTCTTAAAGAAACCCGGGAACATACTGCTTCCTATTATGCCGCGACGCTGGGCACGCATACCGTGTATCCGTCCCTGCAGGATACCGTGGATGCAGACGTGTGTGTGGTCGGTGGCGGTTTTTCCGGCGTGTCGACGGCACTGCATCTGGTCGAGAAAGGTTACAGTGTGGTTCTGGTTGAAGCAAACCGGATAGGCTGGGGAGCTACCGGTCGAAATGGGGGACAACTGATTGGCGGTCTGTCCACCGAACCTGAAACGTTCGAAGCAAAGTTTGGCAGGGAGGGCGTCGCAGCGGCATGGCGCATGGGCGTTGAGGCGGTTGAAATTGTCAAGCAGCGCATCGAAAAATACCATATCGATTGTGATCTGCAGTTCGGCTATTGTGACGTCGCACTGAAACCACGCCATATGACATCGTTTGCCGAAACCCTGAAGAGTCAGCAGGACAAAGGTTATCCGTACAAAATGCGGCTGGTGCCGCGCGACGAATTACGAACCATGATCCATTCGGATCGCTATCTGGGCGGATTATATAATGAAGGCTTTGGCCAGTTGCATCCGTTAAAGTTATGTGTGGGAGAAGCGGCGGCGGCCGCGCGACTGGGTGCCCGAATTTTTGAACACAGCAGAGCCACCCGAATAGTGCGCGGACAGCTACCTGAAGTGCACACCGAACAGGGTCTGGTTCGCGCCAATTCCGTTGTGGTCTGCGGCGATGCCTATCTTGGCGATCTGGTTCCGGAGCTGTCGAGCCGCAATCTGCCGGCGTCCAGTTTTATCATCGCGACCGAGCCGCTGGGTGATCGGGCGAAAACGGTCATGAATTCGTCGCTGGCGGTCTGTGACCTGCGCTGGGCACTCGATTATTTCAGAATTTCGATTGATGGCCGCATGCTGTTTGGTGGTGCCTGCAATTACACCGGCCTGGCGCCCGGCGATATTACAGAAACCATGCGTAAAAAAATGCTCTGGGTGTTTCCGCAATTGGCTGATGTGAAAATTGATTACACCTGGGGCGGTCAGATCGGCATCAGCATGAACCGTATCCCGCAGGTGGGGCGATTATCCGACAACATTTTTTATGCGCAGGGCTATTCCGGACACGGTGTCGCGCCGACCCACCTGATGGGCAAGATAGTCGCCGAAGCGGTCGACAGAAAACCCGAACGGCTTGACATGTTTGCGGCCTACTCCCACATGCCTTTCCCGGGCGGCAAGTGGCTGCGACAACCGCTATATGCACTGGGCATGCTGTATTACCGCACACTCGATTTTTTATAAGCGTATCGGCGACGTTTTGCGCCCGGGCTTTATTTTTTGTCGACGGGTGATTTCAATAATCCGTGCATGAATTGATCGATCAGCAGGGTGCACCGCTTGTAGGGGAACAGGTTTTTTTCTATCATCATGGCCACACACAACCCGTCGGCAAATGAGATCATCATGTCACCAATGTCTTCAGGAACCGTATCGGGAGACATCTCTTTTATTTCTATCGCTTCCCTGATAAATCCGG
Organism: uncultured Oxalobacteraceae bacterium; assembly: GCA_903893945.1. Taxonomy (GTDB): domain Bacteria; phylum Pseudomonadota; class Gammaproteobacteria; order Burkholderiales; family Burkholderiaceae_D; genus Solimicrobium. The sequence goes on along the minus strand of CAITOF010000050.1, from coordinate 6,243 downwards.
CGGCAATGGCACGCAGGCGCGCGTAATTTTTCCTGTGCTGTATGGCGATCTCGGGGTCGCTCAGCGCAAAAACCCAGGATGAGATGGTGACGGCAATTTCATACTGGTCATTTTTCGGTTTTTTGGGAATCAGCAGTTCCAGTAATGCGCGGAACCGGGCCAGACCACGATTTATTTTGGGTATTTTCCGGTTGATGATTTCTATCATTTCGGTGGTGACCAGTTCGTAGGAAAACGCAACCAGTTCGCCACGATTCCTGAAATAATGCGACAGCGTGCCGGTGGTACAGCCGGCCTGCCTGGCAATATTGCGCACAGTCAGGGCGTCCTGCCCCTGTTGTTGCAGAACTTCCCACGTTGCTTTGGCAATGCGTCGACGTTCAGCGTCGTGGTCAATGATGCGAGGCATGGTTTTTTGATCTCCGTAGAAAAATTGCAGACATATTGTAACTGAGCAACTCACGCTTTGTCGCTTTACGTAACAGAAAAATAACACTGAACAGGTCGGCCGAACCTTTAAAAATAACTGTTGACACCATAACGTCATTTTTATATATTACAACTGTTGTGCAAAAAAATGAACCGCCAAAGGAGAACCAGATGAATTCAGACGTTTCGGGTGATAGCGCTTTCCGGCGCAAGTCAACTTATGGAAGTTGTCCGGAAAATACCTATGCGGGCGCATTAAGTTTCATGAGGCGCAACTATACACGCCATCTGAGCGGGGTAGACGTGGTCGTTTCGGGCGTGCCGCTCGATCTGGCCACCACATTTCGTCCCGGTGCACGCCTGGGACCGGCGGCAATTCGGGCCGCCAGCGTCCAGTTGTCCGAATTGTGCGCATTCCCGTGGGGTTTTGATCCGTTTGATGAACTGTCAGTCATCGACTACGGCGACTGCTGGCTCGACGTTCATAATCCCATGACGATCAGCAATACCATTGTGGAACACGCTCGCGGCATTTTGGCCAGCGGGGCAAAAATGCTGACCTTTGGCGGTGATCACTACATTACCTACCCGTTATTAAAGGCGCATGCTGAAAAATTTGGCCGGCCGCTGTCGCTGATTCACTTTGATGCGCACTGTGACACCTGGCCGGACGATAACCCGGATTCGCTGAATCACGGCACCATGTTCTATAAAGCGGTGAAAGAAGGGCTGATTGATCCCGCGACCTCTGTCCAGGTGGGTATCCGGACCTGGAATGACGACTTTATGGGCCTTCATATTATTGATGCGCCGTGGGTGCATGCGCATGGCGCGCAGGCGACACTGGAAAAAATCCTGTCGATTGTCGGTACCAGACCGTCGTATTTAACCTTTGATATCGATTGCCTGGATCCGGCGTTTGCCCCGGGAACCGGGACACCGGTCGCCGGCGGACTGAGTTCGGCACAGGCCCTGCATATTATTCGCGGCATGCAGCCGGTGAACCTGGTGGGTATGGACATCGTCGAAGTGGCGCCACCCTTTGATCAAAGCGATATCACGGCGTTGGCAGCGGCGCACATAGGCGCTGACCTGCTGTGTGTATTGCGCAACCAGAAATGTGCCGCCAGAAAAGTGTAAGTGTGGCAGGGGTTCAGTGGCTGAAAAAAACCGGACGTTGATGACGTCCTTACGGAGCTGTACATAAAGTTGCCAAACGCACGAGGAAATCCGACATGAAGCATTTTCTACCACAACACCTGAAAGCTGTCCTTGCAGTAGCATCAACACTGTTGTCATCTGTGGCTGCGTCTGGCGCTGGCGCCCAGGAGGCAGCGACACCGGGCGCAAATGCGACCAGTGCAACAGTGACGAAATCGCCGATAGAGAAATCTGCCGAAATTCAGTCGGTCGTTGTCACCGCGCAGAAACGCAAGGAAGACGTCAGTAAAGTCCCCATCAGCATCAGTGTCATCGGCGGCGATCAGCTCGCGGCCCAGCATATTGGCGATTACGCCGACATTACCCGTTCAATACCCAATATCTCCTTTTCTGGCGGTGGCGGCGGTGGCGATGCCGGCGATGGCCCCGGTTTGTCCAATATTGAAATTCGTGGTGTGAGTTCCACGGCGGGCTCGGCCACGGTGGGTATTTATGTGGATGATATATCGCTGACAGTCGCCAATGCGTACAGCATGGGAAGCGCGGAACCGAAATTTTTTGATCTGGATCGGGTCGAGGTATTGCGCGGTCCGCAGGGAACATTATACGGCGCCAGTTCCATGGGCGGAACGCTCAAGTTCATCACCAACCAGCCCAACCTGAAAGAGCAGGAAACTTCATTTTATTCCGAGGTATCCAGCGTCAAGGGTGGCGAGGGCGGGTACACGGCCAATGTCGTTGTCAATGAGCCATTGATTCTCAATGAACTTGCCCTGCGGTTTGGCGTCCAGGGCGGACATCAGGGCGGGTATATCAACCAGGTCAATGACACCGGTTCTGTCACGAATTACGGGATCAACTGGCAGGATGATTCGGTCATTCGGCTCGCCCTGAAGTGGTCCCCCACCAAAGACCTGACCATTACGCCCGCTGTGTTTTACCAGAAAGTCAGTACCGGTGATACCGATGTGTCGTATTCGCAAATACTGATAAGTGGTGAAGCAACCGGTATTCCACTCAATAAATATGAAACCAACAAGCAGGTCCGCGAGCCGGGCGTCGATAAACTGCTGGTGCCGAGTCTGACGGTCAATTATGGAATGAATGAAGGTGATCTGACGTCCGTGTCCAGTTATTTCAAACGCAATTTTGATCGTACCCAGGACGGCTCATTTATCAACAGTGTTCAACTGTCCGGCTACATAATCAACAATCCTTCCTTATCTGCTGCAATAATGGCGTTACCCTCCCAGGTGCAACTGGAAAACCAGGTCGCGCAATTTTCGCAGGAACTGCGGTTTGCGTCCAAACCTTATGATCCATCCCTGTCACCGGTCACCTGGATGGTCGGCGCCTATTATGCCAATGAAAGCACGACGATTATCGAGAGTGACCCGATTTTGGGCTTGAACGCCACGTTCGCTGCGTTTGGGGTAAGCCCAACCGATCCGACCGTACTGGCCAATGCTCTGCCAATCGGATTTCCGGGCAATGTTTCCTATCATGGCAACTACAGTTATCACAACAGGCAGGAATCGATTTTTGGCGAACTGAACTACTATTTCATGCCGACACTGCATGCCACGATGGGAATGCGCTATGTGCGCGCCGACGCTGAATTTACCAACAACCAGAGCCTGTTCTATAACGGTGGAACGACAGAAAACAGCTCAGGTACCAGTGGCTCAAAATCAACACCCAAACTATCGCTGATCTGGGAAGCAACGCCGACCGATACCCTGTTTGCATCGGCCGCGGAAGGCTTCCGGGTAGGAGGAACCAATCCACCGATTCCACAGGGGTTATGCCATTTGCTAACACCGAATCCGCTCAGTTATGCCGCTGACTCGCTGTGGAGTTACGAGTTGGGGGATAAATCCCGTTTCCTGAACAACCGCGTGGCATTGAATGCATCGCTTTTTTACGTAAAATGGAAAAACATGCAGCAGGATCTCGTGTTGCCGTGTGATTTTGACTACGACGTCAATGTGGGGGATGCGACCACCTATGGCGCTGAGATCGAATTAAAAGTGAAGCCGATTTCCAGCGTATTGATCGGCCTGGCCGGTGGTGTGACACACGCAACCCTGGACAACAGCGATGGGGCCGATGCCGGGGTTGTCGGGGCTGTTGCGGGAGCCGCGATTGCCGGTGTGCCCCGGTTTAACGTGGCATTGACCGGCCAGTATGACTTTAATCTGAGTGATGACTACTACGGGTTTGTCCGTGCAGCAGTGCATTGGACCGGAGACAGTCACGGCGGATTTGCCATGCTGCCAAATGGCGCAATCAATCCGGATTTTAACCGCCCTGAATACAACACCGTCGATGCCAGTACCGGGTTAAACTGGGACAAATGGGAGGTGTCGTTGTTCGTGAAAAATCTGCTTAATGATAATCAGGTGATTCAGCGTCCCATCGTGCAGTCGACACTGGGTGAAATCTATCGTATTGAACCCAGAACCCTGGGAATAAGTCTGTCTGCCAAGTTTTAATTGCATGCCCTGGAGCGAATCATGAAAAAAAGCGGGACTGAAGATCAAGGCGGAACATCCGTCAGGCGCGAAAGCCGGATCCGACACGGCTTGCTGCTGCTGTGCGTCGCGCTGGTGATGGATGGCCTGGCACTGCAGGTTGAGGCGGCAACGGTAGCGCCGGAAGAAAAAATACTCAATGTGTATAACTGGTCTGAGTACATAGGTTCAGACACGATAAGCAATTTTGAAAAAGAATACGGGATCAAGGTGCATTATGACAACTTTGACAGCAATGAAATTCTGCATGCAAAACTGGCACTTCGAAAAACCGGCTATGACATCGTGGTCCCGTCGGCGAATTGGGCCAGCATGCAGATCAAAGGCGGGCTGTTAAAAAAAATCGATAAAAGCCGGTTGCCCAATTTATCCAATCTTGATCCGGCGATTGAATCGCAGCTTGCCAAACTGGATCCCGGCAACGATTATCTGGTTCCGTGGCTGTGGGGTTATACCACCGTAGGCATCAATGCCGCTGAAGTCAGGGCCGCGCTCGGCAAGTTGCCTATGCCTGACAATCCCTGGGATCTGGTATTTGATGAGAAATACGTCTCAAAACTGAAATCGTGCGGCGTATCCTTCCTTGATGCACCATCTGAAATTCTGCCGCCGGCATTGAGCTATGTGGGCAAAAATCCGTTTTCCAACACGCCGTCCGACTATGCACTTGCCGAACAACTGCTGCTGAAAATCCGGTCCTATGTCACCCTGTTCAGCACTACCGGATATATCAATGATCTGGCCAATGGCGCAATATGTGTTGCCATCGGCTGGTCCGGTGACATTAATGTCGCACGCCGAAGGGCGATCGCAGCAAAAAACGGGCATGAAATCGTGACACTGCTGCCCAGGAAGGGCGCTGTGCTCTCGTATGAGGCCATGGCGATCCCGGTCGATGCACCGCACCCTGAAAACGCCCTGTTGTGGATGAATTACATTATGCGTCCCGAGGTGCAGGCCGGCTTGACCAACAAGGTGTCATATGCCTCGCCCAATCTGGCCAGTCGAAAATTCATCCGGAAAGAACTGCTCGAGGATAAGACTCTTTTTTTAAGCGATGCGGACATCAAAAATATGGTGACGATCCAGGTACTGGAACCGGAAACCAAACGACTGGCAACGCGCGTGTATTCAAAATTCAAGTCAGGCTTATAAGCGATAAGCCTGTGACATCAATGCCACAACCAGTCCCAGAAACCGGGCAACTGCTCTCGATGGCTGCCATCGCTTATCGTACGGGCAAGGGCAGCACGTTCAATGGCATCACGCTGGTTGTAAAACGGTTCCCGGGTGGTGGGCATGTCCAGTTCCGAAGCGACTTGCAGCAGTATCTGCAAGTAGACTTCAATGTGGTTCGAGGTGTAGGTATTGACATCGTGGAAGGTGACTATCACCGGTACCGCACCGTCAACCACGGGCAGCTCGCCTGCCAGCCAATGGGGCTTGAAGTCCGTCAGCATTTTAAGCAGGTTGCTGTGCTTGTGAAAACTGAAATTCACACCCCATATTTTTCCGTCATTGGCGCTCAGATCGGTGAGCAACATGTGCAGCCCGGCCTGTTGATAGGCCGTAAACGTTCGAAGATCGTAATTCCAGAAAGGCGGCCGTACCAGCTGGGGCGCCACGCCGGTAATCCCGGTTAAGTCACTGATGCCGGTCTGCAGCGTCTCGGCCAGTTCCTGGTCAGTCAAATACCGGTGATTGGAATGGCGCGGTGTTGCGGTGTGAAAGGCCAGCAGGTGACCTTCGCTCCATTCCCGCTGCATCAATTTTCTGCCGATGGCTGTACCACCACCATTCACAGCGCGTGTCTGTGTAAAGAAAATCGCCTTTATGCCGGGTTGCACCGTGTTATGTGCCAGAACATCCAGCACCTGTTCGGTCGAATTGTTGTAGATGTTTGCAGCAGGGCCGTCATCGAAGGTCAGCAAAAATCGTATCGGTACCGGGCTGGTCTGTGCCGCACCATACGGTGTGACCAGAAGTGCAAGGGCGAAAAAAATGCTGCTAAATCCTAGCAGCATTCGGTTGTTGCCGGACATCGGCTGATCAGTTACGGACCACTTTTTTGAATTCATAGGTGCGCGTATCAATTTCAATCATGTCATCCTGACTCACG
>CAITOF010000049.1 GCA_903893945.1 uncultured Oxalobacteraceae bacterium | reverse complement strand
TGAATATGATCTTGTTGCCGTTCATTGCCAGTTTGCGTATTACCCGTTCCGCATCTGCTCCCTCGGGTACGCTTTCGACGTAGGAGGTTTTGACTTTGCCGGCCATGGCTTTTTCAAGCGCCAGGCGGGCTTGGTCGTGCGCGTAGGTCCAGCCTGCGTCACCGACTGGGCCGACATAGATGAACGCCACTTTCATCGGTTCATCTGCGCTGGCGCACCGGGGGATGCTGAATAACGCACAGAACAAGGCGCAGAACAGGGCACATATCTGCAAATAACGACGATTCATAAGGCGGTCTCCGGTAAGAAAGAAGGACGGTGGGTGGTGCTGCGGGCCACGGAGGCTGGCTGGCCCACGACAATGTTCAACTACACTGGGGAAAGCAAGTATCAGGCCAATCCTGGTAAAGATCGAAACGGATTTTGATTTGTAGCCCGGTAATCTGGGTGACCCGGTTCGGTGCACGGTCGGTATTATGCACAATTGTGGTGCAAAAAAACAGGCGCGACCCTGTGGCGGTACGGCGGGCATCATTTATTGCCATGCAGCCTCTTTATCAGTGGTATGTTAATTGCTTTGAGAAAATATAGCCCATTTTTTGAAATAATGCGACAGGAATGAAATGAATCCGAGTACCAGTTCGGTGCAAAGTCCGCAACCGCAACCACAATTAGAACTGTGTAACATCACTAAACGCTATCCCAGCGTCATTGCCAATGACAACGTGTCGATGCGCGTGATGCCGGGTGAGATTCATGCGGTGCTGGGTGAGAATGGGGCGGGCAAAAGTACCCTCATGAAAATCATTTATGGCATGACCAAGCCGGACGCCGGGAAACTGATCTGGGATGGCGCCGAAGTTGAATTCAATTCACCGGCCGTCGCCCGCAAACTGGGCATTGGTATGGTATTCCAGCATTTTTCCCTGTTTGAGACACTGACTGTGGCACAAAACATCGCACTGGTGATGAATCAGAGCCCGGCACAGCTGGCATCACGCATACGTGACGTCTCCGTGCAATATGGTCTGCCGGTCAATCCGGACCGGTTGGTGCACAGCATGTCGGTAGGCGAACGACAGCGGGTCGAAATCGTGCGCTGCCTGTTGCAGTCGCCGAGATTATTGATCATGGATGAACCGACTTCGGTGCTAACGCCTGAAGCGGTCCTGCAGTTGTTCGATGCGTTGCGCAAACTGGCCGGGCAGGGCTGCAGCATCCTGTATATCAGTCATAAACTCGATGAAATCCAGACGCTGTGCGACAGTGCCACAGTGTTGCGTGGCGGACGGGTAGCCGGCCATGCCAATCCGAAACTGGAAAGCGCGCGTTCGCTGGCGGAACTGATGATAGGCAGGGAACTGCCGACCTGTCACCGGACGCCACGTGAAGTCGGTGAGCGGCGTCTTGCGCTGCGGGACCTGTCCCTGACCAGTGCCGATCCGTTTGGTACCCATCTTCAGCATATCGACCTGGACGTATGCAGCGGAGAAATTGTCGGCATTGCGGGCATCTCCGGCAATGGGCAGCAGGAATTGTTAAAAGCCTTGTCGGGCGAAATTCGCCTGCCGGATGCGTCAAGTGTGTCAATCAGCGACGTGGCTGTGGGTCAATTTTCCCCGGCACAGCGGCGTGCAGCCGGACTTTGTTTTGTACCTGAGGAACGACTCGGTCGTGGCGCGGTTCCCGAATTGTCGTTGTCGGAAAATGCACTGCTGACCGCCTATGTGCCTGCCTGTGGCAGCGGCATGCTCAGGAAGGGACTGATCCAGCGCAACGTCATGAGTGAGTTTGCGTGCCAGGTCATTGCGCGGTTTCAGGTCAGGTGCGGCAGCGAGCTCTCAGTTGCTGCGAGCCTGTCCGGCGGCAACCTGCAAAAATATATCGTCGGGCGGGAGACCATGCTTAATCCGCGTGTGATGATGGTTGCCCAACCGACCTGGGGCGTGGATATCGGTGCGGCGATTCTGATCCGGCAGTCACTGATTGATTTGCGTGATCAGGGTGTGGCCGTGCTGGTGATTTCTGAAGAACTCGATGAATTGTTCATGATGTGTGACCGGATTGCCGTGCTGGCAGGTGGCAGGTTGTCGCGTGCCGTGCCTGTGAACCAGACCGACGTGAACCAGATCGGGGTCTGGATGAGTGGTGATTTTGCCGCAGGTCGGCAGATTGATGATGAAGTTGCATCCGACGAGGTTGAGCATGTTCAGAGTTGAAGCGCGCCCCAGCCCCTCCCGTGCCATGATGCTCGGGTCGCCATTGTTGGCCGCATGCGCCATGTTGCTGACCAGTACTCTCCTGTTTTATCTGCTCGGTCAGGCGCCTGTGCATGCGTTTTATGTGTATTTCATCGAGCCGGCCAGTACCGCTTATGGCATCGGCGAACTGCTGCTCAAGGCAACCCCGCTGACACTGTGCGGGGTGGGCCTGGCGATCAGTTTTCGGGCTAATGTGTTTAATATCGGTGCCGATGGCCAGCTCACCATGGGTGCGATTGCCGCGGCCTGTGTTGCGCTTTATTTTCAGGGTACTCTGGGCTGGTGGGTGCTGGTCCTGATGTTGTTGAGCGGAATGGCGGCGGGGATGTTGTGGGCTGCCATACCGGCGCTACTCCGTACCCGCTTCAATACCAGCGAAATTCTGGTCAGTCTGATGCTGGTCTATGTCGCCTATCTGACGCTCAGTTATCTGGTGCATGGCCCCTTGCGTGATCCAAACGGTTTTAATTTTCCGCAATCGCCGATGTTTGACCAGTACGCGATGTTGCCGCTGCTGGTTGAGGGCTTGCGTACCAATCTTGCCTTTCCGGTTGCACTGGTCGTGGTGGCCTGTGCCTGGTTTTTCTGCAGCCGCACCTTTGCCGGCTACCGCATGAAAGTGGCCGGTATGGCGCCCGCGGCAGCAACTTATGCCGGCTTCAGTGACAGTGCCAATATCTGGCTGTCGCTGTTGATCAGTGGCGCCCTGGCTGGCCTTGCGGGTGTGGGTGAGGTGGCCGGCCCGATTGGTCAGTTGCAGGCCAGTGTGTCGCCCGGTTATGGTTTTGCCGCGATCATTGTCGCTTACGTTGGACGACTGCAGCCGGTGGGTGTGCTGCTGGCTGCGTTACTGATGTCGCTGTTGTACATTGGTGGTGAGTCTGCACAAATCGAACTTCAGCTGCCGTCAGCGATTACCTCGCTGTTTCAGGGGCTGCTGCTGTTTTACCTGCTGGCAGCCGATTTTTTCATCCATTACCGCTTCAAGCCCAAATTCGCCGGATTGACATCATGAATGCCAGTCTGATCATCGCTTTTCTCGCAAGCACGGTCGGCGCCGCAACGCCGTTGATACTGGCGGCAACCGGTGAACTGGTGGTCGAGCGCGCCGGAGTCCTTAACCTGGGTGTCGAAGGGATGCTGCTGGTCGGTGCCGTGGCCGGATTTGGTGTTACTTTTGCGACCGGTCATGTACTGTCGGGACTGTTGTGCGCCATGCTGGCCGGGTTGCTGGTGGCGCTGATTTTCGGATTTCTTACCCTGACCCTGCAGACCAATCAGGTCGCCACCGGACTGGCCCTGACGCTGTTCGGCGTCGGCCTGTCCGCCTTTGCAGGCAGTCAGTATGTGGGCAAAAGTGTGGCACCCTTATCTCATCTGGCGTTTCCGGTACTGTCGGATATCCCGTTTGTCGGCCCGTTGCTGTTTCAGTTTGACGGCATGGTGTATCTGTCGCTGGCGATGGTGCTGCTGGTGGATCTGACACTGCAGCGCACCCGGCTGGGACTGATCATCCGCGCGATCGGCGAGTCACCCGCGAATGCGCACGCCATTGGTTATCCGGTCGTGCTGCTGCGCTATGTGATGGTGGCATTTGGCGGCGCCATGGCAGGACTGGCAGGGGCCTACCTGTCGCTGGGACTGACGCCGATGTGGGTTGAAGGTATGAGTGCCGGACGCGGCTGGATCGCACTGGCGCTGGTAGTGTTTGCCACATGGAAACCCCTGCGTCTGGTGCTGGGCGCGTATCTGTTTGGGGGTGTGACGGTGCTGCAGTTTCATGGCCAGGGTTTTGGATTGCCGATACCCTCGGAGTTTCTGTCCATGCTACCCTATCTGGCAACAATCATCGTGCTGGTGGTGATCTGTCGCGACCCTAAAACCATTTTACTGAATAAGCCCATGTCGCTTGGCCAGAGTTATCGGGCGGATTAGCGATCAATGGGTGACGGTCGACCCGGCCGGTGCTATTCTGTATGAAACTGAATTTACCCTAGTGGGGTCACCATGTTTGAACCTATTCGTTTTTATTACAGGAACCAGATTCATGTGGTGGATTCGGTCAGCCCAACCCGAACCGTGCTGCAGTATCTGCGCGAAGATTTGCATTGCACGGGCACCAAGGAAGGTTGCGCCGAAGGCGACTGCGGCGCCTGCATGGTGGTTACGGGGGAGCTGGTCGACGGCGCTGTCGTGATGAAAGCGGTTAATTCCTGTCTGCAGTTTTTGCCGACGCTTGATGCCAAGGCATTGTTTACTGTGGAAGATGTGAAACAGGGAAATGGAACGCTGCACCCGGTGCAGCAGGCGCTGGTTGAATGTCACGCGTCGCAATGCGGATTCTGTACGCCGGGATTTGTAATGTCATTATGGAGTCTGTACCTGAACCGGCAGACCGTGCCGCCCGGCCGTCAACAGATAAATGAAGCTTTGTCCGGAAACCTGTGCCGCTGCACCGGCTACAGACCCATTATTGATGCTGCAGTGCGCATGGGCGAGTTACCCGAGGTTATCTTCGACCGGAATCAGCTGGCCGGACAACTGCAGTCGCTGCAGCGTGCCGAGATGTTTGTCTATGGTTACGATGGTCACACTTTTTATGCCCCCCGCACGCTGGACGAGCTAGTGGCGGTGCGCTCAGAGCATCCGCTTGCCTGCATGGTATCTGGCGCGACTGACGCAGGCTTGTGGGTGACCAAACAATTGCGTGAGCTCGGGGACATCATTTATCTTCGTCAGGTGGCCGAACTCGCTGGCATCACTGAACGCGACGGAAAAATCGAGATTGGTGCCGCCGTATCGCTGTGTGATGCTTACCGCGCCGTCATCCGGCATTATCCGGAACTGTCGGAAATGGCACAGCGTTTTGCGTCATTGCCGGTACGTCATGCCGGTACACTGGTTGGCAATATCGCGAATGGTTCGCCGATCGGCGATTCGGCACCGTGGATGATTTCACTGGATGCTGACATTGTGTTGCGCAGCCAGGACGGACAACGCATCCTGGCGCTGGAGTCGTTCTACCTGGATTACATGAAAAAGGATCTGCGACCCGGTGAATTTGTTGAGGCAGTGCGAATTCCATTGCCAGTGCCGGGCCTGCTGTTCCGCACTTACAAATTGGCCAAACGGTTTGACCAGGACATTTCAGGCGTTTGCGCCGCATTTTCAGTGACGCTGACCAACCGTATCGTGCAAAATGCTCATATCGTGTATGGCGGTATGGCGGCAACGTCGAAACGTGCACCGGAGACAGAAGCGGCATTGAACGGTGAGCCCTGGAATGAAACGACTGTGGAACGAGCCATCGAGATGCTGGTGCGTGACTATACGCCGCTGACCGATATGCGCGCTTCAGGCACCTACCGGATGAAGGCTGCGCAGAACCTGTTGCGTCGCTATTGGCTGGAAACCGGTTCGGATGGGGCGGCGGCAACGGTCAGTGTTTTTGCTGAGCGGCGCAGTTTGTCCGCGGAACCCTGACAGGAAAAAATGCGATGAAGACTCCGGCAGATATCAACATGGATGCAGTCAGGCTTTCCTGGGCTGAAGTCGGCAAGTCGCACGCCCACGAATCAGCGTATCTGCACGTAACCGGCGAGGCAGTCTATACCGATGACATACCTGAACTGGTGGGCACGCTGCATGCAGCATTTGGGTTATCCGCAAAAGCCCATGCCACCGTGGAAGCGATGGATTTTAAACGGGTAGTTCAGTCGCCTGGCGTTGTCGCCGTGCTGTGTGCGAAGGATATTCAGGGCGTGAACGATTGCGGCGCAATCATTCATGATGATCCGATTCTGTGTGCCGGTGTGGCGCAATACGTCGGTCAGCCGCTGTTTGTGGTGGTGGCGGATACGCACGACAATGCGCGCCGGGCGGCTAGGAAGGCTGACGTCCGTTACCAGGAATTACCTGCGGTGCTGACGGCAGAGGCCGCCTGCGCAGCGCAGTCGTTTGTTGTACCGCCGATGCATCTGGCGAGGGGCGATGTGGTCGCTGCATTTGCCCGGGCAACGCACAGGCTGAAAGGTCAGTGGCGTGTCGGCGGTCAGGAACATTTTTATCTCGAAGGGCAGATTGCTTATGCGATACCGCTGGAAGATAACGGTATGCACGTCTACAGTTCGACCCAGCATCCGACTGAAATGCAGCACATCATTGCCCGTGCACTGGGAATGCATGCGCACCAGATTGTTGTGGAATGCCGCCGCATGGGGGGTGGATTCGGCGGCAAGGAATCACAATCCGGATTGTGGGCAGCCGTTGCAGCAATTTGTGCCGCACACCTGAAATGCCCGGTAAAACTGCGTGCTGACCGTGATGACGACATGCTGGTGTCGGGCAAGCGCCACTGTTTTCAGTATGAGTATGAGGTGGGTTATGATGATACCGGTCGGATTACGGCGTCCAGGATCGAGATGGTGTCGCGGGCCGGATTTTCAGCGGATCTGTCCGCACCGGTGGCCACGCGTGCCATGTGTCATTTCGATAATGCGTATTATCTGGCCGATACCGATATCACCGCCTTATGCGCCCGTACGCATACCCAGTCCAATACCGCCTTTCGCGGCTTTGGCGGTCCACAGGGCGCCATAGCCATAGAATATATACTCGACAGCATTGCACGCCATGTCGGCAGGGATCCACTGGATGTACGCCAGATCAATTTCTATGGGCGAAATGATCAGGAAGGGCGCAACGTGACGCCGTACGGTCAAAAGGTGGTGGACAACGTGATCCATGAACTGGTTGCGGAACTGGAACAGTCCAGTGACTATCGGCTGCGGCGTCAGGCGGTCAGGGAATTTAATGCAACCAGTGCCGTGCTCAAGAAAGGACTGGCGCTAACCCCGGTAAAGTTTGGCATTGCGTTTAATGTGACCCATCTGAATCAGGCCGGCGCATTGGTCCACGTCTACACCGATGGTTCAGTGACGGTGAATCACGGTGGCACGGAAATGGGGCAGGGTGTCAATACCAAAGTCTGTCAGGTTGTTGCGCACGAACTGGGCATCAGTATGAAATGGGTGCGGGCGACTGCGGCGCATACCGGCAAAGTGGCCAATACGTCGGCAACTGCCGCCTCAACCGGGGCCGACATCAACGGTAAGGCGGCCGAGGCGGCCGCGCGCACAGTTCGTCACCGACTGGCCGAACTGGCGGCTCAGCTATTTGGCGGACTTGCTTCGGAGGTGATTTTTGCCGATGATCGGGTCAGTGTGAACCAGAACGTGATTGCATTTCCTGAGCTGGTGCACAAAGCCTGGCTGGCGCGAATTCAGCTCTGGTCCGACGGATTTTACGCCACGCCCGGCCTGTCCTGGAATCCCAAAACGATGAACGGAAATCCGTTCTCCTATTTTTCCTATGGGGCCGCGGTATCCGAGGTACTGGTGGATACATTGACCGGCGAATCAAAAGTGCTTCGGGCGGACCTGCTTTACGATGCGGGCCAGTCTCTGAATCCGGCGATTGACGTGGGCCAGGTTGAGGGGGCATATATCCAGGGGCTCGGTTGGCTTACCACGGAAGAGTTATGGTGGAACCGGGAGGGCCGCTTGATGACCCACGCACCGTCCACGTATAAAATCCCGGCTGTTTCCGATTGTCCCGGCGACGTACGGGTTCACCTGTTTAAGAACAGTAATACGCAGGACAGCATCCATCGCTCCAAAGCGGTCGGTGAGCCGCCCTTGCTGCTGGCTTTTTCGGCATTTTTTGCCATCAGGGATGCGGTGGCCAGTCTGGCCGGTGATAAAATCAATCCGCCCCTCGACGCCCCGGCGACTTGCGAATCGATACTCAACGCGGTTGATTATGTGAAGTCGATGCTTGTCACGACGGGGTAGTGAATGGACGGGATAGCAATGAACGCCTGGCTGAACGCGCTCACCGGTTTGAACAGCACCGGCATACTGGTCACCGTGGCGGCCGTGGAGGGTTCCGGGCCGCGCGAACCCGGTGCCAAAATGTTCGTTACCGACACCGGACTGTTTGATACGATAGGCGGCGGTCATCTGGAACTGTGCGCCACGCGGGTGGCACGCGAGATGCTGGGCCTGTCTGCTGTATCGTTGCGTGCCACACGACGGCTGGAACGTTATTCACTGGGACCGGCGTTGGGTCAGTGTTGTGGTGGTGTGGTGCATCTGGTCTTTGAACGGATAGAGCCCGACAGTGGTTCCGTTCTGCGGCTTGCCGGGCGACTGGCAGAGGGCAAAGACAGCTGGCGACTGGTCAGCATCGATTCGGTGCGGCAGACCGAACTGCTGACCTCAGCGGCACCGGACTGGCAGGCGGGCTGCACCGTGTTTGCCGATGAGCACGGTCAGCGCTGGATGCGCGATCCCTGTCCTGCGATCCGGCCGCACCTGATGCTGCTGGGTGCCGGTCATGTCGGAGCGGCACTGGTGCGTGCACTCGCGGATCTCCCGTGCAGGGTGACATGGGTCGATGAACGCATCGAACAGTTTCCTGCTGAACGACCCGTCAACGTGCGGCTGGAGATTACCGATACACCGGAAGCGTGCATCGCGGCAGCACCGGCCGGCGTATCGTTTCTGGTGATGACCCACAGCCACGCGCTCGATCAGGTGCTGACAGAACATATACTGCGGCGTACCGATTTTGCCTGGTTTGGCCTGATCGGCTCGAAAACAAAGCGTGTGCTGTTTGAACGCCGGCTGCTGGAGCGTGGCATTGCGCAAAGTCAGCTGGACAGAATGGTGTGCCCGATAGGGATCAGCGGTATTGCCGGCAAGTCGCCTGCGGTGATTGCGCTGGCGGTTGCGGCACAGTTAATGCAGGTTTGGGAATTACGCAACCAGGAATCACATGGCAATTCATTCTGACCGTACCAGCGAGCCATCCGTGCAGGCCTACCGCGCCAGCGTTCTGCATTTTACCGATGACCCGGCTGTTAATGACCGGGCGTATGCCTGGTTTGAAGATGGCCTGCTGATCGTGCGGGATGGAAAAGTGCTGCAGGTTGGCGATTACCATCAGCATAAAACAGGCATTCCGGACGGTACGGTTATTCAGGACTACCGCGGAAAAATGATTATTCCCGGTTTTATTGACACCCACGTTCACTATCCGCAAACCGACATGATTGCCTCACCGGCACCCGGGTTGCTGCCCTGGCTGGAAACTTACACCTTTCCGACCGAGCAGCGCTTTTCTGATCTCAGTCACTGTCGCGAGGTTGCGCACTTTTTTATTGGCGAACTGCTGCGTTGTGGCACGACCACTGCCATGGTTTACTGTACTGTGCATCCGGAATCGGTGCAGGCATTTTTTGAGGCAAGCGAGGCGCGCAATTTGCGCATGGTGGCCGGCAAGATCATGATGGATCGCAACTGTCCACCGTACCTGCAGGATACGGCTGAGCGCGGCGCGCGCGAAACGGACGATTTAATCAGAACCTGGCATCAGCGTGGTCGCCAGCTGGTTGCCATCACACCACGTTTTGCGCCGACTTCAACGCCGGCGCAGTTGCAGCTGGCCGGGGAGCTGGCGCAGGCCTATCCGGACGTTTACCTGCAAACTCACGCTGCCGAAAACACCGATGAGCTGGCCTGGGTGCAGGCACTGTTTCCCGCGGCGCGCAGTTATATGGATGTGTATGACCAGTATGGCCTGCTGCGCCCACGTGCCATGTATGGACACTGCATCTGGCTTAATGATCACGATCGCACGCGCATGGCGCAGACCGGTTCGTCGATCGCGATATGTCCTACCTCGAATCTTTTTCTGGGTAGCGGGCTGTTTGATTTTCAGGGCGCAGATCAGCACCGGTTGGCACTGTCGTTCGGCACTGATGTCGGCGGTGGCACGTCCTTTTCCATGCTGCAGACCATGAACGAGGCGTACAAGGTGGCGCGACTGGGCGGCAGCTACCTGCCGGCATTACGCATGTTTTATCTGGCGACACTGGGCGGCGCGCGCAGCATGGCACTGGAAGGCGTTATTGGTCATTTTGCGCTGGGTGCAGAAGCGGATTTCATTGTGCTCGATCTGCAGGCGACGCCAGTGCTGGCACGACGTACAGCGCGCGCCGGCAGTCTGGAAGAATTGCTGTTTTCGTTGGCGCTGCTGGGCGATGACCGGTCCGTGCTGGCGACCTACGCTGCCGGGCGACAGGTACACAGTCGCGATGCGTCGCCAGCGCAACCGTAACTCCAGTCCGAACTGCAGCCCGAACCGCAGCCGGTATGAGCGGCTGCCGCTTTGATGACGTTGGCACAAGAATTGCATGGTGTCTGTGGTTCATTTTTGAATGCAACCTGTCAACAGGCAGAAGGGGAATGCAATGAAGTTATTTGTCCGGCTAACGCTGGTCGTCGCTGTTCTGATCGTGTCCGTGATGGCACAGGCGCAGACAAAAACAAGACCCGTCAAACGGATACCGGTGCGTGTGGTGGTCGTGACCACCTTTGAACTCGGCGAGGATACCGGCGACATACCCGGCGAGTTTCAGGCCTGGGTTGAGCGTTTCCCGCTGCAGCAGAAGCTGCCTTTTCCGCAGGGCTACCATGCCTTGCGCTACAACCCTGAAAGACAGGTGCTCGGCATCGTGACCGGCGAGGGGTCGTTGCGTGGTGCGGCGTCGATCATGGCGTTGGGCATGGACCCGCGCTTTGATTTAACCCATGCTTACTGGGTGGTGGCCGGCATTGCCGGCATTGATCCGGTGGTTGCTTCGGTGGGATCGGCCGCCTGGGCTGAATGGATTATTGACCGGGATTCCAGTTTTGAAATCGATGCCCGGGATATTCCCGCAGACTGGTCGACAGGCCGCATTCCACTCGGGCGCAAGAGGCCGTTCGAACAGCCGGCGCCCGAGCTGGATCGGTTTGGTGGCGTCAGCGGTTATCACCTGAACCCGGGGATGGTCGACTGGGCGTACGAATTGACCCGAAACGTCAGGTTGGACGACACGAAAGAACTGCAGGCAATCCGTGCGCGTTATCCGGATTATCCCAACGGGCAAAAACCGCCATTCGTTCTGAAGGGAGATGAAACGGCGGCGTCGGCCTGGTGGATGGGCGAGCACATGAACACGCTGGCGCAGCAGTGGGTCCGCTACTGGACCGGTGGCAAGGGCGTGTCCACCACTACCTCGATGGAGGATTGCGGCATACTGCAGTCGCTCAGTTTTCTGGCTCATGATAAACGGGTGCGCCTTGAGCGTGTACTGATCTTGCGCACCGGTTCCAATTTTACGGTACCGGCCGCCCATGACGATGTGGCGCAACTGCTGGCCAGTGAAGCAGCGGAGGATGCGGCGCTGTCGGCCTACATTCCGTCGCTGGAAGCCGCGTACAGGGTGGGGTCGCCGGTGGTCTATGAGTTAGCCGGTCACTGGGATAGGTATCGTGATCATCTTCCCGGCGCCCAGCAATAATTGACGGTACAACATCGTCCCGCCGGATGTTATCGGCGCCCGGTTTCAGACTTGACCAGATCTGCAATCTGCGCTTCAAACTTTGCAAAGCGCTGATCGAGCATTTGGGTCAACCGCTTCTTGTCCGGAGCCGGCAAAAAGGAATACCGCAAACTGTCGTAGGACAATTTCTTTACTTCGGCGTAACTGGTTTTATAACGGCTGGCGAACAGCGCATATTCGCTTGACAGATTGTTGCGTGACACGCCTGCATCGTCCGTTGCCAGTACAAATGGCACGCCAAACCGTCGGAACAGCGTGACCGGGTGGGCCTCATTTTTTATTCCGAGTATGAATTCATTGCTGGTTAAATTAACCTCGACGGCGATATCGCGTTCACGCATCGCTTTCATCAGGCCGATGGCGTCGCTTTCATACGCGATGTCCATGCCATGGCCGATCCGGCGCGCACCGGCAACATCAATCGCTTCCCTGATGTGAAAGGTCAGGCCTTCCGGCGGTACCATGCCCATGGCCAGTTCCCCGGCATGGAGTGACAGATTGACTTGCGGGTATTTCGCCTTCAGGAACCGGAACATCTGCATGTGCAGCGAATAGTCACGCATGGACACGGTCATATTTTCCGGGCCGACGATGTTGACTCCGACCACCCGATTGCATTCGCTGGCTTCCTTGAAGGCCGCCAGCAGTGACGAAAATACCTGCGAGGGTGACAGCATGCGCAGGACGAACGCCTGAAAGCGCATCGTAAACTGGTCGTCGTCTATGCCTGCACTGCTGGCCAGGATATCGGCCAAATGGACGTCGATGCCGTGTCTGAATTTCTGATCCTGATCCAGTGTCGTCATCAGTGCGCTCATCTGCGCGTTCAGCGTGTCCGGGTCGACGCCGTTCCTTAATACGGCGGTATCAAAACCGGTATCCTGAACCATCGGGCCGAGCTTGAACATGGTTTCGATATACATCAGGTTTTCTGCCATGGCGCGTTTTTTCAGGCGTTGCAGGCCGTCGTCGCTGTAGTCTGATGCGACCGGTTCGAAATAGCCGAACGTGTCAAAAAACTGGCGATCCGGCGGCATTTCAATCTCGAAATGGTTGCCGTAGTCCTTGTCCGACCAGTGTTTAAGCAATTCGCGCAGGACAGCATTGTTGGACAATACTTCGTCCGACGACAGGCAGGATCGATCCTGTGGCTGCTTGGCGCGTTCGGCACTGATCACAACCGGGTCGGTTTCGATCCGGTACGACACCTTGTTGATGCAATAGTGTTCGCGACCGACCCAGTCCAGATACTGTTCAGTGTAGATTGCACCCGAGTAGTGGTGGTGCAGGTCGGCGCCCTTGGGCATCAGGGTAAAAAACAGGGTCAGCCCGGCAAGGTTAGGCTGGGTGCCGGAACCGAGTGTCGAAAAATACTTGCGGGTGATTTCCTCATTACGTGCCGGCGTTTGTGCGTAGGCCGTAAGCGTCAGGAGCAGGGTGGTTGCAATCAGCAGTTGCCGTGATATTTTTAGCATGAATCAATCTTTCTGCGATGGGTCATTGTAGATGCGGCCTGAACTGCACAATACCGCCCGATTGCTAATTCTAACCTTAAACGGCACACCGGATGACGCGTTGGGACGCCGAATTGCCGGCTTCTGCACGCACCACGGTGGTGCGGGTCGACTATGTTTTCCCCATTTCCGTGCGTTCACCGTTTTGGCCGGCCGGAGTGCGCCGGCCAATTTACTGGGGGCCGGGTTCGGGCACGTTCTTTGCTCTGGATGTTGGATGGTTGGTTTTAAAAGCGGAAAAAGCGAAAAAAGCGAATTCAAACGTCAAGTGCGCAGTATCAACATTTAAATGGGGGAAGCATGTCTAAAAAATCGAAGGGTCACACCCGTATCGGCTATGCAGGTCAGGTAGCGCTGGCAATGGGCACCATGTTGCCGATGGCCGCTGCAATGGCACAGGCCGTGTCTGATGCACCTGCGGGCGCGGCGCAGTCAGCTCCCCTGCCTCCTGCCTCGCAGGCCAACACAGTGGATTCAATCATTGTCAACGGTATTCGTAAAGGCGATCTGATACTCCCGACCACGGTCAATTCCAATTCAGCATTCGGACTTGACCTCGGTGTGCTGGACACGCCACGCAGCAACACGGTTCTGTCCCGGGTTCAGCTCGAGGCATTAAACGTCCAGAACCCCCAGGAGTTTTCGTACCTGACCTCCTCGAGTTACGCGGATTCGTCGTTCGGCCTGCCCAATATTCCACGTATTCGTGGTCAGTATGGTGACGTGTTTTTTAACGGCATGCGCGACAGCTTTTCCAGTAACGGCTATGGCGCTCCGCTGAGCTTCAACAGTTTTGATACGATGGATATCGTCAAGGGACCCGCCAGTGTGCAGGCCGGTCCTGGAGCCGGTGTGGGGGGATCCATCAATATTTCAACCAAGATGCCCAATTTCAGTGCCTTCGGCGGTACTGCAACGGTCGAATTCGATTCGGAGCACCAGAAGCGCCAGACGTTTGATATTGGCGGTCCGGCCGGCGAAAATCTGGCCTGGCGCATCAGTTATGCCGGTGAAGAAAGTGGCAGCTATTACGATTACATGTATTTTCACCAGCAGGCACTGTATGGCGTTGTGGTGGCCAACATCACCGATAAATATACGATACAGTTCAATTCTGAAATTGTCGATGGACGCTATACTGAAAACGACGGCGTCAATCGCGTCACGCAGCAGTTGATCGACAGTGGCACTTACCTGACCGGTGGTCCGATCGGAAGCGGTCCGATACAGGGTTTCCTGCAACCGATTTCTCTGGGTAATACGATACAGCTCAACCGCCATACCGACGTGGACGGAGCGCCAGGCACCGGTGCGCACTCGATACGCTATAACGCCCAGTTGATCCAGACCTATGAGTTTTCACCGACCTCATCGGTGGTCAACAATACGTTCTTCAACTATATCAACCGCTACAACACCACCGGCATGTACTGGGCCGATTCGGCAATGGGTACGTATACGATAGAAAACAAGACCGATTTCAAGTTTAAAGTCAATACGCCGATGGGTGACAAGGATAAGGGCTGGACCTTGAAGCAGGACATTGACGCCGGATTCACCTTCCGTCTGGCGCATACCGATGAAATTCAGAACTTCGCCAACGAGCCGGTCAGTATTTTTGATCTGGGCAACAATCCGACCACATTATCATTCCCGGCTTCCTCCCAGGCGGCGGGTGGAGCGCTTCCGTATACCGGTGCCTTCGGTGCGCAGCTGTATGGCGTGTCGGCGCGCAATGGCTATTACCTGAATTCGACCATTGATTCGAATCTGTATGATATTGCCGCGTTTATTGAACATCGTTTCGAATTTTCACCCGAGTTCAGCCTGATGTACGGTTTGCGTGGC
The DNA here is from genome assembly GCA_903893945.1 of uncultured Oxalobacteraceae bacterium. Lineage (GTDB taxonomy): Bacteria > Pseudomonadota > Gammaproteobacteria > Burkholderiales > Burkholderiaceae_D > Solimicrobium. Next base: position 2,125 of record CAITOF010000049.1, on the reverse strand, counting down.
GACGTCGTACAGGCCTATGAATCTGATCCGTTACCGGATCCGAACTGGCAGGAATATCCGCAAAGTATCAAGACAGCGGCCTATCTGCTGCGGAATGGCAACGTCAGCCCGGTGTATAAACCTGTGCCGTGGGCGTCCACCTATCTGACGGCAAACTTTGCACAATATGTGGATCCGAATTCCCAGGACGGTGGTGTGGGAACTTATGGACAGAATCCTTCGTCGGTCCTGCGTCAGGATACCAAGCTGTTTGAGGCCGGCCTGAAACTGGATCTGTTGCACAAGAGTCTGTTCTGGGGTGCTGACGTATTCAAGCAGACCCGGGCAATCCCGACCGGGGTGGGCGGAACGGTACCCGATGTGGCCCATATTACCGGATTCGAGACGGAGCTTAACTACCAGCCAAATCCGACCCTGTTTGCCACTGCCAGCTATTCCTACGTCAGTACCAAACTTGATCTGCCCGCGAATTTCTATAATTTCCCGGCTCAGCCCGGACTCAATGTCGATGGCTCGGGATTGCTGGCAGTATGGGCACCCGGTTCAAATTACAACGATCCTGGTGTTCCGCGCCAACTGGCCAATTTTCTGGTCAACTACAAGATCGGCAACGGCTTTGGGGTTCAGCTTAATGCAAAATTCATGAGCTCAATTCAAACCACGACATCCGGTCAATTCAACGTTGCTGCGTCGCAGGCTAACGGTGCGGTGTTGCCGGCGTCCGTTATCAACAGTGGCGGCTATTATACGTCGCCGACCATTCCATCCCAGTACACGGCGAATGGCTCGATTTCGTACGACATATCGAAGCAGTACATGGTTAAATTTTCCGTCTCGAATCTGACCAATCAGCGCAATATCTATAACGACGTACCGTTTTACGGTAATGACTTTATTACCGTTGGCACGCCGCGCAGTTATGGAATAATGTTCAAGGCCAAACTGTAAACTTGTTGTTATGGAGGCAGGCCGGGCTGGGTTCACTCTGCTGAATTCAGCCCAGCAAATCCTTCAGTGCACGTGCGATGACTTTGGTGGCACGCCGCAAGTCGTCCAGATCCAGTCTTTCATCGGCGCGCTTGGCATGCGATTCCAGCACCGTACGCGGGCCTGCGCCATAACAGACACCCGGTATCCCGACTTCGGAAAACAGGCGTACATCGGTGTACAGCGGCGTACCCAGTGCCGGAATGGCGGTGCCAAACAGACGTTCAGCGTGTTTCTGGATTGCTTCAACCAGCGGCACATTGCCGGCCAGTGGTGTCAGTGCGTTACACAAGAAAATACGTTTGATGTCCACACGGATCCCCGCGAGGCTGCCTGCGGCGTCGGTAATGATCTGCCGCAGCGCGGCTTCCACATCAACCGGATTTTCTTCCGGGATCATGCGCCGGTCTAGCTTGAACGTGACTTTGCCAGGAACCACGTTGGTATTGGTGCCGCCCTGTATCAAGCCGATATTGAGGTAAGGATGAGTAATACCCGGTACCTTTGAAACAACCTGTCTGTACAGGGTGTTCTGGGCATACAGTGCAGTGAGGATCCGGGTAGCACCCTGCAGCGCGTCAACACCGGTGTCCGGAATCGCGGCATGCGCCATCTTGCCGTGAACAGTGACTTCCATCTGCAGGCATCCGTTATGGGCGGTGATCACCTGGTATGAGAATCCGGCCGCGATCATCAGGTCAGGATGTACGATGTGGTTCTGCAATAGCCATGCCGGTCCGACTGTGCCGCCGAACTCTTCATCGTAGGTGAACAGCAATTCGACACTGCCGTGTTTCGGGCGTGCTACGGCTTCCAGCGCGCGCAACGCGAACGTGTAGGTGGAAAAATCACTTTTGCTGACGGCTGCGGCCCGGCCATAGATCTGGCCATGGTCAATCTCCCCACCATAAGGATTCCGGGTCCAGCCTTCGCCTGGCGGCACGACGTCGCCGTGCGCATTCAGCAGGACAGTCAGCCCGCCTTCATCAAATCGCCGTCGCACAACCAGATTGGTGACTGTTTCCAGTCCGGCAGCGCGGACCATTGCTTCCGGTACGGCATATTTTTCAACCTGCCAGCCGAAGCCCTCGAGCAATTCTGCCGTGCGCTCGGCGTGCGGTGCGTTGTTGCCTGGCGG
>CAITOF010000048.1 GCA_903893945.1 uncultured Oxalobacteraceae bacterium | reverse complement strand
CGATGAAGCGGGAGACCGCCTTTCGTGGGTGGCAGGGTTGTTTTTCCAGCGCTCCCGGGCCGGCTACGATCCGCTGTATGAGGACGATAACCTGAATGCGCTGGCCAACTACATATCCCAGCAGAATGGCACCGGCCCCGGCAACTCGGCCAGCGTGTTTGGTGAGGCACCGATAGACGGCCTGTATTCGTATACGGACCACTTCGTTTCCACCGAACGTGACTTCGCCGCGTACGGTAACCTGACCTATGCACTCACGCCCGCGCTCAAGGTGGCGGCCGGACTGCGCGTGGCACGCAGCGGCTTTGAATACACGGACAGTCAGGACGGTCCATGGGGGCCGGGCGCCCCGTTCCAGCAGCAGGGGTCGCAGAGTGAAACGCCGGTCACGCCGCGTTTTAACACCACCTACCAGATTGATCCGGACCGCATGGTCTATGCCAGCATCGCCAAGGGTTATCGCATCGGCGGTGCGAATGAGCCGCTGCCGGCTTCGTGTAACGGCGATCTGGCCGCCATCGGTCTCACCGCGACACCGTCGACCTACAAGTCCGATTCGCTCTGGAGTTACGAGGCCGGCCTGAAAGGTCGGCTGCTCGGCGGTACGCTGCTGCTGGAGTCAAGTGTTTACTGGATTAACTGGGACCAGATCCAGCAGTCGATTTACCTCAACGTGTGCGGCTATAATTTTGTCGGCAACCTTGGCAGCGCCCACAGCCGCGGCTTTGATACGCAGGCCGAGTGGTCGGTGACCCGCCATCTGGTGTTATCGTTGACCGCCGGCGTCACCGATGCCACCTATGCCGAAACAGTGGTGCAGGACGGTACGGTGCTGGCACGCGCCGGCGACCGCCTGTCGATGCCGGGCTGGAGCTATACGGCGGGGGTCGAATACCGCTACGTGCCCTGGGCGGGAGCCGATGGCTATGCGCGTGTCGATACTGACGTCAATGGTTCCTATAACCGGACTCCCTCAGACGGCGTTTTCGGGGCTGACCCGATGGTTCGCGATGCGCCTGCGACTCATTTCACATCGGTGCGCACGGGTGCGAAATTCAACGGCTGGGATACGTCACTCTATTGCAACAATCTTTTCAATGCCGATACATCGCTGTACCGCAGCCACAATACGCTGGGTTCTCCTGATCTGCGCGATAACCGGCCCCGGCCACGCACACTCGGTGTGGAAGCGCAGTACCACTTCTGACCGACGGTTGCCGGGCTGGTTGACGGTGCCCCGGTTACCCGGACACGGGCTACCCTGTGCCGTCAGCTTGTGCTTGCCGGCGCAACAGGTAGTCCGTTTCGGGCTGCACTGGACAACCTGTCGGCGACGCCTTTGATCTGGCGCTTCCATATCACGATCGGCACCAGGCGCCACGCAATAAAGGCCGCGCAGGCCAGGCAGGTCAGTACCATTAACGGGCTGCCGGGTTGTAACAGTGCTGCGTGGCTGTATTTTGCCGGAAAAAATAACACGAACAGGGTGAACAGGAAATAACCCACAGTCTGGCGGTTAAACCAGCCTGCGTTGACCGCATTGTGTTCAGTGAGTTGATCGATAGTCTGAACCAGATTGCGCACGGTACTCTCATGCCGCAATGCTGATTTGCGCAGTTCAATCCAGGGTGGATCGGTGCGTCCCGAGGAGCGCAGTTCGGTCACCGCGCTGAAAAAATCGTTGCACAGAGCCAGCAAATTGTCGCAATCTGCAGCGTTAATGTCGCTCCGGATGATCAGGGTACGGAGCTGGCTGATGATGCCTGAAATCTGCCTGCTTTTTGATTCGTGCTCTTGCTGCTGCCGGATGATGGTCTGCGCTTCTTTCCGGGTTTGCTTTGCGGCGATATCGCGCGCCTCGGGCAGCAGGCATTCCATGACCAGTAATTCGACCCTGTTCATGGTGTGCGGGTCGCCCAGTTCGACAAACCACGGGCACTGCACAGTCAGTCCGGTGAGTTCGGCTGCCACACTCTGGCGTTTTCGTTCAGCCCAGCGACTGTCGTAGCAGAATGCGAGTATCCTAGCATGCAGTGTGGCTAAATAGGGCCGGTTCAACCTGTGATTGCCGTACATCAGTTTGTCGATGTCAACCGGCTCATCCTGTTTGTGTCCGGACACTTTTTCATGGATCAGGTCATTTTTGGATTCCCAGGTCGTGATGAACTGGTCACAGGTTTTATTCCATCGTTCAACAATGTCCGCGGCAGCCTGATTGCCGGCTTTGGCATAAATTTCCAGTACCCGGTATTGATAAAGTTCATTCAGCCAGCGCGCCGCTTTGTCGTCCCCGCTGATTGCTGCGCTGGCCTGGGCAAGTATCGCCGAGAGTGAAATGCTCTGACCGTGCCAGTTGGGAGGAATTCCCGGAGCGAGGTACAGAATCAGCGTCAGCAACTGTACGTCGACGGACAACGTCGTGTCACTGCGCCATTGCAGCATCAGGCGAACCACATTCTGGTCTTTCTGCACGTCGCGAAACCAGGCCAGCAGTTGATTGTTGGCCAGATCGGTCACGCCCAATTCCCAGTGCCTGGCCAGCGCGACGCCCAGCTGTTCCGGCTGGTAGCAGCGCTGGTCACCCAAATGGTAGGGTTGACTGTAATTCGGGACGGGATCAGTGCCCTGGAGCGGTTCGGCCAGGGTGTTGTCGTTCGCGAGCCAGCGCTGGATTTCCTTTGCGCCCCAGCGTGATCTGGGGTCGCGGATCAGCAGGCCGCGAGTCAACTTGGCAATCAGCGCATCCTCAATACCGCTGGTGACGATATTCTGCGTGGTCAGATAATGCAGAATGACGGCGTCGGATAAATTGCTGAACGGATGCTGGCCGGTGGCGGCCTCCAGCAATATCATGCCCAGTGCCCAATAATCGGCCTTGGCATCGATGACGCCGGACAGGCTTTCCGGCGAGGCGTACGGCATCGTGTGCGCGACACCGGTGTAACGTTGGGTGGCGTCCAGTACCGAAGCAATCCCAAAATCGGTCAGTACCAGATCCAGTGGTTCAAGCTGCCGGATCAGAATATTTTCAGGTTTCAGATCACGATGCACCAAGCCGTTGGCATGAATGTCGGCCAGAGCCAATGCCAGTTCCTTCGCAACGGTACGAACCAGTTCGGGAGGCAACCCCCTGCTGTGGTCCGGTTGTAACAGCAGGGTGCGCAGCGAACCACCGGTGCAATATTCCATCAACTCATAAGCGTATCCGTCCGACACACCGTGTTCGAGTATGTCGACCCGGTGCTGTCGCCCGACTCTGGAAATGCGTTCCTGGACCGCCGCTTTGGGCAGAATGCCATGACGATAGATCTTGGCGACCCGTTGTTCCCCGCCTGCAATGGCTTGAACCAGCAGCAGTTCGGCTTCGGCGCCTTTGGCAGGCATCGCCTCAGAAATCCGGTATCGATGGCTCAGGGCACTTGGCAAATTGAACAGACTGCCCTGTTTTACGGGTGATGCGGTTGCATGGAGCGGGCGGTCACAGTAGCGACAGTCGACCGACTCCGGCGGATTGGGCTGTCCACAATCGGCATAGGGACAGGTGATGGTCTGGTCCGAATTGGCCGCCAGCTGAACCGGTTCTGACACCGGGATCGGTGGCGTCTGTTCTTCCTGTAAAGTCAGATCGACACCGGCCAGCAGGGTGCCGCAACTGCAGCGCATAGTGCTGGGTATATTCTGTTTGCCGCAACTGGGACATCGTCGAAAATGAGTCGGCATGGTCACTTGGTGTGTAGGTCACTCGGTCATAGTAACAGGTTGTTGCGTCAGGGCCGCCATGACGGATGGTGAAAGTGCACCCCGAGCTCCTTGCAACGTTGTTCCAGGGTGCTCATATCGCCACGCTGCGGAATGCCAATATACCAAACTTTTTCACCGTCCAGCATTGCCTGGATCTGTTTGCCGGGTTGCGCGGAACCCGTCGCATTCACATAAGGCGCGTATTTGGTTCTGGCGCGCTCTGTGAGCAGTTGCAGTGTCTGGTTATCCGAGCCTCGCCAGAGTTGGCGGGTCGGGCTGCTGTCAATAAACGGTTCGGGAATCACGGCGTCCAGTCTGCCCAGTATGGACCCGTGCTGGCTCTGCAGCCGGGTGTAGGGATAGCCGCTGTAGCACAGTATATCCAGATCCGATTTCAGCCTGTTGCGCCATGCGTGCAGGCCATCAAGGAGCGCGGCCAATGCGTCTGGCTGGTCAAACGGCTCGCCGCCGGAAATGGTAATGCCGTCAGGCGGCGCGGCATCCGGCAAACCGGCGTTCTGGATCGACACCCGTTCGCACCAGTCCAGCAATCTCGCCACGGGCAGGGTCTGGTTGACCGTGGCATCCCAGGTATCGCGGGACAGACAGCCATTGCATCCGATCCGGCAACCCTGCAACCAGATGCCGATGCGACGTCCCGGGCCGAGCACGGTCACCGGGAAGTGTGCCTTATTGAGGTTGATGTTCATCACTTCTTGTTGAACAGCTCGCGTAACAGGGCGCCCACATCGTGCGTGACAGGTTCGCCGTGTTTGTACATTAAGCGCAGATGCAGCACGAAATTTTCCAGTACCAGTTTTGCAGCAACCGCCAGCAGGGTCAGGTGCTTGTCTTCTTCGCTGAAATTGTCGAGCTGTGCGGCCATGTCGCATACATGATTGGAAATCAGGCTGCGCAGATCCCTGTCGTTAAACGGCAGGTCCGCAAAATCGATCGGATCCTCGCGTTCAACTTCTTCCATGAGCAGTTCCAGTTCCTGGGCGGTAATTGTCATCAGCTGTCTCCCTTAAGATAATTGCAGGGTTAATTCAATGACACGATCTTTTTCCTGCAGGTCCTGTACTGACAAGATCTGTTTGCCGTCAAAGTTCTGTTCAAACAGGGCCCGCGAAAGCGGGTTGATAAAATTCGATTCCAGTGCATTACCGATGCCGCGTCCTCCATTACTCAAATCAGAAATGCAGCGCTCTGCCAGCGCTTTTCTGACCGCGGCAGACATAGCCAACTTCAGTTTGAACTCATCCAGCAACCGACGGGCAACGTTGTGCAACATTCCGTCGAGGATCCGTTCTGCCACGTCCGGCGTGATGAAATTGAATACAACTATATTGTCACCAATCCGGTTCAATAATTCCGGTCGGGCCAGCCTGAACTTGAAATAGTCTTCAATGGATGCACGTACTTTTTCTTCAACCACGTCATAGGCATCGCCTGCCTTGACCTGCTGGACTCTGACGCCGTCGCGGTTTTCGACGAATATACCCAAATTCGAGGTGAAGACCAGTATTGTTTCGGAAAAATAGGCGGTTTCGCCGCGCCCGTCAGTCAACCGGCCATCTTCCAGAATCTGCAGAAATTTGTCCAGTATCTGCGGATGGGCTTTTTCGATTTCATCAAACAGTACGACTGAAAACGGTTTGTCCCTGACCGCGTTGGTTAATTCGCCCCCGGCGTCGTAGCCGACGTAACCTGGCGGGGCACCCAGCAGACGCGCACCACTGTGCGACTCGGCAAATTCACTCATGTCAAATCGCAGATACGCGCGTTCATCGCCGAACACCAGTTGAGTCAGTGTTTTGGCCAGCTCGGTTTTGCCGACACCGGTGGGACCGGCAAAAAACAGCACGCCACGCGGGCGGTTTCCTCCGGACCTCGCCTGCGCGCCGGTCATGCCCATGACCGACCGTTTCAGAATGTCCAGGGTTTTGACGACAGCGGGGTGCTGACCTTTGACGCGTTCCTCGATAAACGGCAGGGCATCACGGATTTTTTCGCGCAAATAGTCTTTGCGCCACGGATTATCCAATGCGCCCAACTGGTAACAACGTACTGCATCGTCTATATCCCGGATACCAAGCTGCTGCCGGTCCGCCAGTTCGGTAATGTCGGACAGGGCCGCCAGACTCATGCCTTCGGTGCCCTCCGCAAACCGTTTCAAAAACTGGTCGCGCGCCGCGCTCCCGGCGTCGTTAAAGCCGGCAAACAGGGGCGCCAACTGGAGCGCACTGGCGTAGCGTGTTTCGTAGTCGGGTTTGCCGATGATCAAACTGGCCACGCGTTCATTATCCAGAGTGTACCAGCCCGGTAAATCCTGTGTCCGGTTGACCAGCCAGATGACCGGATTATACAGCGGGCGGCCGGGTGCTGACGATGTCGGGCTGGTCGTTTCGACGGTGACGATCGGCGTTGCTGTCAGGGCGCATTTTTCAGCACCGGTAAAAAAACGGTATTCCGCTTCGCTGAGATGGGCTGCTTCACGACTGATACGTGAAGCAAAATTGATGACCAGCGCGCAGCGCATGGCGCGCTGTGCCGAGCAGTTTTTCATTACTGCGGACAACGACTCAAGACTGACAATCTGTGTGCCATTCCTGAGTTTCAGGTCAAACAGTTTTTCCGCCTGTTCACGCAAGGCGTTTTCATCGGGATAAACCCTTATTCCATCAGTCGGATCGTAAATGAGCAGAAACCGGAATTCATGCAATTTCAGCGACTCCCAGAGCGCGCGAACAAAGGGTACCAGTACAGGGCCACTGTCGGTGGTCGTCAAAAAACTGTCATGGATGCTGCCCGAAATCACAAATTGGGAACGAATCGCCAGGAGTCGTTCTAAATCGGTTTGCCAGCGCGCGACGGGGTGGGTCATGGTGGTTGGTTGGGTTAATCTGCAATCAGTCTGATTCCAGTGTTTTCAGGGGCGCGTCGCCGTGACGCACATCGTCGTCAGCCATCGCCGGCAACTGGTCAATATCAACCCGCTGAACCGGCAACTCGCCAGCCTCCAGGCGACGAGTGACGTTCATGCTCAGACCGCGTGCTTCCATGGCCTTTAACAGGGCTGGAAATTCCGCACACCAGCGGTCTTCGGCCAGATGATCCAGCACGGAGCGTTCATTACTGGCATTGCGTACCGCACGTATCACGTTGAAATTGAGTGTATGGGTTTTTTCATTGACGCGCAGGCGCACCCTGTAATCACCCCATCCGTGACGTCTGAAATGCACAACGCCACCGTCCACAAACAGGGTATCGCTGAATGAGTCGACCTGATAGCCAAGGTCGTTCAGGGTCTGTCGCAGGATCAGCGCACTGGCTTCCTGAACCTGCCGTTGTTGATGCTTTTCCAGCGTGAACTGAATTTCGCGACGTAATTCGCTGATCAGCAGTTCGCGGCGCTCGTCCGGGATGTGTTTTGCCAGCTGACGGACCAGTTCACGAATCGGTTCAGGCGTGTCGCCAAGGTGGGCAATGCGCGCCAGCAGGCGGTTGACTCCGACGGTCCGTTGCAGCTCCTCCGCGGCACCCGGTGACGTTCCGTGGTCCGGCGCGGCGTCTGGCTGGTCCCACTGCACCTCGGGATGGTCTGTATCAAAACCCGGGTCCCAGCTATCCAGTTCCATGTGGCTTGCCGCCGCAGTGAGCAGAATGGACTTGATGTCAGCGTTATAGTTTTTCAGGGCTACCAGATAGGTCGCCAGTTCATCGCGGCTGTCCGCCGGGCCGGAACGGTCAGGCGCATGGGGCAGGCCGGCAGTACGCTGTTCGGCACCATCAGTCCGGTGACTGAGTGTGAGCAGGTGATTTAATTGCGTTTCAGCTTCACGGATCTGGATCTGAAGCGACTGAATGCCGCCCTGATCTGCTGCCTGAATCTGGTCGCGCAGGCGGGCTTGTTGCGTTTCATGCCGGGACGCCAGTTCGGCACTTTGGCGATAGCCCTGCTGTATCGTCTGCGCCGCGCGGATGCCGGCGGCGGCCATCAATACGGCAACAGGATCTTCAATCAGAACTGCTGTTGTAGGTCCACTCATGAAATTGTCCGTATGAATATCTTATTCCGGCGGCGCGCCTGTTCCGTGCCGGCGATCAGGCAGTCGACGGGGCATTCAAGTTACAGTGACGAGTTTGTTGCCTGTCAGCCCTGCTTTATTCTTTTCGCGATATGCTCCAATGATGCTTCCACCTGATCAACCAGAATGAGACACAGGTCACCTTCGCCCAGTTTTTCAAGCGCGTGATCAATGGCGATGAACTCACCGGTAATTTCTGCAATGTTCCTGGTGCGTTTGGCGTTGACCAGTCCGGATCGCAACAGGCCAACCACTTCGCCGTCGAGTCGTCCGCGCTGGCACTGGTCCTGGTACAGAATCACGTCATCAAATGCGGTGCCGAGTATTTCTGTCTGCTGGCGTATGTCTTCGTCACGGCGATCGCCTGCCCCACTGATTACGACGGAACGGCGTCTGGCCGGTATGGTGTCGACCGCCTGAACCAGCGCCAGAATGGCGTCCGGGTTGTGGCCATAATCGGCAATCAGGGTGGCCCCTTTGTAGTTAAACATGTTAAAGCGCCCGGGTGCGTTGTCTTTATCGTTGGCAAACGTCTGCAGCCCTTTTTCAATGGCGTCCCAGCTGATGCCGACAGCCCAGGCAGCAGCTACCGACGCCATCACGTTTTCAACCTGAAAGCCGATTTTCCCGTCATGCGTGATGGGTATCTGTTTCAGGGCAATTTTATGTTTGAAGGTTCCTTCCGCAGCGACAACCATTCCGTCCTCGACGTACACCACGCGATTTCCCTGAGCCTTGTGAGTAGCCATGACCGGCTCGTGCAGATCCGCAGCGAAGAAAGTCACCTTCCCAAGGCAGTTTTCTGCCATGCCGGCGACGATGGGATCCGCGGCATTCAGTACGGCAACGCCATTATCGGCGACGTTCTGTACGATAACCCGCTTCAGTACGGCAAGATCTTCGACACTGGTTATGTAATTCAGTCCCAAATGGTCGCCCGTCCCGATGTTGGTAATGACAGCGACCTGGCAGCGGTCAAATGCCAGACCTTCACGCAATACACCGCCGCGCGCCGTTTCGAACACTGCCGCGTCCACATCCGGGTGCAGCAACACATTGCGTGCACTTTTGGGCCCGCTGCAGTCACCCGAGTCGATACGTTGCCCTTCGATGTAGACACCGTCCGTGTTGGTCATGCCGGTGCGCAATCCGGACGCTGTCAGCAGGTGGGCTATCAGGCGTACCGTGGTGGTTTTTCCATTGGTACCTGTGACCGCCACCACCGGAATCCGTCCGTCATTGCCTTCCTCGAACATCGTGGCAACAATCGCTTCACCGACCTGGCGCCCTTTGCCAAACGAGGGTGATATATGCATGCGCAAACCCGGCGCTGCATTGACTTCGACGATGCCGCCATGCTGCTCTTCAATCGGCTTTAAAACGCTGTCGCAAACCAGATCGACGCCGCAGATGTCCAGACCTATCATCTGGGCGGCGGCCACGGCGCGTGCCGCGACTTCCGGATGCACGTCGTCTGTCACGTCGGTCGCTGAACCACCGGTCGAAAGATTGGCATTGTTCCGTAAATGGACACGGCGTCCTTTGGGCGGAATGGATTCTGCATTAAAGCCCTGAGTCGCGAGACTGCCCAGAGCAATGTCGTCAATACGGATTTTTGTCAGCGATGTGGCGTGGCCGGAGCCACGTTTGGGGTCGAGGTTCACCTGATCCACCAGTTGCCGCACCGTTTTGACCCCATCACCGACGACCTGCGGCGGGTCGCGCCGTGCCGCAGCGACCAGTTTGTTGCCAATGACCAGCAGGCGGAAGTCGCTGCCCGGCAGATAGCGCTCCACCAGAATGTCTTCTTCGAATTCACTGGCTGACGCATAGGCCGCAGCCAGCTGGTCCTGTGTGGTGATATTGACAGTGACGCCTTTGCCCTGGTTTCCGTCTTTCGGTTTGACAACCACCGGCAATCCGATTTCCAGCGCCGCATTCCAGCCGTCGTCGGCATCGGTCACGGTTCGGCCCAGCGGAACCGGCACACCGGCAGCGCATAATAATTTCTTGGTCAGTTCCTTATCCTGTGCAATCGATTCGGCGATGGCACTGGTTTTGTCCATTTCGGCTGCCTGGATGCGCCGCTGTTTGCTGCCCCAGCCAAACATGACCAGACTTCCCTCAGTCAGCCGACGATAAGGAATGTTGCGCGCGACCGCAGCATGCACGATCGAGCCTGTTGACGGTCCCAGGCGGATTTCCTCGTCCAGGTCGCGCAGCTCATTGAGCGCCTTGTCCAGATCAAATGGCGCATCGTCCAGAGCACTGAAACATAATTTCTCGGCCAGTTCAAACGCCAGGCGCCCGACAGCCTCCTCGGTGTATTCGACCACCACCTGGTAAATACCGGATTCCACGGTTGGCGTGGTGCGACTGAACGTCACCGGACAGCCTGCCGAGGCCTGCAGCCCCAATGCAACGTATTCAAATACGTGGGCGATCGGAATCGCGTCGTGATAACCGGTGGGCTGCAATGAACTGAGCTCGGGAAAGCGTGCCCGCAGGCGGGCCTCAAAGTCGGGCAGATTAATGATGTTGAGTTCGTCAGCGCTGCATTTCACGATCCCTTCAATCGCCGTGTGATGGCTCCAGAGGTTGGGGCCGCGCAGTGCTCGAATACGTGTTACTTCCATAAAATAATCTTCCTGGTTTCGTCGGGTCGAAAGGGTTAACAGTTATTAAAGATGACCTTTTTTGGCGCTGGATTCAAACGTCCTGAGACCGGCTTCAATCAGTTCAGGCAAAACCTGCAGAGACCATGCCGTTGCCACTGCCGCGAGTACATGTGCAGGCTGCGTCGCCTTTGCCGGCTTCAGGGAAGAAAGCTGTATGACCGCGGCTTCATTCTTTCCTTCAGCCAGGATGATGCAGTTATTGCGAATAAATACAACCCGTTTTCCGTCTGACTGGTGCTGATGGATGACGCTGTTGTGGGCATCGTCGGCGTAGAAAATGACATCGCCATCGCACAGCCGGGCCAGCTCAACGATGCGTGGATTGGTTGCATTGAGTATGGCCACGCCATCCGGCAGGATAACGTCGACCTGCGTACGCACGACATTGACCAGTTTGTCGATGTCATCAATGTAGAACTCATGCAAGGGCGAATTTTTGGGCAGTTCATTGATTTCACTGACCACGCCGACAGCGCATTTGTCATAGGCCAAGCCTTCTGCCAGCACCATCCGGTGGCTGGTTTCAAATACGGCCGCACTGATGGAACGATTTATCAGCAGGCGCTGACCGGCTTCCCAGTGGGTTGAGTTCTTGCTGTCGATCTGGCGTTGATCCAGATACAGGCCGGCGCTGCAGGCCAGTCCGACGTGCTTGCCGCTGACGTAGAGCAGATGAGCGATCAGTCGGGAAATAAGCTGTGATCCGTGCGCTTCCATGACGCCGATCACAGGTATTCGTCCGGAACCGTCGCCGGGAAAAAGGTGATCGATAATGGCAGCGCCGATGGGGCGTGGTGTGCCGCTCGCCGGTTTCAGGTGCGACAGCAGACCGGGACCGGCATTGACTTCAATGATGGCACCACGTTGTGCATCCAGGGGTCTGGAAATGTCTTCGACAACCAGATCGACGCCGGCCACATCCAGGCCTACCACCCGTGCAGCCAGAGTGGCGACAGCGGCAATACTGGGGTGGATCTGGTCAGTGACATCGAAAGCGACATTGCCGTTGCGTTGAATCAGCACCCGTTGATCCTTGAGCGGAACGTCATAGGCAGTCAGTCCCTGGCGTTCCAGTTCGAGGATAATTTCGGCGCCATTCTGGGGTGCGATGGCATTCAGGGGAAATTCTTCGGTCAGACCGCGACGCGGGTCGGAATTAATCTGGTCATCAACCAGCTCGATGATGTTGGAGGTTCCGTTGCCCACGACCCAGGCAGCCTCACCGGCGGCCACGGCAACGACTTTTTTGCCGACCACCAGCACCCGGTGTTCATTTCCCGGAATAAATTGTTCGACAATGACGGCACTGCCGCCGCCTTTGCGGTCAGCCAGCCGGAATGCCGCATGGACTTCCGCTTCGGTGCTGAGGTCGAGCGACACGCCACGGCCGTGATTACCATCGTACGGCTTCAGGACCACGGGCAAACCGATATCCTGTGCCGCTTCCCAGGCTTCGGCTTCGCTGTGAACCAGTGTGCCCTCCGGAACGGGTACACCACAGGACTTCAATAAGGACTTGGTCAGGTCTTTGTCGGAGGAGATACCCTCGGCAATGGCGCTGGTCTGGTCGGTTTCTGCGGTCCAGATACGGCGCTGCCGGTTTCCGTAGCCCAGCTGCACCAGGTTACCGTCATTCAGGCGCATCCAGGGAATGGTGCGGCTGGTGGCGGCATCAACGATGTGCGCCGTCGACGGTCCCAGACAGAGCGAATCCACCAGATCAGTCAGTTGCGCGATGTTGGCGGCAAGGTCAAACGGCGTGTCGTCGATCGCGGCCAGCAGTAGTTCCCGACCCATTTCCAGCGCAGCGCGGCCGACCTGTTCCTGACGGGTGCGAAAGGCCATTTTGTAAAGGGCAGGTTCAGCGGCCTTGCGGGTTTTACCAAATCCAGTGCGCATTCCCGCCAGATTCTGCAATTCCAGCACGACATGCTCCAGTATGTGCGCTGCCCAGGTGCCTTCGCGCAGGCGTTCGATAAAACCGCCCCGTTCGCCGACACCGCAACGGTGTTCAATCAGGCTCGGCAACCAGTCCAGCAGACGGTCTGTGAAACCGGGCAGGGTATTTGAGGGAAACTGTTCCAGTTCGCCAATGTCGACCCAGGCTTCAATGACAGGTCGGTAGGTCCATAAATTGGGTCCGCGCAGGTAAGTGACACGGGTAAATTTAATTTCTTTCTTATTTGTCATTTATTTTATTTTCGCCAACATTTGGGGCAGGATTACCCGACTACATCCAGTATTTACAGTGGTAACGCCAATGCGCCATGCCCACGTTTGTCCAATGCTGCTTCGATTCGCTTCTTCTATTGTATACTGCCAGAATTATAATTCGAGGTGTGAAGTTCAGTGAAAGCGGGTAATTTAATGAAATAGAATACCGCAAACAGCAACTTTGGCGCTACGTCTATTCATAAATTTAAAATTTTCATTTCACTTTTATAGCCATCACCTGTCATTTTGCAGATGGAACCCTGGAGCACACGAAACAATGACAATGAAACAAGTCGCTGATCTTCTTAATTTATCCATACTCCCGGCGTCCTGGCGAGAACTTGTAGCAAATCAGCTCACCGAAGGTGAGAACGCACTGACCGCGTTAGAGGTTGACCTGGATGCACGCCTGAATTTTAAAACAGGCATCATTGTTGCCACAGAAACCCGCATTTTTTCACTGTTTCCCGGCGAAACTGAATGGAAGAGCTGGGACTATCGTGCCGATCTGGTGCTGAATCACCATGATCATGCGGGTATTGGTCACCTGGAACTGATCGATACCAACGGCCTGCTGGCCGAGTGGCGGTTTACGCTGACCCAGAATCTGCTTGCGACCCGCTTTGTGGACCAGTTCAATTTATACCAGGACAGTCAGGTCAGTGGCGAACCGATCGTCGAACCCGATCAGCTGATATGCCCAAGCTGCAAGGCACCACTCGAACCCGACCAGGATGAATGCCCGATCTGTGCCAAAGTTATCCATACACCGCCATCCACGCGAACACTGTTTCGATTGTGGCGGTTTGCCAGGCCCTATCAGGGCCGACTGCTGATCGGTTTTATCCTGACCCTGCTGGGAACGGCCGCCGGTCTGGTGCCCCCTTATTTAACCGGACCGATACTGGATGACATACTGATTCCCTACCAGGAAACCCATCATATTGATCCGGTCATGGTCTCGATGTATCTGGGCGGCCTGCTCGGATCGGCCCTGTTTGCCTGGCTGCTGAACTGGCTCAGGACCTACATACTGGCGCTGGTCTCCGAGCGTATCGGCTCGGATTTGCGCACCGCCACGTATGAACACCTGATGCGTCTGTCACTGGAATATTTTGGTGGCAAACGAACCGGTGACCTGATGTCAAGAATCGGCAGCGGAACCGACCGTATCTGCGTCTTTTTATCCCTGCACCTGCTTGATTTCGCCACGGACATTATCATGCTGCTGATGATTGCGGCATTCCTGGTAAAAGAAAATGCCCTGCTTGCACTGGTGACGCTGGCACCGCTGCCCTTTATTGCGTGGATGATCCACATCGTCAGGGACCGTCTCAAAAATGGCTTTGAAAAAATAGACCGGGTCTGGGGTGAAGTGACCAATGTGCTTGCCGACACCATACCGGGGATACGGGTTGTCAAGGCTTTCGCCCAGGAACAGCGTGAGGCCAACCGGTTTCACGAGGCGAACCGCCATAATCTGATCGTCAACGATCGCCTGAATAAGGTGTGGTCCCTGTTTTCACCGACGGTGTCCCTTCTGACCGATATCGGCATGCTGGTGGTATGGGCGTTTGGCATCTGGCAGATTTCGCGCGGCGAAATCACCGTGGGTATTCTGGTGTCGTTTGTCGCCTTGATGGGGCGCTTTTACGGACGACTCGATTCCATGAGCCGGATAGTGTCGGTGACACAGAAGTCGGCATCGGCAGCCAAACGTGTTTTCGACATTCTGGACCATGTCTCAAGTGTTCCGGAGCCTGCGCATCCGGTCCGACTGGACAGTGTAAAAGGGCATATAGAACTGCGCGAAGTCGGTTTTCGGTATGGCAATCGTGCCGTGAACCGGGGTGTCACACTGAACATTCAACCGGGTGAAATGATCGGTCTGGTCGGACACAGCGGGTCGGGCAAGAGTACCCTGGTCAACCTGATCTGCCGCTTTTACGATGTCGCAGAAGGGGCCATTCTGCTCGACGGTGTCGATATCCGCTCGTTCGGGATTGCGGATTATCGCCGCCACATCGGGCTGGTCTTGCAGGAACCATTTCTGTTTTTCGGCACCATCGCCGACAACATCGCCTACGGCAAGCCGGGGGCAACCCGCGACGAGATCATGGATGCGGCGCGGGCGGCCCATGCCCACGAGTTTATCCTGCGGCTGCCGCAGGGGTACGATTCCATGGTGGGTGAACGCGGTCAGGGACTTTCAGGCGGCGAACGGCAACGGATTTCGATCGCCCGTGCTCTGCTGATCGATCCGCGTATCCTGATTATGGATGAGGCCACCTCGTCGGTGGATTCCGAAACCGAAAAAGAAATCCAGAAAGCGCTGGATAATCTGGTCAAGGGACGAACCACCATCGCCATCGCACATCGCCTTTCCACGCTGAACAAGGCCGACCGACTGGTGGTCATGGACCGGGGTGTGGTCGTCGAAGAGGGCAAACACGAGGTGTTGATGGCACAACAGGGCGCCTACTACCGACTCTACCAGGCGCAGGCCCGCAATGCGGCCGTGCTGCTTGAATCGAATGGAGGATGAGAACTGATGCAAACCACCGAATTTGAACTCACCAAAAATGGTTTTGGCAAACTGATCCTGACGGCGAACGGTGAAATCCACGAGGGGGTGACGCCGATACGCGCGTTTCCGATCCAGACGCCAATGGATAATATTTCAATGGTCTGTAACGATGGCCGTGAAGTTGCATGGATTAACCGTCTCGCCGATCTGGCAAAGCCGGTCAGTGACCTGATTATGGAAGAACTGTCAGGTCGGGAATTTGTACCTGAAATTGAGCGTATTGTCGGTGTCTCCAGTTTTTCGACCCCGTGCACCTGGACGGTCAATACCGACCGCGGTGAAACCAGTTTTGTGTTGCGGGTCGAAGAAGACATTCGCCGGATTGGCGACAGTTTGCTGATTACCGACAATCACGGCATCAATTTTCTGATCCGCCATCCCGCCGGGCTGGACAAGCAGGGACGAAAAATTCTGGATCGTTTTCTGTGATGGTGTTGGCGCAACCTTATCTGAATCAAGTCAGGGCGTGGCTCAAGGGAATGCGTCTGTTCGGCTGGCGACCGGCTGACATACGCAGCCTGATTTACTTCGCGCTGCGGCGCATTGCAGATGGGCAGTTAAGCCAGGTCGCCGAAAGTCTGACCTTCACGACGGTGCTGGCCCTGGTGCCCATGCTGACGGTGGCGCTGGCCATTTTCACCGTTTTCCCGCTGTTCAATACGTTTCGGCTGTCGCTTGAGGCGTACTTTATCCAAAGTTTGATGCCCAAGACCATTTCCACCACGATCCTCGACTACCTGAACCAGTTTTCCGCCAAAGCCACCCGTCTTTCAGCGGTTGGCGCGGTGGCGTTGATGGTGACATCGATCGTTACGCTGGCCACCATAGAAAAGGTGTTCAACCAGATCTGGCGGGTAAAACAGAAGCGCCCGATCCTGAAACGCATGATGGTATTCTGGGCGCTGATTACACTGGCGCCTTTCCTGATGGGCGTATCGCTGACCGCGACCTCGTACGTTTTTGCCGCGACCTCCGATGTGGTTGGCGCGATCCCGGGCAGCAAGATTTTATACACCGGCGCGTCGATCGCGCTGTCAACCTGTGCCTACAGTCTGCTGTACATATTTGTGCCAAACCGGACCATTGATTGGCGCGACGCTGCCTGGGGTGGTCTGGTGGCAGGGATCCTGTTTGAAATTGCCAAGCGCATCTTCGCATCGTTTGTGACGCATATTCCGACTTACACCATTGTGTACGGCGCCATTGCCGTCATTCCGATATTCCTGATCTGGATTTACACCTCCTGGCTGATTACCCTGTTCGGGGCAGTGATTGCCGCGTCGCTGCCCATTGTCAAATATGAACGCTGGTGGCACGTACCGAAACCGGGTAGCCGCTTTGTTGATGCCATCACGCTGCTCGAGACGCTCTGTAACGCGCGCAACCGTTCGACCAATGCAGCCCTATCGAGCTGGGATATCCGTGAAAAAACCCGGCTGGGGTTTGATGAAATTGAAAGTCTGCTGACCCAGATGACCCGCGCCGGCTGGGTTGGACGTTTGCAGGGCGATCAGCTCGTCGCAAAAAAGACAACACCACTGCCCGGGTCGGATTGGTGGGTGATGCTGGCCAACCCGGCGACCATCATGCTGTCCCAGGTGTACCGGGTTTTTGTGTTTGAATCGCAGTCGGATGCCCGATTGAGCAAAAAAATTGAAACTGCCATAGAAGCAGGTTTGCAGGAATCGTTGGAAGACTATTTTTTGGCCAAGAAGTTATAAGGAAATAACTGGAACACCGCACATGAAAAATTTTAACCGGATCTGCGCAGCACTTTTCACCACGGTGGCCCTGGCTGTTTCCATACCGTCACCGGCGCAACAGGTTCAAACAGTCAATATCGGCTTCAGCAGTCCGCTGTCGGGGCCGCAGGCGTCTGCCGGGCTCGATAACCAGGGCGGACTGATTCTGGCCATAGAGCATCTGAATGCGCAGGGCATCGTTATTGGCGGTAAAAAGATTCTGTTTCACGTCATTATGGAAGACGATCAGGGCGACCCGGCAACGGGCGTGCAGGTGGCCCAGAAACTGGTTGACGCCGGTGTGAAGGCCGTAATCGGTCCGTACAATTCCGGCATCTCCATCCCTGCGTCGCGAATTTACGACGCTGCGGGTATCGTTATGGCGACTGTCTCGTCCAACCCCTCGGTGACCTTACACGGTTACAAAACGGTGTTCCGGATCGCCGCGAATGACAGCCAGCTCGGTGGAAAAATCGCATTGTATGCCGCGCGGGAACTGAAAATCAGAACGGTCGCGATTATAGATGATCGCACTGCCTACGGGCAGGGATTGGCCACGGAGTTCGCCAAAGTGGCCCGAGCGAACGGATTGACGGTTGTCAGTAATGATTACACCAGCGATAAGGCCTCTGATTTCATGGCCATCCTGACCCGGATCAAACCGAAGAATCCCGACGCCATTTTTTATGCGGGTTACGCTGCGCAGGCCGGGCCCATGGTCCGCCAGATGAAGCAGCTGAAAATGCAGACTCTGTTGTTGGGCAGCGATGGTATCTGTGCCCCGCAGATGGGCCGGTTGGCCGGTGACGCCATCACCGACCAGGTGTATTGCACGGAAGGGGGCGCACTGCTTGATAAACTGGATGCCGGCAAATCGTTTGCGGACGACTATAAAAAACGCTTCAATCGCCCTCCCGAAACTTATGCGGTGGCTTTTTACGATGGCATGATGCTGATAGCCGAAGCGATGAAGCACGCGAATTCGGTGGAACCGCAACAGTACCTGCCGGCGCTGGAAAAAATAAAGTTCAAGGGTGTTGTCGGTACCTATGAATTTGATGCTCATCACGACTTATCGCAATCGGTCGTGACCATTTACCATTTTCACAATGGTGCTCCGGAATCGCTCACCAGCTATTAAATTCCGCCTATAACTCGGTGCGCCAGCGATGGATCGCGGCGCGCACCTGCGCGGGTGCGGTTCCTCCCAGATGGTCACGTGCTGCCACAGAGCCTTCCAGTGTCAGTACGGCAAAAATATCGTTCTCGATCAGGCTGGAAAACGCACGTAGGTCGTCCAGTGACAGTTCGCTCAGATCGCAGCCCTTGCTGACGCATGTTTTTACCGCATGCGCGACCGCTTCATGAGCGTCACGGAACGGTAGTCCTTTTTTAACCAGGTAATCGGCCAGGTCGGTTGCCGTGGCGTAGCCCTGAAGCGCGGCCTGACGCATGGCCTCCGGTTTCACGCTGATGCCTTTGGCCATCTCCGCAAAAATGCGCAGGGTATCAACGACCGTATCGACCGTATCGAACAGGGGTTCCTTGTCTTCCTGGTTATCCTTGTTGTAGGCCAGTGGCTGACCTTTCATCAGTGTCAGGAGGGCGATCAGATGGCCGTTGACACGCCCGGTTTTGCCACGGGCGAGCTCGGGGACGTCCGGATTCTTCTTTTGCGGCATGATAGACGAGCCGGTGCAGAAGCGGTCGGCGATGTCGATGAAACCGATACGGGGACTCATCCAGATAACCAGTTCCTCGGACATGCGCGAAATGTGGGTCATGATCAGGGCGGCAGCCGCGCAGAACTCAATCGCAAAATCGCGATCCGAGACGGCATCCAGGGAGTTGGTGCATACCGCGTCAAACTGAAGGGCGGCCGCAACACGCTCCCGGTCGATCGGGAAGGTGGTTCCGGCCAGCGCGGCGGCGCCTAACGGGAGCCGGTTGACGCGTTTGCGACAGTCTGCCATGCGTTCAGCATCGCGCCCGAACATCTCGACGTAAGCCAGCATATGGTGACCAAACGTAATCGGTTGGGCCACTTGCATATGGGTAAAACCCGGCATGATGGTGTCAGCATGCTGCTCGGCCAGATCAAGTAACGCCAGGCGAAATTGACGCAATAAACCGGTGATATCGTCAATCGCCCCGCGAATATAAAGGCGGATATCGGTAGCGACCTGGTCATTTCGGGACCGCCCGGTGTGCAGGCGTTTGCCCGCATCCCCCACAATTTCAGTTAGGCGTTTTTCAATATTTAAGTGGACATCTTCCAGATCCAGTTGCCAATTGAAGCGGTTGGAACTGATCTCGGCGGAAATTTGTGTCATACCACGCACAATTTCGGCATAATCTGCTTGACTGATTATTTCTTTAAAGCACAACATTTCAGCGTGTGCGAGAGAACCCTGTATATCGACCTGGGCCAGTCGTTTGTCAAAGAACACAGACGCCGTATAGCGTTTCACCAGATCGGAGACCGGTTCGGAAAAACGTGCCGACCAGGCTTCGTTTTTTTTAGTAAATTGTGAAGTCATAATAAAGGCTATAGTTAAAGGCGGTTCGGTTAAAAATTCGCTAACAGTCGGGAATTACATGATTATAAAGCACTTGAAGCTGGTTAAGCTTGCCGCGACGCCCACGGCGGTTTCCTCGGTGATCCCCGATTGTTGCAACATCGGCGTGATTTACCGGGTATTGGTGACCACCAATGGGGCGGTTTTTTGTGGTATTTGGGCGCAAAGTCAGGATCTGTTCAGTGCCTCAGGGGCATTTTTTAATTCGGCAATGATCGTCGAAACCATCTGTATTTTATCGTTATTGATGCTTTGTGGATTGCGAAAAGTCGCCCTGGTGCAGCAATTTCCGCTGTGGTTGCAACGTTCACTGTGCGGGATTACCCCGGCGCTGATTGCCATTGCCATATCGAAACTGATTTCCGGTTATTCCTGGCTGCTGGCGGATCTGCTGCATACCAGTATCGTGTCGTTAAGCATACTGTCCGCTTCGGGCGGCATGATTTTTCAGCATTATTTCGAATTGCGCGCCCGTGCTTTTTCCCCGGCGCTGGGCGAGGCGAAATTACAGGCATTACAGGCGCGGATCCGGCCCCATTTTCTGTTTAACAGCATTAATGCGGTACTGTCGCTGATACGCACCGAACCGCAACGGGCTGAATCGGCACTGGAAGATCTGGCCGACCTGTTTCGGGTTCTGATGCGCGATACCCGCGGTGTGTCAAGCCTGAGCGAGGAAATTCAGTTGTGCCGGCAATATCTGTCCATCGAGCAGATCCGGTTGGGGGACCGTTTAAAAGTCGAATGGGACATTACGCATTTCAGTGAGCAGGATATTCAGCAGGCACAAATTGCCAGTCTGTTATTGCAACCGCTGATCGAAAATGCAGTCCATCATGGCGTTGAGCCGTCTGAAGCGCAATCAGTCATTACGATAAAAATCAGCCGCAGTTCTGACCGTATTCTGATCGTGATTGAAAACCCGTATCATGCAGATCATGAAAGCAAGGGCAACCAGATGGCGCTGACCAATATCCGCCAACGGCTGACATTGCTGTATGACGTTGAATCCGATTTTGTTGCGGCTGTCGAAGGAAGGCAATTTCAGGTCAGGCTGAGTTTTCCGTTTGCCAAAATGCCGCACCAAATCACAGAGCGTGATCCGTCCATAGATCGACGCCACGCGAAACGACCCAACTAGGAACCCGTCCCGATGATTCCTGCCATTTTCATAGTTGATGACGAAGCCCCGGCCCGAAGCCGGATGCGCACTTTATTGTCCGATATCGCTGTCCACTGCCCGACCCGGGTGGTGGGTGAGTCCGACCATGCGCAGGCCGCGCTGGATGGCATTGCCGCGTCGCGCCCGGACATCGTCCTGCTCGATGTACAGATGCCGGGAATGAATGGCATCGAACTGGCACAGCACATGTTGCAGAATTCATCGACCGGGAAAGAACCGACGATCATTTTTGTATCAGCCCATGATACGTACGCACTGAAAGCATTTGAAGTGCACGCATTTGACTATTTACTGAAACCGGTACGCGCCCAACGCCTTGAGGAGGCAATTCTGCGCGCGGTCCGATTACGTGAAAAACTCAATGAAGCAGCCGAGACTTCGCCTGACCAGTCAGCCGAAGATGCCCCTGTCACCTCCCTGCTGTCATCGCAACGCCAGTTTTTTTCCGTCATGGAGCGGGGCCGGATTCTGCTGGTTCCTGTCAGTGATGTGGTGTACATCAAGGCTGAACAGAAATACCTGACCCTGCACACCGTACAGCAGCAGTACCTGATTGAAGAGTCCCTGCAGGCGATTGAAATTGAGCTGCCGGGCGTGTTTGTCCGTATTCACCGCAACACCCT
Organism: uncultured Oxalobacteraceae bacterium; assembly: GCA_903893945.1. Taxonomy (GTDB): domain Bacteria; phylum Pseudomonadota; class Gammaproteobacteria; order Burkholderiales; family Burkholderiaceae_D; genus Solimicrobium. The sequence goes on along the minus strand of CAITOF010000048.1, from coordinate 50,327 downwards.
GATCGCGCGCTCGGCCCTGGCGGGCGTGGAACGCGGCATGGAGCTCGACGAACAAACCGGGAAGATGTCGGAAGCGTGGCTGGTTCTGTTGCGCGACTGCAGGGACCGGTTGCCGATTTCGCGCCGCCTGTGGCCAACCATCAAAGCCATGGTGAAATAGGTGTGACGGCGGATTGACTGGTGCGGATATGGATTGCACCGCCGTCAGATCACCTTGTTTAATTGATTTTTCATTACTTTTTCCCAATGGGCATCCGGATTTTGCCGGTCAAATGACCGGCATCCAGCACTTGTTCAAATCTGTCCCTTCGCTGCCAATTCACGCGTAATTCAACCTTGCCGGGTTAGCCGAGTCGAGTTAACCGTGGCCGGCTACGTATAACTACGGAACGGCCTGTCGTATATTCACTGTAGGCAATTACGGCACCACGCAGGAAAATGCACTGGACGCAAAGTACCGCGTGGGAAGTGCCTGATTCGTAAGAATGACTGTGTTATTGGAGGCTGTGATGGATTCATCTTCTCTGCGAGTATTGGTGATTGACGACAGCGAATTGAGCTGCACCCTGTTAAGCGTGATTCTGCGCAGTGCGGACTACCGGATTGTCGGCGTCGCCAACGATGCCAAGACCGGTATCCGGCTGGCTGCCGAGTGCAAGCCGGATATTATTTTTCTCGATATTGTCATGCCCGGTGAAACCGGATTCGAAGCGCTGGTGAAATTGAGAAAATCATTGCCTGGCGCGACCATTGTGATGATCTCAAGACTGGACGAATGCGATATGGTGACGGCCGCCATCCAGTTGGGCGCGAATGGTTATGTACACAAGCCGTTCAATTCATCGACGATTTTTGGCACCATGAAAAAAATGGAATCGAAATTTGTCATCGCCAGACCGGTACCGCAACCCGCCTGACTCACCCTGTGCACAGCACAGTGGCCTGGATAATCAGGCTGTGGTCATGCTGAAACCTGAATGAAGCGTAACCCTGGAGAGGTCGGAAGGTCATGAAAATCGCCCGGATCAAAACACGGTTGTCTGAGCGGATTGCCATGCTCGGCGCCACAGAGCGTTTTAACACTGCATGTGTATTGCTGACGCTGCTTTTATCGGCGCTTTTTTTGTTTCAGCCAACGCACCGGGTGCAGCTGGCGATCTTTGCCGGTATCGTGGTCGTTGGAATACTGCAGATTCAGCACCTGGTTACCGTGTCCGGCGACAATGACGCCGAAGTGAACGCCATGGAAGAGACCAGAGCCGCTGCAGATAGCCTGAAACAGCTGGTTGCCGGCATTGTGTCGGTCTGGCAGCCGCAGTCGGAGTCGGTAAAAGCCCAGATAGAAAAGGCCGGCATGGTCGTGATTGACCATTTCAGCCTGATGATTAACGAATTTGATCGGGCCGGATTTGGTGGCGTCAGTGGTCATGCCGATGCCAGAAGGGAAGAAACCACAGTCTCGCTGTTGACCATGTGTGAAAAAGAACTGATGCCGGTACTGACCTCTCTTGAAGTGATAGTCAAAAGCAAAGATGCGTTACTGGGGGGTGTTCGCGACCTTGTCAGTGAAACCAGAGAATTAAAGGAAATGGCCTCACAGGTCAGTGCCATTGCCGCGCAGACGAATTTACTGGCGATTAACGCGTCGATTGAAGCCGCCAGGGCCGGCAGCGCGGGGCGCGGGTTCGCTGTGGTGGCGGCCGAAGTGCGAAAGCTGTCACAGCTATCGGCCGAAACCGGCAAACATATAGCTGACCGGGTAAACCAGATCGGTGTCATCATGCAGTCCACCCTGAAGTCAGCGAACGATGCGACCGAAACCGATCGCAGGGTGATTACCCAGACCGACGAAGTCATTCGATCGGTACTGGAACACGTGCATGACCTGGGCGGGTCGGTGGACGATATGCGTCAGCACGGCAGCACCATACGCACGGCGGTCGAAGAGGTGATGGTGACCTTGCAGTATCAGGATCGCGTATCGCAGATCATCGACGCGGTCAGCACCGATATGCGACGACTGATAACAGTGCTGGCATTGCCGGACACTGAATTACCTTCGCTGGACGAATGGATGAACGGCAATGAAAGCTCGTTCAAGCGGCATCGAGGCGTTCTCCAGTCCAGCATGATTTCGGCTCATCGCCAACACAAACCGGTTGACATCGAGGAAATCGGACCGAAACTGGTCAAATCGGCCCCGGTATATGCGGCAAAGCAGGCGGGCCGACAAAATGCGGCGCTGAGTGAAGATCCTGCCGCAGTGACATTTTTCTGAGCGCAGACTGCGCGTCCGCTCGATGTTTGACAGACCGTGAGGAATTTATTGTTAATCCCGGTCCTGCCGGGCACTCATTGGAGCCGTCGCTCCAGTTCTTCCTTTTCGCGGGTGAGCTGCCGGTTGGCGCGTACCAGCATGCGCTGGTTGTCGGACAGTTCTTCATTCAGGTTGCTCACGGTTTGCAGCATTTTTTCGACCTCGGTCATATCGTGTTCGGCAATCAGGCACAGGTAGTCGTCATGGCGAAAGATCTTGCCTGTTAGCGTACAGGGCTTGCCATGGGCACTCAGGAAGCTGATCGGACCGTGGTAAATGGTTTCGCCATCGGCCATCAGCGTATGCCACTTGGCCAGCATCGGAAGGCCGGGATCGATCAAGTGACGGGGCAGGTCGTGGATCGGCGTGTCGACGGCAATGTCGAGCAGAAGGTAGAACCCGTCATTCGCGTCCACCACCTGTCCGGATGGCAGGAAAATCACGTAACTCAGACTGTGCAGCGATCGTATCAGTGGCAGCAGCGGTGGAATCGGGACGGTGGATTTGGTATTCATCTTGATTGTTGCGATCGGCCTCAAAAAGCGGTTAAGAATTTCCTGAAGTCGGGTCAGCGACGGTGCTGATTGAATAAAATCGACGCCGACTGCACGGCTGCCATCGCATCCGGGCCAAGCAATTCTGCTTCAATGGTCGAGGCAATCAGCGGGAACTGGTTGAATACCAATCCACCGACGGCAATTTCCGGACACGCCTTGCCCAGCCGGGTACGCAGGGAATCGATGGTGACCATCACATCGCACACCTGTTGGGGCAGTGACGCAGACAGTGCAACCAGATCGGGTTGCCGGTCTTCAATGGCGGCCAGCAAAGACGTTATTGATACGTTGGCACCCATAAAATGTACCGTCCATCCGGCGACCTCAAAGGCATCCGCAACCATGCGCAGACCTATCGTGTGCAGATTGCCCGGCGAGCACGCAAACAGGGCTTTCAGGCCGTTATCGGGCTCTGAGGCTATCCGTCCATAACCCTGTGCCATCAGGGTTTCGGAAATATAGGTTGCCAGATGTTCTTTGACGATGGATATTTCGTTTTTCTGCCAGCTTTTTCCGATTTGATAGAGCGCCGGCTGGATCAGGTGAATTTCGGCCGCAGGAAGTGAATGTTCGCGATAGATGGCCTGATTGAACAGTCGGGCTGCACCACGCCAGTCGCCCTCCAGAATGACCTGGCAAAACTCGGCAGTTTCCTTCCATGGGGCAGGGCAGGGATAGTCGTAGTCCGACGCATCCTGATCAGCGACCTGTTTATAGCGGATCATTTCCTTTTGAATCTCGTCGAAGCGCAGGCTGTCTTCCTGACGATCGGGGTGAGACCACCTTGATGTCGTGTCGGTCATGATCATCCTTCCGGGTGCAGGTCGGCACGGCATTCAGGTTGATGACATTCTTTTTTCAGCAACTGTTCAAATTCAGCCAGAGGCAGGGGTCGGCTGTACAAATAACCCTGATAGTCGTGGCAGCCGGCGTTAAACAGAAAATCTTTCTGTTCTTCTGTTTCCACTCCCTCAGCGATGACACTCAATCCCAGACTGTGGGCCAGTGTGACGATGGTTCTGGCGATCGTCGCGTCATTGGCATCACTCAGGACATGTTTCACAAACGACTGGTCAATTTTTAACTGGGTCAGGGGCAGACGTTTCAGGAACGACAGCGAGGAGTACCCTGTACCGAAATCGTCCAGCGAAAAACTGATTCCCAGTTTTTTCAGGATCACCATCTTTTCAATGATTTCTTCCAGATTTTCAATCAGCATGCTTTCAGTGAGTTCCAGCTTCAGGTGCCTTGCGTTTGCGCCTGTGTGTACCAGGGTCTGGCAGACACTGTCAACAAAATTGGGCTGTTTGAACTGGAATGCGCTGACATTCACCGCCAGACTGACAGCCGGAAAATCGGCTTGCTGTTCCCACTTGGTCAGTTGCAGACAGGCCGTTCTGAGTACCCACTCACCGATAGCCAGAATGGAACCGTTTTCCTCCGCAAAAGGTATGAAAACGGCTGGCGAAATCACGCCGCGTATCGGGTGTATCCAGCGTATCAGTACTTCGGCGCCGATCAGCTCCCGCTGATGATTGAATTGCGGCTGGTAATACAGGCTGAATTGCTCCTTGTCGATTGCCTGCCTTAAATCTTCTTCCATGTTGGTGCGCTGCTTCATTTCAAGTTCCAGACTGGGGTCGAAAAAACGTACCGAATTGCGTCCACCTTCTTTTGACTGGTACATGGCCATGTCCGCCTGTTTCAGAAGCTCGGCGGCATTGGTATCTGCTCCCTGAAACAGGGTTACACCGATGCTGGCTGTGCTGTGCATTTGTGCATCGCCGAGCTGGTAGATCTGGTCCAGGGCGTCGAGAATTCGGTAGGCAGCGGCCGCCGCACTTTTGGCCGCCGTTGTTTCGTCTGCATCCAGACCCGACAGTAAAACGATGAATTCATCACCGCCAAATCGTGCCACGGCGTCACAGGCCTGCACGCAATTTAACAGGCATTTGGCAGCCATCTTCAGCATCTGGTCACCCATGTGATGGCCCAGCGTATCGTTGACATTTTTAAAATGGTCAAGGTCGATGAACAGCAGCGCACCATGCTCACCGGTTCGTGAATTAATGGTCAGGATCTGGTTCAGTCTGTCTTCCATCAGTATTTTGTTGGGCAGTCCGGTCAGCTGGTCAAAAAAGGCCAGGTCGTGAATGCGCGCCTCGCCCAATTTATTGTCGGTTATATTGGCCTGGATCGACACAAAATGACTAATCCGGCCGTCGGCCTGGTGAATCGGTGAAATCGTCGCAAAGTCAATGAATTCGGTACCGTCCTTGGTCCTGTTATAGAGCTCTCCCTGCCATTTGTCGCCATTCAGTAACGATTGCCACATGGCGCGGTAATAGTCGGGCGGCGTTTTACCGGAATGCAATATGCGCGGATTTTTTCCGATCACCTCAGCACGTTCGTACCCGGTTTTTGTGAGAAACGCCTGATTGACGTACTCAATATTGCCACTGACATTGCAGATCAGGATGCTTTCCGGGTTCTGTTCTACGGCCTGAAAGAGTTTGCGCAATTCAGCATCGGTGCGTTTGGTTTCGGTAAGGTCACGTCCAAAAGCCAGATACCTCCCATCGGTCAACTTGCCGATGGTTAATTCCAGCCAGATCATGCTGCCATTCCTGCCTTTCAATTCCCATTCGTGCCGTATGAATTTCTTGTTTTCAAGCTGTTCCAGGTAGACGGCCAGTTCCTCCCTGCTTTTTTCGGCAATGGTTTCAAAAAATGACTGCTGTTGAAGTTCGTCAAAGGTGTGACCGGTCAGTTTCAACGCGGCCGGGTTGGCAAAGGCGACCTTGCCGGCGTCGTCGGCAATCCAGATGGCATCGACGGATTCAGCCAGAACGGCACGCAGATCCGATTGGGCCAGTATGCTTTCGGTAATGTCCTCAATCATGACCAGAATACCGCCGGTACGTTCATTTTCTTCTGTCCAGGGCTGCACCACCCATCGCAGCCAGTGCACGCTGCGGTCGGCACGCTGCCATAAATAGGCATCGTTTTTTACCGTCTCGCCGGCAAGACATTGCTGATGAATGATGCGCCAGTCGTCGGGGATGTCGGACAGAACCTGATAATGGTTAAGTCCGATCAGACTGCCATAGCCCTGTCCGAATTCGGTGAACCAGTGGTCGCTGTAGGCAATGTAGTTTAGCTGCCGGTCAAACATCGCAATACTGACCGGCGCATGCCGTACGAACGCATTTAACTGCGCGCGGGAACGTTTCAGATTTTCTTCGATCGCTTTGCGTTCAGTAATGTCGACATGGACCGCAACATAGTTGGTTACCACGCCATCTGGATTGACCACCGGGGTGACGTTCATTTCATCGGTGAATATTTCACCGTTTTTTCGCCGGTTTATCAGTTCACCTTGCCAGGGCTTGCCATGACCGATTTTTTCCCACAGGTCAAGATGAACCGTCAGCGGGGTGCGCCCGGACTGGAACATGCGCGGATTCTTGCCGATCACATCATCGACGTTGTAGCCGGTCACTTCAGTAAATTTCGAATTGACAAATTGGATTTTGGTATCCTTGTCGACAATAACGATCGCTGCCGGGCTATGGTCCACCGCGATAGACAGCTTCTCCAGCATGTTGCTGGCCCTGATCTGGCTGGTTATGTCCAGATGATTGATAATGAGGTAATCATGGTTCGCTTCAAACTGCGCCGCGCTGATATTGAACCAGCGCTGGTTTGACATGGTGTCGCAGGCGTAATCAAAACTGAAATCCTCAACAACCTGGTCGGTTACCTGTTTTATTCCTTCATAAATGGTGCGCGCATAACCCTTTTCAATGCAGGCCAGCCCTTTGCAGGTGGTCAGATAGTTTGAACCGATTTCAGAATTGAGCAGTGGATCCTTGTAGTTGATTGCGTCGTCCTGGCTATAACGGCGCCATGCCTTGTTCACGGCGACAATAATACCCTGCCGATCCAGAATGGCGATTTCCGCGGTCATGGAATCGATAATTGCCTGACTGAGTCCGGTCATCATGGGTTGAACTGATGAATAATAGCCCGGTAATTCGTCTGCGAACTGATAGGGGTCCGGATTGTCCAAGGCAACATCAGGTACTGCATGAACGTGTTTTCTGCTACGGTATTCCTTGACATGAATTCGACGTTTAACCTCGTCAACAAGCACTGATTTTGCCATTTTGAACTCCAGTTTCCCTGCACCGTGCGGATGATCTGTGTTTCAGAATTCCTCGAATTCTTCGATTGCTGTGCCGTTACCAACGGCGATTCTCTGTTTGACCGCCTTGGAGGCCGACGACAGCGGGATGACTTTTCGATCCATGGGTACTGCCACCGTCATTGCGGGCGCTGCCTTTACCGGCTGCGCAGTTCGCCGGGCAGTCGACATCGGTCTGAATTCCGATTCGGCGCTCAGTTTGAACACTTTGAGTGCATTTGCCACGGCCAGGGATTGGTCTTCGAGAATGGCGGCCGAGGCCGCACCTTCTTCCACCATCGCGGCATTCTGCTGTGTGAATTCATCCATCTGGAGGATGGCATCCTTGACCTGGTTGATTCCCGCGCTCTGTTCATAGGTGGCGGCCCGGATTTCACTGGTAATACTGGCGACCTTCTTGATGGAGTCAATCACACCGGCCATATTTTTTCCCGCCACATCTGCCATGGCGGCACCGGCATTGACTTTTTGGGACGACGTATCGATCAGCATTTTAATTTCTTTTGCAGCGGAGGCACTGCGCTGCGCCAGATTTCTTACCTCGGATGCCACTACGGCGAATCCCCGTCCCTGTTCACCGGCCCGGGCGGCTTCGACAGCCGCATTCAGCGCCAGTATATTGGTCTGGAATGCAATGCCATCGATAATGCCGACGATGTCGGAAATTTCCCTGGACGATTCAGAAATGTCTTTCATCGCGGTGACCACCTCGGCAACAGCGGCACCGGTTTTTTCGGCGATCTGATTCGCGGCGCTGGCAAAGGTGTTGACTTCAGAGGTGTTATTGGCATTCTGTTCCACGCTGGAGGACAGTTCTTCCATGCTTGCCGACGTTTCTTCCAGACTGGACGCCTGCGACTCCGTGCGACCCGACAGTTCCAGATTGCCGGCCGACAGTTCTCCCGTGGTCACAACTATCTGGGAAAAGTTGCCACGCACATCGCCGATAATTGACGACAGGTTGATGTTCAGTTGTCGCAATAGCAGAAGCAATTGTCCGACGTCGTCATTGCGGTTTGAATCAATCCGGGTGGTTAAGTCACCCCCCGCCATGATCTGCGCTGCCCTGGTCGCCTCCTTGAGTGGCCGGATGATCACCGCTTGCATCGAATACCAGAACAGCAGGGCGACCACAGCCGACAGGGCGCACAAGATACCTGTGAGCGACTGGACGTCAACGGTAAATGCTTTGATGGCGCAGGCAACCGAAAGTGCGGCAATCACGCTCATGAACAGGGCAATACGGTTTGCCAGTGAGATGTGCAGGGTGGCGGCTATTCTGCTCCACCCGTCCGTGCTGACTGCTTTGCCCTGTTTGAATGCAATCCGGTTCGGATTTCCCTGTTTCACTTCACGGTAAAGTGTGGCAGCCTGCTCCACCTCGGCACGGGTTGGCTTGGTGCGCACCGACATATAACCTGTCACCACGCCATGCTCAATGACGGGAGTCACATTCGCCAAAACCCAGTAATGGTCACCATTTTTGCAGCGGTTTTTCACCAGCGCTGACCAGGACATGCCGGATTTGACGGTCGCCCATAAATCCGCAAATGCCTCGGCAGGCATATCGGGATGGCGCAGAATGTTGTGCGGTGCTCCGATCAGTTCTTTTTCGGTAAATCCGCTGACTTCGATAAAGTAGGGATTGGCGTAGGTTATTTTGCCTTTTAAATCGGTGGTTGACACTATCGTTTTTCCGCTGGTCAGCTCGTATTCGCGATCGGTAACGGGCAAGTTGGTACGCATGGTAAACTCCTGTTATGGTAAGGATGGGTAAGCCCGACGTGCCAGACAGTCTGGCGCCGCGAATCTTATTTCGTACACCGGCTGCATTTAAGTGGTATGGTTGATCAATCGGCGTAAATCTCCTAGAGTACGAATACGGTCGACGGAATTGCAGTTCTACGGAAAAATTTCGGTATCTACGTAGAGCAAAGTGGGTATTTTGATAAGTTAACTGCCGGACCGGTAGTCTGCAGTCGGGCAGGCACTATAATTCTGATGGGGCAGTTACATTACTGATGGATTTGTCTGGAGCGAAAGCGACTACATGGAATCTGATCGTCAATATCTGGGCACGGTTTATGTCATCGATGATGACGTCATTCTGCTTGAAATGATGCAGGAACTAATTTCCAGCATCGGTGTACAGGTGGTTACTTACACGTCCGCCCGCCAGTTCATTGCGAATTACCGGGAAATGCCCGGCGAATGTCTGGTCAGTGATGTACGCATGCCAGAAATGAACGGTATCGAGCTGCAGAAGTATCTCAACGAAAAAAAGCTGGCGATTCCCACCATTTTCGTGTCCGGCTTCGCCGAAGTGGAGACTGCCGTGGAGGCGATGAAGCATGGCGCGTTTGATTTTATTGAAAAACCGTTTGGCAAACAGCTATTTTTGGGCAAGGTCCAGGCCGCACTGAAGAAAAGCAGGGAGCATCAATCGATTCTGCGCCAGGAACAGACCAAGGAAGCGCGGCTTTCCATGCTGTCAACCCGGGAGCGCGAAATTGTAAAATACGTGGTTGCAGGCAAGACCAGCAAGGAAATTGCGGAACTGCTGAATATCAACGTACGCACCGTCGAAAGTCATCGTACCCATGTCCATGAAAAGCTGCATGTGAATTCCACGGTCGAGCTGGTCAAACTGTTTGTGAGTTGAATTTACTGGCCCTTGATACACCCATTGATCGCTTCCAGCAGACGCCTGTTTGGAACCGGTTTGATGAAAAATTGACGTATTCCCATTTCAATGGCGCTCTGTTCGTTAATATCATTGCTGAAGCCGGTGCACAGTATCACAGGAAGTGCAGGGCGTTGCGCCAGCAGTGCCTGGGCCAGCAGTGTTCCTTTTAGTTCTTTCATTTCCTGATCGGTAATAACCAGATCGATGGCGTCCGGGTCACGCTGGAAATGGTGTAACGCTGCTTCCGGGTCGGTAAAAGCTGCGACGCGGTAACCAGCGGCTGTCAGCAGTTCGCTGAGGTAATTGACCACGTCGGACTCGTCATCCACCACCATAATGTGGGCATTATTTTTGCCGCGTGATTGCCGACTCTGCACGTTGGGCGTTGCCGTGGTGATTTCGCCGCCCGACATAGGCAGGTAAAGTTCAAACAGGGTCCCTGCGCCGGGCGTGCTTTGCACCTTTATATGGCCGTTGCACGAATGGATGATTCCATGCAGTACAGATAAACCGAGACCGGTGCCACCAGCGAGTTTTTTCGTGGTAAAAAAGGGATCGAAAATTCGATGCAGACAGTCCTGCTCGATGCCCAACCCATTATCTTTGACGGTAATCAGAACGTATTTTCCGGAAAACTGCAGATGACAGGCGTCACATTGAACCTCGTTATTAACGGCCACATTGCTGATGTGGATGATAATTTCACCATCATCCTGTCCTTTTTCCATGATGGCATCGCGCGCATTCAGCACCAGGTTCATGATGATCTGGTGTAATTGAATCGAGTTCATCAGCACCTTGAACACGCCCGGGTTATTTGGCGGCTGAACTGAAATTGACTTTGGAAAGGTCGGCAGCATGTTGTCGATGGTTTCAATCGCGACGGCGGCTGCATCGATCACTTCGAGGTTCGGTTCATTTATCTTGCTGAAGACCAGCAGGTTCCGGATCAGATCCCTTGCGCGCAACCCGACCAGTAAAATCTGGTCAACAAATCTGTCCAGTTTGGGATTTTCTTCGATGGTGACGCTGCTTTTCAGCAGGTCGGCGTAACCCAGAATTGACGCCAGTATGTTGTTGAAATCATGCGCAATGCCACCGGTAAACTGCCCCACCAGTTCCAGTTTCTGCGACTGGTGCAGTTGTTCCTGAAGCTGTTTCTGACCCAGTTCAAAATTGATTCGCTCCGTGATGTTGCGTCGGTAGCAGAGTGCACCATAGGTTTTTCTGTCTGGATCAAACAGGGGATACCAGTGCGTCTCGAAATAATAAACGGTGTTGCCCGAGAAAATGAATTCTTCTTTCAGATAGGTGATGGTTCGTCCCGCGAAGACGGCATTGATATCCTGCTGATTATTGACAATGAAATCGACGGTCGTTCTGTCGTCTTTCAGCGCCTGATAGATTTCTGCATCGCTTAAACCGATCATCGATTCGGGTGTGGTCCCGTAAAAATTGGCATAGCTCTGGTTCACCATCATGTACTTGTTGACACGGTCAATAACAAAAATCCAGTCCGGAATTGAATCCATGATACGTTGCAGCAGGTTTTTTGATTCCAGCAGGATGGTCGAGTTGCGTTTTTTTTCAGTGATGTCTTCTTTGACCGCCAGATAATGGGTAATGGTTCCGTCGTCCTGCCGGATCGGCGCGATGCGTGCGAATTCGATATATTCACTGCCGTTCTTACGCCGGTTAATCAATTCACCCTGCCAGCGTTTGCCGCTTGCCAGCGCCGCCCATAATTGATCGTAACTTTCAGGCGGTGTTTTGCCGGACTGGAGTATGCGCGGATTCTGTCCGATGAGTTCGGCCCGGGAATAGCCACTGACATATAAAAATGACTCATTCACAAATTCGATATTGCCATCCAGATCGGTAATCACAATGCTTTCCGGGCTCTGTTCCACGGCCTGTGCCAGTTTGAGAACCTGCAGTTCGTAAAATTTGATATCGGTAATATCTTCCGCTATGCCGAGCGTCGAGATGACGTGGCCATCTGTCCCCAGGATGGGAATTTTCGTGGTGCGCACGTGTTTGTTCCGGGTGCCTATCACTTCCATCTCGTCCATGACCTTAATTTTTGCGGATTCGATCACCTGCCGGTCGTCATGGCGAAATTTGTTGGCAATATCGACAGGGAAAAAATCAAAATCCGTTTTTCCCGGGAAATCCGATTTTGAAATACCCAGGGCATTGGCCAAGGCGAGATTGCCATCGAGGAAAACGCCCTCGGTGTCTTTTAACCAGATATTCTGTGGCAGGGAATCCAGCAGATAACGGAGACGGTCACGCTTTTCGTCCAGTTCATTCAGGGCGCGTCTGCGCGCTGAAACATCACGCACCGAGACAATGGCTGACAAGGTGCCTTCAAAGTCGATCAGATTGATCTTCACTTCGGCCTCAAAAATCACGCCGCCTTTTTTGAGGTGCCTGACTTCAAATATTAATTGGTTGCGTTCCTTTAGTTTAACGGCACGTGCGGCCATATCCTCTATGCATTCCGGCGCGACGATCTGTTTCAGGGTCAGTGTCATGAATTCCTGTTCAGTATAGCCATACAGGTCACAGGCAAATTGATTGGCCCGAATAAAACGCCCGGATTCAAATTCGTGGATCAGTAGCGATTCAGGAATCGAATTGAACAGACTTCCAAATTTGGTTTTCTCGGAAATTGAATCGGTCATTTTGGTGCCACGCTCAACGCATGCGGTTGCGGGATGTCTGGTTCGATCCTGAAATTAATAACCAGACACGGGTTTCACCTGATATTCGGGTGGGCGAGGTGCGGCGCAGAGTGCATTTTTTGCTCCCGGAAATCTGAAAAGGGCCAGGCCAAACCAGGCTGGGTTCAAGCCAGCAGCTTGCGCACTGACTGGATAACCTGCTGCGCTTCAAACGGTTTGATGATAAAGCCGCTCGCACCGAGCTCAATGGCGCGCTTTACTTTGTCGCGGTCCGCATGTCCGCTGATGATAATGACTTTTGTTTTGGGATGGCCGCCCTTGATTTTTTCCAATGCTTCCAGACCCGTTACATTCGGCATTTCCAGATCCAGGCAAATTGCATCGGGTTTGAATTTATCGACCATGTCGACCGCTTCGTGACCATCGATCGCTTCACCGACGATGTTAATGCCCATGCTTTTCAAAATCATGCTCAGCAATTCGCGCATGATCGAACTGTCGTCGGCGATCACCATATTGATGGCCGTGGTATTGGCTTCGGCAGATTTGGGGGCAGACGGGTGCAGCAGCAGCTTCCTGGCATGATCAACCTGCCTGATCTCTTTCAGAACCTGTATCTGGCTGAACGGTTTCCTGAGGAACCCGGCAACCCCGGCAGCCACGGCCTGTTGCTGAAATTCCGGATCTTTTGTCCCCGTGATCATTAATACGGCAATTTTGGGTTCTTCGGACTTCAGCTCTTTCAACAGGGTCAGGCCATCTTTGCCCGGCATTTCATGGTCCAGACAAACGATGTCCGGTTCCAGACGTTTGATGGACGAAAATAAATTGTCGCCACTGTTCAGTTCGCCGACCACTTCAAAATGCTCAGAGCGGAACAGCACACTCAATAGCCCTCGAATGGTTTCGTTATCATCGACGATGAGAATTTTAGTGGGGGTATCCATGGGCTTTCGTAAATTTCATGCCGCTTGATGTGATCAAAATGGCATTTTGATTGAAATTGATTAAGTTTATTAAAGCCAGAATAGTCGCCCAGCGTCGATAAATCAATGAAATCGTCGAGCCTCTGCCGGGTTATACCGGACGCAGTCTTGAAAAATCGCTAAAAATGATTCAGCCCAAGCGCTGCCTTGACTTCTCTTGTGGTCAAAGCAGCAACTTCGCGTGCTTTATCAGTTCCGTCTTTCAACAATTGCAAGACATAGGCCGGATCCTGGGCCAGCGACTGACGTCGCTCCCTGATCGGGCGGATCAGTTCCTGAAGGCATTCTTCCAGGCGCTTCTTGACTGTGCCGTCGCCCAGGCCACCGCGCACATAATGCGCTTTCATTTCTGCCAGAGCCACCTTATCCGGATCAAACGCGTCGAGATACAGGAACGCAACGTTGCCCTCCAGATGGCCCGGGTCGTCAATGCGCAGATGAAGCGGGTCGGTATAAATCTGTCTGACGGCGGCACGAATTTCAGCTTCCGAGGCCCCCAGGTTGATGACGTTGCCTAACGATTTGCTCATTTTTGCTTTGCCATCAATACCCGGCAAGCGACCAATTTCCGGCACCAGTGCCTGACATTCAACCAGAATTTCCCTGTTGACCAGACGGTTAAACCGGCGAACGATTTCATTGGTCTGTTCAATCATCGGAATCTGGTCTTCACCGACGGGCACCAATGTCGCTTTAAAGGCACTGATATCGGCGGCCTGACTGACCGGGTAGGTTAAAAATCCGGCCGGGATGTCGCGCTCAAAATTGCGCAGACGGATTTCTTCCTTGATGGTCGGATTGCGTTCCAGACGCGCGACTGTCACCAGATTCAGATAATAGAACGTCAGTTCGGTCAATTCGGGAATCTGTGACTGAATGAAGAGGGTGGACAGTGCCGGATCAATGCCTGCTGCCAGATAATCAAGTGCCACTTCCCGTACATTGCGGTGCACTTTGCCCGGATCGTCCATATTGTCGGTCAGGGCCTGTGCATCGGCCAGCATGATGAACTGCTGGTACTGGTGCTGAAACTTGATGCGATTGCATAAGCTGCCGACATAATGCCCAAGGTGCAGTGGACCGGTTGGCCGGTCACCGGTCAGGATTAAATGTTGTTTCGGTTCTGTAGTAGGCATAATTGTCTTACTGGTAAGGCTGGGTGAAGTGCTGCTGGCGACTGAACATCCGGGCTCGACGCCCAACTCAGGGAGCGCACATCATGCCGTTCGCGGTCTGGTGTGTCAAGTTCGGGAAGTTGAAAAAAAGAGGATCAAATCCGTGCCTGCAGTCCGGAACCTGGTTTGATTCGCCGGATTCGTTATCAATTTGAACCCAAATCAGTCAGCCGGACATGGTAAAATTGCAGACTGTATTCCGCTCTGAACAGAAAGCCTCGAAATTGACTTCACCCTCTCCTGAAAAATTAGTGATCGCGACGCGCGAAAGCCGCCTGGCCATGTGGCAGGCAGAACATGTACGGGCGCAATTGCAGGCGTTGTACCCGGCCTGTGACATCCAGCTGTTGGGCATGACCACCCGTGGCGATCAGATCCTCGATCGCACGCTGTCCAAGGTGGGTGGTAAAGGCCTGTTCGTCAAGGAACTGGAAACGGCCATGCTCGAAGGTCGGGCGGATCTGGCCGTGCATTCCCTCAAAGATGTACCGATGGACATGCCGGCAGGGTTTCAGTTGACGGCCGTACTGGAACGCGCCGATCCGCGTGACGCGTTCATATCGTCGCTCCATGCGAGTCTGGACGAGCTGCCCGGCGGCGCTGTCGTCGGTACCAGCAGTCTGCGCCGCCAGGCCATGCTGATGTCACGCTATCCGCGCCTGGTTATTACCCCGCTGCGCGGCAATCTCGATACCCGGTTGCGCAAGCTCGACGCGGGCGAGTATGCCGCCATCATTCTTGCTGCCGCCGGCCTGAAACGATTGGGTCTGTCCGGGCGAATTCGCGACTATCTCGAGCCGGAACAGAGTCTGCCCTCGGCCGGACAGGGCGCAATGGCGATAGAAATAGCGGACCACCGCCCCGAACTGGCGGCCTGGCTTGCGCCCCTGAATCATTTGCCGACCGCGCTGGCCGTGCATGCTGAACGCTCGGTATCCAAGTCCTTCGGTGGCAGTTGCCAGATTCCACTGGCGGCGTACGCAACGCTGGACGGTGTATCCATGCATTTAAAGGCGTTTGTGGCGACCCCGGACGGCAGCAGAATTGCCCGGGCTGAGGTCACGGGCGCCGCGCATCTTGGGGAAGAATTAAGTCGTCAGGTGGTGGCCGCCTTAAGAAAACAGGATGCCGATGCCATACTGGCACAGTGCCTGGTTCATTCCCAGGAATCCTGAAGCGCGGGCATGACCTTTTCAATGAATCAGGGAACCATGTCCATAGTCCTGACCCGGCCGATTGCACAATCAGAAGCACTGGAAGTCCGTCTGAAGCAAGCGGGCTATGCGGTGCGCCTGTTTCCCCTGATGGAAATTGCAGCGTTGCCCGACGACAGCGACGAACAAAAAGTGCTCGATGCGACGTTGGCCGATCTGACCCGATACGCCATGGCCGCCTTTGTCAGTCCCAATGCGATTCATGCTGTCATTCAACGCGGTATGGAAGGTCAGCGCGATTTTGCCTGGCCTCCTGAAGTAACCATTGCGGTCATGGGCGAGGGTAGTCGTGCAGCGCTGGCTCTGCATGGCATAACCGGGCGCCATGCCAGTATTGTCGGCCCGACCGATGCGTTTCGTTCCGATTCGGAAACATTATTGCAAAATCTGGATTTGCCGTCGTTAAAGGGCAAAAAGTGCGTCATTTTCCGCGCCGAAACCGGCCGTGATCTGCTGTCCGAGGCATTAACCTCGCAGGGGGTTCATGTCGATCATGTCCTTGCCTATCGACGTTTTGCGCCGGCATGGACGCCTGACAGGCGCCGGCAACTGGACGAACTGATGGCGGAATCAGCTTGCTGGGTGGTAAGTAGTTCTGAGGCGCTGCGGACGCTGCTTGACATGGTTAAACGAAGTGCCGGCGAAGCCGGTGTTGTGAAAATACATCAGATCAATTTATGGGTATCGCATCAACGGATTGCTGAAACAGCGGAGAATTGCGGCTTTAAGCATATCCGGTTGATCGGTTCAGGCGACGAAAACCTGCTGCTCGCGTTACAATCTTGCGTATGAATGATACTTTGCTGACACCGCCACCGGATTCGGAACCGAAACACCCTGATGTCGCGCCGGTTTCAGTCAGCGCCTCGTCAGCAACTCAATCTCCTGTAACTATGGATGGTACTGTGGAAAACTCTTCTGGCCCTGCAATTTTCAAACCATCGAACCTGACCTATCTGGCCATTGTGGTTCTGGCCGTCCTTCTGATTGTCCAGTGGTGGAGCTCGACCAGTCAGATTGGCCAGTTACGCGAAGAACTGGCGCGTCGCCTGCAGACTGTCGATGTCACGACCGCGGAAACCAGAATCATTGCCAGAACGATGCAGGAAACCGGCAAAGAACTGCAAGTAAAAATCGGCGTACTCGAGAACAAGGAAGCCGAATCGGAAAGCCACGCTCTGGCCCTGCAGCAACTGTATCAGGATTTATCGAAAAATCGTGACGACTGGGCCCTGTCTGAAATCGAACAGGTGTTATCAACGGCCAGTCAGCAACTGCAATTGGCCGGTAATGTCCAGGGTGCGCTGATTGCATTGCAAAATGCGGATGCCCGGCTGGCGCGCTCGGATAAGCCGCAATTCATTACCATCCGCCGTTCCATTGCGCACGATATTGACCGTTTAAAGGCGCTGCCCAATCTGGATTTGCCGGGCATTGCATTGCGGCTGGACAGCGCCATTGCCCAGATAGAAACCATGCCGCTGTGGGTTGATGAAAATCAGGTTGTCATTACAAACCCGGTCAAGGCCAGAGAGCCGGTGAAGGCGCCTGCCAGGGCAGCCAACAGCAAGGCAGGCAAGGAACTGCCCGCCGCTGAAACCGGCAATTCACCCAACTGGACGGCGTGGCTGGATGACCGCTGGCAAAGCTGGTCCACCGAAATGTGGGATCAGGTGCGGCAACTGGTGCGCATACGTAATGTTGAAAATCCGGACGCATTATTACTGGCACCCAGCCAGGGTTATTTTGCAAAAGAGAATGTCAAGTTACGGTTATTGAACGCACGTCTGGCCCTGTTGTCACGCAGCGAAGCGCCCTTCAGAAGCGACATGATCGCCGCACAGGATGAAATCGCCCGTTATTTTGATACACGGTCCAAGCAGACCCAAACGGTACAGGCCCTGTTGCGCCAGATTCAGAACAGCAATGTGTCCATCGAAATGCCAAGTCTGGCCGAAAGCCTGAATGCAGTTCGCAACTTTACGGTGAAACAGTAATGGGGTTCTTCTTACGCCTGGTGGTCCTGTTTGCCGCGGCAGTGATTGTGGCACTCTCAGCACGCTTCAATCCGGGTAATGTCGTGCTTTTTTACCCGCCTTACCGGGTTGACATGTCGCTTAACCTGTTCATTGTGGCGCTGCTGGTGGTATTTGCTCTGCTGGGTCTGCTGTTTTATACCATCAATATCACCAAGCAGATGCCGGAACGCGTTGCGGCCTATCGTCGCAGCAAGGCCGAACGTGAAGGCAATAAAGCACTGCGCGATGCATTGAAGGCATTTTTTGAAGGACGTTTCGGCCATGCAGAAAAGGCGGCAATGCGGGCCTCTGAGCTGCCGGACAATGAAGCACTGGCAGCACTTATCGGTGCGCGTGCAGCTCATCATATGAGCCAGTTTGAACGCCGCGATGCCTGGTTGGCCGGCGTAGAAGGCGACCAGCCCTATAAAGTTGCCCGGCTGGTCAGTACGGCAGAATTGATGGTCGATGCTCACCAGTCGGAACAGGCGCTGGGCGCGGTTAAAGAATTGAATGCCAATGGCACGCGTCACATTCATGTGCTGCGCTTTGCATTGAAAGCCAATCAGCAGGCCAAGCAGTGGAGCGAGGTGCTGCGGCTGGTGAAAGCCCTGGATAAACACCGTTCGCTGCATCCGGCGTTGTCGATGCGCCTGCGCGAGCTGGCGTATTCCGACCTGTTGTCGGACCATGCCCAGGATGCTGAATCAATGCGCCGGCTCTGGTACAGTATTCCGCAGGAAGACCGGCTGCGGCCTTTTGTCGCGGCTCTGGCCGCACGTGCCATGATTCATCTCGGCATGCAGGACGATGCACGTACGCTGCTTGAAAAGGCGCTGCAGGAAGAATGGGACGACCGGTTAATCATCGCCTATCGTGAAGCCGCCGCCAAGGAAGGTTCTGCGGCCCTGTTAAACCAGATTGAACGCTGCGAATCCTGGTCCGTGCTGCACCCGACGGATCCTGAATTGGCGCTCACCATGGGTGTGCTGTGTCTGCATCAGAAATTATGGGGCAAAGCGGAGCGCAATCTGGAGCAGGTGCTGATTTATGCAACCAGTACCTCCTGTCTGCGTGAGGCCAACCTGAAATTGGCCCAGTTAAATGAGCAGCTAGGCATGCAGGAAAAGGCCGCCTCGTACTATCGCGACTGCGCGCAGGTGTCGACGCAGAAAATGACCTGAACCGGTCGCGGCCGATGTTGATTCTGTATGCCGGCGTGTTTTGCCCAGTCCCGATTTCAGTCAGTTTTATTTATTTTAGAAAGAAGCAAAATGAGTTTGAATAATGTTCCCGCCGGCCGCGATTTA
The DNA here is from genome assembly GCA_903893945.1 of uncultured Oxalobacteraceae bacterium. Classification (GTDB taxonomy): domain Bacteria; phylum Pseudomonadota; class Gammaproteobacteria; order Burkholderiales; family Burkholderiaceae_D; genus Solimicrobium. The sequence continues at coordinate 31,170 of CAITOF010000048.1, read as the reverse complement.
CCCCACGATTTCAATGTCATCATTGAAATTCCGATGAACGCCGATCCCGTCAAATATGAAGTTGACAAAGAAACCGGCGCGATATTTGTGGATCGTTTTATGGGCACGGCGATGCACTATCCCTGCAACTACGGCTATATTCCCCAGACCATAGCAGGCGATGGTGATCCGGTTGATGTACTGGTCATCACACCATTTGCCTTAATCCCTGGCGTGGTCGTGCGCTGCCGGGCAATCGGCGTGTTAAAAATGACGGATGAATCCGGTCAGGACGCCAAGGTGCTGGCGGTGCCCATCGATAAAATTCTTTCGATCTATTCCCATTGGCAGAAACCCTCCGACATGAATGAACTGCGCCTGAAGCAGATTCAGCATTTCTTTGAACATTACAAGGATCTGGAAAAAGGAAAATGGGTCAAAATTGAAGGGTGGGGCGAACCGGATGAAGCGCATGCCGAGATTCTTGACGGCGTGACCAATTACAGGAAATCGCTGTGATTATGTTGCAAACCAGGAGCTGATTGCCACCAAAAAAGCAATCGAGATGACTACGCAGCTCATCCAGAATAATTTTCCGTAAGGTTCATCGCGGGATCCGGAACCGGGATTGGTCCTGGACATGATCGACTTCTGATCCCGCTTTTCCATCAGAACGTAGCGCCGTAATTCCACGGCCATCTCCCCCGCAGACTGATAACGTTTTTCGGGCTGTTTCGACATCGCTTTCATTACGATGCGTGATAAAACCAGCGGTATTTCCGGATTAACTTCATGCGGCGCTTTAAGCTGCTTGTTTACTATCATGTGCAGCAGGGCATCCATATCACGCGAGTTAAACGGTTTCTGGCGCGCTAACACCTCATACATGACCGCACCGAGCGAGTAGACGTCGGTCAGTTTGTCAACCGGTTTGGCCTGCGCCTGCTCGGGTGACATGTAATTCGGTGTGCCCAGAATATTGTTATTAAACAGCGTTGCATGTTCTTCGATATTTTCGGAGGTTTCCCGTTTAACGGCGCGCGCAATACCAAAGTCCAGCAACTTGGTCTGCATGTTTTCAAGGATGAATATATTGGCTGGCTTGATATCGCGGTGTATCACGCCTTCGGAATGGGCGTATTCAAGACCTTCGGCGATTTTCTGCATCATATGCGCCACTTGCAGGTAAAGAAGGGGCTTGTTTTCAGCCAGGAATTGCCGCAAATCCTGACCTTGCAGGTATTCCATGGCGATGTAACTCAGGTTGGCTTCACTGGCGGCATCAAAGATGGTAATGATGTTGGGATGAGACAGGCGCCCGGCTGCACGTGCTTCGTTCATGAAAATCTGGTCGCGCTGTTTCTTGTCCTGCACGGTCGGCAGGTTGTGGAAAATTTTGATCGCCACATCCCGGTCAATGACAGGATCATGACCAAAATAGACGGTGCCGATGGCACCACGCCCAAGTTCGCGATAAAGCAGAAAACGGCCAACCTTTTTTATGGGTGCCATTCCTGGCGTAATGAACTTGGAACTTTGATTCATGGTGCGTCGTTTGGCCCTTAAATTTTCTTATAAGAAACTATTATTCGGTATAACGTTGATAAGGTCAAAGATTTCTGAATAATTCATGGACAGTGGCGGGTCAAGCGTCTAATTAATGCAACGCACGCACCATAACTGCATGATTATAAGGTGTTTCTGGATTGATTGCTGAACGGATTATGCCTCTCCAGTTCATCAGCATAGTGGCTGATACCAATCTGCTCGCGTTTCAGGAACTGGTCTATCGCGTCAGCGAAGGCGGGATGGTTGATGTGGTGCGCCGAATAAGTGGTCTCCGGCAAGAAACCGCGCGCCATTTTATGCTCTCCCTGTGCGCCGCCTTCAAATGACTGGATCCGCTGTGTGATACAGAACTCGAGTGGCTGATAATACGCCGTTTCAAAATGCAGGCAGGGATGATATTCCAGACAACCCCAGTAACGGCCATACAAAGCCTGTGCAGTGTAAAACAATAACGAAGCGGCTACCGGTTTATCGTCCCTGTATGCCGTGATCATCAGCAGATTGTCCGGGAGCGACGCACCGATCGCCAGAAAGAAATCCAGATTCAGATACCCCTGGCCGCCATGTTCGCGGTAGGTATTTTTGTAACACTCGACGAAGAAGACCCAATCTGCCCCGGTGATCTGGCCGGCCACCTTGTGCCTGAACGTAATGTTGGCATCTCTCACTTTGCGCCGCTCAGCCAGAATATTTTTCCGTTTTTTGCTTTCGAGCCGGGATAAAAAATCGTCGAAACTGCGATAACCCTGGTTGGTCCAGTGAAATTGCACGCCATAGCGCAACATGAAGCCGGCCGCCTTCAGCCGTTCGGCCTGTGCCTGGGGCAAAAATAACACATGGCAGGAGGACGCAGAGGACGATTGATTGTGCTCGATTAACGCCAGAATCAGTGCGTCCAGTGCCGTTTCATCGGTTGCCAGCAGGCGCGGACCGGTCACAGGCGTGAACGGAACGGCAGATAACAGTTTAGGGTAATAGGCCAACTGATGCTGCGCATACGCCTGCGCCCAGGACCAGTCAAACACATATTCGCCGTAGGAATGATTTTTCAGGTACATCGGCATCGCGCCGTGCAGCCGGTGGTCGCGCCAGACGGTCAAAAAATGGGTTTTCCATCCGGTTTCCGCGCAGGCACTGCCCGATTCTTCCAGTGCGCGCAGATAGAAATAGGACAAAAAGGGATTGTCGGCCCCATTTATGGGCGCCTGACGCAATTGTTCCCAGTCCGAAGACGCAATTTCAGACAAATTTTTAATCACAGCCGTGCGATAATTCGATTCTTGCATATATTAAATCTTAAAAAATCTTAAATAATGGTTAAGCTTGCATTAGTACAAATGAACAGCACGGTAGGCGATTTAGCCGGAAATGCAGCGCGCATACTTGATTTCTCGCGTCGTGCTTTTCAGCAGGGTGCGCATATTGTACTCACACCCGAATTATCTTTGGTGGGATATCCGCCCGAAGATCTGCTGTTGCGTGATTCTTTTTACGCAGCCAGCCAGGCGGCCTTGCAGGATCTGGCCCGGCAGCTCGCCGAATTTCCTGAGCTGCATGTACTGGTGGGCCATCCCGCGCTGCAGCAGGGACGCCGATACAATGCCGCCTCTTTATTGGTGAATGGACAGATTCAGGCCACGTATTTCAAGCACGACCTGCCCAACGGACATGTGTTCGATGAAAAACGGTATTTTGAATCGGGCAACGGGGTGCTGGTGTTCGATTATGAAACGACCAGGTTCGCTGTGGCTATCTGTGAAGATACCTGGAGCGCCAGCATGCCGGCGCAGGCCAGGGCGGCTGGCGCCGAGGTACTGCTGGTGTTAAACGGTTCACCTTACCACATGAATAAACAGCACCTGCGCTACCAGGTCATGCGCGACTATGTGACTGATCAGGGCATGGCACTGGTTTATGCGAATCTGGTCGGCGGTCAGGATGAACTGATTTTTGATGGAAATTCATTTGTCCTGGATAATCGTGGTCAGCTGACAGCGCAGTTAAAACACGCCCAGGAAGATATGCAGCTGATCGAATTCAGTCAGGCCAACCCGCTACCCGGCGTTATCGAACCTGAACTCCCGGTTGAAGCGCAGGTATATCAGGCGCTGGTTCTCGGCGTGCGCGACTATATCGGGAAAAACGGATTTCCGGGCGTGCTGCTGGGCCTCTCCGGTGGCGTCGATTCGGCGCTGACGCTGGCCGTCGCGGTGGATGCTCTCGGTGCAGACAAAGTACGTGCAGTCATGATGCCGTCACCCTATACGGCTGAAATTTCCTGGCTGGATTCACGTGCGATGGTGAACCGTCTGGGGGTGCGCTACGACGAAATCTCCATCAATGAATGTTTCAGTGCATTTACGAAAACGCTGGAGAACGAATTCAGCGGATTGCCCCTTGATACCACAGAAGAAAATATCCAGGCACGTATTCGCGGTACCCTGCTGATGGCGTTATCGAATAAATACGGTTCCATCGTTCTGACGACAGGGAACAAAAGTGAAATGGCCGTCGGTTATTGCACCCTGTATGGTGACATGGCGGGCGGCTTTGCGGTGCTCAAGGATATTGCCAAGACGCTGGTCTACCGGCTCTGTGCCTATCGCAACAGTCTGTCCGATGTGATCCCCGAGCGAATTCTGACCCGGGCACCGTCGGCGGAACTGCGCCCGGACCAGACCGATCAGGACTCCCTGCCACCCTACGAGATATTAGACGCGATTATGCAGTTGTATATGGAAGAAAACAGGCCCACCGACTATATCATCGCCTCGGGCTATAAAAAAGAAGACGTTGATCGCATTACCCGCCTGATAAAAATAAACGAATACAAGCGGCGACAGTCTCCGGTCGGCATTCGGGTCACGCATCGCGCCTTTGGTCGCGACTGGCGGTACCCGATCACCTCGAGGTTTCGGGATTAAAATACCTTTACATAAACGATTCGGGAGTAAGAAATGAAACAGATCACCGCAGTTATCAAGCCGTTTAAACTGGACGAAGTGCGCGAATCACTGGCTGAAGTCGGTGTGACAGGGTTGACTGTAACCGAAGTGAAAGGGTTTGGACGCCAGAAGGGCCATACCGAGCTTTATCGGGGTGCCGAATATGTGGTTGATTTCCTGCCAAAAATCAAAGTGGAAGTCGTGGTGGATGATAAAGCGGTTGACAACGCCGTGGACGCCATCATCAAGGCGGCGCGCACCGGAAAAATTGGTGACGGAAAAATTTTTGTCCAGAATGTTGAACAGGTTGTCCGGATACGCACGGGCGAAACTGGCTCGGAAGCCATATGAGAATATTGATCAGTAATGACGATGGTTACCTGGCTCCCGGCCTGGTCGCGCTGGCGGACGCGTTATCAGCGATTGCCGACGTGGTGGTTGTCGCGCCCGAAAGAAATCGGTCCGGCGCATCAAATGCCCTGACGCTGGATAAACCCCTGTCAGTCTCCAAAGCCGGCCATAATATTTATTTTGTCGACGGAACGCCGTCCGATTGCGTGCATGTCGCGTTGACCGGATTGCTTGATTACCGTCCGGACCTGGTCGTATCGGGTATTAACCAGGGGCAGAACATGGGTGATGACACGCTTTATTCCGGAACCGTTGCAGCTGCCACGGAAGGTTTTTTATTCGGAATTCCTTCCATCGCATTTTCACAGGTCGACAAAGGCTGGGACCACATTGATGATGCGGCGCGTTTTGCCCTGAATCTCGTCAAACATAAAATCAGCGTCATCGAAACACCCTTTTTACTGAATGTCAACATACCGAATTGCCATTACGGTGACCTGAAAGGGGTGAAAGTAACGCGACTCGGAAAACGCCATCAGTCGGAACCCGTCATCAAGTCAACAGACCCGCGCGGCCATCCGATCTATTGGATAGGCCCTTGCGGCCAGGCCAGGGATGGCGGTGAAGGAACCGATTTTCACGCGATAGCCGAAGGCTATGCGTCGGTCACGCCGTTGCAGGTTGATTTAACCCACACACAGCAGCTGGAGACGCTGAAAAAGGTTTGGCAATGACCGCAAAGGGCCGCCGTTTCCCGCTCCCCCTGTCGTCACTGGCGAGTAAGTCATCCAACCGCGCAGCGCGGCCGGGCAACGCCGAACTGTCGTTTGAAACACCGCAGACCGCAACACAGAATCTGCGGCGCCATGAATCACATCGCGCACTGGTCAACGGCAAGCCTACCCTGACACACAATGTGCTGGCCCATGCCACGCCGGCCCGCACTCCAGCCGGGGCCGATACCCACAAAAAAGCAATGTCGTCGACGCTGGCCGCCCAATCGCCGCGGCGTGCCATGGTTGACCGACTGTCAAGACAGGGAATCCTCGATCCCGGCGTTCTGGCGGCGATGGGCACCGTGCCGCGACATCAGTTCATCGACGAAGGCTTGTTCGGCCAGGCCTATATCGACGCGTCCTTACCGATTGGTAATGAACAGACCATTTCCCAGCCGTATATCGTGGCCCGCATGATTGAAATCATGCGCAATGGCAAAACGTTAAATAACGTGCTGGAAATTGGCACGGGCTGTGGTTATCAGGCAGCAGTACTTGCACAACTCTGTAAAAACGTGTATTCAATTGAGCGTATCAAGTTATTGCATGAATTAGCCAAAAAAAATCTGCGTCCATTACGGATTGCAAATTTGCGTTTGCACTATGGTGATGGTATGTGCGGTTTGCCTCAGGTAGCACCGTTCGACGGTATTATCCTCGCGGCAGCCGGAATCCAGATTCCAGACGCCTTATTGCAGCAATTGGCCATTGGGGGGCGATTAATTGCACCGGTTGGCGAAAAGCAGCAGGTGTTGCAATTGATTGAACGAACCGGAAACGCAGACTGGATCAAAACGGTAATGGAAGGTTGTCATTTTGTACCTTTGCGTCCAGGCACCATTTAAGAAGAAATGTAACCGCATGAAAAGTATAAAAAATATTGCCTTGTCAGTCGTCGTGGTAGGTATCGTGGCAGCCTGCAGCACGCCCATAAAAAAAGCCCCGGTAGAAGATCGAAACCCGCAACCCGTTAAAGAGCAGCCTCCTCAGCCGGTGACACCGGCACCGGTCACGAAAACCGACGACTCGCCAAGCCAGTATGTCGTCAAGAAAGGCGATACCTTGTATCGTATCGCGCTGGACAAGGGTCAGAGTTACAGTGATATCGTTACCTGGAATAATCTGGCCAATCCCAATGACATAAAAGTGGGCCAAATCCTGAGGGTCGCGCCGCCGGACGGCAATGCCGCCACTTCAAATGGCGCTGAACCGCGTCCTGCCACATCAGGTTCGTTAGCAATTTCATCAAATAACAAGAATGGCCCGCGCGCCGACAAGCGACCTTATTCGGATGCCGCATTAGCAGAAATGCAAAAAGCCGACGCACCAGATGTTGTTTCTGGGAAACAAATTGTAAAACCAGCCGAAAAAACAGCAGAAAAATCGCCAGAACCGGTCATAAATGACGAAATTGTTTGGGTTTGGCCAGCTGGAGGTAAAGTCGTTGCAAATTTTGACGATAATAAAAATAAGGGTATCGATATCTCTGGAAAGATGGGAGAGGATATCGTCTCTGCCGCTTCTGGAACGGTCATGTACGCCGGAAGTGGAATACGCGGTTATGGTAATTTAGTCATTATTAAACATTCCAACAATCTGTTATCCGCTTATGCCCATAACAGAACCATTGTAGTCAAAGAAAAGCAACTTATCAGTAAAGGGCAAAAAATTGCAGAGATGGGAAATTCTGACAGTGAAGAAGTAAAGTTGCACTTTGAAATACGCCAGCAAGGCAAGCCTGTCGATCCACTGAAATTTTTACCGGGTCGATGAATGAGATAACTATTCCATCAACCTACGTCGAGTTTATACCATGACAGCTAAACACAGTCTCTCAGATGAAGAGGTATCCGAAGACGCTTCGGAAGATTTACGTGAAGTTGAGTTGTCCGACGGCTCCAATAATGAAGATGGTGAGCCCAATGAAGCAAAAGAATCTGTCGTCGAACCTGTTGATGAACTGAAAACAGTGCTGGCCGCAGAATTATCCACAGACACTACCCAGTATTATCTCAATCAGATAGGTACGCGTGCCCTGTTAACGGCGCCTGAAGAACTGGCCTGTGCGACGCTGGCCAAAAAAGGCGATTTCGTTGCGCGTCAAAAAATGATTGAACACAATTTGCGACTGGTTGTATCAATCGCCAAACATTACATCAATCGTGGTGTGGCGTTACTGGATATGATCGAAGAAGGTAATCTGGGGCTGATGCACGCGATTGATAAATTCGAGCCTGAACGCGGGTTCCGCTTTTCGACCTATGCCACCTGGTGGATCAGACAGAGTATCGAACGCGCCATCATGAATCAGGCCCGCACGATTCGCCTGCCTGTACACGTTGTGCGTGAGCTGAACCAGATTCTGCGCGCCAAATACCACCTCGAAGCGCAGCACCATGACGGCCGCGATGCAGCGATCGAAGATATTGCCAGCATGGTTGGTCGGCCGATGGGCGAAGTGCAGGATATTCTGGCACTTTCAGAACACGCAACATCGCTGGATATGCCTCTGGACAACGATCCACAGTCGAGTTTGATGGACATGTTGCCCAGCGAAGGTGATGACGGACCGGATAATCGTGCTGAACGTCATGAATTGAAGTTGCTGGTAAGGGAATGGCTGTCCAAATTGCCGGATAAACAGCGCGTTGTCATCATGCGCCGTTTCGGACTGGATAATGATGATCCGGCCACTCTGGAAACACTGGCTGAAGAAATGGGCGTGACACGAGAACGTATCCGCCAGATTCAGCAGGAAGCATTAATCAAGCTGAAACGTTCATTTTCCTCACGGGGTGTCGGACGGGACGCTCTGCTCTGATCGTACCGCGATCGCAGACGGTGACAGGACAGGGGCACTTATCAGTGCCCCTTCCGTTTTTGGGCGCACCGGAAAACCGGGCTGCGCTGCGCTTCGCCAGGATAATTTTGCCTGGCCACGGCCTGCATGGCAGGTTTCCCTGATATACTCGCCTCCCTTTATATAATCACTTTTATCACTGTTTTCTGACGTTGTTGCCCCGTATTTTTTGCCTATGTTTGACAATAAATTAAAAATTACCGCCCTTGATATGGAAGCCCGTGGCATTGGCCATTTGCGCAATGACGATGGTTCCGTGGGAAAAGTCGTGTTTGTGGACGGCGCCTTGCCAGGTGAAGTCGTGAGTATTTCGGTCTACCGAAAGAAAGCGCACTGGGAAAATGCGCAGATAACGCAGTTGCATCATGAATCGTCACAGCGCTGCCAACCCCGCTGCCGTTATTTTGGTCTGTGCGGCGGTTGTTCGATGCAGCACCTGGACCCGGATGCCCAGGTTGCCATCAAACAGCGCGCGCTCGAAGACAGTCTCTGGCATATCAGCAAGGTAAAACCTGTCACGATACTGCGCCCGATCGTCGGTCCGACATGGGGATACCGCTACCGCGCGCGGCTGTCAGTGCGCAACGTCACCAAAAAAGAGGTGGTGCTGGTCGGTTTTCATGAGAAAAAATCGCGTTATGTCGCCAATACGGAAACCTGTGAAATATTGCCGCCTCATGTGTCGGCCATGCTGGTGCCGCTGCGCGCACTGATTGCCCGACTCTCGATAGTCAATGAGGTACCGCAAATTGAGCTGGCGGTCGGGGAAAATGTGACGGCGCTGGTGTTAAGAATCATGAAGCCGATGTCAGCCAGTGATGAAATTTTATTAAAAGAGTTTGCCGATAAATTCAGCGTTCAATGGTGGTTGCAGCCGGGTGGAATGGACACAGTTGAAATTTTCTATCCCAAAAGTCCCCAGCTGCATTATTTATTGCCGGAATTCGGAATAAAAATGCCATTTAAGCCGACTGACTTTACCCAGGTAAATCATTCTATCAATCGGGTCATGGTGGTACGGGCACTGCGCTTATTGGATGCACAAGCGCATGAACGGATTGCCGATCTATTTTGCGGTTTGGGAAACTTTACCTTGCCGATCGCCACCGTGGCGCATCAGGTAGTGGGTATTGAGGGCAGTGACGCTTTAACGGAGCGTGCCTGTGACAATGCCGCCGCAAATGGACTGGCTCATAAAACCCGCTTCAGCACCCGTAATTTATTTGAAATTACTGCCGACGACCTGAAGAAGTTGGGTCGTTTTGATCGATATCTAATAGATCCGCCGCGCGATGGCGCGATGGCATTGTGTGAAGCGTTGCAGAGTCTGTCGGCCTCCGAACCCGATTTTTTGCCGCGCCGTATTGTTTATGTGTCCTGCAGTCCGGGCACCCTGGCGCGTGACGCTGGCCTGTTAGTGAAGGCAGGGTATGTGATGAGCCTGGCAGGGGTTGTGAACATGTTCCCGCACACGTCGCATGTGGAATCGATGGCGGTGTTTGATTTGAAGTAATGCGAGCGCTGGGGGCGTGCCGCAGATGGTGCCCATAAACCGCCGCAAAACAAAAAATGCCGACGGGTTCAGTCGGCATTTTTTTACCCGCAATGACGCTACACCATTAATCGCGATTGCCGCCAAAAATACCCAGCAACGACAGCAGATTAACAAAAATATTGTAGACATCCAGATAAATGCGCAAGGTCGCTGATATGTAATTGGTTTCACCGCCATTGATGACCTGCTGAACATCGTAAAGAATATAGGCTGAAAAAATACCGATGGCGATAACCGATACCGTTAAATACAGTGCCGGGATCTGGAAGAAAATGTTAGCGATACTTGCAACCACAATAACCATCAGGCCAACGAACAACCATTTCCCCATGCCCGAAAAATCGCGTTTTGACGTTGTCGCGATAGTGGCCATGACAGCCAGGATCGCGGCCGTGCCGCCAAAGGCCGTCATGATGAGCGTGCCGCCATTCGAGTAGCCCAGGGTGTAACTGATTAGCCGTGAAAGCATCAGGCCCATAAAGAAGGTGAACCCCAGCAGAACGGCCACGCCGATGGCTGATTCCTTGGTTTTTTCAATGGCAAACATGAAGCCGAAGGCGACGACCATGAAAACGATAAACGACATGCCGGGCCGGCCGGGGAACAGTGAAAAGTTCAATACGACCCCTAACCAGGCGCCCAGAATGGTCGGTACCATGGACAGGGCAAGCAACCAATAGGTATTGCGCAGCACTCTGTGGCGGATTAACGCACCGTCGTTACCAAATACAATCGATTGTTCAAAGTTTTGATTCATTTTTCATCCTCAGTTAAATGACCGATAAAACACTGCAAGCTTACCATAGTTGGGGATCAAGCCATTTTCTTCAATAGTAACAATGTGTTAATGAAAATTAAACATTGATTCATTTATTCTCTTAAGGAAACATGACATGCCGCCCCCGTAATAGCACTAGGTAGTCAGTCGGGCGAACCGCATTGATAATCTGTATCCGAGGGCACGGTTAACTAAAAAATAACCATTTTTTGGATAGAAAGGGGCGGCTATGTTGCGCTGGATAACGAGCAAAATCAACGCTGATCAAGGAAATGGCCATAAAAACGTCGGGCTCAATCCGGTCACGAAAGTGCCCAAGCGTGACACGCCGAATGAAAAGGCCATCCGCCAGTTTCTGGGTAATGCCTTTGATCCCGGCCGATCCGCGCAGGAAAATCTGCTCGACGCGCTCCAGTTTCCGGATCGCCTGCCGACCGTCGAATCCGGAAAAAATCTGGCACTCGACCAATTCGTGTTCGAACTGCATGCAAAAGAATCCGTAAGTCTTCCTGACAACGTCATCCTCACCAACTGCATGGTCCATTGTGGCACAGTCCTGTTCAGTCAAGGCGAACTGAGCGCGGCTGGCGACCGGGCAATAGCCATTGGCCGGTCGGCGCAGGCCAGGGTGTTCGCCACGGTTAGTGGCGCCATGTGTTTTGCCGATGCGGATGGCGCCATGGCCTACGCCACCGCGCCAGGGGCAAAAGCGTATGCTACTGCTGGCGGAGCCGCATCCTTTGCCACAGGCTATGGTGCTCTGGCGTATGCCCACGTCACCGGTGCCAAGGCCTGTGCGCACGAAGGTGGCACGGCAAGCGCCTGCGCCATCGCGCGTGGATCCACGGTATTGGGAAGGCGCAGCGAGGTCAGCGCAATGGCCAGCATCGCCATGACCGGAGCGGAACAGACAACTGTCGTTGAAGACGCTGCTGTTGCGGATATATCCAGCATCCTGCCAGATCGGACCAACCTGGCCATTTGCGAGAAAATCTGCTGGCTTTTTTACCCGGGTGTTGAGGATGTGTGGTTCCTTGACAGAAAAAACACAGGATTGACATTTCACATGCCCCGCCAGATCGATCCGGTTTCGGGACAGCGCTGCCAAACCGGCAGCAGCCAGAAATGGGTCGCGTTGCAGAACGCGCCGACTGGCAATGCTGCGCGGCATTACACCCTGTTTGAAAAAGCCACCGTTGATCGTTCTTTACATGTGACATCGCCGCGGCACCCGACCACCCAAACGGTAATTACACCGTCATCGGTGATTCAGAATGAGGCACTCGATTCGTTACTTCACTTGGCGCTGAAACAACACCAGGCAGAACGGCTGTTGAGCGTGTTAAGAGAAAAGGAGCGATCCGGGGAGCGATGGTCCCTGGCAGACGACTGGCACATCAGCCTGCCCGGGGGTCTGGAAATCACGATCCAGACCAACAACAAGCACGATATTGTTTCCAATCAAGTATTCGACAACACGACGGAATTTGTCCTGCTGGATAGTGGGCAGGGCAAATTTCTGCTCAGTGATGCAATCAATATGGGCTACTATCTAAAATCGACGTTGAGCAAAAAGCATCCCCTGACGGGCACCGCTTTATCCAACCCGGATATCATCAGCAGTCGTGGGTTGCACGAATTCTTCCGCCTCCATCTGCATTGACGATATGCAGTGACGTGGCGGTCTGACCTTTTCTTTTCAGGCCAAAATCGCCGCGCAAACACAATTAATTGAAAATTAACAACTTTTTAGTTAAAAAATCATCAACTGACTTTCGATGATACAACCCCCTATTGGAAAAGACCTGTCAGATCTATGGTAAAATCACGGGTTAAGTGATTTTTTATTTATTAACGTTAATCCTTTCATTTTATTGGAGTTTTGTATGGCAATTGAACGCACTTTATCTATTATCAAACCTGATGCCGTTGCAAAAAATGTAATTGGTCAGATTTACAGCCGCTTTGAAGCGGCAGGCCTGAAAATTGTTGCTGCTCGCATGGTTCAGTTATCCCGTGCTGAAGCCGAAGGTTTTTACGCTGTGCATAAAGCACGCCCATTTTTCAATGATCTGGTGACATTCATGATTTCCGGTCCTGTCATGGTGACCGCGCTGGAAGGTGAAAACGCAATATTAACTCATCGCAACATCATGGGCGCAACCGATCCCAAGAAGGCAGAAAAGGGCACGATCCGCGCTGATTTCGCTGATTCGATTGATGCCAACGCGGTGCATGGCTCCGATGCAGCAGAAACAGCGGCTGTTGAAATCGCCTATTTTTTCCCGGCGCTGAACATATTTTCACGCTGATTGACATTGTTGGCAGATAAAAGCACATGACGGCTCTCATTAATTTACTGGATCTGGATCCGGCTCAACTGGTCGCCTATTGCGGCGAGTTGGGTGAGAAACCGTTTCGTGCAAAACAGTTGCAGCGCTGGATACACCAGTTGGGTGTCAGTGACTTTGACAGTATGACGGATCTTGCCAGATCGCTGCGCGAAAAACTGGCAGGTAGGGCAACCGTGAGTTCGCCAGCCGTTATCAGCGACCATACGTCAGCGGACGGCACCCGTAAATGGTTGCTCGATGTCGGTGACGGTAACGCTGTCGAAACCGTTTTTATTCCTGAAGAACATCGCGGCACCCTGTGTATCTCAACGCAGGCCGGTTGTGCGGTGAACTGCAGGTTCTGCTCGACGGGTAAGCAGGGTTTTAACCGCAATCTGACCGTGGCGGAAATTATCGGCCAGTTGTGGATGGCCGAATTTGAATTGCGCAAGACTCAGGGCATCGCGCCCGGCCAGAAAGGCGAACGCCAGATTACCAACGTCGTCATGATGGGGATGGGCGAACCGCTGCTCAATTTTGAGCCGACCGTGACGGCGCTGAAATTGATGCTGGATGATAATGCGTATGGATTGTCACGTCGGCGGGTAACCCTGTCCACCAGCGGGGTCGTGCCCATGATGGATAAACTGTCGCAGGAATGTGCCGTTGCACTGGCCGTGTCACTGCATGCCTCGAATGATGCCCTGCGGGACAGTCTGGTGCCATTGAACCGAAAACACCCTTTGTCCGAATTGATGGCTGCCTGCAAGCGCTACCTGGAATTTGCGCCGCGTGACTTCGTCACGTTTGAATACTGTATGCTGGACGGGGTGAATGACACGGACCAGCATGCCCAGGAACTGATTCAGCTGGTACGCGACGTACCGTGCAAATTCAATCTGATCCCTTTCAATCCGTTCCCCGAGTCAGGATTGAAACGGTCAGCCACGGCACGCATCAAGGCGTTTGCGCAACGGCTCAGCGCGGCGGGTCTCGTAACCACCATACGCAAGACCCGGGGTGATGATATTGATGCGGCCTGCGGACAGCTGGCCGGCGAAGTGCAGGATAGAACACGGGTTCATGAACGAATGCAGAAGCAGGTCGAATATCAAAAGAAATTTGGTGCCAATTTTGGTCGTATCGTGGAGATAACTTGATGAGAAATTTCGCTCGGTGTTTCAGTCTGTGTGTGGTTTTGTTGGGTTTGCTGACGGCGTGTAAAACAACTTATGATGCGCCGAAACTGGTCTCCCCTTCGGCCGAAAGTGGTAACGCTGTCCAGAGCAATGATCCGAAGCGGGCCGCCATCCGGCTTCAGTTGGGGATCAGTTATTTTCAGCAGGATCAGTTGGCAACGGCCCTGAAAGAGCTGAATAATGCGATCACGATCGATCCTAATCTGACTGATGCCTATGCAGTCCGTGCGTTGGTGTACATGCAGATGCAGGAAAATAACCTGGCTGAACAGGATTTTATCAAAGTGTCGAAACTGGCCCCTGGCAATCTGGATAATACCAATAACTACGGCTGGTTCCTGTGCCAGACCGGCAGAGAAAAAATGGCGATGGAGCTGTTTGACAGGGTGATCAAGGACCGGACCTATACGCAGCCGGTGAAGGCATTGAACAATGCCGGGCTGTGCAGTTTGAAATTGAAGGACGACGCTCTGGCCGAGTCCTATTTTACACAGTCCATCCGGTATGATGCCAGCAACCCGACGACAAATCTAAATCTGGCGCGCCTCAATTACAAAAAACAGGACTGGAAACGTGCCCAGTTCTATATAGACAGACTGATCAAAACCGATGCCTATACGGCGGAAATTCTCTGGCTGGCGATCCGGATCAACCATAAATTGAAAGACCCGATCGCCGTTGACAGTTTGTCGGTTCAACTGCATCGTCGTTATCCGGATTCGGATGAAGATGCGTTGTCGCAGCGTGGAGCATTCGATGACTGACCCGGTTACATTGACCGTCGTTTCTGAATCAGCAGAAAGCACTGTTGAACCGTCGACTCGCAAACTGAAAGTGGGAGAGCAACTGGCATCGGCACGTGCAAAACAGGATATGTCTGTTGATCAGGTCGCGAGTCAGTTAAAGTGGTCTGCCCGGCAGATTTCGGAGATAGAATCGGGTAATTATGCGGTTTTTCCTGACATGTTATCGGTGCGCGGCTTTGTCCGGACCTACGCGAAATTTCTGAAAATCGATCCTGTCCCCCTGATGGAGGAATTGCAGGGGGAATTTGAACGGCTGCCTGTCAAACCTGTGGACAGACCACAGCTGGACACGCCATTTCACAGCGGCCGCCTGCCGTGGATTAACAAGCAGAGCGATAAATCGCACTATGTGCTGTATGCCGGGTTCCTGTTGGCGCTGTTTGTGCTGGCCGTTTTTGTCTACCGCGCCGAACTGTTGCATGCGGCGAATGAAATTTATCCGATGTCGACCGCAAGTCCGGAATCCGGAGCCGATGGATCGGCTGGAAACTCTGCTCTTCAGGCTGACGATCATCGAAATGCACTGGCCGGACCGGTAGCAGAATCCACGCCAGAAAATCGAACCGGCAATGACACTGCGGCCCAGCCTGAAATAAAGTCCGAAAACAGGAGCGAAAGCAGGGCCGTGTTACCGGTGGCGCAGGGTCCGTCGGGTGACAAGGTACTTCTGGTGCCCCCGGGCAGCCCGGTCAAGTCGGCCGCCACGCCAAAAACGCCAGCGACAGATCCAACGGCAACGGATCTGCCTTCGTCACGCGTCGATCCGGCAAATGCGCTGACGTTCAGTTTTAAACAGGATTCGTGGCTACAGATCAAACGCCTGAATGGAACCCTTGTCGTGTCAAAACTGTATCGGGCCGGAACCGAAGAGAGTATCAATGTTAACGAACCGATGACGATGGTGATCGGAAATGCACCCGGTGTGGTGGCGACACTGCGTGGCCAGCACCTGGACCTGCCTGTCGAGGCAGGAAACAATGTCGTCAATGTGAGTATTAAGTGACCGAATGAAATCAGAAAACGAAAATGAACCGGTTTCTTTGGGTGCCGTCACAAGACGACCCTGCCGGTCTGTTGAAATTGTTCATGGCAAGCGAAAAGTCATCGTTGGCGGCAATGCTCCGGTCGTCATTCAGTCCATGACCAATACCGACACCGTCGATGCCATCGGTACAGCCATACAGGTGAAGGAGTTGGCCCGAGCCGGGTCTGAGCTGGTACGCATTACCGTGAACACGCCGGAAGCGGCCAGAGCGGTTCCCGGCATACGCGAGCATCTGGATCGCATGGATATCGATGTGCCCCTGGTGGGCGATTTTCATTATAACGGGCATACCTTGCTGAAGGAATTTCCCGAATGTGCACAGGCACTTTCAAAATACCGGATCAATCCCGGCAATGTCGGTCAGGGTGCAAAACGCGATACCCAATTTGCGCAGATGATAGAAATTGCTGCGCGTTATGACAAACCGGTACGGATTGGTGTCAATTGGGGTAGCCTGGATCAGGGTTTGCTGGCACGCATCATGGATGAAAACGCACAGCGGGCGCTGCCCTGGTCATCCCAGGCAGTCATGTATGAAGCATTGATCGTCTCTGCGCTGGAAAATGCGCAGCGCGCAGAACAGCTCGGACTGGCCGGTGACAAAATCATATTGTCGTGCAAAGTGTCGGGCGTTCAGGATTTGATCGCGGTATATCGTGAATTGGCCCAACGTTGTGACTATCCCCTGCATCTCGGGCTGACAGAAGCGGGTATGGGCAGTAAAGGGATTGTGGCGTCGACCGCCGCGCTGGCCGTATTATTACAGGAAGGTATCGGCGACACGATTCGTATATCCCTGACTCCGGAACCGGGCGGTGACCGGTGCAGGGAGGTTATTGTCGGCCAGGAAATTTTGCAGACCATGGGACTGCGCAAGTTTACCCCGATGGTCATTGCCTGTCCGGGCTGTGGCCGCACGACGTCGACTGTCTTTCAGGAGCTGGCCGACGATATCCAGACTTTTTTGCGTGAGCAGATGCCGGTCTGGAAAACGGCTTACCCGGGTGTCGAGGCTATGAATGTGGCGGTGATGGGTTGTATCGTGAACGGTCCCGGTGAATCAAAACATGCCAATATCGGCATCAGTTTGCCAGGAACAGGCGAATCGCCTGCCGCGCCGGTATTTGTCGACGGTGTCAAAACAGTGACCTTGCGAGGTGACCATATCGCCAGAGAGTTTCAGGATATAGTCATGAAATACGTGCAGTCCAATTACGGTTAGGTGTGGAACAGTATGTCTGAAAATAAAAAAGCAGAAGCCGGTGTGGAGAAGAAAGCTGAGAAAATCGCTGCGATAAAAGGTATGAACGACATACTTCCTGTCGACGCGCCCTTGTGGGAATTGTTTGAAAATACCGCGCAATCGGTTTTCAAAAGTTACGGTTTTCAGCAGATCAGGACGCCCATCGTTGAGCAGACCTCGTTATTTGCGCGCGGAATCGGGTCCGTGACCGACATCGTTGAAAAGGAAATGTATTCATTTGAAGATTCAATGAACGGCGATAAACTGACCCTGCGGCCTGAAAACACCGCCGGCGTGGTGCGTGCGGTCATTGAACATAATCTGACTTATGAAGGGCCGAAGCGCCTGTGGTATACCGGACCGATGTTCCGTCACGAAAAGCCGCAGCGCGGACGTTATCGCCAGTTTTATCAGATCGGAGCCGAGGCGCTGGGATTTGCCGGCCCCGATATTGATGCCGAACTGATCATGATGTGCCAGAGATTGTGGGACGATCTGGGACTGGACAAGGTCCGGCTTGAATTAAATTCAATCGGTGATGCCGACGAACGTCTGAAACACCGCGCTGACCTGATCGCTTACTTTGAACAGCACCGCGATCAGCTGGACAACGAAGCACAGCGACGACTGTACACCAACCCGCTGCGCATCCTGGATACCAAAAATCCGGCGATGCAGGCATTGGTCAACCAGGCACCGAAGTTAATCGACTATCTGGGCGATGAGTCGTTGAAGCATTTTGAGCGCGTCCAGGCTATTTTGCGCCATAACAGTATCCCGTTTACGATTAATACCCGTCTGGTACGCGGCCTGGACTATTACAATCGCACCGTGTTTGAGTGGGTGTCTGACGACCTGGGCGCCCAGGGCACCATCTGTGCCGGAGGTCGTTACGATACGCTGGTCACGGTATTTGGCGGCAAGGAAACACCCTCCTGCGGCTTTGCGATGGGCATTGAACGCATTCTGGAGCTGTTGAAACTGTCCGGCGAAGCGTTAGCACCCAACCAGTGTGATGTGTACCTGGTACACCAGAGCGATGCGGGACAGATGCAATCGTTCGTCCTGGCCGAAAGATTGCGTGATGCCGGCCTGGATGTTGTGCTACATTGCGCATCGCTGACGGGATTGGGCAGTTTTAAATCGCAGATGAAGCGTGCGGACGCCAGCGGCGCAGGTTATGCGATTATCGTCGGTGAAGATGAAATAAAGCAGGGCAGGGCCATGGTCAAGGCACTGAGGTCGGAGAGTGCGGACGCGGCTCAGAGGATGGAAAACAGCCAGATTGCTGTTCCATTTGAGGACGTCGTGGATTACCTGGTTGAACAGATGACGGGAAGCGACGACCATGACCCGGGTAACTGTAATCATACACATCATTAATTTATATCAGCAGACAGAGAAGAGTAGATAAAAAATGGCATACGATCACGAAGAACAAGAGCAACTTGATGCTTTAAAAGCATGGTGGAAACAGTACGGCAACCTCATTACCTGGGTAATGATTGTGGTTCTGGCTGCGTTTTCCGGATGGAAGGCGTGGGGAATTTACCTGACACGACAATCCGGACAGGCATCGATGCTGTTTGAAGAACTGCAGAAAGCAGTTCAGGAAAAAGACAAAACGAAAGTATTGCGTGCTGCGTCAGATGTCCAGGAAAAATACGCCAGTACCGATTACGCGCAGATGGCAGGACTGCTGGCGGCAAAGTTTGTGTTTGATGAAAACGATCTCAAGACAGCAAAGAGCCAGCTGGTCTGGGTGCAGGAAAATGGCAAGACGGTCGAATTCAGGTCATTGGCCAAAATCAGACTTTCCGGGATTTTACTGGATGAAAAGGCCTACGATGAAGCGGCCAAGTTATTGACCGGTGCCTTTCCTGCTGATCTGGCAAGCGTTGTGGCAGACAGGCAGGGCGATATTTTTATGGCGCAAAACAGGATCGATGAGGCGCGTGCGGCTTATCAGTCAGCATTGGCTAAAATGACCGACAAGAATCCCGGCTACCAATTAGTACAACTGAAACTTGACGCTGTCGGTGGTTCAACACCGGCAATCGCAAATAAATAAGCAGATTGACGAGAAAAATATGCGTAAAGCGATGAAATGGATTTGTCTGGGTACCCTGGTCGTGCTGGCGGGATGTTCCATGTTCAAGGAGCCCAAAAATCCGCCTGCTGCACTGGTCGATTTCAAGCAGACTATGTCAATCAAAACGGTCTGGACTGAAAGTGTCGGATCCTCGGGCGATTTCATGTTTTCACCCGTGTATGCTGCCGACAGCGTTATTACGGCCTCGGCCAACGGCACGCTGGTCCGGATCGACAATGCCACCGGGCGTACCCTCTGGAAAGTGGATGCAGATTTGCCTCTGACGGCCGGCGTCGGTGCCGATGACACGACCGTGGCGGTGGCCGGCGATAAAGGCATGGTGTTTGCCTATGATATGGCGGGTAAATTGCGCTGGAAGGTTCAGGCGTCCAGTGAAATTCTGTCGTCACCGGTGGTGGGCGATGGCCAGGTGGTGGTCCGGAGTATGGACAACCATATTGCCGCCTACGATGCACTGACCGGCAAGCGCAACTGGGTTGTTGAGCGTACCCTGCCCACCCTGATTTTGCGCAGCGCGATAGGTATGGCGATCTTCGATCATAATCTGTATGTCGGCTTGCCCGGCGGGAAATTGGTGGCCATCAGTCTGGCTTCCGGCAGCGTGCGCTGGGAGGCATCGGTCGGTGAACCGAAAGGCGCGACTGAACTGGAGCGTGTCGCAGACGTTTCCGGCATACCGGTCATCGTCGGTACCGACGTATGTGCATCGGCCTACCAGGGCAAAGTGTCCTGCTTTGATGTAAAAACCGGTGTCTTGCGATGGGGTAAGTCGTTATCCACCTACGCGGGTGTCAGCGTGGATGAACGTTTTGTTTTTGCCGTTGATGACAAGGGGACGGTCAATGCATTCAGCCGCAGTGCCGGTCTGAGCGAATGGAAGAATGATAAACTGGCCTTCCGACGCCTTTCCGCACCTATCTCATTCGGCCAGGCGCTGGTCGTCGGTGACTTCAATGGGTATATTCATTTTCTTTCCCGCGAAGACGGTTCTTTCCTGGCCAGAACATCAACCGATGGTGCGGCTATCGTAGCACCGCCGATTGTGGCTGGCTCACATGTTATTTTTCAAACCACAGCAGGGGACATCGTCGCGATTGCGATAGATTAAACCCAGAAACTGAATCATGAAGCCGGTTATCGCACTTATAGGTCGACCAAATGTCGGCAAATCCACACTGTTTAATCGGCTGACCCGTTCACGTGATGCCCTTGTGGCCGACATGCCGGGTTTGACCCGGGATCGCCATTATGGTGAGGGGCGGGTTGGCGAACGGCCTTTTCTGGTCATCGATACGGGCGGATTTGAACCGGTGGCCAAAGAGGGCATCATGTTTGAAATGGCCAAGCAGACCAAGCAGGCCGTTGCTGAAGCGGACGTGGTCATTTTCATTGTCGATGGTCGCCAGGGACTGACGCCCCACGACAAAACGATTACTGATTTCCTGCGCAAATCGGGTCGTTCCGTGATGCTGGTGGTGAATAAGGCCGAGGGTATGAAATACACCTCGGTCACCGCCGACTTTTATGAATTGGGCCTCGGTGATCCATACGTCATCTCGGCGGCACACGGCGACGGTGTGGCGGATCTGGTCAGTGAAGCACTCGATATGGCGTTGGCCGAACGCCATGGTGACGATGAACCCGAAGCGAAAGACCATGGAATCAAGCTGGCCATCGTTGGACGGCCGAATGTCGGCAAATCAACCCTGGTAAATACCCTGCTTGGTGAAGACCGCGTGATCGCATTTGACATGCCCGGGACCACGCGAGATTCGATAGAAATAGCCTTTGAGCGCGACGGACAGCAATATACCCTGATCGATACCGCCGGAATTCGTCGTCGGGGTAAAGTTTTTGAAGCGATAGAAAAATTCTCCGTTGTCAAAACGTTACAATCGATATCGGAAGCCAATGTTGTTCTGCTGTTACTCGATGCGCAACAGGATATATCCGAACAGGATGCGCACATCGCCGGTTTCATTCTGGAGTCGGGGCGAGCCCTGGTTGTCGGCGTGAACAAATGGGATGGTCTGCAGAGTGATCGGCGCGATGAAATCAAAAGCGATATCGAGCGCAAACTCGGATTTTTATCCTTCGCCAAATTTCATTTCATATCAGCACTTAAATCCACCGGCATTGCCTTGATGATGAAATCGGTGAATCAGGCTTATGCGGCAGCAACGGCAAATCTGTCCACGCCGAAATTAACCCGTGCCCTGATCGAGGCCGTCGAACACCAGCAGCCCAAACGCAAAGGATCGATACGACCCAAATTACGCTATGCGCATCAGGGTGGTCAGAATCCACCCATTATTGTGATCCATGGAAATGCGCTGGAGTCAGTCGGCGATGTGTACAAACGTTACCTGGAAAAACATTTCAGGGAAACTTTCTCATTAGTGGGGACACCTTTACGCATAGAAATGAAATCGAGTAAAAATCCCTATTCGAAATCAGAAAAATAAGCATAAATTTAACTTTATTGTGGAATATGGGCGTCGTGCTCGTATATACTAAGCGATGTAGTTTTTTGGACAGGTATTGAAAAATGCCATAATGTCCTCATCTCGGCACGACAACAACATTATGGAGCTGCTATGAGCAACAAAGGGCAATTGTTACAAGACCCATTCTTAAACGCCTTACGTAAAGAGCATATACCTGTCTCAATTTATCTTGTTAATGGCATCAAATTACAGGGCCATGTTGAATCGTTCGACCAATATGTTGTTTTGCTGCGTAATACGGTGACCCAGATGGTCTATAAGCACGCTATTTCGACGGTAGTACCAGCAAGAGCGGTGAATTTACCTGCGGAGCCAGAGTCTGAATAAAGAGATCGAGTCTGCGGTCCGCGTCATTCTGGTCGGTGTGGATTTTGGCAAGTCGGACTTTCACTCGAGTTTGGAAGAGCTGTCCCTGTTGGCCCTTTCTGCTGGCGTCAGACCCATTTCCACTATTACCTGCAAGCGGTCAAGTCCCGACCCGGCCTTATTCGTAGGCAGCGGCAAAGCGCAGGAAATAAAAGACGCCGTCACTGATCATCAAATAGAAGTTGTCATTTTCAACCATGCTTTAAGTCCTGCCCAGCAACGTAATCTGGAAAAGCATATTCAGGTGCGCGTACTGGACAGAACAAGTCTGATTCTTGATATATTTGCCCAGCGCGCCAAAAGTCATGAAGGTAAGGTCCAGGTTGAGCTTGCTCAGTTGCAACATTTATCAACCCGACTGATACGCGGCTGGACCCATCTGGAGCGGCAAAAAGGGGGTATCGGCCTGAGAGGTCCCGGTGAAACCCAGCTGGAAACGGATCGGCGATTATTGGGTGACCGGGTCAAGATGTTAAAAGACAAGCTCATCAAATTGCAGAAACAGCGCGAGACCCAGCGGCGTGCCAGAGGAAGAAGCCGGGTTTTTTCGGTATCGCTGGTGGGTTATACCAACGCGGGCAAATCAACGCTGTTCAATGTATTGACGAAGGCGGGCACCTATACGGCGGACCAACTGTTTGCCACCCTCGATACAACCTCGCGGCGGGTTTATCTGGGCGATGTCGGGCAAATTGTTGTTTCAGACACGGTCGGGTTTATTCGTGAATTGCCACATCAACTGGTGGCCGCGTTTCGCGCTACCCTGGAAGAAACTATCCATGCCGATCTCCTGTTACATGTTGTCGACGCGTCAAGTCCGACCAGGCTGGATCAGATTCAGCAGGTCAATCAGGTATTGGAAGAAATCGGTGCTGACGGTATTCCGCAGTTACTGTTATGGAATAAGATTGATATGGCTGACCTGGCGCCGGGAATTGAGCGTGATGAGTATGATAAAATACAGCGGATTTTTTTAAGCGCGAAAACCGGGCAAGGCCTTCATGAATTGCGTCTCGCATTGGGTGAATTGGCCGGGCAGCTCGGGTTTGGCGCGGCACTGGTAACGCCGGGCCTGACCGACGAACAGGTCGCAGATGATAAATCACATGCAGATTTGTGATGGGCAGATAAGTCATAGTCAGACAATTTGGTCAAATTACCTCTAACTTAATCGGATGATTGCAGAATGGCTGTTTCAATTCTAAAAAAAATGGGTGCAATTTTCTCCCTTAATGACCCCAAATGGGGGCGCAATTCGGGAAGCGATAATGAAGGCAAAAAACAGTCAACACCCAATGGCCCGCCGGATCTTGAAGATTTATGGCGCGATTTCAACCAGAAACTGAATGCCATGTTTGGCGGCAAAGGTGCTGGTGGTGGTCACGGCGGACCGTCTGCAGATTCCAACGGTGCAAAATACGGTGCCGGACTGATCGTCGTCATTCTGGTTTTTCTCTGGTTGGTGAGTGGCAGTTTTGTGGTCCAGGAAGGCCAGACCGGTGTGGTACTGACGTTCGGGAAATACAGTCACGATACGACCTCCGGTTTTAACTGGCGCTTCCCGTATCCGATTCAAAGTCATGAGATTGTCAATATCTCCCAGGTGCGGACGGTGGAAGTCGGTTATCAGGGCAACGTAAAGAACAAGCAGCCCAAAGAAGCATTAATGCTGACCGACGATGAAAATATTATCGATATCCAGTTTGCTGTTCAGTACAAATTGAAAAGTGCCTCCGACTGGATTTTCAGTAACCGCGAACAGGAAAGCACGGTAAAGCAGGTCGCCGAAACGGCGATACGTGAAGTGGTAGGGCGCAACAAAATGGATTTCGTTCTGTATGAAGGGCGCGAAAAAGTGGCGTTTGACGTCAACCAGTTAATGCAGCAGATACTTGATCGCTATCATTCCGGCGTGCAGGTTACCAATGTCACCATGCAGGGCGTGCAGCCTCCCGAGCAGGTACAGGCCGCATTTGATGACGCGGTAAAGGCCGGACAGGACAGGGAACGCCAGAAGAATGAAGGACAGGCCTACGCAAACGATGTCATACCGAAAGCGCGCGGAGCCGCTGCGCGTCTGCAGGAAGAGTCGCAGGCCTATCAGGCGCGCGTGATCGCCAACGCCGAAGGTAACGCTTCGCGCTTCAAGCAGGTGCTGGATGAATACCAGAAAGCCCCCGCGGTCACCCGCGATCGGATGTATTTTGAAACGATGCAGCAGATATTCACCAGCACGACAAAAATGATGATTGATACCAAAAACGGTAACAACATGATTTATCTGCCTTTGGATAAACTGATCGGACAGACCATCAGCCCCGATCCGTCGCAGGCGCCAAAAGCGGTGGGCATTCCGCCCGCGCCCGAAGTTACGACGGCGAACGACCCGTCACGTTCACGAGATCACTCGCGTGAAAGGGAGGCACGATAATGAACAAGTTGATTTCGACCGTCATTGCCACGGTCATTGCGCTGCTGATCCTGTCATCGACAGTATTTGTCGTGGATCAGCGTCATTTCGCAATTGTTTTTGCTATCGGTGAAATGAAGACCATCATCAGTGAACCGGGCCTGCATTTCAAATTGCCACCCCCCTTTCAAAACGTTGTGTTCCTGGATAAGCGCATTCTGACGATTGATTCGCCCGAGGCCGATCGTTTTATTACCGCTGAGAAGAAAAATATTCTGGTGGATTCATTTGTGAAATGGCATATCACTGATCCCAAATTGTATTACATCAGTTTCGGCGGTGATGAGCAGCGCGCAAAAGACCGCATGAACCAGATCGTCAAGGCAGCCCTGAACGATGAAATCACCAAGCGCACTGTACGTGACGTCATCTCCGGTGAGCGCAGTAAAGTCATGGATGCACTGCGCACCAAAGTGTCAGAAGAAGCAAAACAGATTGGTGTTGAAATAATTGATGTGCGGTTGAAACGCGTCGATTATGTGGAACAGATCAATAACTCGGTATACGACCGCATGAAAGCGGAACGAACCCGGGTTGCCAATGAATTGCGATCCACCGGTTACGCCGAATCGGAAAAAATTCGTGCCGATGCCGACAAACAGAGCACCGTGATTCTGGCTGAAGCTTATCGTGATTCTGAAAAAGTGCGCGGTGACGGCGACGCGAAGGCCAGCCGGATCTATGCGCAGGCCTTTGGACAGAATCCGGAATTTTATAAGTTTTATCGCAGTCTGGAAGCTTACCGTGCCAGCTTCAAGAGCAGGAATGATGTGTTGGTCGTTGATCCGAATTCGGAATTCTTCAAGTATTTCAAGGCGCCGGGACAGGGTAAATAATCCTGATTCAGTCTGACTGACAGTAAGTCGCAGTGCGACGTTTTTTAATGATCAACAAGCCCGGACGGTAAGACTTCGGGCTTGTTTTGTGTGTATATGGCCTATCATGCCCAATTGGCTTCTCCCTGAAAATATCGCTGATGTTCTGCCTTCCGAGGCACGTAAAATCGAAGAGTTGCGTCGCCGCCTGCTTGATCATTTCCGGTTATATGGCTATGAACTTGTCATGCCACCGATGCTGGAATATCTGGAATCGCTGCTCTCGGGCGCCGGTCAGGACCTGGATTTGCTGACATTCAAACTGGTCGACCAGATTTCAGGACGCATGCTCGGTGTTCGTGCCGACATGACAACGCAGGTCGCGCGTATTGATGCCCACCTGCTTAACCGGACCTCGGTTACGCGTCTCTGTTATGCCGGAAGTATCCTGCTGACGCGACCGTCCGGTTTGCACGCGACCCGTGAACCGTTCCAGATCGGCGCTGAAATTTACGGACACGCCGGACTGGAGGCGGACGCTGAAATTCAGGAACTGCTGCTGGCGACCCTGTCACTGGCTGGAATGCCTAAAGTCAGGCTGGATTTATGCCATGTCGGCGTGTTGCACGCCATCCTGGCGCAGGATCCCGTTGCCAAGCTATCCGAAATGGCGTTATATGAATTACTGGAAACCAAAGATGTGCCGGGTCTCAAGGAAATTTCAGTCAATTTCCAGACCACGACCCGACAGGCGTTGCTGGCCTTGCCAAATTTATACGGTGACGTGCAGGTTTTAGAGCAAGCCAGAAAAATTTTGCCTAAACTGCCTGAGATTGATAGCGCTTTGAATGAACTGGCGCTGCTGGCGTCATTAGTTCCGGCGCAAAGTGGTGCACAAGTAACAATAGATTTAGCAGATTTGCGTGGACTTCATTATCATAGCGGAGTGACTTTTGCGGCTTATGTAGAAGGTCTGCCCAATGCGGTTGCGCGTGGCGGACGCTATGATCATGTCGGCGAAGCATTCGGGAGAGCACGACCCGCGACCGGTTTTTCGCTGGATCTGCGGGAATTGGCGCGTTTATTGCCGGGTGCCGGGCGCAAGAATGCCATTATGGCGCCCTGGGGTGTTGATCCGGCATTGCGGGAAAAAATTGCCCAGTTGCGTGGACAAGGGGAAATTGTCATTCAAAGTCTGCCGGGCCACAAAAATGAATTAGATGAATTCGACTGCAATCGCGCGGTCGTTTTTGAAGATGGAAGTTGGATACTTAAACGTTAGGTTAAGCGATGTCACAAAAGAATACTGCAAAAAATGTCGTCGTCATCGGCACTCAATGGGGTGACGAGGGCAAGGGAAAAATCGTCGACTGGCTGACCGATCATGCCCAGGGCGTGGTTCGTTTTCAGGGTGGACATAATGCTGGACACACTCTGGTTATCGGCGGACAGAAAACAGCACTGCAACTGATTCCGTCCGGAATCATGCGCGCAGGCGTGGCCTGTTATATCGGTAACGGCGTGGTTCTGTCGGTGCCGGATGTGTTACGTGAAATTGACAAGTTGCAGGCCAATGGCGTTGAAGTTGAATCGCGTCTGAAAATATCTGAAGCGTGTCCGGTTATCCTGCCGTATCACACGGCGCTGGATTCCGCCCGTGAAGTCGCTCGTGGAACCGCTAAAATCGGCACCACCGGAAAAGGAATCGGTCCGGCTTATGAAGACAAAGTCGCGCGTCGTGCCATCCGTGTCGATGATCTGTTGTACCCGGAACGTTTTGCCGAAAAGCTCAAGGAAAATCTGGACTATCATAATTTTGTCCTGACCCAGTATCTGAAAGCCCCGGCGGTGGATTTCCAGAAAACCCTGGACGACACCCTGGCCCAGGTACCCAGAATCAGACACATGGTCACTGATGTATCCTCGGCCCTGTATTCGGCTTACAAGAATGGCGCCCGACTGTTGTTTGAAGGCGCACAGGGAAGTTTGCTGGATGTCGATCATGGTACCTATCCCTACGTGACCTCCAGTAACTGCGTTGCCGGTAATGCGGCGGCCGGTTCCGGCGTCGGTCCCAGTATGCTGCACTATGTTCTGGGAATCACCAAGGCGTATACGACGCGGGTCGGATCAGGACCGTTTCCTTCCGAACTGACCACAGAACACGGCGTCGGTAAGCACTTGTCGGCGGTTGGCTGCGAATTTGGAACAGTGACGGGCCGGGCACGACGCTGCGGCTGGTTTGATGCGGCGCTGCTGAAGCGCTCTGTGCAGATAAACGGTGTTTCGGGAATGTGTCTGACCAAGCTAGATGTGCTGGATGGCATCGACACATTGCAGATCTGTACCGGTTATTTGGTCGATGGCAAACCTGTCGACATTTTCCCAAGCGGAGCCGAGCAGGCGTCGCATTGCGTGCCGGTTTACGAAACCTTGCCCGGTTGGGTCGAAAGTACCGTCGGTGCCAAATCGATGGAAGCCTTGCCCCAGAATGCGCGTAACTATATCAAGCGTATTGAAGAGCTGGTAGGTGTCCCTATCGACATGGTGTCGACCGGTCCTGATCGCCTGGAAACCATCGTGTTACGTCATCCCTTTGCCTGAGCCAGTCTATGTCATTACCTGAATCAACGGATCAACACCTCTGGGTAGGCTGGAACGAATACCACCTGCACGTTGAAAAATTGGCGCTGCTGGTCTATGAATCCGGCTGGGAGTTTGACCAGATTTTATGCCTGGCGCGCGGCGGTTTGCGGCCGGGCGATATGCTGTCGCGGATTTTTAATGTGCCACTCGCCATACTCTCGACAAGTTCGTACCGTGCTGAAGCAGGAACCCAGCAGGGCGATCTGGATATCGCAAAACACATCACCATTACCAACGGCACGTTGGGCGGGCGCGTACTGGTGGTCGATGATCTGGTGGACACCGGTGTGACCTTGCAAAAAGTCGTTGAACATCTGAGCAAACATTATCCGTCCATTACCGAAGTCAAATCAGCGGTAATCTGGCACAAGGAATGTTCTGTCGTGATTCCGGACTTCAGCGTGGTGTATTTGCATACCAACCCGTGGATACATCAGCCGTTTGAAGATTATGATTCGATCCGCCCGGACCAGTTATTCAAGCGCATACAGAAACACCACGAGTAATCAGCACCAGGTCGCACTGGTAGCCACTGCCAGCCTGAATAATGGATGCGGTGTTGATTATCGTGAGTGCGCGCTGATTCCTTTGCGGATTTAAAATCTTGCCCGGCAACGCGATGCTTACTTTGAACCCGCCGAATACCCGTTTATAAACGACGAGATTATCGGCAGCAATTTTTCAGCTAACGGTAACGTCGGATCCGAATAGCTGGCAAAATTTGCGGCCCTATTGGCGTCTGGCACTGTCTTCAAAACGTGATTCATACCATCGATCAGTTCAAGCCGTGCCTGCGGATCGGCTTTCTTGAGCAACTCGGCGTCCTGTATGCCAATCTGCAGGTCATTGGTTCCCTGGATGATAAGTACCGGTAACTTGCAAGCTCTCAGTAGCTCACCGGGGTCCAACGCCAATTCACTTATCAGAAAACCTTGCACTTCCGGTCGAAAAAGTTTGCCCAGTGCCGGGTGAAATCCGGTGGTGTCAACACGCTGGCCAGCCTCCATTTTTTGTATTGCGTCAAATGCCTGCGGCAACAGGGTCTGGTTTGCCGGGTTCGATCTGAGCTGGTCGCGCAGCACATCCCCCAGCCGCCGTCCCGCACCGGCAACCAGAATCAATCCACAAATGTTCTGATTTTTTGCAGCCGCCACTTCGGCTACCAGTGCACCCTCACTGTGGCCCAAAACCCAGGCACAGTGATTGTGGCTCTGCCTGGTCGCCTGATTGATCCAGGCATTCAGGTCGTCAGCGTAATCGCCGATAGTGACTGCGTTCGGATTGGTTGCGGCACCTGCGCTGGCAAACATGCCTCGTTTATCGATCCGGATCGATGCTATGCCCGCCTCAGCAAGCCCTGCAGCCAGATACGAATAACTGGATGCATTGAGCCCTGAAGGGCTGTTTCCATTGTGATCGGTCGGTCCCGAGCCGGGTACGATGATGACGACAGGCGTCGAGCTGAGCGCGTCGGGCTGGCGAAAGTAGCCAGTCAACACGCCGGTAGGGCCGTCGACAGCAAGGGTGTTCTCGACAAACTTCACGCTGGCCGACGCCGGCACAGTGATACTGATTAATACAGACAGGCATAACAGGGACGCTAATTTGCTCATGGATTCATGGTGTGATTGATTCAAAAGCCCATTCAGGGAGAATTTGGGTACTTACAGATTTGTGGTAGCCGTATAGTCGCCTAAAAGATGTTTTTTTGCAAATACAAAGCACCGCGTCAGTGGTTGCATGCCCCTGCAGCCTGTCCTATCGACGGTATTTGTCATTGGTGTTTTTTGCATAAGATACGCTATCTTGACGCAGGAATGTGAGAAACTGTGCTGGCCAACCATTACTTTGCCAGTCGCCAGTATGAGTTACATGGGCTTAAAGCGATGGAGCTTGTGTGAATCGGGTTACAAAAATCAAATTAAATTCAGGGGTGAAATAATGACTAGGCCAATAAAATTTGAATCTGCAATTGTAGTCGCTTCTCGTAAAATCGTTTTGGTGACGGGATTTTTCCTTGGGATTGTTTCGAGTTCCTGGGCAGAAGGCCCGAAATGCGCCCCCGCGTCACAGGCGCCGCAAGAAGTGGTTGCCGTGGTGCGCCAGATGTATGCGGCGCTCCAAAAAGACGATCTGGCATTATTTCAGGCTCAGGTAACCCCAGATTACTATGCGTTCGATACCGGGACTCGCTTCACGGCGGAATCCCTCGTTGGGCTCATTAAAATGTTGCACGGGCAGGGTTTGAAATTTGAATGGACTGTCCCCGATCCTGAGGTCCATATCTCATGCAATCAGGCATGGCTGACCTATACCAACCGGGGCTCGGTTGAATCTGCATCCGGTAAGACACCCGCTGAATGGTTAGAGTCGGCCTTTCTTGAGTATCGCGAAGGCGCATGGCGTATTCGTTTTTTCCATTCAACCCAGGTCCCCGCTCCAAAGTCCTGATGGGTCATTTTATTTACACAGGAGTCAGACAATTTTCAATCACCGAAGCTTACTGTAGTTGCAAAAAAATGAAGACAGGATGGTGGTGCGTTTTGCCACGGTCTCTGCCCTGGAGAGGCAGTCGTAATTAGTCGTCATCCTCCGCGAAGGCGGGGGATCCAGGGGGGGCACCGAGTCTGCGCGACAGCGCTTTCGGCGTTAAATTAAAAGTGAACAATTATTTGAAGTTGAAGGCACTTACGTGCCAGACTCGGCGTCCCCCTAGACAGAATGTATTGACCTACCGTACCTCAAGCGACGTGGATTAAGCTAGAGGTCCGAAGAACCAAAGGCTCAGAGCCAATATTGAGGAGGTAGGTCATG
>CAITOF010000047.1 GCA_903893945.1 uncultured Oxalobacteraceae bacterium | reverse complement strand
GGATGTCGGTGCCAGGACCGACTTTCATTTTGGCGATTTCAGCTTTGAGACCGGCAATTAATGCGTCAGCTGTGTCATTACCGACAGCGACGACCAGCGGAATTGCCATGCAGCGTTCGCCACAGGAGCCGAATGCGGCACCCATTAAAGCCGACACCGCATTGGCAATATCTGCATCCGGCATCACCACGGCATGATTTTTTGCGCCGCCCAGCGCCTGCACGCGCTTGCCGTGCGCACAGCCCGTGTTGTAGATATATTCGGCGATCGGTGTTGAGCCGACAAAGCTGACGGCCTGAATGCGCGGATCTTTCAGCAGGGCATCGACAGCCTCCTTGTCACCATTGACCACATTTAGCACGCCTTTGGGTAATCCGGCTTCTAATGCCAGCTGCGCAATGAACAGGGTTGATGAAGGGTCCCGTTCCGAGGGTTTCAGTATGAAACAGTTACCGCAGGCGACGGCCATGGGCCACATCCACAGGGGTACCATGGCGGGAAAATTGAAAGGTGTAATACCTGCTGTCACACCCAGGGGCTGAAATTCACTCCAGCTGTCAATGGACGGACCGACATTCTTGCTGTGCTCGCCTTTGAGCAACTCCGGTGCGTAGCTCGCGTATTCAACGTTTTCAATACCGCGTTGCAGTTCACCCTGAGCATCGTTGAGGACTTTTCCATGTTCATCGGTAATCAGCTGGCAGATTTTATCGGCGTTCTGTTCGAGCAGCACCTTGAAACGACCCATGACCTGCGCCCGTTTTAATGCGGGCGTATTGCGCCAGGCCGGAAAGGCGGCGTGTGCCGAAGCGATGGCAGCTTCCATGGTGGCCTGATCGGCCAGCATAACCTGTTTGGTTGCTTCACCCGTGGCCGGGTTGTAGACCGGTTGCGAACGGCTCCCGGAAATGACAACTTCGCCGTTAATCAGGTGACCAACTTTATGTGAGGATGACATGAGGATTCCTTATAGTCTTGCGGTTTGACGGCGCAATCAGGCCGTGGCGTTAATTGATTCACCCAGGGCATTCACCAGGCTGTCAATTTCCGATTTTTCAATGGTGAATGGGGGTGCAATCTGAATTGTGTCGCCACCGTAACGAACGTAGAAGCCCTTTTCCAGACACCGCATGGCAATTTCATAAGGACGTTTAGCGGGTTCGCCCGGGACAGCAGCGAACGTGAATCCGGCAGCCAACCCGCAATTGCGGATATCGGTAAGATGTTTGGCACCTTTCAGGCTATGCATGGCGTTTTCAAAATAAGGCGCCAGTTCGTTGACCCGTGCCAGTGCATTTTCCTGTTCCAGCAATTTCAGTGTGGCCAGACCGACCGCGCACCCGACAGGATGTGCCGAGTAGGTATAGCCATGAGGAAATTCCAGCATATACTCAGGACCACCCTGCTGCATGAACAGATCGTAGATTTCTTTTTTCGCAATCACGCCACCTAACGGCTGGGCACCGTTGGTAATCTGTTTGGCAAAATTGAGCATATCCGGGACAACGTCAAATTTTTCCGCTGCGGTGTAGGCACCGACACGGCCAAACGCGCTGATGACTTCATCAAAAATCAATAAAATATTGTGCTGGTCGCAGATTTCCCGCAGACGTTTCAGATAACCTTTGGGAGGAACGATCACGCCGGCCGAACCTGAAAACGGTTCAACAATCACGGCGGCTATGTTGGACGCGTCATGCAGCGTAATGATGTTCAGTAATTCATTGGCCAGTTCAACACCTTCTTCCGGCTGTCCGCGTGTGAAGGCATTTTTTGCCAGCATGGTATGAGGTAAATGATCAGCGCTGACGCCCTGGCCAAATACCTTCCGGTTGGCCGCGATACCGCCGACCGAAATGCCGCCAAAGTTGACGCCGTGGTAGCCTTTTTCACGACCGACCAGCAGAGTCTTGCTGGCCTGGCCTTTGGCGCGCCAGTAAGCACGCGCCATTTTCAGCGAGGTATCGGCCGATTCTGAGCCGGAACCCGTAAAAAATACGTAATCCAGCCCGGCGGGGGTAATTTCCTTTATCCGGTTCGCCAGCTCAAATGAAAGCGGATGCCCGAACTGGAATGCGGGTGAATAGTCCAGTGTCGCCAACTGACGGCTTGCTGCCTCGGTAATTTCGGTACGTCCATGACCCAGGCCGCAGCACCACAGGCCCGACAGTCCATCAAGAATTTTCTTACCCTTCGAATCGTAATAGTAATTTCCCCTGGCACCCACTATCATGCGTGGATTAGCCTTGAAGTTCCGGTTACCGGTGTAGGCCATCCAGTGAGGGTCTAACCAGGCTGCGTCCTCCCGGGCGGGCGTCAGATGTTGCTGATCGGTTTGATTCATGGGTATCTCCTTTTAATTTTGAAGAGTACTGTTCAGGGAATTCACTGCAGCGAAAAACGCGAACAATTCCGGGCAAGTACCAATGGCGTTGATTCTAGAGAGGATTAATACCCTCATAAATAGTGATTAATGCAGGCTTACATGACAAATTTCGAAAGTGTCAACGTCTGGAAAAATGGTTAATTTGGCATGGCAAAAAGGAATGTCAACCACGATCAGTCAAATGCCGTTGATATTGAACTGCGACAGACACCTGCCATGGAAAATTTGATTGTTAAATTGAGAAAGCATTCATGCAACTTTTATTCTCTTCAACCCGGCGCCGGTTATTAGCGGCGTTTGGTGGGTGCTTACTTCCAATGATGGTATCGTGCACCAGCGCGCAGACCACGACCGCGACCCCGCAAAACAGGCCAAATGACAATGCACAGGTCGCCTATCCCATGCCCGAATTGCTGGTGGAGCGCCTGAGTTGGGGTATAAACACCAGCACGGCGATGCAGGTGCACCAGTTGGGAGCCGCAAAATATCTGCAACAGCAGTTACAGCTGGCACCGATGACCAACGTCCCCGATATGCCGCAGCTGGTCAGGGAGCAGATCGCGGGCATGACCATCAGCCAGAAAAGCCTGATGGAGATTGCCACAGAACTGGAGCAATTGAGACAGTCGTCGGAAGGGAAGGATGCCAGCGATGACAGGCGCAAGCAATATCAGCAGGAACTGAACCGTCTCGACAGAGAAGCGCAAAGCCGGGCAATTTTGCGGGCCCTGTATTCTCCACAACAGTTGCAGGAACAACTTTGCTGGTTCTGGTTTAACCACTTCAATGTATTTCAGGGCAAGGCAAACATTCGTATCATGCTGGGCGATTATGAAGAACAGGCCATCCGTCCGCATGTATTAGGGCACTTCCGGGAGCTGCTGCTTGCCACCTCGCACCATCCGGCCATGCTGCGTTATCTGGATAACGAACAGAACGCGGTTAATCACCCGAATGAAAACTATGCACGTGAGATAATGGAACTGCACAGCATGGGTGTCGATGGCGGTTACACGCAGAAAGACGTGCAGGAACTGGCGCGGATCCTGACCGGTGTGGGATTTAATTTCAAACGCGAATCACCGCCGAGACTGGGAAATCTGCAGAGCCAGTATGTGCGCAGCGGGGCCTTTGAATTTAACCCGAAACGACATGATTACGGTGACAAACAGTTTTTGGGACATGTCATTCGCGGACGCGGGTTGGGTGAACTGGACGAGGCGATCGACCTGCTGGCACGCAGTCCGGCCACAGCGCATTTTGTAAGCAGGAAACTCGCCCTGTTTTTTGTTGGTGATAGCCCCTCACCGGAACTGGTCAATAAAAT
The DNA here is from genome assembly GCA_903893945.1 of uncultured Oxalobacteraceae bacterium. Taxonomy (GTDB): domain Bacteria; phylum Pseudomonadota; class Gammaproteobacteria; order Burkholderiales; family Burkholderiaceae_D; genus Solimicrobium. The sequence continues at coordinate 15,516 of CAITOF010000047.1, read as the reverse complement.
GGCGGCAACTTTTTCGTCGACCGATGGCGATATAAGAGCGGTACTGAACACCCTGTTTGCCACCACCGAGTTTACCGCTTCACTCGGTCATCAATTCAAGGATCCGCAACATTATGTGTTTTCCGCACTCCGGCTGGCGTACGATGACAAACCGATTTTAAATACCAATCCGGTGATCAGCTGGATGGCGCGCCTGGGTCAGCCGCGCTATGGCAAACTGACACCGGACGGCTACCCGCTGACGTCCACGGCATGGGACAGTCCGGGACAAATGACAACGCGCTTTGAAATCGCCAAAGCGATCGGGAATGGTAGTGCCGGATTGTTCAGAACAGAAAATGGCACCGACCTGCCCGGTTTTCCGCAGTTAAGTAATGTGCTGTATTTCACCTATCTGCAATCGATGCTGAGTCCCAACTCGTTAAAAAGTCTGGAACAGGCCGCGAGCCCGCAAGAGTGGAATACATTGTTATTGGCTTCACCTGAAATGATGGTAAGGTAAATCATGAATCGCAGACACTTTTTGCAAGCTATGGCAGCCACGACGCTGCCTGTTTTGAGCACACGGCTATTGGCAGCGCAGACCCTGCAGCCGCGCTTTCTGTTTGTCTTTCTGCGCGGCGGCTATGATGCGGCCAGCCTGCTGATACCGATGTCAAGTACCTATTACGCAGAGGTGCGCCCCAATATCGGCATTAACCGGACTGGCGCCGACCAGAATTCAGCCATCAGTTTGAACAGTGACTGGGGTTTGCATCCTGCCTTGCGGGACAACATTTATCCGCTGTATACCAAAGGCCAGGCGGTTTTTATTCCCTTTTCCGGTACCGATGACCTGAGTCGCAGTCATTTCGAAACCCAGGACAGTATCGAGCTGGGTCAGCCATTACAGGGACATCGCGATCTGGGTAGCGGCTTTCTGAACCGGCTGGCTGGCGTGTTGAACAAGGACAGCAATAATTTTCCGGCCATGTCATTTACGGATCAGCTTCCGCTGATCATGCAGGGCAGTATGCAGATCGCCAACACCGGCGTGAAAAATGTCGGCAAACCGGGCGTCGATGCGCGTCAGAGCCAGCTGATTGCCAGCATGTATCAGGGTCAGGCGTTGGCCAAACAGGTCGACGAAGGATTTGCCACCCGCGATCAGGTGAACCAGCAAATGACCGAAATGCAGACCGAAGACAAATACCGGGAAATGACAGACGGAAATCGCAACGCCATCAGTACCAAAGGGTTCGGCCTCGAGGCACGCCGGATCGGCAAGCTGATGCAACAGCAATACGCGCTCGGTTTTGTTGATGTCGGCGGGTGGGACACCCATGTCAACCAGGGCAATGCCAATGGCAACCTGTCGACAAAATTGAGGGAGCTCGGCGATGGCCTGGCTGCATTTGCCAGTGAAATGGGAAGTGCATGGAATAATACCGTGGTGGTAGTGGTGAGTGAATTCGGCCGTACCTTCCGCGAAAACGGTAACCGCGGTACGGATCACGGCCATGGATCGGTGTACTGGGTATTGGGCGGCGCGCTGCGTGGTGGAAAAGTGGTCGGTGAACAGATCGCGGTGGAGCAACGAACCCTGTTTCAAAACCGCGACTTCCCGGTATTAAATGAATACCGCAGCACGCTGGGCGGCCTGTTTTCGCGCATGTACGGCCTGTCATCCAGCCAGCTGGATGGTGTGTTTGCCGGTGTCCGGGGCAGGGATCTCGGACTGATCTAAAACCGCGCGGGACCCCCCGTATCCGGCAGGCCTAATTCTCCGCTTGCAGATTGCGACCAAGCAGGGCAAGCAGATTTTCCCAGTGCCGGGCCAGTGCGGCGCCGTCATAGGCGGGTAAGTCGGCCATGGTAAAGCCATGGGCAGCACCGGCATAGAGCTCGGACGCATGAGCAACAGCAACGGACTTTAATGCAGCGTCAAACCGCTCTATCTGTTCAGGCGGCATTGATGTGTCATTATCGGCGTGCGCAACATAAATTTCCCCCTGTATCCTGTCCAGCAGTAAATGGGGACTTTCCGCACCGTCGGTCGCCAGATTGCCGGCATGAAAACTCGCCACGGCGCCAACCGCTTCGGGATGCCGTGCTGCGACACGCAGAGACAGCGCACCACCCATGCAATAACCGGTCGTGCCGATCTGCCCTTGCCGGACACGCGGCTGTGTTGATAAAAACGCCAGAAAGGCATCCGCATCCTGCATGGCAAGGTCAGGTTTGTAATCGGCCAGTAGCGCCCTGATGGCCTGGATGGCGTCCGGCATGGCGTCTGCCCTGAGTGGAAATGCGACATCAAGAACAGGTGCTTTCCTGATGCGGTAGAACAGGTTGGGTAGCAGAACATAATAGCCGTGTGAGGCCAGTTTCCGCGCCATGTCATACAGGCCGGGACGCAGGCCAAACGCATCCATGAACAGGATAACGGCCGGATAGGTGCCGTTGTCCGGATACGCAATGAACGCATCGCACACACCCGCCGGGGTCCGGATATCAATAAATTCAGTTTTCATGCCGCATTTTATTCGTGATTTTTGCTGTTTTTAAATATTACACGAATCCCGGTTAAAAATAACGGTACCATGCTGCTGGGCCTACCCACTCTGGGCGGCGATACCGGAAAGGAATCCATTAATGAAAATTTATGCAGAACTGACCCGACAGTTTTTTCTTTCACTGCTCTGCCTGATGCTCGGTGCCATGACGCTGCTGCCCGGACAGGCGCTTCTGGCAGCCGATTTAAAAATCAGGATCGGTGTCGTCGGACCACTGACCGGACCGTCGGCACTCAATGGCAAGGATGCCCAGAACGGTGCGCAAATGGCCGCTGAGGATCTGAATGCGCGTGGTATTGTAATCGCAGGCAGGAAATATCAGATAGAACTGGTGACACAGGATGATGCCGGCGATCCGAGACAGGCCACCTCAGCCGCGCAGGCACTGGTGGACGCCAACGTCAATGCGGTAGTCGGGCATCTTACCTCCGGGACCACGATTCCGGCAGCCAAGATCTATTATCAGGCCGGCATAGTACAGATTTCCCCGTTTACCACCAACCCGAAATTCACCCGCCAGGGTTACAGCACCGCTTTTCGCATGTGTCCGAATGACGATCAGCTCGGTAGTGCGCTGGGTCGCTATGCCGTGGACAAGGCCGGTGCAAAAAAGATCGCAGTCATTGATGATGCGACCGCCTATGGCCAGGGTGTTGCCATGCAGTTTATTAAAACGGTTAATGCAACCTCCTCCGGCGCCAGTATCGTCGCCAGGGAACAGACCACCGATAAGGCCATAGACTTCAACGCGATACTGACCAACATAAAAAAATACAGTCCGGACGTGATTTTTTTGGGCGGCATGGGAACCACCGCAGCACCCATGCTGAAGCAGATGAAGGCACTTGGCATATCGTCCAAACTGATGGGCGGTGACGGTATGTGCGGGCCGGAACTTCTGCCGTCACTACTGGGTAAAGATCTGATCGATCGCCAGGTAATCTGTGCCGATCTGGGCGGTCCGGACAGCAGGGAAGTCCAGGCTTGGTCGGTCGGGTACACCAAGCGCTTTGGGCTGAATTACGGTAACGCAAAATACAGTTATGATGCGGTCTTCGTTCTGATCGAGGCAATGAAGCAGGCAGGATCCGTTGATCCCGCTATTTATCGTCCCGCGCTGGCCGCGATCAAATTTCGGGGCATCACCGGAACCATCGCATTCGATAAAAATGGCGATATGTTAAATGCACCGATTGCGCTGTATACCTATATCAACGGCAAGCAGGAACTGATTTCACTTTCATATTGAAAACGCGACAGGACGCTCTGCTATAATTCACCGCACTCAGTCGGGCAAGACTGCCGCGCGTCAGGTGAATTGTAATTATATTAAGGCCGAGGCAGACACCTGGTCGGACGGTTTGTCAGGCCGCTGGTCAGGCCGCTGGTCAGGCCGTTTGTCAGGCCGTTTGTCAGACTATTTAAAAACCGGATTTACTTTTTTGCACATTTTTATGAAAACCAAAATTACCGAGCTTTTTGGAATTGAACATCCCATCATCCAGGGCGGAATGCATTATGTCGGGTTCGCCGAACTGGCCAGTGCCGTGTCGAACGCCGGTGGTTTGGGCATGATCACCGGATTGACCCAGCGCAGTGCGGCTGACCTTGCCAAGGAAATAGCGCGCTGCAAAACCATGACAGACAAGCCGTTTGGCGTGAATCTGACATTTTTGCCGATCGTGAATACGCCGGACTATCCCGGATACATACGCGCAATTATCGAAGGTGGAGTAAAAATCGTAGAGACCGCCGGCAATAATCCCCAGAAATATCTGCCTGCCCTGCATGAAGCAGGCGTGAAAGTCATCCACAAATGCACCTCGGTACGCCATGCCCTGAAAGCCCAGAGCATCGGTTGTGACGCGGTCAGTGTCGATGGTTTTGAATGTGCCGGTCATCCCGGTGAAGATGATGTACCCAATTTCATACTGCTGCCGAGAGCCGCTGATGAACTGACCATTCCGTTTGTTGCTTCAGGCGGTATGGCCGACGGCAGGTCGCTGGCGGCAGCACTGTGTCTGGGCGCCGAAGGCATTAACATGGGCACCCGTTTTATTGCCACCCAAGAAGCGCCGGTCCACGACAACGTCAAGCAGGCGATAGTCGGCGCCAGCGAACTGGATACCCGACTGGTTATGCGCTCACTGCGCAATACCGAACGGGTGCTGCGCAATCCGGCGGTGGACCGGTTGATTGAAAAAGAACGTGCTCTGGGCGACAAGCTCAAGTTTGAAGACATCATTGATGAAGTCGCTGGTGTGTATCCGAAAATCATGAAGGACGGTACGATGGAAGCCGGTGCCTGGTCGTGCGGAATGGTGGCCGGCTTAATTCACGACATTCCGACCGTTCAGGAACTGATCGATCGCATCATGGCCGAAGCAACGGCCATCATTACCCAGCGCCTGTCGGGTATGTTGAAAGGCTGAACCCGATGACTCGTACCTTTGATCCCACACGCCAGCCGGAAGCCGATTTCTCACTGGTGCAACGCCAGTTGAGTCAGGGCTACGACGGGCACTTCCTGCTGGTTGACAGCGCGGTGCTGCACGAAAAGGTGCGTCGCTTCAAAGAAGCCATGCCGCGCGTGCATCCGCACTTCGCGGTTAAATGCAACCCCGATCCGGGCATACTGGCGGAGTTGTACAAGGCAGGTGCCGGTTTTGAAATTGCCTCGCCTGCCGAACTGGCATTGTGCCAAGCCATGGGCGTGCCGGCCGCCGAGGTGTATTACAGCAATCCGATGCGCGCCCGCGAAGCCGTCGAGGTTGCCGCCAAAGCGGGTTTGCAATGGTTCGTTATTGATTCGGTCAGTGAAATGCGCAAGATTGTTGCCCTCAAGCCTGATGCGAGTTTCTACCTGCGTCTGCACACTAGCAATGAAGGATCAGTGAACCCGCTGTCAGAAAAGTTCGGTGTGTTTGAAGAAGAGGTTGCCGACATGGTCCGGGAAGCTGTGCGCCTGGGTGCCGATCTGGCCGGCGCAACGTTTCACGCGGGGTCGCAATGCCTGAATCCGGATAACTGGCGCACAGGCATTGAGGCGGCGGTCCAGGCATTTGCACAGATGCGTGCGGCCGGCCTGAAACCGCGCCTGCTCAATCTGGGCGGTGGTTTTCCGGTCGAGTACGCGTCACCCGTGCCGACCATTAAGGACATCGGCCTGGTGATCAACGAAGCGTTGCGCGCCGTGCCGGATGAAGTGCGGGTCATGGCTGAACCGGGACGCTACCTGGTATCGGACTCGACCTATCTGGTGTGCCGGGTGATTGGTACGACAGTGCGGCGCGGTCATCCCTGGGCTTATCTGGATGCCGGCCTGTACAACGGTCTGCTGGAGACGACCACCGGGATCACCTTCAATATGGCCAGCAGTCGCCAGGGTGAACTGGTGCCGTGGACCATTGCCGGGCCAACCTGTGATTCGCTCGATATCTGCAACCGCAGCCAGCCTTTGCCGCACAATCTGCAGGAAGGTGATTTCATCTATGTGCATAATGTCGGCGCTTACAGTAATGCCTGCAGCGGACACTTTAACGGCTTCGACCTTCCGAAAATCATGGTGGTCTGAGCGGCGCTCAGGTGTCGCCGCCGGTCATTTACAGATCGAGCACAATTCTGGCAGAGCGGGCCCGCGAAACGCAGACCATCAGCGTTTTGTTGGCCGCTTTTTCTTCCGGCGTCAAATACTGGTCACAGTGGTCTGCCTCGCCCTCGAGTATGGTGGTTTCGCAGGTGCCACACACGCCCGAGCGGCATAAGAACGGCACCTCGGCCAGACCGTTTTTTTCCAGCGCTTCCAGTATATTGGTTCCCGGACCGACGGCAAATTCGGTTCCGGATCGGGCCAGTTTAACCACAAATTCACCGCTGTTTGAATTGTCGGCGGTGGTCGCGCCGAACTGTTCGGTGTGAACGTGTTCCGGCGGAATTTTGTATTTTCTGGCTGCAGCCATGACCGCCTCGGTCAGGCGACCCGGACCGCATACATAAATATGGGTATGCAGATCGACGTCAGACAGCAGGGCATCCACATCCAGACGCTGGCCCATGTCACCGGCATATAACGTGGTGTGGGGCAGGTGCGGACTGTTGACCAGATCTTCAACAAACGGGCCGCGCTGGTTGTTCTTGAAGGCATAGTGCAACTGGTAATTGGCCTGGCGGATGATCAGTTCTTCCAATTGTGACAGGATCGGCGTAATGCCAATGCCGCCGGCAATGAAAACATGCTTGTGCGCGTTATAGGCCAGACCGAACAGGTTTTTGGGCGCAGACACCTCCAGTGTGTCACCGGCCCGGATATGCTTGTGCATATAGATCGATCCACCGCGGGATTTTTCTTCCAGCAGGACGCCAATCTGGTACTGATCGGAATGGGACGGTGAATTCATCAGTGAATAGGCGTTGGTGTAGCGCTGTTCACCCTGTTTCAAATGCACCAGAATGTGACTGCCACCGGAAAACGCCGGAAGAAAGCTGCCGTCTCTGGCAACCAGTGTAAAACGCTTTACCCACGGTGTGATCGTGTCAATCTGCTTCACGATGACGTGGTGGGTTTCGGGGTCTTTTAGCATGATTTATCCTGCCTGACCTGCGCATTGATGTCGGCTTGTCCAACAGTCCGCCGACTCAAGGCAATGCAGGTTTCTATTAGTAGATCGTTTTCTTACTCTTCACGCAACGCCTGTGCAACCCGATGATGGAAATGCGCAATGCCATGTTCAGAGATACCGGTTCTGTCCTTGTCGGTCATGATACGTCCCTGACCGCGATAACCCCGTGATTTTAATCCTTTTTGCACGCTTTCGACCAGATTCAAATCTTCCGGGCGAAACACATCGCGATACCAGGTCACCAGCCGCTGTTGATCTTCGGTTAACTCGGCATTGGTAAAATAAATCTCATAGTGTTGCAGGGTGGTTTCGGCATCGACCGGCAATTCGTAAATGACCGTCATGTATCCGTCACCCGGAGGAACGTTAAACATGGAACAGGGCCAGGCGTAAAAACCGCTGAATTTGCGGTTTGTTGCCGTATCGTCGAGTTTGAACGACTTCTCCGAGTACTTTGCCTCGCCGGACTGCAAGGTCCAGTTGCCGTGCAGGGTATGCCGGTAGGTATCAGCCTGGATGGCGTCAGAAAAGCCGGGGTGGGCCGGTGCGCAGTGGTAACACTCCATGTAATTATCCACAATCAGTTTCCAGTTGGCCCTGGTTTCGGTGACAAACCGTGCTGCGAGCTTGAGATCGCCGATATACGGGCACGCCGCGTTCAGCTGGTCGGCCAGACCGGGTAACTGCGACTCAACCGGATCCGCATCGGGATCGAGATTCACAAAAATGAAACCGGCGTATTCTTCAACGCGAACGGGCGACAAATTGGCTTTTTCCGGGTCAAATGAGGCTACGTTTTCGCAGTTACGGGCGTGCCCGAGTTGTCCGTCGAGCTTGAAAGTCCAGGCATGGTAAGGGCAGGTAATCACGTTTTTTGCCGTACCACTGCCTTTGAGCAATTCATGTCCGCGATGCGGACAGACATTGTAGAAAGCGCGCAAAACGTTGTCGCGCCCACGCACCACGATGATATTTTCGCCGACAAGCTTGCGGGTAATGAACTGGTTCGCGGTACGCACTTCGCTGCCGTGTGCGACGCAGATCCAGGACCTGGACAGAATTTTTTCCGCTTCGAGGTTAAAAATGGCGGGTTCCGTGTAATACGTTTTTGGCAAGGTATAAGCCAGATCAGGATTGGCGCAAAAATCGTCAGGCAGCGGGTAATTTTCCATGAAATTTTTCAACGGTAATGGTAAATAGTGGCAGTTGGCGCGGCAGATAGCGGGAAAAATCACCCACTATCGCGCCGCAACCCATCAAGGCAGTAGTGTAAACCGGTTCTTATTGAATGGCAATTCAATTTGCACGGCGCCGCTACCCGATTTACCTATATAAAATGATATCTTGTCGTTATTTTAAGTGGCACTGGGATGTTTTTCGGCACAGACCCGGCAGAACCGCAACGATCCGGTTACAGGGAGTGCCAGGCGCTGCCGGGTTTGCCGATGTGCAGGCCGGACACGCATCTGCATCAGGCCAGGGCTCTCCTCACTTTGTTGTAACTATCTGATTTTTAATTATTTTTCTATGCATCAGGGTTGCCAGTGGTTCACGGCACAGCATTGCTGTCGGCAACAACGGGTGAAATTGTCACCGGATTTGTGCCAGAGCCGCATTCAGTATCGCCATAAAACGGGCAGGATTTACTTGCAAAATGACGCGAAAACCAGCAAACTCTTAACTAGACGTTCGTTCAATATAGCGCCAGTTCATCAACCTCAGTCAAGTATCCATCCTTTGCACAAATAAAAAGGGAAACAATGTCAACACGATTGCAAAAATTGCAGCGCCTGTTAGCGCCACAAACCATCGCTGTCGCCGGCGGGAACGTTGCCGCTGAAGTCATACGGCAATGCCAGAAAATCGGATTCAAAGGGCAGATCTGGCCGGTTAATCCGAAATATACCGAGATGGAAGGGTTGACCTGCTACCCGTCAATTGACGCCTTGCCCGGCGCACCGGATGCCACTTTCGTGGCCGTGCCGCGGGATCCGACCGTGGACATCATTGCCGCATTGGCACGGCGTGGCGCTGCCGGCGCCGTCTGTTATGCCTCCGGTTTTGCCGAAGTTGACGACGACGGTGCAGCACTGCAGAAAAAACTGGTCGATGCCTCCGGTGACATGGCACTGGTCGGTCCGAATTGTTACGGCGTCCTGAATTACCTTGACGGTTCCGCACTCTGGCCTGATCGTCAGGGTGGCAAGCGCGTTGACCGTGGTGTGGCACTGATTACCCAGAGCGGCAACATCGGCTTAAACATCACGATGCAGCGCCGCAACCTGCCGATTGCCTACATGATCGCTGTGGGCAACAAGGCCAAGACCGACCTGCATGAATATATCGATGCGTTGTTGCAGGATACGCGTGTTACCGCGATAGGCCTGCACATAGAAGGATTGAGTGACATCAATGCCTTTTCAGAGGTAGCGCAACGCGCGCTCGAAAAAGGCATTCCGTTAGTCGCCCTCAAAATGGGGTCGTCCGACATTGGCGCCCAATTGACCGCCAGCCACACCAGTTCGCTGGCCGGGTCAGACACCCTGTACGATGCCCTGTTTGAACGCATGGGCATCGCGCGCGTCTATGATGTTGCCGAGCTGGTTGAAACCCTAAAGCTGCTGCACGCCTGCGGAAAATTTGACGGAACCAACGTCATGGCCATGATGTGTTCGGGCGGTGACGCCTCGATGGTGGCCGATATCGGCCAGGCCTGCGAACTGGGTTTCCCCAAATTCAGTGACATATCGCGCACCGAGTTGAGTGAATTGCTCGGCCCGATGGTGCCGTTAAACAATCCGCTTGATTATCAAACCTACATCTGGGGCGATGAGCCGGCACTGACCCGCTGTTTTAACAGTGTCATGAAAACCCCGGCCGATGCGTCCGTGCTGGTGCTGGATTATCCGCACTCCACCGATTCTTCCATTGAAGGGTGGGACGAAGTGGTCCGCGCCTACATTGAATCGCATCGGGTGCACGGCAAACCGTCCATCGTGGTCAGTACGCTACCGGAACTGATGCCCGCTGACGTTGCAGAACAGTTACTCGCCAAAGGCATCGCGCCGATGCAGGGACTGCGCGAAGCGCTATTCGCCATGCGTGCGGCCGCCATCATCGGCAAACGTGCCAAACAGGTGAAATCGGTGCAGCCGGTCGCCCGGGTGCGTGGCTCAATTCAGTCTGACAGCAGTTCGCTGGATGAACCGAGCGCCAAAGCGGCCCTGGCAGCGCACGGCTTGCCGGTGCCGCCATCACGTCAGGTGACATCGATAGGCCAGGCCCAGGACGCCGCGAACACCCTGGGTTACCCGGTCGTGATCAAGGTCGTGGGTGCCGATTTACTGCACAAGACTGAATTGGGTGGCGTGAAACTGAATTTGACCAGTGCCGCGCAGGTCGCCCAGGCCGTGACCGAATTGCAGCCAATAGCACAACAATTTCTGGTGGAAAAAATGGTGCCCGGCGCACTCGCCGAACTGATCGTCGGCGTGACCCGCGATGCCCAGTTTGGTCTGAGTCTGACAGTCGGTGCCGGTGGAATTCTGGTCGAGCTTATGCGTGACTCGGTGACGTTTTTATTGCCCGCCAGCCGTGAAGAAATCCTGGACGGCATCAGGCAGTTAAAATGCTTCAAACTGCTCGACGGTTACCGTGGCAAACCGAAGGCCGACCTGAACGCGATCGTCGCGGCAATTGAAGCGATCATTTCCTACGCCGATGCCGAGGGCGATCGACTGCAGGAACTGGACGTGAATCCACTGATGGTGATGGCCGATGGCGCCGTGGCGGTCGATGCGCTGATCCGTCTGGCGTAGTGCAGGAAAAAAGCGGCCGGACCATTTATGGCCTGGTCATTGCAGCGCTGCCCTGATCAGGTCACTGGCTTTTTCAGCAATCACGATAGTCGGTGCATTCGTGTTACCCGAGACCAGATTGGGCATGATGGACGCGTCAACCACACGCAGCGCGTCGATGCCATGCACCTTCAGGCTGGCGTCCACGACGGCCAGCGGATCACTGGCAGGGCCCATTCTGCAGGTACCCACCGGATGGTATTCTGTGTCCGAATGTTCGCGCAGAAACTGCGTGACCTGTTGCGCATCGTCGTACTGCACCGGATACAGCATCTTGCCACGGTGTGCATCAAACGCTGCCGATTCCATGATGGTGCTGCCGATCCGGGTGCCGGCGATCAGTGTCGACAGGTCGCGCTGATCGGCCAGGAAGCCCGGATCGATCAGCGGCGCATCGGTCGGGCGCCTGCTGGCCAGTCGCACCGAGCCGCGACTGTCGGGTCGCAGCAGGGTCACATGCAGTGTATAGCCGTGTCCGAGGTGCATCTTGCGGGTGTGATCGTCCACGATACCCACACACAGCGCCAGTTGAATATTCGGGTAGGCCGTATTGCCTTCGGTGGAAATGAAAGCTTGCGCTTCGGCGACGTTGCTGGTTATCCAGCCGGTACGCTGTTTTTTCCATTCAAACATGGAACGCAACAACGCCAGCCCGCCGCGCAATGACACGCCAAGCGTCAAATCCGTGCGGCGCGTCCGGTAGATCAGCACCGTGGTCACGTGGTCCTGCAGATTCTGCCCGACACCGGGCAACGCGTGCCTGACTTCAATACCATGCCGGTTTAATTCCGGTGCCGGTCCGATACCCGACAACATCAGTAACTGTGGTGACGCAAAACTGCCACCGGACAGGATTACTTCGTGGCGCGCCCGTATCTGCAGGGTCTGACTACCGCGGCCGTATTCCACGCCGACCGCCCGCCTGCCTTCCAGGATTACCCGGTTGGCGTGTGCGCCGGTGATCACGGTCAGATTGCTGCGTTGCCGGTCAAGATAAGCGCGTGCCGCATTCCATCGTTCGCCGCCTTTTTGGGTGACCTGTGCCGGTGAATAGCCAAACTGTTCTGCGCCGTTGTAGTCCGGGGTACGCGGGATGCCCTGGTCTTCGCAGGCCCGGTAGAAGGCGTCGTTCAGCGGGCTTGGGCTGCGCAGCCATGTCACGTTGAGCGGACCGCCCGTGCCACGATAGTCATTGGCGCCGAAGCATTCGTTGTTTTCGGAGCGCCTGAACAGGGGCAGCAGGTCCTGATAACTCCAGCCCGGATTGCCCAGCGCAGCCCAACCGTCATAGTCGCGCCGGTTGCCGCGCGTGTAGACCATGGCGTTAATTGACGAGGAACCACCCAGCACCTTGCCGCGTGGCTGAAAGCCGCGCCGTCCGTTCAGGCCGGGTTGTGGCACGGTATGGTAGTCCCAGTTATGAATGCCCATCGGCGCGGTCGCGGCAAAACCGAGTGGTGCGCGCACGAACACCGAGGCGTCGCCCGGCCCGGCCTCGAGCAGGCAGACACGCAACGCCGGATTTTCGCTCAGGCGACCTGCCAATGCACATCCCGCCGAGCCGCCGCCCACAATGATGAAATCAAATTCCTGCATCGGTAGCGCTCCTTTTCAGGCCGTGTGTAAGGACTGTCCCGGTGGGGGTCTTACGCCGGCCGATGATCAACGATAGCTGCACACCGGAATCCGCCAGGTGACAGTGCCATGACGACGGACCATCGGGGCGATGTACCCGACAGGGGGTGAACATGACGCAGTTTAAGCCTGAAACAGAAATCTTTCCATACCTGTTTCGGGTTGTGGCGAGTCGTGCAGGGTGGGCGCGTCGGTGCAGCGTGGCACCGGCGGTGAAAGGTGACTCAGATCAGCGTTTGACTTCCGGTGCGCAGGCAATGATCTGCTTTACATAATTGACGCATCCCGTTTCGGCTTCCTGGGGCGTGAATCCCTTTGAATCGAGACACCATTCCAGCCACAGACCGTCCATGAGCGCAATCAGTGAAATGGCGGCAATACGCGCGTTGAGTTCGATTTTGCGTTTTTTGGCAATCTCTTCAAAAATGGTCTGGTATTTGGTCCGGTCCTGACCGTACATCACCCGGTTCAGCTTCTTGAGGGAAGGTGATTTACCGATAACGCTCCAGAAACCCACCCAGATACCCAGATATTCCTGTTTAAACAGCATGGGACTGAAGCTCATCCGGATCATCGCCATGAGCTTGTCTTCAGGTTCTTTGTAAGTTTCCAGCAGCATGCCACCCAGCTGAGTTTCCCACTCGTCGCATAATTCCTTGTACGACTGGTTGATCAGCTCTTCCTTGCTTTTGAAATGATGATTGACCAGACCGCGCGATATCTGAGCCTCTTCGCAGATTTTTTCAATCGTCGTGCCCGAGTAGCCATACTTTGCGATGGAGCGCATGGTCGCCTGGATCAGCGATTTCCTTCTAATTTCCGGCGTTTCACGGGTACTTCTTTTACGCTTTGGGCTGGTTTCTTCGGTCATCGTGTTTTTCATTTTAGGGTGGTTCCTACAGGAACCTACAGTATATGGGAATTAAATATTCAAAATGATACTGTTGTCTTGCGCAAGATCAATCAAACTTTACTGAAAAACTATGGTTTTGTCGCCGTTAAGTAAAATCCTGTTGCGTAAAAACCAATCTACTGCGCGCGCCAGGACGACACATTCAACGTCACGACCCATGGCAGTAAACTGGTCGGCGCTGAGCGAATGACGAACGCGCACGGTATCCTGTTCGATGATCGGGCCTTCGTCCAGATCGTCAGTGACAAAATGAGCGGTCGCGCCGATCAGTTTCACGCCGCGCGCATGCGCCTGTGCGTAGGGGCGTGCGCCTTTGAAGCTGGGCAGGAACGAGTGATGGATGTTGATGATCTTGCCGCGCAGCTTGCGACACAGTTCGGGTGACAACACCTGCATGTAACGGGCCAGTACCACCAGATCAATTTTTTCTTCTTCAACGATGTCAAGCAGACGCTGTTCCTGGCTGAGTTTGTTTTCCGGCGTGACCGGCAAATGATGGAACGGAATCTGGTGCGCTTTGGTGAGTTCTTCAAAATCGCGGTGATTCGACACCACGGCGCGCACATCAGCGTGCAGCAGGCCGCTGGATTTTCTGTACAGCAGATCATTCAGGCAGTGGCCGATTTTGGACACCAGTAACAGCACCCGCGGTTGCTTGGCCGCATCCTGAATTTTCCAGTCCATATCGAATTTTTTGCCCAATCCCTGAAAATCGGCCTGCAAGCCGTCTTCTTTATGTTCTTCGTCCTTGAAATGGACGCGCATAAAAAAATTGCCGGTGATCGTGTCACCGAATTGCGCGCTCTCCAGGATATTGCAGCCGTGTTCGGTCAGAAAACCGGATACGGCATGGACTATGCCACGTTTATCGGGACAGGACAGCGTTAAGATATATTCCTTGGTTTCTGATGTAGTCATTTGATTTCCAGTGCCAGCAAAAGTTAGTGATGATAAAAAATTCAGTGTCCCGACTTGAATTGCACCCAAAGCCGGTTCATGATTCGTGTTATGTCGGTGTCGACGGGTGCAAAAATAAAATACTGTTTCATGGCGTCGTCATCCGGATAGATCGACTGATCTGCCAGTAACTCAGGACGGATGGTTTTTTTCGCCAGGGTCACTGCGGTCGGATAGGTAATTGCGTTGGTAATGTCGGCCGCAATGTCCGGGCGCAGCAGGAAATTAATCCACTTATAGGCATTGTCCTTGTTGGGGGCATCAACCGGAATGCCCATCATGGTGAACCAGAGTCCGGTTTGCCCTTTGGGTGTGACGTAAGCAATATCCATGGCCTGGTGGGCTTCTTTAATGCGCCGTGCGATGACCCGCGCATCACCAGACCAGCCCAGCGCCACACAGATGTCGCCGCCCGCCACATCGTTCAGATAGGCAGTGTTGAACTGGGTGACATAAGGACGGATCTTCCTCAGCACATCGGTTGCGTCTTTATAGTCGCTGGCTTTTTTGCTGTTTGGATTTCGGCCCATATAGGCCAGTACCACCGGATAAACATCGGAAGGCGAATCCGCTATCGAAATGCCACAGTTCCTGATTTTGCTGGCGTATTCCGGTTTAAAAATCAGGTCCCAGCTGTCAAGTGGCGCATTTTTTCCAAGCAGGGGCACCACGCGGGTTTTGTTGATGATCATGCCCACCGTACCCCAGACATAGGGAACCCAGAATTTGTTGCCATCGGTGCCGGCAATGCGATTCATCAACTCCTGGTCCAGATTGACGCGATTCGGGATCCTGCTCCAGTCGAGCTTTTCATAGATGCCCGCCGGTGTCTGTTTGGCCATGTACGTCGATGACGGATAAACCACGTCGTAACCGGAATTTCCGCTGAGCAGTTTGGCCTGCAGCGTATCGTCACTGTCGGTGATGTCGTACTTGACCAGAATCCCGGTTTCCTTCTCAAATTTGGCGATGGTGTCGGG
>CAITOF010000046.1 GCA_903893945.1 uncultured Oxalobacteraceae bacterium | reverse complement strand
TATCCGTTCCTGATTTGCTTTCATCAGCAGAACGTTCGTTGAAATCGGGAGCGATACAGTGAAATTGCTTCCAAAGCCAGTTCCCATGCTATAAACATCAATGGTACCGCCATGCATTTCCACAATCATTTTCGCCAGCGCCAGGCCAATGCCCAGGCCTCCCTGTGAGCGGTGCTTCGAGTAAATTCCCTGGGTAAACAATTCAAAAATACTCGATTGAATATGGAGTGGAATGCCCATTCCGTTGTCCTGCACAGACAGGGTAATCATGTCATCCATCTGACTCGTAGAAACCAGAATCGTGCCAAACTCCGGCGTAAATTTGGAGGCGTTTATTAACAGATTGGTCAACACCTGGATCAATCTGTCCAGATCACCGTTAATGATAACGGTGGTCGACGGTAATATAATGTCGATCTGTTGATGACGTTTTTTAAAATACGGTTGGCTGGTTTCAAGGGCACGTTCAATCACGTCGTTAATATTCAGCAAATTGTTTAAAAGCGTTATTTTCCCTGTGCTGATTCGAGAGGCGTCCAGCAGATCGTCAACCAGTCGATTCATCTGTTCAATCTGTCGCCCGATAATCGAATGCAGCTCGGGCAATTCTTCGATATCCGGATGCGCCGTGATAATTTTTCCGATCAACTCGGTTGCCGACACAATGGGCAGCAGAGGATTGCGCAATTCATGCGCCAACATCGAAAGAAATTCTTCCTGACGTACATTGATGGCTTCGGCGTTGGCCTGAGTGGTTTGGGCATCCACCGCGGAAATGACCAGATTCTGGTTTGCTTTTCTTACCTGCTCGAGAACATGGAGTTGGGTCGATTTGATTTTTACTTCAGACTGCAAAGTATCAAGCTGCGATAAAAGATCAGCCACAGTTGATTGAAGCTGCCGTTCTTTTTCACGATGGTGTAGAACGAGTCGTTCAATTTCAACGTCATCCGAAGACATAATGTTGGCTTTATACTGAAAAACAATCGGCCGACGTTTAAATTAGAAAAACTCGGTAAAAGAACGTGCATAACGCAGCAGGTAGCCCATGCTACTCCAGTTTGCTTGCTCGTGCTGCTGATTATCTGCCTTTTTGCTGCTTATTTACTGTTCCTTGTCAAATTTCCTCCAAATGGCTATTTCCCGCCTGAAAAGTTCCGTTGTTCAGCGTACAGAGCAGTCATTTAATGTTTGCTAGTCTTAACGAACTTGCTCTTGTCTGGATCCATCTGGCGCACTGAAGCCCGTCGCCTACACGGATCGTCATTCCGATGGCAGCAAGATTTGAAATTGCTTCAGACTACCGGAGCTGGCGGTCGGGAAATATACCAGCACCAATTCAGTTTCTGTGTTCGACACCACACAGAGTTAAATCGGAGAATGCATCATTCTTCCATTGGGACTCCATCAAACAATAATGAAAGTAATCTATGCGGCAACTTGCATCCGACCTTCAGACCGATACTCCTCCATTTGCGAGCTATAAAAACACCTTTGATCAGGATGACGGTCAGAGGTGGTTGCGTTCCAGCATGGCCGAAATTGCAAGGCATCTGCACATACCGGTATCTCCCCTCCTGCAACGTGATCATGACGTTTTTCAGCATTTGCATTTTAAAATGGGGCAGAAAATTTTCAGCATGGGAACGCCATTCAAAACGATCTACCTGATCAATTCGGGCTTCACCAAATCCGTCATTCTTGACGAATATGGTAATGAACAGGTGGTTGGTTTTCAGATGAAAGAAGGCATATTGGGCATTGATGGCATTCACACCGGCCACCACAATTCGGAAGCCATTGCCTTAACCGATTGCGATGTCATTTTATTGCCGTTGAAGAAACTGACATCCATCAGTCAAACCTATCATCAGTTTGACCATGCTATATTAACTATAATCAGCACCGAATTAATCCATCAACAAAACAGACTCTGTATGTTGGCCGCCAAAAATTCAGAGGTGCGGGTCGCCAATTTTTTACTTTCGCTCTCGGACCGCTATTTTCAACTTGGCTATTCAAGATCCGTATTTATTCTGCGCATGTCGCGAAATGACATTGGCAGTTACCTGGGACTGACATTAGAAACCGTCAGCCGCACGTTGTCGTTGCTGAATAATGCCGGTCTGATCGCGGTGAAATACCGGGGAATAACCCTACTTGATGCGCAGGGCTTGCGTAACCTGGTCGAATACAGAAAATGCACCCTGCGTAACGGACTTACCCAACTCAATTAACTTTTAATCAGTAATTGATCGATTCTATTCGCGTGACGCTGGCATCAATCGAGGTTGGATCGCTTGCAGGGAAAGTCATCTCCAGCGCCTCATCCAGCAATTGCTCTTCTGCCTGATTCTTTACTACTTCCAGATTTTCATCCAGTTTAACCAGTGCTGCCACACATCTGACAAATTTGTGGTTAGCGAAATCGCGTATCGTGACAATATTAAATGCCGTCTTCAGCAGATTGGCCTCGTCCAAAGTAAGGCAATGTAACACCTCCAGTGGAGAGTCCATTGCCATTAGCTGGTTTTTCAGTTCAGTCGTCTGATCTGTGCAGTTAGTCATGTCATTCCTCATTCAATTTCGCCATGTCACATCAATTTTTTATTGTCATGTGGTTCTGCACTGATTTCACGCCCGATATTTTTTGTACCAGATCAATCGAGTGATTTATCTGCTCCTGACTATTCACAAAACCGCTTAACTGCACGTCGCCATTGCGGGTCACAGCGGCGATGTCAAAACTTTTTATCAATACATCATCTAACAACGCCGATTTGACTTTGGTGGTGATCACGTCGTCATCAATTTTGCTACCGACTGTCGTACCACCGTCTTTGACTGAAAATTGATTGTTTACGTTTTTTACGCCGGTGACGCCTTTGGCCAGGCTGACGCTGGTTTCAATTTGCGCTGGATTGTCGACAAAGCCACTTAACATAACATCACCTTTCATAGTGGTTACTTTAATATCCAGACTTTTGACACTTTCATTCACCAGGAATTCGGATTTTATTTTCGCTGTAATGACGGAATCGTCCACTTCCGAACCTACCGTCATGGACGCAACAGGCGCTGGCGCAGCTTCAGCCTCCGTTTTTTTATCACACCCGGAAAACAGGAGCAATAAGGCACACATGGAAGCGACTTTCCCGGCCGCGTTGTAGTTTACGTGCTTGAACATGATTTTTCCTTTTTCGGTTGAATAATTGAATTGAGAGGTCAGTCTGCGTTAAATCATTGATGGATTCAGTTCGCCAGCGAACAGACTGCTGCGCCATGTCCATTAATACTTCGAGGTGTTTGAAATGCCGGCGTTTTGCAGGCAAAATTAAATAAAATCGGGAGAAATCAATGATTTACAACATCGCTTTTGTACTTGTCATTTTATGGTTACTTGGATTAATCACGACCTATACCTTAGGCGGTTTTATTCATGTGTTATTGGTCATCGCCCTGATTATGATTGTATTCCAGCTAATGACCACGCGGCGACTCTGAGTTAAGCATAACGCCTGACCTTAGAGGCGGCTTTGGGTAGCGAGACTATCCCATCAATCGGCTTACTATAGATGTAAACGTTTATACATAATTACTTGCTGCCGGTAACGGCGCCTGGTTTCCACCGAGTGCATTGTTTGCAAGATCTGTCGCGGCAGTGGTAATAGTGGCAGTGTAAACACTGCCAACAGTAAGCGTAGCGCCTGGAACAAAGACCGCTGTCCTGCTGTCCACCACATACGTTACTATACCTGACGGGGCCACACAAGGCGCAGAACAACTCAGGGTGAAACTGGATGTTGAAATACTACCAGGTGCCATATCGCGGCTGAAGATAGCAAACAACGCAGAATTTGCCGGTGTTGTCGAACCACCGACCTGCGTTACCGGGATGGTACTGGTCACACTGGGACGACTGAGCGACGACGTGAGTCCTGTTGTAAATGTCCAGACATAAGGCGACACTAACGTCAGGCCGGTAGCAACGCTTTTAACTCCATTGACCGTCGCCGTATAAACCGTACTTGGCGCGAGAAGCGTACCGTTCGCTAAGACCAACGTTGCCGTCGTTGCATTGGAATTAAGTGCTACCGTACCATTTGGGCTGACACAGGGTGATGCGCAGGTCAGTGTAAAACTGGCCGCGCCAGTGACAGGCACAATCGGCTCACTCAATGCCGCAACAATATTGACCGTATTCAGTGGTACACCGGTTGCATTATTTACCGGGGCTACCGCGGTGACCGTTGGAGGGGGTAATATTACAGGCGTGGCTACTGCCACTGTACTGTTGAGCCCAAGTATCGGGGACTGTCCTCCGCCCCCACCGCACCCTGCCAATAACAGACCAACCAATATTGCACTGAACCAAGGTACATTCTTGGTCACTTTATCTAAGCAAATCATTTCATTTCCCTCAATTTGTAAAATCGTCTCTGCGATTGGACACCCATTAATCTTCGTGTTGCGATCGGCACTTGCCAATCGCTCACAAAGCTACCGCTAAGTTTCCACTCAGTATCATCGCATCGCATCGAATCAAATTATTTGTTCGTTATCGCACATTGGGGAAAACATATTTATATATTCCCCGCATCGGCATGGTCAATGTGCGTTACCGAACAGACTGTGGTGCTCGCGCAATCGTCTTAGTTTACTTTTGATTTTCAATAGGCTTTATGCCAGTTGCGAGAGGCCTCAAGGCAGAAATAACTTAATTCCTGCAACGCATTCTGGACAGCCTGATTAGCGGCTACGATACCATCATAGGTTGAATCGGTGGGAGGAACGACAACCTCGTCAAATTCATGAAACGCCACAATCTGACTGGTGGCACTGTCGATCAGGTAGGCGCGTAAGGTAAAGCGAAATTGACCGGGCTGCGTGGTAAATTCATGTTGCAACTTGATAATCTGCGTGCTCAGTCTGAGTTCTCCCACAGCCAGACTGGATGCAGATACGACAGCCCGAAATGCACCACTGCGGCTCAACACGTCCACTATTAACGGTTGCAACATTCGCGCAGGAGTATCAATCCATTCACTTTGCGAAAAATACTCAAGTCGATGCAATTCCCGGATATAGATAATATGTTGACTGTCAAAACCAGATTCTGCACTGGGCGCATTGACCAGCAAGGTTGGTGCGTTTTCTATCGGAGCCAAGTCCGCTGCTCGTTCATCGGCACTCAACGCCTTTATCGGATTATCCAATGAAAAAAAGGCCGGCGCTGGCGTAACAATCGGAGTTAAGGAATTGCAACCGCAAAGCAAGAGCAGTATAAGTGTCAATGTAATCTGAACTGACTGAAGTTGAATTCGGTGTCGACTTGTTGAACGCAGGTTCATGGTGTGGGCACCTCAGTGGATATTTCTCCGGGCCCCTTGGGCACGGGCGGCATACCGAATACCAGACTGTTCGGGCTGCGTTCAGTCTGCTCAGAAAGACGTCGCATCGACCCGGACAACGCGTCAAGTTCACTGATCAATCTTTCCAGCTCGGGCAAGCTCGCTCCTGCAAATCGGTCCAATCCGGCGCCCATGGTACCGACCGTTTTACCGACCTGATCGCTGGTCCTGGTGACAGATTGACCCATAACATTGACTGAATCGGCACTGAGTGCAATTTTGTCGAGCGCCGGTTTGGCCCGCGCTGACAAATGAGCAGTATTAGCCAACGTAATATCGGCGTTACCTATGCTGCGAGCAAGAGCTTCTTTTTTCAAACTGATGGCATGAGTAACACTGGCAATATCACTTAACGTATTTTTAAGGCTGTCCAAATTCTGCGCGGACAAC
>CAITOF010000045.1 GCA_903893945.1 uncultured Oxalobacteraceae bacterium | reverse complement strand
GGTCGCCTGCCCGGCATTATTCACCAGTATCGCAATGGGTCCAAAATGTTGCAGGGCGGCCTGGAAGGCGTCGGGCACCGCCTCTGGCCGGGTCACGTCAAGCTGCAGCGCGTGCACCTCACCGAATCCGCTGAGCATCGATACCGCGTGCTTCAGGCCGGCGCCATCGCGTGCCACCACAGTCACCTTCGCACCCTGCTGCAACAAGGCCTGCGCAACGGCCAGCCCAATCCCTCTTGAGCCGCCGGTCACCACAGCATGCTTACCGCGCAGCGGCAACGGCGCCGGTTTTGAAGAATCCGCATCAGTCATACGTCCCCCCGAGGTAATTTCAATGACTTTTCACGCGCCAGGTTGCGTTCCAGCTGCAATTTGCCGGCTTGATATTGCACAGGCCAGCCGACTTCATTGAAACCAGCTTTGGCAGCTTCGTGCAGGGTCCATGCCGGATCCGCCAGATGGGGTCGTGCCAGCGCACATAAATCAGCCCGACCCGAAGCGATAATACTGTTTATCTGGTCCGCCTCAGTGATCGCGCCTACTGCAATGGTCGGTATCTGCACTTCGTGACGGATCCGGTCAGAAAACGGGGTCTGGAACATGCGCCCGTAGACCGGCTTTTCCAGCTTGCTGACCTGCCCGGATGAGCAATCGATCATGTCAGCGCCGGCCTGTTTAAATAACCCTGCAATGATCACCGCGTCATCGGCAGTGATGCCGCCGGCGACCCAGTCATGCGCCGAAATTCGCACACTGATCGGTTTGTGCTCTGGCCAGACTGATCGTATAGCCTTGAACACTTCCAGCGGGAAGCGACAGCGGTTTTCAGTACTGCCTCCATACTCATCCGTGCGATGATTGGTCAGGGGACTGATAAAGCTTGATAAAAGATAACCATGGGCGCAATGCAATTCCAGCCAGTCGAATTCTGCCTGGTTCGCTTCGCCGGCAGCATGAACAAAATCACCCAGAATCCGGCGCATGTCAGTGGCTGTCGCGGCCTTTGCCAGTTGCGAAACACCATCGATGTAACACTGATCGGAGGCAGCAAGCAACGGCCAGTTTCCACTGTCCAGAGGTTGATCAATGCCGTCCCAGGCGCGCCGGGTTGACCCTTTCGGGCCGGCATGACCCAACTGCATGGCTATCCTGGCGTCGCTGTGCGTGTGAACAAAATCAACAATGCGTTTCCATGCCTGGGTTTGTGCAGGCGTATACAGACCCGGACAACCCGGTGTAATTCGTGCATCCGCAGAGACGCAGGTCATCTCGGCAAATACCAGTCCGGCACCACCCATCGCACGACTGCCCAGATGCACCAGATGGTAGTCCCCGACAACACCGTTAATCGCCGAGTATTGTGCCATGGGAGAAACGACAACGCGATTTTTCAGGCGCACGCCACGGAGCTGAAAAGGCAGAAACATCGGTGGTACCGGACTGACATGACACTGGCTGGACAACCATTGCTCGACCTGCCGAATATAATCCGCATCCCGCAAACGCAGGTTATCATGGGACAGACGCTGGCTGCGTGTCAGCAGGGAATAAGCAAACTGGATTGCCTGCATGCCGGTATAGCGGTCTACATGTTCGAACCATTCCATGGAATTTCGCGCCGCGTTCTGTATTTTCAGTACATCCACTGAACGTAGCGCTTCATATTCGTCCAATACATGCTGCATTCCCCGTGCGCCATGCTGTCTGAAGCAACGCGCCAGTTCAATGGCATCTTCGAGCGCCAGTTTGGTACCGGAACCGATTGAAAAATGAGCCGTGTGAGCAGCATCCCCCATCAGGACGATCGGGACCTGCCTGTCGCCGGTATCGACCCGATGAACCCATTTCTTGCAGATTATGCGCGGAAACCTGATCCAGTTGGCCGAACCACGCAGATGCTGTGCGTTACTGATTAATGCATGTCCATCCAGATATTTGGCAAACAGCGTTTCACAAAACCGTATAGCGTCGGACTGTTCCATCCGGTCAAGTCCGGCTTTCAACCAGACCTCCTCCGGCGTTTCGACGATGAAGGTGGAAAACTGCTCGTCGTATTGGTAGGCATGGGCCTGGAACCAGCCAAACTCGGTTTCTTCAAATGCAAACGTAAACGCCGCGAACTGTTTTTTGGTGCCCAGCCAGACAAACCGGCATCGCCGGGTATCAATGTCCGGCTGGTAGATGTCCGCATAGCGCTGACGAATCCGGGAATTTAATCCGTCCGCGGCAATCACCAGATCGGCGTTGTATTGCCTGGCCAGTGCCACCTCGTCCTGCACGTCCTGGTTAAACAGCAGCTGAACACCGAGCTCCTCACAGCGGGCCTGGAGAATATTCAATAAATGACGCCGCCCGATCCCGCAGAAGCCGTGGCCGCCCGATGTGATGGTCTGCCCTTTGAAATGAACATCAATGGCGTCCCAGTGATTGAACGCCTGCAAAATCTGACGGGCGCTTTTTTCGTCAGATTGCACCAGATTTTCCAGCGTCTGATCGGAAAAAACCACGCCCCAGCCGAAGGTATCGTAAGGCTGGTTGCGTTCCACAACGGTGACCGTGTGTTCCGGGTTTTGAAGTTTCGCCAACAGCCCGAAATACAGTCCAGCCGGGCCACCACCTATGCATAAAATGTTCATCGGGTCTGCCTCAGTTTAAATCGTTGCAATTTGCCGGTATCGGTCCGCGGCAAGCTGGCTCTGAATTCGATGGCACGCGGGTATTTGTAGGGTGCGATGGTTTCCTTGACAAAATTCTGCAACGCCATTTTCATGCTGTCGTCCGGCGTAAAATCCGCGCGCAGGACGACAAATGCCTTCACAATCTGACCTCGGACTTCGTCGGCAATGCCGATTACAGCGCACTCGGCAACTGCCGGGTGTTGCAGAAGTACTTCTTCCACTTCGGGCGCCGCAATGTTGTAGCCGGATGAAATTATCATGTCGTCGGTCCGGGCCCGGTACCAGAAATAGCCATCACTGTCCATTTCGTACGCATCACCGGTCACGTTCCAGCCTTGACAGACGTAGTTGGCCTGACGCGTGTCGGCCAGATAACGGCAACCGGTCGGTCCCTTGACAGCCAGTCGTCCGGTTACCCCTGGTCCGACACGCTGACCCGCGCCATCCAGAATACAGGCCTGGTAGCCGGGAATCGGCTTTCCGGTGGCACCCGGCCGAATCTCGTCATCCGCAGCTGAAATAAATATGTGCAGCATCTCGGTCGCGCCGATGCCGTCTATCATCTGCAGTCCTGTTGCCTGTTGCCAGGCTGAACGTGTCGCGACCGGCAGCGCCTCTCCGGCCGACACGGTTCTGCGCAGGCTGGTCACATCGTAGCGCTGCACCAGAGGAACCATCTGCCTGTAAAAGGTAGGCGCAGTAAAACAGATCGTTGCCTTATGATCCTGAATAGCCTTCAGGAGCGATTCCGGATTGTATTTTTCCAGCAGCACGGCTGTCGCTCCGACACGCAGGGGAAACAATGCCAGGCCGCCCAAGCCAAAGGTAAATGCCAGAGGCGGCGTACCGATAAATATATCATCGCGCCGGCTTTTCAATATGGAAACCGGAAAACAGTCGCAAATGGCCATCACATCACGATGGAAATGCAGGGTTGCTTTTGGTTTTCCGGTGGTGCCTGAGGTAAAACCTATCAGGCAGATTTCGTCACTGTGCGTGGCACAGGAGGTAAAGTCGACCGGCTTGGGCTGGGCAAGGGCCTCCAGACTGGACGTATCGTCCGGCGCATCATAAAAAATTATCCGCTTCAGGACAGGAAATTCCAGTTGTGCGGTCAGCAATTCATCCTTCAGATCGTCGCTGCACAACGCGGCACCGATCTGGGCATGATCCAGCATGATGCCCAATTCTCTGGCCCGCAACATCGGCATGCTCGGTACCGCAATACAGCCCATTTTCCACACAGCCAGAATACAGGCAACCAGCGTCGGGCTATTCACACCGCGCAACAGGACCCGGTTTCCGGGCACCAACTGCCATTGCTCCTGCAGCACGTGGCAGATCTGGTTCACCTGCGCCGCGAGCTGGGCATACGTCAGGGTCCGGGTGGAACCGACCAGTGCGATTTTTTCAGGGTACAGCAACGCATTTCCCAGCAACTCGTCAGCACAGTTAAGTTTGTCGGGATAATGAAGTGCAGGCAGATCAAACAGAAATTCCGGCCATTCGGACTGTGGGGGTAAATGACTGAAGGCAAAATCATCGTGATGCGACATACCCGTTACCACTCCGTTATTGTCTGACCCGATTCAGGGAAGTAATTTAAACCTAAAGCAATTTATCTTAAAACAGATTACGGGAAAAAGAAAGCGGTTTATGCCTGGGCAGGCGTGCGCTGTTGTCGGGTCACCGGTTCATTCTTTAATTGCTTCCACACTGAAGTACAGCGTTACTTCGTCGCTGACAAAGGGCGTGTATTTGTCCATTTTATAGTCGCTGCGCAAAATTCTGGTAAAGCCGTTAGCACCGCAGGCCTTTTTGAAATAGAGGATCATAAAGCGACAATTGAATTGCGTCACATCCAGCGTCACCGGAAGCGTGGTGTCTTTAATGGTCAGCGTTCCCTGAATCTGGGTCAGTTGATCACCATCGAACAAAAACTGACTGGAGTTGAATATGATTTTCTGAAAATGGTCGACATCAAAAAATGATGTTGACCGCATGACGCTATCAAACAGCGCCGATCCGGTATTGACTGAACCCGCATCAATTTCCAGCTCGATCATCCCAACCTTATTGTCACGATCGATCTCAATCACACCGGAATTGCGATCAAAGCGTCCACGTTGCGCTGACAGGCCCCAGTGCTGATATTCAAAACTGCTGTACGTGTGCAGACTGTCGATGACGTAACGTTCCGTAGCAAACGCGGGAAGGCACAGGAGGGTACCGAGGAGAACCAGGCCTGTATCGACGAACCGGTGCAGCGAGCTGAGTTTTTTTATCATTGTGAACCAACGAAAATTATTCGGCGAAAAATGCAGAAAGTTATTAATAAAATAATTAACAGTACCTGACGACCTGATTTTTTACGGAATCAGGCGATTCTGCCTGCCTTCCCTGACTATAATGGCAACATGAACCCTTTATCACCTCCGACACCCTCCGACATCTGGTCAGACTGGCTGTTGCATCGCCGGCATGGCAATAACGATGAACAGGCCGGTCATCTGCAGATTAAAATAAACCAATTTGCCGATCGTGTTCTGGACAATGCAAAACTGGCGACAGGCATGACGCTGGCCGACATTGGAACCGGTGACGGTTTGATCGCTTTTCGCGCAATCGACCGGATCGGCCCGTCGTTGAAGGTCATTCTTACCGATATTTCTTCGGCCATACTTCACCACACTGAAGATCTGGCCAACCAGCGTCAGTACCAACATCAGTGCCGCTTCGTGCATTGCACGGCAGAGAATCTGGGGGCCATAGCCGATGCCTCGGTCGACGTCGTCATTACACGTTCCGTGTTAGCGTATGTGCCAGACAAAAAAGCGGCGTTCAACGAATTCTACCGGATTCTGAAACCCGGTGGACGCCTGTCGCTGGGCGAGCCAGTCTACAGGGATGACGCCTTCAAGTTAGTGGCCCTGAAAACCTGGATCGATAATCACCCTGATCATCCCGATACCCGGCTATTGCGTCTTGCTCACCGATGGAAATCTGCGCAACTACCGGCAACCCTGGAGGCCATCAGGGCAAATCCGCTCACCAATTATTCAGAACGAGACCTCTTTGTCATGATCGGGGAATGCCGGTTCGGCGACGTGCACGTTGAACTGCACCTGGACTCCGCAACACAGCATGCCATGGAATGGCATGTTTTTATTCAAAGTGCACCTCATCCACAGGCGCCAACACTGAAAGAAATTCTGGAAACAAGGTTTTCTGAAGAAGACAGACTATTCTTTGAACAAGCCATGCGTCCTGCCATCGAGCTTACCGGGCAGGGCAGCATGGAACGCATGGTTTATATTACCGCACGAAAGCCCGGTTCAACACCATCGGGTTCCAGTTAATCGCCCCAACCAACGACGGATTAATTGAGCACTGGAGCAAGTTTTGGCAACTCGATGATAAACGTCGTTCCATTACCGTACGACGAGACCAGTTTCATGTCGCCTCCTAAAATGGAGGTGGCAATACGATGAGAAATCGACAGGCCCAGACCTGAACCGCCCTGGCCCATTTTTGTCGTAAAAAACGGATCAAATGCGTGGGCTATGACATGCTGTGGCATACCCGCGCCGTCGTCCCGCACTGTCAGTACCACGTGGTCAGGCCGATTTTCAGCTTCAATGATTATCGAACCGGAATGCTTGCCTTCAAAACCATGCAGTATGGCGTTCTGGATCAGATTGGTTAATATGGTTCCCAACGACCCGGGATAACTTTCCAGCTCCACATTCGTCGCCACCTGATTAATCACCTTGATTTGAACATTTCTGAAGTTCGGCATCAGGACCTTGATATTTTCCTCGACCAGTTCTCTCAGATCAAAAATCCGGCGATGTTCCAGTGTCTCGGTAATCGAGATCTGCTTGAATCCGGAAACCAGTTCTGATGAGCGCTTCGTCGATCGGATAATGAGCGCTGACAATTCCCTGCCCTCTTTGATGAAATCATCAAACATGGAACGTTTCATATTTCCATTGCGCACGTCATTCGATACACTCTCAAACAGATTTTCCATGTTGGATGCGGCCAACAATGTATTGCCTATGGGCGTATTCAGTTCATGTGAGATGCCGGCAACCATTGAACCCAGCGACGCAAGCTTTTCCGAGCGTACCAGTTCATCCATGGCCTTTTCAAGATTTTCCATTGACACCTGAAGTGCGCGGTTGGCATTTTCCACTTCCTCGGTACGCTGGCTAATTCGTAATTCCAGTTGACTGTTCAGTTCCTGAAGTTCATTTTTTGATTTGTGCAGTTCCGCTAACGCACGGCGCAGGTCACTGGCCAGCACATACGAAAAAAATCCCCCGCCCGAAAGTATCAGACTGACGTTGATAAATCCTGGTAACGTCGTGTTAAACGCAACGGGAATTTTATGCCAGCCCATGTGGTCGGCAATGACGACCATACCGAGAAAGCTGATGATGGAAAAAAGCAGCACATAGAATTGCAGGCGAGTGCCGAACATGCAGGCAAACAGCAGTATCGCGGGCAGTATCGATATCGCCTCGTCATTCAACCCGTCCGCCATAAATATCAGGCTGAACGCAAACATCGTCAGCGTGGCAATGAAAATAGTGGTCGCCAGCAGCGTTTTCTTCTGATTCGCAAGCCAGATACAGCCAATAAACAACACCAGAGCACCGATTGCAATCAGGTTAGGCACACCCCAATTCCAGCCATATATGGCAAAAAAGATAATGGCGACAAATACCGAACCGGTCGAGACCCAGATAATCTGAATCAGCCGGTGCGCCTGCATCTCGAAGGCCGGCGCCGGCTCAAACAGCGGAGCAAATTTACTTAACAACTTGTTCATTGGAAAACCTGTTCAATTGATCTTCTCAGGATAGGTGACTTGATGACAAAAACAAGCTCTCTACCGTTAATGAACAGGGAAATTTATTCCGAAGCAACTTTCAGGACCAGCTTGCCCTGGTTTTCTCCGCTGAACAGCTGGGAAAATATTTCCGGAAAATGACTCAGGCCTTCTCTGATATCTTCGCGTGATTTCAGCTTTCCGGCCGCAATCCACCCGGCCATGTCCACCATGGCCTCTCGGGCGCGCGGATAATAATCAAAAACCATGATTCCGGTCATTGACGCGCGATTAACCAATAACGACAGATAATTGGCGGGCCCTTTTACCGGCGTCGTATTGTTATACTGCGAAATAGCGCCACAGATGACTATGCGCGCGCCGCGGGCCAGACGGGCTAACACGGCGTCGAGAATGTCGCCGCCCACATTATCGAAAAATACATCAACACCATTGGGGCAATGGGCTTTCAATCCCTCCGACACATTTTCATTTTTATAGTCTATCGCGGCATCAAAACCCAGTTCCTGCACCAGATAGCGGCATTTTTCCGCGCCGCCGGCAATCCCGACGACACGGGCGCCCCTGATTCTGGCAATCTGTCCAACCAGGGCACCCACCGCACCTGCTGCACCTGACACCACGACGGTATCACCTGCCTTCGGTTTGCCGACATCGAGCAAACCGAAGTAGGCCGTTAAACCGGGCATACCCAGGGCGCTCAAGTACAGGGGAAGCGGCGCCACTGCCGGATCGACCTTGGTCAGTCCCTGTCCGTTGGAACAGGCGTATTCCTGGACACCGAACATGCCATTGACGAAATCACCAATGGCAAACCGGTCATTTTTCGACGCAATAACACGTCCGATCGCTCCTGCGCGCATCACCTCCCCCAGATTGACTGGCGCAATATACGACGCCCTGCTTTCATTCATCCAGCCGCGCATTGCCGGGTCCAGTGAAATGTACAGCACTTTGACGATCAGCTCGCCGTCGGCAGGTTCCGGCACGTCCTGACTCGTGTAGGTAAAATCGCTGCGCCTGACGTCACCGACAGGGCGTGAGGTCAATTTGAACTGGTGATTGATAGTAGCCATCATATGCTTTCTGGTTAATTGAATAATATTACAAAAAAAATCTCAGTACAGATCAGAAAAAAGAACAGATTACCATTTGGTCAATGTTCTCAGTATAAATACGGATAGGACAAATTAACAGCGCCGCCCATTCGGCATACTATGGTTCATGGATAGACGATTATCAGCCACCAGTGGTATGCCTGACATGAAACACCATGCACTGGCGGCAACCAAACTGCAAACCACGCGCACAGGTGAATTCAATGCATGCCAGTTCCTATCGATGGTGGACACATGACGACGGATGACGCCAGCAGCTTTGGTGAAGATCAATTCCGCCATCTGGTCGAAAGTATAGAGGATTATGCCATTTTCTTCCTGAATGTCGAAGGCAGAATAACCAGCTGGAACAAGGGTGCCCGTCACATCACCGGTTATTCGAAGGAAGAGATTATTGGTCAGCATTTTTCAATCTTCCAGATCGAGGCGGACCATACCGATTCAAATCCGGCAAGCCAGTTGGAAATTGCCAGAAGCCGTGGCCGATTTACCGAAGAAGGATGGCGTCGACGCAAAGACGGCAACCGATTTTTGGCCAGTATCGTCATTTCTGCCCTGTATGACGCTTCGGGTCATTTATTGGGCTACACCAAAATTTCCAAAGACATGACCGAAAAAAAGCGGCTTGAAGAACGCTTTCGCCGCGTTGTCGAATCCGCCCCGAATGCCATGGTAATGATTAATCAGCATGGAAGTATTGAAATGGTCAACGCGCAGGCTGAAATATTATTCGATTACGCGAGAACTGACATGATAGGTCAGCCTATCGAGATTCTGGTCCCCGAGCGTTTCAGGCACGGGCACCCGGAAAAACGCAGCCTGTTTTTCGGTGACCCACAGTCTCGACCCATGGGTGTTGGGCGCGACCTGTTCGGACGCCGCAAAGATGGCAGCGAATTTCCGGTAGAGATTGGACTCAATCCCATTGAAACAGAAGTGGGCACCATGGTACTTTCCTCCATTGTTGATATTTCAGACCGCAAACAGAAGGAAGCGCGAATACAGGCTGCGCTTAAAGAAAAAGACCTGCTACTGGGCGAAATACATCACCGCGTTAAAAATAATCTGCAGGTCGTACACAGTCTGCTTAACCTGCAATCCTCGCGGATTAACGATCCCCTTGTAAAAAACATGCTGCTGGACAGCCAGAACCGGATTCAGTCCATGGCACTGATCCATCAAACGCTTTATCAGTCACATGATTTCGCCAAGGTCGATTTTTCCGGATTTCTGGACGTTCTGGTTTCAAATCTGGTCAATTCGTACCGGGTCAATTCCCAGGACATTCAGGTCCATATTGATGTACAGACCATTTTACTGCCCATCAATTCCGCGATACCCTGCGGTTTATTGATTAATGAATTGATTACCAATTCGTTGAAGCACGCCTTTCCCGGCGGCAGACAGGGTCAGATAAATATCACCCTGACGCCATGTGACAGGTCGACCATCAGACTGGGTATCAGCGACAACGGCATCGGCATCCCGGATCATGTCAGCATGAGCAACAGTGCGACACTGGGGTTGCGGCTGATTACCCTGTTATCCCAGCAGTTGGACGGCAAATTGACTATCAATCGGCGTGACCCCACCGAATTCAACCTTGAATTTCCCATGACAGATAACTGACCAGCAGGTGCTACCATGCCAACAAAAATATTAGTCGTTGAAGACGAAAGCATAGTCGCTCTCGATTTGCAGCAGCGCCTCATCACTTTGGGCTATGACGTGCCGTGTGTTGCTGCCACCCATGACCAGACCCTGAATGCGGTGGCCGAAACGACCCCGGATATCGTGCTCATGGATATCAACATTGCCGGTGAAATTGACGGTATTGATACCGCAGCCGAGCTTAAAACTCCGGTCATTTACCTGACAGCCTATGCAGAAGAAAAGACCCTGCAACGAGCAAAAATCACCAGGCCTTATGGTTACCTGATCAAACCGTTCTCCGAAAAGGAACTGCACTCGACCATTCAAATGGCACTTGAGCGGCATAATTACGAATTGCAATTAAAGAATAAGGCCGCCCAACTGGCCAACGTGTATACCCATTTGAGTGTCGAGAACGAAGAACTGATGTCGACCGCAAATGAACTTCATTCAGGAAAAAAACGCCTGGAACTGACCCTGAGTTCGATTGAGGATGGTGTCATCACGACAGACAATCAGGGCAACGTCACTTACCTGAATCCGACCGCAGAACAGAAAACAGGCTGGAGCTCCGCCCAGGCAGTCGGGCAACCGATTTCGAAAATACTGGTGCTGGCAAACGAGGAAACACAGGTCCTGGAACTATCCCAGATTGAGCAGATATTATTTTCCAAAATAAATGCAGAATCGTCGTCCCGTTACAACCTGTATAGCCGGCAGGGTGTGATCAGTTCCATAGAGCACAGCGTTGCGCTCATGCATGACGCGGAAAAAAATGTGGTCGGCGTGGTGCTGGTATTTCGCGATGTCAGCGTCGCCCGGCGTCAGGCAAAGGAGCTGGCTTATCTGGCGACCCACGACGATCTGACCGGGTTGGTGAATCGCAGCGAATTTAACAAACGCCTGATCAAGGCAATCGAAAAAAGCCAACTGCTCGGTTTTCAGCATACTGTCGCCTATCTGGACCTGGATCAGTTCAAAATAATCAACGATACCTGCGGCCACCTCGCGGGCGATGAATTACTGAGACAGGTGGTCGGCTTATTCTGCATGGTGCTGCGCCCAAGCGACACGCTGGCCCGACTGGGCGGCGATGAATTTGGATTGCTGATCGAATCCTGCACACCGCAATTTGCCCAGCAGCTTGCCGAAAATCTGCGCCGCGCGGTCAGCAACTTCCAGTTTGTCTGGGAGGACAAGACATTCCCAATCAGTGTCAGCATCGGATTGGTCAGTTTCGGCGGCAAGCAAGCCCAGGCTCACAACGCAAATGAAATTCTGAGGCTGGCTGACTCGGCCTGTTACATCGCCAAGAATCAGGGGCGAAACCGCATCCACGTCTATGATGCCGATAACAGCCACCTGAAAAAACATCCCGGGCAGATAGACTGGAACGCAAAAATATACGACGCCATAAAAGAAAACCGGCTGGTACTTTACGCCCAGAAAATCATGACCATACGCAGGGAACCGTCCCGCAGGGAACACCTCGAAGTGCTGGTTCGAATGATAGACAGGAAAAATCATGTTATCGATCCGATCGCGTTCATTCCGGCAGCAGAACGCCATGGATTGATGCCGGCCATAGACCGATGGGTCATACTGACGACATTTCATCACATCGCACAGCTTGACCAGGCAGCCGGTCTGCTGTTTTCAATCAATCTGTCCGGCGCAAGTTTAAACGACCCGAACTGCCTCAATTTTATTCTGGATCATTTGAACTTCTGGGGCATAAGCGGTCAGAATATCTGCTTTGAAATTAACGAGACTGCCGCGATTTCAAATTTACTGAACGCCAGGGCGTTCATAACAAAATTGCAGTACAGCGGAATCAGGTTCGCGCTCGACGATTTTGGCAGCGGCATGTACTCGTTTTCGCACCTTAAACAGCTGCCTGTCAATTTTCTGAAAATCGACGGCAGTTTTGTAAAAAACATGGTCAACGATGATGTCGATGCCGCGATGGTGGAATCCATCAACAGGATAGGCCACGTACTGGGCATGGAAACCATTGCCGAATTTGTCGAGAATGATGAAACAATCCTGAAATTGCGCGAGATGGGGGTGGACTTTGCCCAGGGCTACAGCATTGGACAACCAGTGCCGCTACTTTAAAAATGCCTGCTGGAGATCATTCAGGAAACGCCTGCCCAGTTCCGTGGCGCGGATCACCTGGTGATCCCGGTAGATCAGACCTTTTTTCTCGACCGCCTGCAATTCGCTTTCAAGGCCATTCAGGTTCAAACCGGTCCGTTCGGCGAACAGGTGAACCGGAAATCCCTTGGTCAACCGCAGTGTGTTGAGCATGAATTCGAAGCCTATCGCATCGCGCGGTATCGCGGCCGATTCCTGAATTTCACACCCGTCCAGTATGGCCTGCATATAACTTTTCGGATTCTTGTGGCGCATTTCGCGCACGATCTGATGCGGGAAGGATATTTTTGAGTGGGCACCTGCGCCTATGCCCAGATAGTCGCCAAACAGCCAGTAATTCAGATTATGGCGCGCCTGATGTGTCGGCTTTGCATAGGCAGACACCTCATAATTTTCATAGCCTGCCGCAACCATCAAGGCGGTGATGTTATCCTGCATTTCTGCGCTCCGGTCATCATCGGGCAATGCGGGCGGATATTTTGCGAACAGGGTATTCGGTTCCAGCGTCAGGTGGTACAGCGACAGGTGCGGAGCGCCGGTGGCAATGGCCGTTTGCACGTCCTTTTCCGCCTGCGCCGTGCTCTGGTCCGGCAAAGCGTACATTAAATCAAGGTTGAAATTGTCAAAATTATCCAGCGCGATATCAATCGCTCTTTTTGCCTCATCGCCGTTATGAATTCGCCCCAGTGCTTTCAAGTGCTGATTATCAAAACTCTGTATGCCTATGGATAAACGATTGACGCCACTGGCTCTGTAGGAGCGAAATTTGTCGGCTTCAAAGGTTCCTGGATTGGCTTCCATGGTAATTTCGACCGAACCGTCCAAAGGCAGCAAAGTCCGCACATCAGAAAGCAGGCGATCCAGACCGGCTGCCGATAACAGGCTCGGTGTTCCTCCGCCGATAAACACCGTATAGATTTTTCGTCCCCATATTCTGGGTAAGGCACGCTCCAGATCAAGTCGCAGCGCGTCCAGATAATCCTGCTCGGGAAATTCCCGGCCGTCGCCTGTCTTCTTTATTTCGTGTGAGTTGAAGTCGCAGTAAGGGCATTTTCTTACGCACCACGGTAAGTGAATATACAGCGACAGGGGCGGCAATACCGACAGATTCACCACGCCCGGCTGCGCAACAGGCGGTGTCGTGGTCCGTTCGGCTTGAACTGCATTGGTCTGCTGCGGCGGCAATCCGGACACGGGCTTAATGGGTATGATCATCCGTCAGTTTTTCCAGTAAGCCACGCATCGCCCTGCCCCGATGCGACAATCTGTTCTTTTCGTCCGGGTCCAGTTCAGCCGCGGTCTGCCTCAAATTGGGCAGCCAGAAATAGGGATCATACCCAAACCCGTTGCTACCTCGCGGTTCGGTGCAGATCTCACCATTCCAGCGACCATCGGCAATAACCGGTTGCGGGTCGTCGGCATGCCTGACCAACACGCAGACGCAATAGTAGTACGCTGATCGGTCAGTGACATTGGCCAGGGCTGCAACCAGTTTCTGATTATTGCGCTCATCCGACCTGGGTTCGCCGGCAAATCGGGCCGACAACACGCCCGGCGCACCGCCCAGAGCGTTCACACACAGGCCGGAATCATCGGCCAGTGCGGGCAAACCGGTTAGCCGGGCAGCGTGGCGCGCCTTGGTGAGGGCGTTTTCGATGAAGGTAAAATACGGCTCTTCTGCCTCACCCACACCGTAACGGGTCTGGGGATGCAGCACGACCCCAAGTGGTGCCAGCATATCGCCCAGTTCGTTGAGTTTGCCCTGATTTCCGGACGCCAGAATTAACGTTTTGAGTAACATGCCTGCATCGGAATCCGGTTTCACGGAAATGCCGGGTTATATCCCGTTTTGATACCCAATACCTGCTTTTGCAGTGCAATCAGATCAATAATGCCGTCACGCGCCAGATCAAGCAATCGATTCATCGTATCGCGATCAAACGAATCACCCTCTGCGGTTCCCTGAACTTCCACAAATTTGCCGGTTTCAGTCATGACCACATTCATGTCGGTATCGCACTCAGAATCTTCGGCGTAATCCAGATCCAGTACCGGCACGCCCTGGTAAACGCCAACCGAGATCGCCGCGATGAACTGCTTTAACGGAATATTGAGGATCTTGTCCTGCCTCAGCAACATGGAAAACGCATCGTATGCGGCCACCATGGCGCCCGTGATCGACGCCGTGCGCGTCCCGCCGTCAGCCTGGATGACGTCGCAGTCCAGATGCAGGGTGCGTTCGCCGAATGCATCCAGATCAAAAGCGGCACGGAGCGAGCGGCCAATCAGTCGCTGAATTTCCTGGGTGCGACCGCTCTGTTTTCCCTTTGCAGCCTCCCTGTCCATGCGCGTATTCGTTGAGCGCGGCAACATGCCGTATTCTGCAGTCAGCCAACCCTGACCGCGACCCTTCAGAAACGGCGGAACCCTGTCTTCAATACTCGCCGTACAGATGACTTTCGTATCGCCGAACTCCACCAGTACCGACCCTTCGGCATGTTTTGTATAGTGACGACTGATGACAACCGGGCGCAGTGCATTGTCATTACGTTTGCTTGGTCTTTGAAAATGAATCATTTTTTATCCGTAAAATAATCTGGATACGACTTACTGAACCTTGTCATATCCGGGTTGTGACTTTGGACGATTTCTGGATTGCAGTGCGAATTTCTTCAATCGCTTTTTCGATATCGGCCTCATCAAACGTATCGGACTCATCGTCTTCCTGAATCCCGGAGCGTTCACCATCGATCAGGGTGGCCTGTATGGTGGTCGTCATGGCATCGGCAGGTAACGACTGGGTGGTCACCGTGGACGGACTTTCTTCACCGCCTTCCCATAACATTGCCAGGCCTGTCACATTGTCACTGTGCTTGCCTGCAATCGACACTGCCTTGTTGAGCAGGTCGGGAATGGCCCTGACGATAGTTCGTTCGCGCAGTTCCTGGATGATGACATGCTCAGGCAACACCGACCACAATCCATCCGAACAGAGCAGCATGATGTCACCCGGCTGAAGATTGACACGACGCGACATTTCAACGATGGGGTAATTCGGCGCACCCAGACAGTTAAAGAGTTTGTTCCGGTCAGGATGGGAATCGCGCTGTGATTCATCAATCGCGCCTTGCGCTATCAGTGTTTCAAGCCGTGAATGATCCCGGGTGCGCAGCAGTAATTGACCATTGCGCATCCAGTAAAGTCGTGAATCACCGCAATGTGCCCAGAACGCGGTGTCATGCTGGATTAAACAGGCAACAATGGTCGTGCGCGGCGTATCTGACAGGTTATTGACAACTTTATAGCGGTGAATTTCCTTGTGGGCAGCAATGAAGCTCTCTTCCAGAAACCGCTCCGGGCGCCCGATACACGGTTTGGCCTGTTGCTGGAACAAATTTCCTATGGTCTGCATGGCAATGGTGGCTGCCATTTCACCCATGATATGACCACCCATGCCATCGGCCAGCAGCAATAACAGGGCGTCACGGGTAAAGCAGTAACCCATGCGGTCCTGGTTTACTTTACGCCCACCGATATGACTTTCTTGATAAACAGAAAAACGCATTGCTGTTTCCTAAAAATGAGTGTTACGGCCGATGTGCGGAACCGGGATCATATCGAATTACCTGAAATGGTCTTGCTTTCAATATCGCCGTGTTTGCTCGTGTGTACACTGTCAACAATCCTGTTCCAGAACGCCTTGACTTTATCCATCGATGTCAGCTCTTTTTTCTCTTCCGTTTTGAGCATCAGTACTTTCTGCAGCGCAAAGACACTCGGTGGTCGCTCAAGCGGATCGAGCTGCAGACACCAGCGTACTATTTCAATCAATTCGGCCGAATAGGATTCGTCCAGCTTGCGGTAATGGCGTTCCATTTTGTCCGATACCTTGCGCTGATCAGATGGCTGCGGCGGTGCCCCTGCCATACACGCAAACATGGCCGCACCTATGCTGTATATATCGGTCCAGGGGCCCAGATTGGCATGTTTTTCGTACAACTCGGGCGCAGCAAAACCGGGCGTGTACATCGGATACAATTTGGGCAGATCGGTACGCAAGGTTTGTCTTGCCGCACCAAAATCGAGCAGCATGGGAGATCCGTCCAGGCGCAGATAAATGTTGGCGGGCTTGATATCGAGATGAAGCAATTTGTTGGTATGCACTTCACGCAACCCGTTCAGCACCTGTGTAAACATTTTCCGGATAAACCGCTCAGTCACGATCGGGCGTTCCGGTTTGTCACGCCGCCGTAAAATGTGCTCCTGCAGGGAACAGCCCGACTCGTAGGCCATGACCATATAGACGGTGTCATTGGCACGGAAAAAGTTTAATACACTCACCACATTGGGATGCGATATTCGGGCCAGTGCGCGGCCTTCCTCAAAAAAACACTTCAGGCCAATACGGTAAATCGGCAGATTTTCCGGGGAGATTGCCGGCGTTAATTCACCGACCTGTCGTAAAACCAGGGAACTGGGTAAATATTCCTTGATTGCAACTGGCACCCCTTCCTCGTCCGATGCCAGGTAAACGATACTGAACCCGCCGGACGCAATTTTCTTTACAATGCGGTATCCGGCAAGTTCAAGTCCATCGGGCAATGAAGCATTATTCTGTGCGGCCATAGAGTCCTGTTGTTTGCTTTTACTAAATAACTGAATGCGGTGCTGAAATTGATGCTTAACGGGTGATTATTTCCTGATAAGCAGTATACTTCCTAATTCTTGAAACGCCACCCTGTAAGGAGTACCGTGAGCATTTACAGCATGACAGGCTATGCCATCACCAGCCGTGAAAATGAAGCCGGCAGCCTCACTGTCGAAATCAAAAGCGTCAATTCCCGGTTCCTTGATTTGCAGTTTCGCATGAACGACGATTTTCGGGCATTCGAACCGCCCTTCAGGGAAGCCATCATATCACGCCTTACCAGAGGGAAAGTCGAATGCCGCTTCAGCTTTGCCCGCAAGGAACAACTGCAAAATAATAAAACCTTAAACCCGGTCGTTTTAAACCAGATAGCCCATTTCCAGGAGGAACTGCATCGCCAGTTTCCTTCCAGCCCGCACTTATCGCAGTACGAAATACTACGCTGGCCGGGTGTCATTGAGGAAAATACCGTTTCGGATGAAAACCTGTCTGCCCAGGCCATGGACTGCCTGCAGACGACACTGGACGCCTTTATCCTGAGCCGTGAAAGGGAGGGCGCCAGTTTGCAAACGGTATTGACCCATAAAATTAGCGAGATGGAAGCTATTGTCTTACGTATTAACCCTATTGTTCCACAATTAGTTGCTCAATTTCAACAAAAATCAATAAATCGACTGCAAGAAGCACTTGGGCTGACAAATGGTAACAATTTACCCACTATTTCACGCGAAGAAGCACTGGATCGAATCCGCCAGGAAGTTGCACTTTATGGCATACGGATAGATATTGCCGAAGAATTAACTCGCCTGTCAGGGCACCTGAGCGAGACGCGGCATATACTGGCCAACGGCGGCCAGGTCGGGAAACGACTGGACTTCATGATGCAGGAACTCAACCGTGAAGCCAATACGCTGGGGTCCAAGGCAGCACTCAAGGAGTTGGCCGATGCAGCCATGGAATTGAAACTGTTGATTGAACAAATGCGTGAACAGGTGCAGAACCTGGAATAATTGCCCGGTTACAGGCAATTCGGCAGGTACAGCGCGACCCGAACGAACTAAGAGAATTTTATGAGCAAAATAACAACATCACTCGGCAGCAACCACGCGGGAAGCCTGTTCATGGTCGCCGCACCGTCCGGTGCCGGTAAATCGACCCTGGTTAACGCCTTGCTGGCCAGAGAACCCGACATCAGTTTATCCATTTCGTTTACCACCCGGGCACCCCGACCCGGCGAAGAAGATGGACGTGAATACAACTTTATCTCGGTGGATGATTTTATTGCACGAAAAAACCAGAATGAATTTCTGGAATGCGCTGAAGTCCATGGAAATTATTATGGCACTTCAAGGCTATTGCTGGAAAAGCACATGAAGGCCGGCACCGACATGCTGCTCGAGATCGACTGGCAGGGGGCGCAGCAGGTTAAGGCGCAATATCCGCATTCCGTGGGTATTTTTATACTTCCACCCTCCTTTGAGGCTCTTGAACAACGCCTGAACAAGCGCGGACAGGACAGTCCACAGACCATCAGCCGGCGATTATTGGCGGCCGGAGGCGAAATTGCCCACGTTCCGGAGTTTGAATATGTTATTATTAATCAGGAGTTTGAAGTGGCTTTATCTGAATTGGTTGCGATTGTTAAAGCAACACGTTGCCGGCTCAATCAGCAGGCAGTGAGGAATGCAGCCCTGTTTGCCCAATTCAGCATACATACCAATCCAATTTAAATCTGAACATTGACCCCAATTTTATTTATCAATAAGCAATAAAAGGATACAACATGGCCCGTATAACCATTGAAGACGCATTAAAAAAAATACCAAACCGCTTTCAACTCACCTTGTGCGCAACCTATCGCGCCCGACAACTGTTACAAGGTCATACCCCAAAAATTGACTCAAAAGATAAACCTACCGTTACCGCCTTGCGCGAGATCGCAGATGGATTGGTCGGCATCGAAATGCTGAAAAAAGTCCCACTCTGAAAAGTCGCATTGAATTGAGTCAGCAAATTTAATTCAATCATTCATTACCGTGGCGACCCCATTATCGTCACGGTGCCGTTATAATAAAATTTAAGTTCCAGATGCTGTTTCTTGTCTTATTATTACGATTTCTCATTTTTTAGCGCCGGATTAACATCGCAACAGCATGGCACCCAGGCCAGCAGAGCTTCTGTCTGGCAAAGGGCGCCGTTTTTTGCCAGCGCAATTTTGTCCGGGTCCGGTTAACTGAAATGTTTTTCATCCTGTTTAAGAATGAGCCTGACGCCATCCGAACGCACACCCGACCAGGTTCGCACGCGAACCAAGGGTAAACGTTTGCCGACCGGCTTA
The DNA here is from genome assembly GCA_903893945.1 of uncultured Oxalobacteraceae bacterium. Lineage (GTDB taxonomy): Bacteria > Pseudomonadota > Gammaproteobacteria > Burkholderiales > Burkholderiaceae_D > Solimicrobium. Next base: position 4,163 of record CAITOF010000045.1, on the reverse strand, counting down.
GCGAAAATCACCACCGAACCCGATCGGGATAAACCCGAGCCACCCAAACAGGCCAGTCATGTTTCGATGCAGCATTTATCGAAAAAGCTGAGCGGCTACCTTTCAGGCAACGAGTTGGTCAGCGTCAAGGATGCTTTCCGGTTTTCCGATGAAATGCACCTCGGACAGATGCGCCGCTCCGGCGAACCTTATATTTCACACCCGATTGCGGTCGCAGAAATCTGTGCTGACTGGAAGCTGGACGCACAGGCAATTATGGCCGCCCTGCTGCACGACGTGATGGAAGATCAGAACGTCAAGAAAGAGGAGTTACTGGAACGTTTCGGTGCGCCGGTTGCCAGTCTGGTTGACGGATTGTCAAAACTGGAGAAAATTGAATTCCAGAGCCAGATTGAAGCACAGGCAGAAAATTTCAGGAAAATGCTGTTGGCGATGGCGCGTGATGTGCGGGTCATATTGGTCAAACTCGCCGATCGCCTGCACAACATGCGCACCTTAAGTGTCATGACGCAGGAAAAACAGCAACGCATCGCCCGTGAAACCATGGAAGTCTATGTGCCCATCGCGCACCGGTTGGGCCTGAACAATATCTATCGTGAACTCCAGGATCTGTCTTTTTCTCATCTTCATCCCCTGCGTTACCGAACACTTGCCAAAGCGGTGAAATCTGCGCGCGGCAACCGGCGCGAAGTGGTCGGAAAGATACTGGACGCGGTCAACAGCACTCTGGATAGCGCCGGCATCAAAGCCGAGGTGTTCGGGCGCGAGAAAACCCTGTACGGGATTTATCGCAAAATGCAGGACAAGAATCTCTCGTTTTCCCAGGTACTCGATGTCTATGGCTTTCGCATCGTGGTCAATAATTTCATCGAGAGCTACCACGCTCTCGGCATATTGCATGGATTATACAAACCGATGCCGGGCAAATTCAAAGATTACATCGCCATGCCCAAACTGAATGGCTACCAGTCGCTGCACACGACGCTGATCGGCCCCTACGGTACCCCGGTCGAATTCCAGATTCGTACCCGCGACATGCACCACATTGCCGAATCCGGCGTGGCGGCGCACTGGCTGTACAAAGATGAAGACGTCTCGCTTTCTGACCTCCAGGTACGAACTCACGCCTGGCTGCAATCATTGCTCGACATTCAAAAACAGACTGGTGATTCGGCCGAGTTTCTGGAACATGTCAAAGTCGACCTGTTCCCTGATTCAGTTTACGTATTTACCCCGAAATCCAAAATAATTGCATTGTCACGCGGCGCCACAGCGCTGGATTTTGCGTACACGATACATACCGATATCGGCGACCAGACGATTGCGGCCAAGATCAATCATGAACCCGCGCCGCTGCGTACCGAGCTGGCCAGCGGTGACATCGTCGAAATTATCACCTCACCCTCGTCGCGCCCGACGCCGAACTGGTTAAGCTATGTACGCACCGGCAAGGCACGTTCCGCGATTCGCCATTATTTGCGCACGGCCAATCTGGCAGAATCAACCGAATTAGGCCGGCAACTGGTCAATCAGGCGCTCACCTCGATTAACCTCAATCCCCAATTGCCCGCCGACGTTATTGAAAAACTGCTGTTTGAGTCCGGCGCGAAATCGCTTGAGGAACTTTATGCCGATGTCGGCACGGGTAAGCGCATGTCAGCCCTGGTAGCGCGGCACATCATGGACCTGATCGAAGATGAGCCGTCGTCAATACCATTTCAACAATTACTCAATGCCAATAACGCAGAAAACAAACTCGAGCCTGTCATTATCTATGGGAGCGAAGGTATTTCCGTCGAGCTGGCATCGTGCTGTTTGCCGATACCGGGTGATGAAATCATTGGGCAATTAAAGCGCGACAAGGGACTGGTCGTGCACAATTGTGAATGTCCGGTAGGAAAAAAACTGCTGCAAAAAGAACCCGACCGCTGGATCGATGTCACCTGGGGCAGTGATCTGAATCAGCGTTTTGAATGCAAGATCACCATCTTCACAACCAATGAGCGCGGTTCTCTGGCTCGCGTCGCGGCAGAAATCGGTGATTCGGATGCCAACATCGTGAACGTTGAAATGGAAGGCAATTCATTTGACACGCTGTCGCAGATCTGCTTTACGATACAGGTTGAAAACCGCAAGCATCTGGCCCGACTGATGCGCAATGTACGGCGAATTCAGGGCGTGTCCAAAATCATCCGTGGTCACTTGTAAACCTGGTCAATTTTCTTCCCTGAATTTTCCGCATCTTTTAAATTGCTCTGTCGCCGCAACCAGAGCCGCTGCGGTGCCGGTTTCCAGTGCCGCGTGACCGGCATCCGGAATAATATTGAGCACTGATTCCGGCCATGCCTGATGCAATCGGCTGGCTGTGTTGGGTGGACATATCACATCGTATCGTCCCTGAACAATCATCGCCGGCAAATGACGGATTTTCCCGATATGGTTAATCAGCTGGTCTTCTTCCATAAAACCGCCATGCATCATGTAATGCGCCTCGAGCCTGCCCAAGCCCAGACTGACTTCCACTGTTTCAAATGCTTCAACCGCGGCAGGTTGCGGCTGCAGATACAGGCAACTGCTTTCATACCGGCTCCAGCTTCGGGCCGCAGGCAGGAACTGCGCCGGATCATCAGAAAACAATCGCCTGCCATAGGCGGCCAGAAGATCGTGTCGCTCTTCCTCCGGAACGGCTGCGGCGAATTCCGCATACACTTCGGGAAAGAACCGGTTCATCCCATGAATAAACCAGTCGACTTCAGCCTTGGTGCATAAAAATATGCCACGCAGAATAAAACCCAGACAGCGCGACGGGTGCGCCTGTCCATAGGCCAATCCCAGCGTGGAGCCCCACGAACCGCCAAACACCAGCCACTGGTCCACCTTCAGCATCAAGCGCAGCGCTTCGATGTCGTCAACCAGATCCTGAGTGGTGTTATGCCGATATTCACCCAGCGGGGTCGATTTCCCGGCACCACGCTGGTCAAACAGTACAATGCGATAATAGGACGGGTCAAAAAAACGTCGATGGGAGGGCGATAGCCCTGCACCCGGCCCACCATGCAGGAACAGGACCGGCACGCCGTCCGGATTACCGCACTGCTCCCAGTACAGTTGGTGGCCGTGGCTCACCGCCAGATGACCGCTCTGGTATGGTTGAATGTCGGGAAACAGCGGCGAAGTCAATGTTGGCATAGCGTGTCCATTCAAAAAAATCGGGTCGTTAACCGGTTCGGCAGCGCCATGGTCAGTCGGCACCCAGCGTTCCGAACTCGACCGGCATTTTGACATAAAAAACCGGCACTTTCTCCTGCCTGATCAGGTCAAACAGCCGGTTCGATTCATCTTCCTTGACCACCATCGTCACCAGAACGGGTTGGTCCGCCAGTTCAAAAAAATGGGCGGAATGCAATCGACTGTGGTGCCCGAAACCCATTGCACCCATAAAAACCGTCGCCCCGGCAATACCTTCCTGACGGGCCAGATCCAGCACCCATTCATACAGCGCCTGATGGCCTTTGCGTTTGTTCTGTTCCATAAAAAATTCCAATTGATAGCCTTTCATATGCCCTCCAATTAGTTAAGACAAATCGGCAAAAAATGAATAAAATCTGCTTAAATTAACATAACGCGAACCCGGCCGGTTCTGCACCGAAAGAATAAAAGGGACAAGCATGATCTACTCTGTCGTCGCCATCAGCCTGGGTGCATCCTGCGGAGCGCTCCTGCGCTGGTATTTCGGGCTCCAGTTTAACGCCCTGTTCACGTCCATCCCGCTGGGAACTCTGGCCGCCAATCTGCTTGGCGGTTACCTGATCGGCCTTGCCGTCGGATTCTTCAATCATCACCCTCTGGTAAGTCCTGAATACCGCCTTCTGATCATCACCGGATTTCTGGGTGGGCTGACGACATTTTCCACGTTCTCAGCCGAAGTCACCTCACTGTTACAGTCCGGGCGATTCTCCTGGGCTGTGGCCATGGTCGGGGTACATGTCGCTGGCTCTGTCATGCTCACCATACTCGGTATTCTGACGATCAATTTCTGCCGTCTCTGAAGTCATCACCGTTGCCACGCAGCGCGATGGCGCGCCGCAACCAGCTAGGTCCATTTTTCCAGCGCACTTAAATCGGTGGACCGTGCGTCGACCCACTCAGAGCCGGATTCACGG
>CAITOF010000044.1 GCA_903893945.1 uncultured Oxalobacteraceae bacterium | reverse complement strand
CATTGCTGAAGAACTCGTCCCACATCACATGCCCGATCATCAATGTAGACGGCCCACCGAGCAAATCAGGAATCACGAATTCACCGACGCACGGAATAAAGACCAGCATCGAGCCGGCGATAATGCCAGACTTGGACAGCGGCACAGTGACGCGCCAAAACGTGCTCCACGGCGTCGAACCGAGGTCGGCGGCCGCTTCAATGAAACGCACGTCCAGTTTCGACAGATTGGTAAACAACGGCAAAATCATGAATGGCAGATAGGAATACACCATACCGATCATCAACGAGAACTCGGTGTTCATCATATGGATAGGTGCATCGATTGCCCCTATCGACATCAGAAAATTATTGATCACGCCGTTATTGGCCAACAAACCCTTCCACGCATAAATCCGCAGCAGAAACGAGGTCCAGAATGGCAGCATGACCAGCATCATCAGAATGGCACGGGTTGCCTGATTGGCGCGCGCCATAAAATATGCAAATGGGTAACCAATCACCAGACACATGATGGTTGTCATGGCCGCGTACTTAATCGAATTCAAATAGGCGATGATGTACAGATCGTCCATCGCCAAGTACATATAGTTGGTCAGCTTGATCTTCAGGTCGAGTACACCATCGATATAGCTGAACAAGGTACCTAACGGGCCACTGGAATCCATTTCGCCGAAGCTGATTTTCAACACAATCAGGAATGGCAACAATGAACACAGGGTCAGCCAGAAATAAGGAATGCCGATGACGGCAGTTCTTCCTGACAGCCACGCTGGTTTGGAGAATTTTTTCATCGTTATCCCCGTTAGCGAGTCAAGACCACCATGGCATCGTCATCCCAATGGGCGTACAGTTTATCGCCCCATTTTGGATGGAATGCCCCATGCCGCACGGTGTTGCTTACGGTGGCTTTGACTACCATGCCGCTAGCCAGTTTAAGATGATAGACGGTATAACTTCCGAGGTACGCCAGCTCAATCACTTCGCCGTGTACGTAGTTATGTTCTTGCGCTGGCTGTTCCGCGCTGACCGCGATCTTTTCGGGGCGGATTGCAATTGATACCGGCATGCCCAACGTACCAGTAATGCCATGACCAACGTAGTGGCAGCATTCTGGTGTTCGGACGACAACATGATCAGGCTCGTCGACTTCAACTGTGCCACTAAACATGTTGACGCTGCCGATAAAGTCGGCGACGAAACGACAGTTTGGAGTTTCATACACATCGTTCGGTTTGCCTATCTGGAGAATTTCACCCGCGCTCATAACCGCAATGCGCGAGGCCATGGTCATCGCTTCTTCCTGATCATGCGTCACCATCACACAGGTCACGCCGACTTGCTCAATAATGTTCACCAGTTCTAGTTGGGTACGCTCGCGCAGTTTTTTGTCCAACGCTGCCAATGGTTCATCCAGCAACAATAACTGCGGACGTTTAGCCAGGCTGCGCGCCAGCGCAACGCGCTGCTGCTGACCGCCTGATAATTGATACGGCTTGCGCTTGCCGAATGAGGCAAGCTGAACCAGTCCCAACATTTTTTCTACCCGATCAGCAATCTCTTCTTTGGGCATACCTTCACGACGCAGGCCGAACGCGATATTGTCCCAGACAGTCAGATGGGGAAACAGCGCGTACGATTGAAACATCATATTGATCGGGCGATGATACGGCGCATCGGCGACGATATTCTTACCGTTTAATAAAATCTCGCCCGAGGTCGGCGTTTCGAATCCGGCCAGCATCCGCAGCAAGGTCGACTTACCGCAACCTGAGCTGCCCAGCAGCGCGAATATTTCGCCTTTTTTGATCGTGACAGACACGTTATTGACAACACGATTATCACCAAAATCTTTGACCAGATTATTTATCTGCAAAAATGGTTGCGGTTGTGTCTTGTCCGAGTCGGCAGATTTTGTAGTTTCGACCAATGCCATGAATTAACCCTGTTGTAAGTT
>CAITOF010000043.1 GCA_903893945.1 uncultured Oxalobacteraceae bacterium | reverse complement strand
GTCTTGTGGGAAATGTTAACCTGCTGCTTTGGCTGACAAGTACCCCACTGATCGCCTCGACCTTTTCCTTGCTATACTGTCCTTGCCAATACCTATGAATAAACTCATAAAATATATGAAGTATCAACAGGAATCAAAACCAATGGGACGGATGAGCATGATGTCGATAAGAAAATTAGGTTGGATCGCGACGGCCTTGTGCGGATGGTTGCTTCTTGTTCTGCCGGCACAGGCGACGCGTATCGCGCTGGTGATTGGAAACAGCAACTATCAGAACGAGAAACCATTGGTCAATCCTGGCAACGATGCCGATCTAATCGCACGGGTACTGAAAGACGACCTCCAATTTGACAAAGTGACGCTGAAGAAGAATGTCAACCGTCGTGATTTGAACCGATTGATTACCGAGTTTAGCGAGGCAGCGCGTTCAGCCGATGCTGCCGTGATTTATTACTCCGGTCATGGTATGCAAAAAAGCGGCATTAACTATCTGATTCCGGTTGATGCGGCAATTCAAAACGAAGGTGATATTGATAGCGAAGGTGTGTCCTCAGCAAAACTCATGACCGCATTGGAAAGCGCTGCCCCACGCGTTGGCGTGATTGTACTGGACGCCTGTCGTAATAATCCTTACACCACCAGAACCCGGGGTGGCACCAAGGGCCTGGCACGTATGGGAGACGTGGGTGAAGGTATGCTGGTGGCCTACGCGACACGCGAAGATGCCACCGCGGACGATGGTGATAAAGGAAACAGCCCGTATACAAAAGCATTGGCCAAGCAGTTAAGACGTAAAGATCAACCGGTGCGCGTGGCATTTGAAAACGTGGCGGACGATGTGAAAGCGGCGACGGGCGGGCAACAAAAGCCGGTGACGTACGGTGATTTGAAGAGTTCGGTGTATCTGGTTTCACCATTTATGTCCGGTCACCAGACAGCACCGTCGGCCTCGGATCTGGTGGCGATCGAGAAAGAAGCGTGGACTGAGGCGCAACAGTCGAATACGTTGGACGCCTATCAGGCCTACGTTGACGCTTTCCCGCAGGGTTTACATGTTGGGCCTGCAAAAATTAAGATGGCGTCGTTGCGTGCATCGAACTCCACGCCGACAACGATCATTGCCACGCGAACTAATCCGGCCAATACGACGGTTTCTTCATCGATGGCATCAGGGACGACTTTCCGCGACTGCGATGACGGTAGTTGTCCTGACATGATCGTTATCCCCTCAGGCAGTTTTACCATGGGGTCACCCAATAGCGAATCGGGTAGAAGTAACGGTGAAGGCCCGCAGCATCAGGTGAATGTATCTACATTTGCATTGGGTAGGACGGCAGTAACACAGGGGCAGTGGAAAGCAATGATGGGCAGCAATCCGAGTTTTTTCACCAGTTGCGGAGACAATTGTCCGGTGGAAAATGTAAACTGGAATGACGCTAAAAATTTTATACAACGGTTGAACCAGAAGACAGGTAAAACCTATCGATTGCCAAGCGAAGC
>CAITOF010000042.1 GCA_903893945.1 uncultured Oxalobacteraceae bacterium | reverse complement strand
GGAGCCCCAACTTTCAGAGTATCTCCAGCGCCCACTGCGAGCACTTGGTCAATGGTGATTTCGGATCCGATGTCTGCAGGTATCTGTTCTATTTTAAGTTTTTGGCCAGCAGCAACTTTGTATTGTTTGCCACCAGTTTTTATGACCGCGTACATATGAAACCTCATCAAAAAATGTGAATATCTTTAAATTCCCGTTAATTTTCAAGCTGTTAGATTTGATACTGGTAACCGGCCCAGACTGCTCCGGACAATCCCGCGCAAACCCTTAAAAATTTAAGGAAGCCCTAGATTGTACACGAACGGACGATAACAGTCAAAATGTATTGACAAATGTACCGATTGTTGTCAAGCAGGTTTTAAAGTTTTAATTATGGCAACTTATTTCGTGATTAATGCAAGAATTTTTGCACAACGATAAAAGGCGGCAAATAAGCATCGTATAATTTCGTCCATCTTGATTTTTATTGCAGGTAACAACTTGTCCGCCACCATCCAGCCACCGTCACAACAGTCGATTACATCGCTCATTGCTACCGATATGGTCGCTGTCGATCTGGTGATAAGGACGAAACTGCAGTCGGACGTACCTCTGGTAAAGCAGGTTGGCGAATACATAATTAATGCGGGTGGAAAACGCATCCGTCCTGCGCTGGCCATACTGTTTGCCAATGCCCATGGTTTCAGCGGTTCAGCCCATCATACACTGGCGGCGATCATTGAATTCATACATACCGCCACCCTCCTGCATGACGATGTTGTCGATGAGTCATCATTGCGTCGTGGGCGGAAGACCGCCAATGCGCTGTTTGGCAACGCCGCATCGGTGCTGGTCGGTGACTTTTTGTATACGCGTTCGTTCCAGATGATGGTCGGTCTGCAAAATATGCGCGTCATGGAAATTCTGGCCGATGCCACCAATGTCATTGCCGAGGGTGAAGTATTGCAGTTGCTGAACATGCACGATCCTGACGTGTCTGAAGATCGTTACCTTCAGGTGATCCGTTCAAAAACAGCCAAGCTTTTTGAGGCGGCCACCAGTTTGGGTGCGCTCATAGCCGGGGCCTCACCCGGCGGAATTGAAGCGGCGGCCGAATATGGGCGCTCGCTGGGTACGTCATTTCAGCTGATTGACGATGTCCTTGACTACTCGGGAAATGCCGAAGATATCGGCAAGAATGTCGGTGATGATTTACGTGAGGGTAAGCCTACCCTGCCGTTGATCTACCTGATGCGGCATGGCAGCGAGCAGCAGTGCGAACTGGTGCGCGAGTGTATCGAGAACGGTGAAAGTAACCGCTTTGAAGAAATCCTGGATGCCATTACGACCTCGGGCGCGCTGGAGTACACGCGCAAGCAGGCGGAGCTGGCCTGCAATCAGGCCATCAAGGCGTTGCAGGCTTTGCCCGACAATGACTACAAAGAGGCTTTAGTCCAGCTGGCCCATTTTTCAGTCGATCGAAACTATTAAACCTAACCCCCTCAAACTGATTTTATCGTGAGTAATATCCCGCTCTGGGTTCAATTATTAACGCTTGTCGGACTTATCCTCAGTTCAGCGTTTTTCTCAATGACCGAAACGGCCCTGATGGCAGCGAACCGCCACCGGATCCGTCATCTGGCAAAACGTGGCAACAAAAATGCGGCGACTACCCTCTGGTTGCTGGAGCGCGTCGAAAAGTTACTGGCGGTTATCCTGATTGCCAACACCCTGTTAAATGCACTGACCACCGCGCTGGTGACCGTCATTGCGATTTCAACGTTCGGGAATAATGACACGGTGATTTCGATTGCGACCGCCGTTATTGCCTTCCTGCTGATTATTTTTGCGGAAATCTCGCCCAAGGTGATAGGCGCAACCTATCCGGAGCGTATTGCCGTCCCGGCCAGTTTCATATTAAAACCGTTAATGAAGGTCGGATTGCCGGTAACCTGGTTTGTCAATCTGTTCGTCGGTACCTTTCTGGGCATCCTGCATATAAAAACCGGGCGGTCGGCGCAGGATACCCGATTGTCCCAGGAAGAATTACGCTCGATGATCCTGGAGGGAGGCAATTTTATTCCCCAAAAACACAAGAGCATTCTGCTTAACCTGTTTGATCTGGAAAGTATTTCTGTCGAAGATGTGATGACCCCACGATCACAGATTGAGGCGATTGATTTTTCGGGCACGATTGATGATATCAAGCAGCAATTGACAACCTGCTATCACAACAAGCTGCCGATCTATGAAGGGGAAATCAACCATATCATCGGCATCCTGCATGTTCGAAAGGCGATCGCCCTGCTTAACCAGGAAGATGCACTTACGGTACAGGATTTTCGCGATCTGCTCACGCCGCCGTACTTTGTCCCTGAAGACACCGGGGTGTTTACCCAACTCCAGTATTTTCAGGAAAAACGCGAGCAGCTCGGCATCATCATTGATGAATACGGTGAAGTTCAAGGTTTGGTGACTCTGGACGATATTATTGAAGAAATGATCGGTGAATTCACCACATCGGTACCGGGGGATGCGAGAGCCGACACTTTCGGCTGGGATAAAAACGGTCAATGCATACTAGAGGGGACGACCACGCTCCGCGATATTAACAAGCGACTGCATCTGGATTTGCCCCTCGACGGCCCCAAGACACTGAATGGCCTGCTGCTGGAAATTCTGCAGGACATTCCGGAAGCGCAAGTCAGTCTGAAAATCAGGAACGATGTGTTTGAAATCGTACAGGTACAGAACCAGGCCATTAAAGTTGTGAAAATTTACCAACAAAAATGAGGGAAGCCGGGATAACAGGCGCCGCGTTACTAAAAATAAACATTTTTACCTCATCAATGTTGCCAAGTCTTTACAAATTGGTCTCCACGATGCATCATCCTCGGAGAAACCCTTTCAGGATCGTACAGTTATGGCAGATGCGCTTACTCATCCCACGATACAAAACCCCATATCCGGTTTGGCGCGTGCCTTGTTGCAGGCAAATCGCGTCACCATGGCGCAAGTCGATCCTGTTATCAAAAAAGCACAAATTGAGAAAGTGCCCTTTATCGACGCGCTTTTGCAAAGCAATCTGATCAAGGCACGAGAGTTAGCCGTTTTCTGTTCAGAGACCTTCGGCTATTCGCTGATGGACATTGATGCATTCAGTCCTACTTCGTTTCCTGAGAAGGTGGTCGACCAGAAGTTGATGCAGTCGCAACGCATTATTGCCCTGGCAAAGCGCGGCAACAAGGTGTCGATCGCGATTTCCGATCCGACCAACATCCAGGCCCTGGACCAGATCAAATTTCAGACGGAACTTATTGTTGAACCGATCATCGTTCAACATGACCTGCTGGTCAACCTGCTCGACAAACTGTCCAAGACGTCAGAACAGAACCTGAATGAGTTGATTGGCGACGACATGGAAATTGACTTTGGCGAAGCTGATGTCAATAACACAGCGGCAGAAGCCCAGGCCACCGAGGTGGATGACGCGCCGATCGTCAAATTCCTGAACAAGATTCTGCTGGACGCAATCAACATGGGCGCGTCAGATCTTCATTTTGAGCCGTTTGAAAAATTTTACCGCATCCGCTTCCGGGTTGACGGCGAGTTGCGCGAAATAGCCCAGCCACCGCTGGCGATCAAGGAAAAACTTGTTTCACGTATCAAGGTACTCGCGCGGCTGGATATTTCCGAAAAGCGTATCCCCCAGGATGGCCGGATGAAGCTGCTTATTTCACAAACGCGCGCGATTGACTTTCGTATCAGCACATTGCCAACCCTGTTCGGTGAAAAAGTGGTTATGAGGATTCTGGATGGATCCCAGGCGCAGATGGGTATTGATGCGCTGGGCTATGACGCGGATCAAAAACAGATACTGTTGGACGCGATTCAGCGACCCTACGGTATGGTGCTGGTTACCGGACCGACCGGATCCGGTAAAACCGTGTCGCTGTACACCTGCCTGAACGTGATTAACAAACCGGGGATAAATATCTCGACGGCAGAAGATCCTGCCGAGATCAACCTGCCGGGCGTAAACCAGGTCAACATTAACGATAAAGCCGGCCTGACGTTCCCGGCCGCGCTGAAATCATTTCTGCGTCAGGATCCTGACGTGATCATGGTGGGTGAGATACGCGATCTGGAAACGGCGGACATTGCCATCAAGGCGGCGCAAACCGGTCATATGGTGTTTTCAACGCTGCATACCAACGACGCACCGTCAACACTGACGCGACTGATGAATATGGGTGTTGCGCCTTTCAATATTGCTTCGTCGGTCATTTTAATAACGGCACAACGTCTGGCGCGTCGACTCTGCACCTGTAAAAAGCCGGCCGAAATACTGGATCAGGTGTTAATTGATGCCGGATTCGAGGAATCAATGCTGGACGGCACCTGGACACCCTACAAACCCGTCGGCTGCGAGCGCTGCAGCGGGTCCGGTTATAAAGGCAGGGTCGGTATCTATCAGATTATGCCGATTACAGAAGAAATTGAGAGAATCATTCTGGCACATGGTTCGGCTCTTGACATTGAAAGCCAGGCGCGCAGCGAGGGTGTGCGGACCCTGCGCGAATCTGGCTTAATGAAAGTCAAGCAGGGACTGACCAGTCTTGAGGAAGTGCTGGGTTGCACCAATGAATAAAAATCTTGTATAAACTCACTATTGAGCGTATCCACTACAGCGATTGTATTAGGGAATAATTATGGCAACTGCCCCGAGTAAAGCAGCAAATACCGTTAAAGAAACCATCTTTAGCTGGGAAGGAAAAGACAAGGCCGGCAAACAGGTTCGCGGCGAACTGCGCGCCGGCGGTGAGGCGATCGTCAGCGCCACCTTGCGGCGTCAGGGCATTCTGGTCACCAAGGTAAAAAAGAAATCGTTCAGTTCCGGGAAAGCGATTACAGAAAAGGATATCGCGTTATTCACCCGTCAGCTGGCCACCATGATGAAGGCCGGTGTTCCTTTGCTCCAGTCGTTTGATATCGTCGGCAAAGGACATACGAATCCATCGGTGTCCAAGTTGATTCTGGATATACGCAGTGACATCGAAACGGGAACCAGTCTGAATCAGGCTTTCCGGAAATTTCCGCTGTATTTTGATCCGTTATTCTGTAATCTGGTGGGTGCGGGCGAACAGGCCGGTATCCTGGAAGACCTGTTGACACGTCTGGCTATCTACAAAGAAAAAACGGTGGCAATCAAGGCAAAAATCCGGGGCGCCCTGTTTTATCCGATGTCGATTATCGGCGTTGCGTTTGTGGTGACTGCCGTGATTATGATCTGGGTGGTTCCGGCGTTCAAAGAGGTATTCAAAAGCTTCGGCGCCGATTTGCCGGCACCGACCCTGGTGGTGATGGGGATTTCCGATTTTTGCGTGAAATACTGGTACATCGTGTTCGGCGTGCCGGCCGCGGGCATTTATTTCCTGTTGCAGGCGTGGAAGCGATCGCTGGACGTGCAACGGGTCATGGACAAGTTGCTGTTGAAAGCGCCAATTTTCGGTGAGATCGTCAAAAAAGCGACCGTTGCGCGCTGGACCCGGACACTGGCGACCATGTTCGCCGCCGGTGTGCCGCTGGTTGAATCGCTGGATTCGGTCGGTGGTGCAGCCGGTAATGCGGTCTATCTGGATGCCACGGTCAGAATCCAGACGGAGGTCAGTTCCGGCACCAGTTTGACCATGGCCATGCAAAATGCCAACGTGTTCCCCAACATGGTGACGCAGATGGTGTCGATCGGTGAAGAATCAGGGTCGCTGGATGCCATGCTCGGCAAAGTGGCTGACTTTTATGAAGAGGAAGTTGACGAAGCAGTTGCCAATCTGTCCAGTTTGATGGATCCGCTTATCATGGTGTTCCTGGGTATTGTTATCGGTGCGCTGGTGATTGCCATGTATCTGCCGATCTTCAAACTTGGTTCAGTGGTTGGCGGATGATTATTGATGATCTGTATTTAGCGCTGCCAGGCAACATGCCAGTGAGTCTGATCGCTGGCATGTTCGGACTGTTATTCGGCAGTTTTCTGAATGTGGTCATCTATCGTATTCCCAAAATGATGCAGCGTGATTTTGACAATTACGTGGCAGAACAGAGCGGAAACGAATTGACCCACAAAGATGTATTCAATCTGATGGTGCCACGGTCGGCCTGCCCGCACTGCGGCCATCAGATCACCGCCATCGAAAACATTCCGGTATTCAGCTATGTAGCACTGCTGCGCGGACGCTGCTCGGAATGCAAAGCACCCATTTCAATCCGTTATCCGGTCGTGGAACTTTTGACGGCATTGATTACTTTTGGACTGATCTGGCACTTCGGAACCGGTGCCGCGGGACTGGCCAGCGTGGTCTTTGCGTATTTCCTGATTGCACTGGCGTTGATTGATTTTGATACCCAACTGCTGCCGGATGACCTGACATTGCCACTGCTATGGTGTGGATTGATCGTCAACACCCAGGGTATTTTCTGCAGCCTCACTTCTGCCGTGGCCGGCGCCGTGATCGGTTACTTGACGCTGTGGCTTGTCTACTGGGTATTCAAATTGCTGACGGGTAAAGAAGGCATGGGCTACGGCGATTTCAAGCTGCTGGCCGCTCTGGGTGCCTGGTGTGGCTGGACGGTTTTGCCGGCACTGATTTTTTTCTCGTCGCTTGCCGGAGCGGTGATCGGCATCAGCGTCATAGTCATCACCAAGCGTGAGCGCCATGTGCCCATGCCGTTTGGCCCCTACCTGGCCGTGGCCGGCCTGTTTATGCTCCCCTACGGGCAACTGATTACCCATAAATATCTGGGCATTATGCTGTGATAAAAGTTGTAAATAAATCAAAGCTCCATCACCTTTACCCTGACAGGTTTGTGGTCGGACTGACCGGCGGTATTGGTAGTGGCAAAACCCGGGTGGCCAGGGTATTTGCTGAACTGGGTGCCGGGATTATCGATACCGATGCCATCGCCCATCAACTGACGGCCCCGGGTGGCGGTGCCATTGCAGCCATCAGGTCCTGTTTCGGTGACGAATTCATAACAGACCAGGGCGCCATGGATCGCACCAGAATGCGGGAATGCGTTTTTTCGGATCGCCAGAAAAAGCACTCGCTCGAATCGATACTCCATCCCATGATACGGGAAGAAGTCGTGAATCTCGCCTCCCGTTTGGCGGGGCCATACCTGATTTGCGTCGTTCCACTTCTGAGCGGCGGTGATGACTGGAAATTTTCCCGGATTCTGGTGGTTGATTGTGACGAAGATAACCAGATTCAGCGCGTGATGAAGCGCGACGGCCTGTCAAAAGAATTGATCCAGTCCATCATCCGGCAGCAGCCTTCAAGGGAGCAGCGGCTGGCTTTTGCGACCGATGTCATCCAAAACAGTGCCGATTTCGACAGCCTTCATCCTGAAATTGAGCGCCTGCATAAAATCTACCTGCAATTATCGTCTGCAATTCAAACAGACTATTTGTAATTTTTCTCAGCTTGGTTCAAAATCACATAAATTAAATCGGAACGAAGTTTTTATATCTTCCTGTTCCAACTTTGCTTATTATGCTCACTGACCGGGTTTGTTTTTTTCAGTTCAGACCATTCCGCAGCACGCGGGCTTCACAGATCGCTTCGCAGAGTTTATCCGGATAACTTTAACAGGGACATTATTTTGATTGTTTACGAATACCCTTTCAACGAGCGTATTCGCACGTTATTGCGACTGGAAGACCTGTACGAAAAATTTTCATTTTTTCTGCAACAAGAACACCCGTTTCAGCATCATGTGGCCTTATCCCTTATTTTTGAAATGCTCGAAGTGGCTGGCCGGGCGGATTTAAAGTCAGACCTGCTTCAGGAACTGGAACGGCAAAAACAAACTTTGCAGAGTTTTCGATCCAATCCCAACGTGGCCACCGATATGCTCAATGCCATTATTGAAGATATCAATCGAATCAGTGCCTCCCTGATGGCGTCGCAGGGCAAGTCCGGGCAAAATATCCGCGAAAACGAATGGTTAATGAGCATACGTGGCCGCACTATCATACCGGGCGGTGCCTGCGAATTCGATCTGCCTTCCTATTTTGCCTGGCAGAACACCAGTGCCGAAAAACGCAAAGCTGACATTTCGAGCTGGTTTGCGCCGCTGGCACCCTTATTTGAAGCAATAGCCATGGCACTGCGTTTATTGCGTGAATCCGGCAATACCAGCAAAATGCTGGCCCAGGCAGGCAGTTACCAGCAAATGCTGCAGGGCAAAGTTTATCAGATGATACGGCTGGGAATCGATGAAACGCTGGGCGCGATACCTGAAATTTCGGCCAACAAATATATGCTGTGGGTTCGTTTCATGTCACAGGATGGCACGATGAAACCGCGCGTTTTCGAAAGCGAAGTTCCTTTTGAACTGACGCTGTGCAATTTTTAACTGATTTTTAACGAACAATGATCGTCGAATGCCCTCAGTGCCACACGAAAGTCGAATGGGATAAAAAAAATCCCTACCGTCCGTTCTGTTCGGATCGATGCAAGAAAATCGACCTGGGTGCGTGGGCCGAGGAAAGTTATGTCATCACCAGCACCTCGCCCGAACCGGACGACACGCTCGACGACAACCAGTGATACTCGTGGTTACCTCACCCCGTTTCATTGCTGCCTGATTTATGCTTCCACTCTCCAACGTACACAGGTCTTTCCCATGACAACGATTACACAAACCGATTTTATTGAGTCCATCGCCGCGGCCCTGCAGTACATCAGCTATTATCATCCGGCAGACTATATTCAGCATCTGGCGCGCGCCTATGAGATAGAACAGAGCCCGGCCGCCAAGGATGCCATTGCACAGATACTGACCAATTCGCGCATGTGCGCCGAGGGCCGGCGTCCGATTTGCCAGGATACCGGCATCGTCAACGTTTTCCTGAAAATCGGTATGGAAGTTCGTTTCGAGGGCTTCACCGGGTCGATCGTCGACGCCGTCAATGAAGGGGTCCGGACCGGGTATAACGACCCGGATAATAAATTGCGCGCCTCAATTGTCGCTGATCCCCTGTTTGACCGGAAAAACACCAAAGACAACACCCCGGCGGTGGTACACATGGAGCTGGTGCCTGGCAATAAGCTCGATATTCAGGTGGCGGCCAAAGGCGGGGGCTCGGAAAACAAGTCCAAGTTTGTCATGCTCAATCCGTCCGATTCGATCGTTGACTGGGTGATGAAAACGGTGCCGACCATGGGCGCCGGCTGGTGTCCGCCGGGTATGCTGGGTATAGGTATTGGCGGTACTGCCGAAAAAGCCATGTTAATGGCCAAAGAATCGTTAATGGAAGACATTAACATGCACGAGTTAAAACTGCGCGGACCGCAGAACAAGACGGAAGAGTTACGGATTAATTTATGTGACCAGATCAATGCATTGGGCATCGGCGCCCAGGGCTTGGGCGGGCTGACTACCGTGCTTGACGTCAAAATCAACATGTATCCGACCCACGCCGCCTCAAAACCGGTTGCGATGATCCCTAATTGCGCTGCAACCCGTCACGCGCATTTTGTGATGGACGGCTCGGGACCGGTTTATCTGGAACCGCCTGCCTTGTCAAGCTGGCCCAATGTCAATTGGAAGGCCGATACCGAAAAATCCAGACGCGTCGATTTGAACACGCTTACCAAAGCCGAGGTTGCCGCCTGGACGCCAGGACAGACGCTGCTTTTGAACGGCAAAATGCTGACCGGCCGTGACGCGGCTCACAAACGTATCAGGGACATGCTCTCCAAAGGCGAAAAATTGCCGGTCGATTTCACCAATCGGGTTATTTATTATGTCGGCCCGGTTGATCCGGTGCGCGATGAAGTGGTTGGACCCGCCGGCCCGACCACGGCAACGCGCATGGATGCGTTCACCGACATGATGCTGGAAAAAACCGGATTGATTTCCATGATAGGGAAAGCTGAACGGGGCCCTGTGGCGATAGAATCGATAAAAAAACATGAATCGGCCTATTTGATGGCGGTGGGTGGCGCGGCCTATCTGGTTTCAAAAGCGATTAAATCAGCCAGAGTCGTCGGGTTTGAAGATCTGGGTATGGAGGCCATTTATGAGTTCGACGTTGTCGATATGCCGGTGACCGTGGCTGTCGATTCCAAAGGTGTGTCGGTGCACACGACCGGTCCGAAAGAATGGCAGGCCAGAATTGGCATCATCCCTGTTAAAAATTAAACCGGTCTGCCGGCGCATCGTCATCGTGCAGACGCTGAATTGAGTTCATGAATTTATCGCCTCTTCCGGCCCGTGCCCCATTGGGAATTTTTGATTCCGGTATCGGTGGGCTGTCGGTACTGCGCCATATCGCGGCGCAACTTCCGAACGAGTCGCTATGCTATTTTGCCGATTCTGGCTTTGCTCCATACGGTGACAAGCCGGAGCAGGAAATCATGCAGCGTGCCCTGTATGCTGCTGAGACACTGCTTACACATGGTGTCAAGGCGATTGTGGTGGCCTGCAATACCGCGACCGCTGCGGCGATTGCATTATTGCGCTCGCAGTATCCCGATCTGATTATTGTCGGCGTGGAGCCCGGCTTGAAACCTGCCGTCAGCCTGACAAAAACGGGTTGCGTGGCTGTGTTTGCGACCAGTTCGACGTTGGCCAGCGCCAAATACCAGTTGCTCTGTGACCAGATTCAGCAGACCACCAAGGTAACCTTGATCAACCAGGCCTGCCCTGGTCTGGTCGATCAGATCGAACGCGGTGAGCTTGGCACCAGCGCCACCATCCGCTTGTTAAAAACATATCTTCAGCCTGTGTTGGCATCCAGCGCAGACATACTGGTGCTGGGTTGTACCCACTATCCTTTTGTTGAGCACAGCCTGCGCCGCATTGCCTTATCAGAAAGAAAAGCGACATTGCACATTATCGACACCGGATCGGCGATTGCCAGGCAACTGAAGCGATTGTTGAGTGAGCGGGGGCTGCTAAACCCGGATACGCCCGAGTCCGTCCCCCATGCCCGGCTCGAATGCGTGACTACAGGTGAACCGGCCAAACTCGAATTTGCATTGTCGCAACTGCTGAAACTGGACCCGGAACAGTATGCCATCCAAGAATTAGGTTGCAATTTACCCCTAAGCTCATTAAAATAGCGGCCTGCCTTAGCACAGGCAGAAGTAGATCAATGGTGGTCGTAGCTCAGTTGGTAGAGTCCAGGATTGTGATTCCTGTTGTCGTGGGTTCGAACCCCATCGATCACCCCACGAATTCGGTAGAATAATCAAAAGGTTACAAGTTTATGCTTGTAGCCTTTTTTGTTTTCGCTGAATACATTCTTTCAACGTGTAGCGGTTGTGCAGGAAATTTCAGGCAATGTGGAAACGGTATGCTTGCAATTAGTGATTTGTCGATCACGTACAGTAGTAATGAAGTTGCTATTTTTCAATTTTTAAATTATTGTTTTCAGATCGTCTGTGTCGGTAATGCTATGGTTAGGAGCAGGGAATCGTGCTCACGCGACGGCGTACTCCCCGCAAGTTCCTGACAGTTGAGCGTAAATCCCGATTTATAAATTGGAAGCAAGTCATGTTCAACTATCTTACCTGTTCGCTATTCATACTGGCACTGCTTAATTCTCCCGCAGCCAAACCAGCCGATCGTGCTGTTAATGTTGTCCAAACAGTCGGCAAGCGTGTTGCATTAGTTGTTGGTATGAGCAAATATCAAAATATACACGCGTTAGAAAATCCTAAAAATGATGCCCGCCTCATCGCCAAAACTTTAAAAGACTTGGGTTTTGAATTGGTGGGTGGAGGTGCGCAACTGGACCTAAACAAACCCGGATTTGATCGTGCTGTAAATGCGTTTGGTAAACAATTGGCTGGTGCGGATGTTGCCTTCTTTTATTACGCTGGTCATGGTTTGCAAGTGCGTGGTGCTAACTGGTTGGTTCCGGTGGATGCGAATCCGGTAAATGAAACAGATCTGGATTTTCAGATGGTGGATGTGCAACTTGTGTTAAAACAAATGGAAGCCGCTGGAACAAAATTGAATCTGGTCGTACTCGATGCATGTCGTAATAATCCGTTCGGTGGTCGTGGATTACGAGCAACTAGTGGAGGCTTAGCACAAATGCAGGCTCCAGAAGGCACTTTAATTTCGTACGCAACTCAACCTGGCAATGTGGCACAGGATGGTGCTGGGGCAGACAGCCCTTATACATTAGCATTGGCGGAAACGCTCAACACACCTGGCATGGAGGTGCGCAATGTATTTAATCAGGTTGGTGTAAAGGTAAAAAAAGCAACTAGTGGTACACAGCAACCGTGGCTGGCAAGTTCCCCCATTGATGGTGATTTTTATTTTACTGGTGGTCAAGCAGGAATGCCGCCACAAATTGCTAGTGTGGGTCCGTCCTTCGTTACTCTTGCTAATGTAGACCCTAACACTGGACCGTCGTCAACAATAATTAATGATGAAGAACGAAATTTCTGGACAGCGATCAATAATATGGGCAAAACGGAAGGATATAAACTCTACTTGCAACAATATCCAACTGGAAAATACGCCGAGCTGGCCAAAAGCAAGCTGGGCATAGTTACCAGCGACAAGCCTCAGAACGATGCGTTAGCCGAAAAAAATGCTTGGGACTTAGCGGAAAAAACACAATCTTTGGAAGCTTATAATGATTTTCTTAATCGTTTTCCAACAGGGCGCTTTGCTGCTTTAGCACAATCACGAATCGAGAAATTTAAGTTGGATGCTTCTGTTAAACCTACGGCGAATACCTTCGCTCAAGGGCTTGAACACCAGTCAATTATTGTGGGCAAAGTTGTTGAAATAATTTCTAACGGCAAGCAGATTATTTTTGAAGCAGAACCCGATCACATGGTCCTTCTCCAGGACGTTATTTATATAGAAAAGGATGGAAGGACATTGAGATACAGGGTAATAGTAAAAGCAGGGAAAAGGGTTTGGGCAAACGCCTTGGATGAGGGATTTCCTAAAACTGGTGATATTGTTATGGCAAGTGGAGGTGTCCAATGAAAAAAGGAAAAAATGGATTTACTATCGCAATTTGCGTGTTGGTTTTACTTTCTGGTTGTGGAACAACAAGTGTCGATTGGGATCGAAATACCGGGCTTAGTGACATTCATGCTGCTAGAAAAGAAATTCCACCTTCCAACTTAGTCATGTCTATTGAAGAAGCCCAACAATATCTGAATGCTGCCGCTTTGCAACAAGGTAGTTTTGGTGGCACGGTGGATTGGGCGATCATACCATTCGCGGATCAGAGAGAACCAAGTAAAGCATATCCTATTTGTGCATCAATTGACAAAACCAAAGGAGTACATTTCAAGGATTTTAGCGAACACTTTTATTACATGAATAATCTTGACACAAATATATTTGGGCCGAGAATCAATGACCCAGCACATGGCGCAGTAGTCTTTGAATTTAATCAAAAAAATGCAACATGCCCACTAGTTGTGACATTCGCCAATAAGACGATGGATGAAGCACAAAAACTGACCACTGCAATCAAAACACTGAGTGATGCAGAGCGCGACGGTAAAATATCAATCAACGATGATCCTGAAGCAGCACGATGGGAGCTTATTAGACAGTCTGAAGATCCCTCGGATACACAGCAATTTATCCAGAAATTTCCATTTTCTGTCTACTATGATCAAGCTGTTGATAGGTTGATGCAACTACGCCGCAATCTTGCGCTCAAACGTCCTTCTGCTGCTATTCCGGCGATTGCACTTTCTGCGCCGCCGTTACATTTGGCACTTGAAAATAAGGAGAAGGAAGTCTGTACTATCAACCGTAATACACTCTCCTCCGCAGTGAAAACTTGCAGATATACATATGAAAATGGACCGTTCGACAATCACACGAAAATGGATATAACTAAAACCTACAAAGGGAAATATGGCATTCTTCCATGGCCAGGTACAATTGAAACTAAAACTACGACGAAAACTAATAGTGGAGTAAATGGTCACCTAATTGGAAATACAATTGGGACGGATAATATAGAGATTAATGTAATTTCTGGCAATCCAAATGAATTATTCCCAATTAAAGTTGGCAATTCCGTTGCGGTCAACTATTCCTTGCACAGAATATGGGAAGAAAATACATCGTATAATTTTGATAGTGATTCTCATAATAATAATAGAGAAGACCGTAGTACAAGAAAAATTTATTGTGTTGTGGATGACATAGTGGAAATTGATTTCGCCGACACCAAGGAACCTGCATTTAGGATTTTTTGTGTGGAACAAGAGCAGGGTTACTGGACTTCGAGACAAGCAGGCCTAAATGAGGGTCAGCACACAACAGGGCATTCACGTATATATGACTTGTACTATTTGCCAAAGGTTAGCAGCATTGTAAAAGAGGTTAGCGGTGGGGTGGAAGCCAACTACGTACTTGTCTCTCAATGATTGCCTCTGCTAAATGTGATGTTGAATGACAGTTATGTACAACGTCGTATTGAATCGTCACGGCAAACATCGAGCGTATGCAAATGGAATCCAACTGGCTTTTAACAGGTACATTGGCGCCGTTCACGTAAAATCAGAATGGATACTTTTCAACAAGACTTCATGTTATGCAGCAGACGTTTATCAAATGCCATGGCGCGCGTAACTTGCCGGCTGTTTTCAATCCTTCCTGAACCGTTTAGACATTACTTATAAAAACATGTTTGTCCTGCGATAGATAAACATTTTTTGATTCGATCATTAGGGATGCCTGGTCTGGCAAAGGAAGCATTTGATAGTCGGCGTATTGTCGACAGTGCGAACGCTTCAAGATTGGGAGCAGGGCAGGCGGAAACCGTCTGGCGCGGCGCTCACCCCCTTACGCGTGGCATCTGAATACCCGAAAGTGTTACGTAAATTGGCTGTCAACGCATGAATTGACTATCAGTTGTTCATTGAACTGCATGAACTTCATCCAGGCAGTTCAAGGTTTTATCCGCCAGCCGGTTGGCGTTTTCTGAACTAGTGTATGGAAAAACTCATATCTCATCCGAAATCAGGCCTACCGGGAGGTCCTTTAATGGGACGCGAGGAATTTGCCATTCCATACAGTCTTCGATTTCAAAGGGATGGGCAGACGGTTTATGGCACGGGATAAGTGGAAAATAATGGTTCCATGGTTCCTGGGGTGACTCAGGTAATAACGGCATGCCGACCTCCTTTTGTGCAGTCGCACAATTAATATAACTCAATTTATACAGTATTATCAGCAGGTTTTGATAGAATATTTGCTGCACTCGCACAATTACCGCGCCGGCACAGGACGCGGGCTGCGTATGGCAGTACTGCCGCGCTTCAAATTTCAAGAAGATCATAAGCAAAACGTTATGATTTTTATTAAAAACTTTAACTATTACTTATCATTCATTGAGAATACGATGCTTCCCAAGGTTTCGCATTGAAGCGAAACGTGTCTGAAAGCCTAGACTAACCAGCGAAGGGGAGCCATTATGTGCAGTGCAGCCAGCAAAGATCTTTCAGCAGAAAACCCGATTGATATACATTTGGACGCCTACAATGCGGCCTTTTGTGAACTGGGACTGAAGTGGCACTGGAATGAGGAGATTTACCAGCACCTTCAGAGCCACGACGGGGCGAAATCGAGTATCCAGACTTATCTGGAAACCCAACAGGCGCACCTGCTCAAAGCCTATGATGTTCATTTTTTGACCGATATGATCCACACGGCAAAAAACCGCTGTTATGAGTTAATTGTTGCACGTGGCGCACGTGCCGCTGCACCGATAGACTGGGCTGAAATCCAGCGGCACGAAGTTGGCTTCTGAGGATCGACGATCGTACATTGACCTGTTGCCCGGAGTAAAGAGTAATCCGGGACAGATAATAAATCTTAACCGAAGTCAAGGACGATCCGGTTCGGTTCTGTCACTCTCTTACTGAGATTCAATTTCCCGGACACGTCGGGCTGTGCCAGTTGCTGTTATCGATCGTCCAGACAACGGTGACAGCAAAGGTCAGAACGAACTGTATCGTACAGGTGAAGCGGATCTTGTGTCGTATCTTGATTGCATTATTGAATCAGGATCCGTACGCTGCAGACCACACAAAAAGTGTGTAATGAAGTTCATATAAAAATATTCCGGAGATAAATTTCATGAGTCAAGAAACCCAAGTTACCGGGGCTCGCCCTGGTAGTCCTGAAAAGCCAGTAAATCGATGGCTTCAGCTTGTATTCGGCATTATTTGTATGGGATTGGTAGCCAATCTTCAATACGCCTGGACCCTGTTCGTAAGTCCCATGGAAGCGAAAAACCATTGGGGTCTGTCCGCTATACAACTGTCATTTTCAATTTTTATTCTTGTCGAGACCTGGCTGGTGCCGGTTGAAGGCTGGCTGGTGGATAAATTTGGCCCGCGCCCGGTCGTGGCTGTCGGTGCCCTGTTTGCCGCCACCGGCTGGATCATCGATTCATTTGCTACGACCCTGCCTGAGCTTTATCTTGCTGCGGTGGTGGCCGGTATCGGTGCCGGTTGTGTGTACGGCACCTGTGTGGGCAATGCCCTGAAATGGTTTCCGGACAAACGCGGTCTGGCGGCGGGACTGACTGCCGCAGGATTCGGGGCGGGTGCGGCAGTCACCGTGATTCCGATTGCAAACATGATACAGAGTTCGGGCTATGAGCATGCCTTTCTGTTTTTTGGTATCGGGCAGGGCATATGCATCTTCATTCTGGCGATGTTCATGGTGCGACCCAGACCGCTGGAGGGCGTACGACCTGCGCCGAGACTGGTGACCACCAAAGTCGACTATACAACAGGAAAAATGATCAAAACCCCATTGTTCTGGTTGGTCTACATCCTGTTTGTTGCCGTCGCCGCGGGCGGTTTGATGGCGACAGCGCAGATCGGTCCTATTGCCAAAGATTATGGGCTGGCAAAAATGCCGATTGCCCTGTTCGGACTCACATTGCCACTGCTGACCATGACGCTGTCGATCGATAATCTGTGCAACGGTTTCACACGGCCGCTGTGCGGTTTCATCTCTGACCGGATTGGGCGTGAGAATACGATGTTTGTCGTGTTTCTCGGTGAAGGACTGTCTATGCTGGGTCTGATGCAGTTTGGTCACGATCCGGTGGCATTCATGACATTCGCCGCGCTGATATTCCTTTTCTGGGGTGAGATTTTTTCAATTTTCCCAGCCATCTGTGCCGATACGTTCGGGGTTAAATACGCTGCCGCCAATGCGGGCACACTGTACACGGCAAAAGGAACTGCATCATTGCTCGTGCCGCTGGCGTCGGTGCTGTCTGCAGGGGGTAACTGGGATCGGGTATTTATGGCGTCCGCTGCAATCACCATTGCAGCTGCGTTCGCCGCCAAATTCGTGCTGGCTCCGATGCGCAAGAAATTGATCGATAGTGTCAATACAAGTCGTACCGACAGCAGTGCCGCGGATCAAAAATCCAAGACCATCGACGAACTCAAGCTGCATACCCACAGGGCTGGCTGAGTTATCCTGAAAAGACCATAACGTCTTTGTTAGTACGCTGAATATGCCAGAGGACGTACCTGGAACTTCGTTTTTGAGTTCCAGGTGCGAGCCGCTACCGCATGATATTGGCATGATGCGATAATTCCTTTCACCGTTGTCTGACAGTGCGCCGGCATCGACGCGCGCATTTGCCTGCTGTTGCATTTGCCGGCATGCTGCTGTCGTAATCTAGCGTTATTTATTTGGGGAAAAGGTCATCAGATGGGACAACACTGGGTACGCTTCTTACATGCAGATGCCGTCCATTTTGGACTGCTTGAAGGTGACACCATTCAAGGCTATGAAGGCGACATGTTCACCAATCCGACGCTCTCGAACCAGGTGTTTGATCTGCACAACGTAAAGCTGCTGATGCCAACCACCCCGAGTAAAATTCTGGCGATGTGGAATAATTTTGCTGCGATGGGCAAGAAACTGAATCTGTCGGTGCCTGCCGAACCCCTGTATCTGATTAAAGCGCCGAATTCCTATCTGAACCCGGACGAGGTGATTCGGCAACCGCTCGCCGCCGGCAAGGTGGTGTTTGAGGGTGAGCTGGGCATAGTCATCGGCAAGCCGTGCAAAGCCGTGCCTGTCGACAAGGCGATGGACTATGTGTTCGGTTATACCTGCGCCAACGACGTGACGGCAGCTGAAATTCTGAATCGTGACCCGTCGTTTGCCCAATGGGTGCGCGCCAAGGGATTTGATACGTTCTGTCCGTTCGGGCCGGTAATCGCCACCGGGCTTGACCCTGCGACACTGGTTGTGAAAACGACGCTCAATGGCACAGTAAGACAGGAATATCCAGTCAGCGACATGCTGTTTTCGGTTGCCCACCTGGTCAGCCTGGTTTCACAGGATATGAGTTTGAACCCCGGCGATATCATTTTGTGTGGTACGTCAGTGGGTGTTGGTTCGATGAAGCCGGGCAGCACGGTCGACGTCGAAATTACAGGTATTGGCAAACTCAGCAACCGGTTTGATTAGCTATGTATTGAAGGGTGTGGATATGAAAATTGCAATTGTTGGCGCGGGTGCAATAGGAGGTTACCTGGGAGTGAAATTGGCTCTGGCTGGGGAGCAGGTGACGTTCATGGTCAGGGGCGCGAACCTTGACGCGATTAGAAAAAATGGAATGACGCTGATCCTGGAGGATGGTACGCAACAGGTCGCACGTGGAGTGGTCGCGACCAACGATTATGCGGAAGCGGGTCCGCAGGATATGGTGATTCTGGCCCTGAAGGCAAATCAGGTTCTGGCCGTCGCCGAGGATGTGCCGAAATTGTTCGGCCCGGAGACCGTTGTGGTCACCATGCAGAATGGAATCCCGTATTGGTATTTTCATAAGCATGGTGGTAAGTTTGAGGGGAATCGGGTGCACAGCGTTGATCCGACCGGGGCGATACTGGAAAAAATTCCGCCTGAACGTGTTATCGGTTGCGTGGTCTATCCGGCCTCGGAGCTGGTTTCCCCGGGGGTTGTCCGTCACATCGAAGGTAACCGGTTTCCGGTCGGTGAGCTGGACGGTTCTGTCAGCGCCAGAGTGACCCGGGTCTCCGAATGCTTTACCCAGGCCGGATTCAAGGCGCCGGTGCTGGACAATATCCGTTCCGAAATCTGGCTTAAATTATGGGGAAACCTGACGTTTAATCCGATCAGTGCGCTGGCCCATTCGACCCTGGTCGATATTTGTCAATATCCGCTGACGCGGGAGCTGGCCAAAAACATGATGCGCGAAGCCCAGGCCATTGCGACCCACTTCGGTATCGAGTTTCGGGTGCCGCTGGAAAAGCGCATTGAAGGTGCTGAAAAAGTGGGTAAGCACAAAACCTCCATGCTGCAGGATGTTGAAGCAGGGCGGTCGGTTGAGATTGAGGCGCTGGTCGGCTCGGTGGTCGAATTGGGACATTTGACACATACGCCAACACCGCATATCAGCACGGTTTATGCGCTGGTCAAGTTGCTCGGGAAGTCAATGATGGAAGAGGAAGGGCACGTGAAAATGCGGAAAATGGCCTGATCCAAGCCCGCCACACGTTGAAAATGCTGCAGGTGAACAATGCGCCATTGACCATTCAAGGATGATCAATGGCGTTTTTAAAACGGCTGAATTACAGACCCCAGATCCAGGCGGCGTCTGATTTGTCGCCCGAAGTAGCCTGGTCGATTGACTCGCGTGCCTTGACAGCAAACAGTGTGGCTAAAACAGTCGCCAGCGTAACGGCCACAGTCGGTGCGGCGGATTGATTGCCCAGAAAATCAGCTGAATTGGCTTTTAATGTAGTTGACATGATAAAAACTCCAGGTTAGTAAGAAATTCATATTGCATTGCAGTATAAATGTCGACCTGTTGAGCGTCAATTCAAAATAAAACATATCAGATATATAAAACATGAATATCTTTGGGCATAATCAGTACATCACCTGATTTGCCAAATGGGAGTCCACGCGGCAGGGCAGCGCAGGATGCAGACGGTGGGTTGCGCCCGTTTCCGGATCGCTGCCTGCTAGATCTTTCCCTGGCGTTTCAATCTGGACAATGTTTCAGGCGTGATATTCAGGTAGGAAGCAAGTTCCTTTTGCGGGATAAGCTTGAAGAGATCCGTATGTTTCCGTCTGAACCGCAGTACCCGGCCTGGCGCATCGAGCAGGTTCAGGGTAATGGTATGGGCCATGATTTCGCTCATGAGCCGCATGACCTCATATTCGAACGATTCCTTGAGTGATGCATGTTTTTCAATAAAGGCGACCCACTGCGCCATTGGCATCTTGGCGACCCGGGCGTTGGTGACGCACAGAATGCCGTACGGTGTCGGGGTTTTCAGTCGCCAGGCGGCGTAACTGGTCTCGATATCGCGGCTATGGGTAAAGCGCAATATCATCATATGGCCCTGCTGGTTCGTTACCACCCGTTTCAGTATGCCATCAAGGATGAAATACTGTTCCATTTCATGGACCCCCTGGTGCAGCAGGTAGTCGCCCTTATGACAGTCGACCAGCGTAAGACCGGATTCAAGCTCAGCCATATCCTGATCACTGATTCCACCTAATATGACATTTTGTTTGAGCTGGACACGAATTACGTTGCGTTCCGGGTGTTGATCGACAGACGACATGACAAGGGAAATCCAGAGGGAAATGGGATGGTGAATGTTTTTACCATCATGCAATAAAAATTAACCACGGTCAATGACTAATGTGGAGCGGCGTCTTTAACATGTGAAGGGCTCTACATAGACCCATCAGAGACATTTTAGCGGCTGGGTTGCCATAACCTTATCGAAACCAAAACAAAGAGAAGCTTCATATGACAAACGAGACACAGGCACAACCTCTTACAGATGGATTTCATCTTGTGATAGATGCGTTAAAGCATAACGATATACACACAATCTTTGGGCTCGTCGGTATTCCGATTACTGATCTGGCACGGTTGGCCCAGGCCGAAGGTATGCGATTTATCGGCTTCCGTCATGAACAGCACGCCGGTAACGCGGCGGCCATTTCAGGCTACATGACACAAAAGCCGGGGATTTGCCTGACTGTATCAGCCCCCGGTTTTCTGAATGGCCTGACGGCGCTCGCGAACGCGACAACCAACTGCTTTCCGATGATACTGATCAGCGGATCCAGTGAACGCGAAATCGTCGATCTGCAGCAGGGCGATTACGAAGAAATGGATCAGTTGAACGCCGCCAAGCCCTATGCCAAGGCGTCTTATCGTGTCAACAAGGCCGAAGATATCGGTATCGGCATTGCGCGCGCCATTCGCGCCGCCGTCTCCGGACGTCCCGGCGGTGTGTACCTGGACCTGCCGGCACAATTGCTCGGTCAGACACTGGACGCGGCGCACGGCAAAAAATCACTGGTGCGCGTGGTGGACCCGGTGCCACGCCAGATTCCTGCGCCTGATTCCGTGCAGCGCGCGCTCGACCTGTTGAAAAGCGCCAAGCGCCCGCTGATACTGCTTGGTAAGGGGGCTGCGTATGCCCAGGCCGACGCCGATATTCGCGCGTTTGTCGAGCAGTCCGGCATCCCCTACCTGCCGATGTCAATGGCCAAAGGTCTGTTGCCGGATACGCATCCGCAATCGGCATCGGCTGCACGCTCGTTTGTGCTGGCCGAAGCGGATGTGGTGGTGCTGATTGGTGCACGGCTGAACTGGCTGCTTTCCCATGGTAAAGGTAAAACCTGGGGTGGACCGAAACAGTTCATCCAGGTTGACATCTCCCCGACTGAGATTGACAGTAACGTGGCCATTGCTGCACCGGTAATCGGTGATATCGGCTCGTGCGTGTCGGCGCTGCTGGCCGGCATCAAAACGGGTTTTGCCAAGCCTGGCGCCGAGTGGACTGATGCGATCAGGGAGCGCAAGGATAAAAATCTGGCGAAGATGGCCGTGACGCTGGATCAGAATCCGTCGCCGATGAATTTTCACAGCGCCTTGCGTGCAATTCGTGATGTACTCAAAGCCCATCCGGACATCAATCTGGTCAACGAAGGCGCCAATACGCTCGATTACGCGCGCAGCATCATCGATCAGTACCAGCCGCGCAAGCGGTTTGATTCCGGCACATGGGGTATCATGGGTATCGGTATGGGCTATGCGATTGGTGCGGCGGTGACCAGTGGCCTGCCGGTGGTGGCCATCGAGGGCGACAGTGCGTTCGGATTCAGTGGCATGGAACTCGAAACGATCTGTCGCTATCATCTGCCCGTGACGACCATCATATTCAACAATAATGGTGTCTACCGCGGTACGGATGTCAATCCAACCGGTGGCAAAGATGTGGCTCCGACCGTATTTGTCAAAGGAGCGCGTTACGACAAAATGATCGAAGCGTTTGGTGGCATAGGTTATAACGTGACCACACCGGCAGAATTGACCAAGGCGCTGACCGAGGCGATTGCTGCCGGCAAGCCGGCACTGATCAATGCCGTCATCGACGAGACAGCCGGCACCGAAAGCGGACGTCTGACCAACCTGAACCCGCAAAGTGCAGCAGCGAAAAAGTAATCCGGAATGTATGGTAATTTTCGAAGACAGAGCAGACAATGGTGTTTCAAAAACTGAGTTTAACAATTGAATTGGAGATAAGGGATCATGAGTAATAAACCACTGACAGGAATTAAGATTATTGACTTCACGCACGTACAGGCCGGACCTGCCTGTACGCAGTTACTGGCCTGGTTTGGCGCCGACGTCATTAAAGTGGAACGTCCGGGAGCTGGCGATGTGACCCGCAGTCAGTTGCGTGATATTCCCAATGTTGACGCGCTGTATTTCACCATGTTGAACAGCAACAAACGGTCATTGACACTCGATACCAAGAAGCCTGAAGGCAAAGAAGTGCTGGAAAAACTGATCCGCGAATCGGATGTGATGGTTGAAAACTTTGGTCCCGGTGCGCTTGACCGCATGGGATTTACCTGGGAACGGATTAACGAACTCAATCCCAAGATGATCGTTGCGTCGGTAAAGGGTTTCAGCGACGGCCATCATTATGAAGATCTGAAAGTCTATGAAAACGTGGCGCAATGCGCTGGCGGTGCGGCGTCCACCACCGGTTTCTGGGACGGTCCACCGACCATCAGTGCGGCTGCGCTGGGTGACTCAAACACCGGCATGCATCTGGCAATCGGTATTCTTACCGCCCTGATTGGACGCGACAAAACCGGTAAAGGGCAAAAAGTGGCGGTATCCATGCAGGACAGCGTGCTCAATCTGTGCCGCGTCAAGCTGCGCGACCAGCAGCGTCTGGATCGCCTGGGTTACCTCGAAGAATATCCGCAATATCCGATACGCGAAGACGGCAAATACGGCAAGTTTTCTGATGTCGTGCCACGTGGCGGTAATGCCGGTGGTGGCGGTCAGCCAGGCTGGGTGCTGAAGTGTAAAGGCTGGGAGACTGATCCCAATGCCTATATCTATTTCACGATTCAGGGTCATGCCTGGGCACCGATCTGCAAGGCACTGGGCAGGGAAGAATGGATCGATGATCCTGCCTACAACACGGCACCGGCACGTCAGGACAAGATTTTCAAGATTTTTGAAATCATTGAAGACTGGCTGAAAGACAAAACCAAGTTTGAAGCGGTGGATGTGCTGCGTAAATATGACATTCCCTGCGCGCCGGTTCTGACCATGAAGGAACTTGCCAATGATCCGTCATTGCGGGCCAGCGGCACCATTGCAGAAGTGGATCACAAAGCACGTGGCAAGTATCTCACGGTCGGCAGTCCGATCAAGTTTTCGGATATGACGGTTGAAATCACCGGTTCGCCATTGCTGGGTGAAAATACCGACGAAGTACTGGCCAGCCTCGGGTACAGCGCGCAACAGATCGCTGCGCTGCATACGGCGGGAGCGGTTTAGGCACGGCGTATCAGACCCTCGCGGTGGTTTTTGGACGGCACCCGATCGGGTGCCGTTTTGGTGATGTTGCCCAGCCTGTTTATCTTTAACCTGCGCATTTTAATTTGAGAATGGTCCGGCATGTTTTATCGAAAAACAATCTGTGTTGCGATCCTGCTGTTCTTGTCATACCCGCTGTGGGCGCAAGATCTGCTGCTGGCTGTCAATGAGGGTGTCACCTACCAGGACGACGGTCTGGCCAGTGAACGTTTTAAGCCGCTGATCAGCCTGTTATCCAAAGAACTCAAACGAAGTATCAGGTTGCAGGTTATTAATCACTATGCGGATTTCGATCGCGAATTGGCAAGTGAGAGCATCGATCTGGTGTTTGTCCACCCGGCGCACATAGGGCTGGCAGCAACGAAATCCGGAAAATATCTGGGATTGGCAACCGCCAGGGACTACACCGAGTATCGTGCGCGCGTGATGGTCAAAGCCGATTCACCGCTGAATTCACTGGCCGATCTGCGCGGTAAAAAAATTGGTGTGCCCTCCATGGAGTCCATTGTGACGCGCATGTTTTCGGCCAGTTTGCGCGAAATCGGCGTCGCCGATCCCGCCAAACAATTTACACCAACGCGTTATCAGGATGCGGTTCCGTTCATGCTGGATTACGGGTATGTGGATGCGGGTGTGACGGGCTCTGCTGCGGTGGCGAAAAGCTGGGTTGCCAAGGGGGGGCGCATTATTGCCGAGACCAAACCGGTGCCGATCAAGCAGTTTCTGGTGTCGCGCAGATTCAGTTCGGACGATACCGCCAGAATACAGAAATTGCTGCTGCAACTGTCCGACTCGGAGGAAGGCAAAACCGCGCTGGCCGGCCTGCACATCACCGGTTTTGTGCCGTGGAATACGGCCGTGATGAATGAAGCGACCAACCGTCTCGGTCTGTAACCGGATCGTACATTAATGCCGGAGGCCCGTGATGACAGCGGCATAAACGGCTACCCTCCCTGGTATTTCCGCTGCCGCCCATAAAAAAACCCGTCCTGGTCAGGACGGGTTTTTTTGCGGCTGAGAGCGCCAGTTCCGATTCAGTGCAAATTTCAGATCGGCGCACTTTCCACTTTCAGCTGGTCCTGTCAGAAACGGTATTGCATGCCTCCAGTAACACCTTGAATCTTGGTGCCTGTCCAGCAGTTGGGGCCGGATGCAATAAAACCGCTGGCAGAAATCGGGCCGCCGGCATCATGGCAATCGACATAATAACCATGGCCACCTGCACCTAAATCATAGTGAGCTGCGGCGCCATTTTCTGTAATGGCATAGTTGGCATAGAAGGAAAGGTTTCTGTCAACCTGGTGCGTGAACGCGATACTGTACATATTGGCCGAGTTGTCAGGTTGTTGCCCAGGTGAGCCTGCGATACTTGAATCATTGTGCTGACCAGGATCGCCATTAGCCTTGTCGGCATGCGCCCAACCGAAATTGATCTGGTTGCCGCCTGCTATATCCTGCTGGATAAGTAACCAGTGCCCTGTACGAGAACGCTCATTCTGATACTGCAGATCGTCCGGAACATCTCTTCTCAACCATTCATAAACACCACCGATGCTGGTGCCAGTCGAACTGATTTTATACATCAGGCCAACTTTGCCAGCCCATTCGGTAGCCACATCCTGGGCGTCCAGTTGTGCATGGGTATAACCGGCTGGTAAGGCTGTTTCACCCGCCAGATCGCTGCTACGGTTGACCTTGCTATGTGTCTCGTAGGCTGCCGTTGCGTACCAGTCTTTTTTATTGTCATAAACAACACTGGCACTGAATGCGTTGCTGTACCCACCATCGTTACAGCCAACCTGACCTTCAAGATTGACATTGCCGGCATTACCCGGTGTGTCACCGCCCGCGCAATTCGAACCGCCCCTTGGCAAACTACTGGAATCGTTGGCGAGGTTCTGGCCAGGTGCAAACAGGAACGAATAACTCAAGCCGGCGTAATTCGGCGACTCATACCATAAAGCATGCTCGAGCAGTGTGCCAAATTCGATCCGGTTATCGCCGCCGGTATTACCCATAACAGTTCCCATGCTGCCCAGCATACCGCGGAACGGATTGAAAATCTGGGTCGATAGCTCATACGGTGCATAGGTTTTGCCGATTTTTACCGAACCCCAGCCAGCATTTCCGAATCCGACATAGGTGGTACCTGTGGTCAGCGCACCGTTGACACTGTTGGACACGGTTGAATTGGTTTCTCCGCTACCTGCCAATGCTGACAAAGCGATATTGGTCTGCAATTGCCACAGGAACTGGGCATTATCCCAACCGCCAACCGGTTGAAAGCCGCGCAAGCCTATATATGTGTTGTTGGTTGCAATGGCCGGTATCCAACCGGTATTGCCAAACGGTCCGGTGCCGAGCCCGCCGTTGGTGAGCTGACCATCGTTATGTGCGCCGGCAATACCGTTGACCGCATCATCGATGGAGACGTTGAAGTTACCGTAGAAGGTAACCCCGCCGCCGCTTTGTCCGGTACTGAAGGTCAGGCTGTCGTCGCGTTCGCGGTGTAAAAAGTTACCGCTGTCAAC
This sequence comes from uncultured Oxalobacteraceae bacterium, assembly GCA_903893945.1. Classification (GTDB taxonomy): domain Bacteria; phylum Pseudomonadota; class Gammaproteobacteria; order Burkholderiales; family Burkholderiaceae_D; genus Solimicrobium. The sequence continues at coordinate 123,027 of CAITOF010000042.1, read as the reverse complement.
CACCTTCGGATTCGCCTGTCCGGTGTGCATATTGACTGTGCCCGGCTTGTAACCATCCGGTACACTCATTCTTTCAACCAATGGCCCCGAGGTGGTATTGGCCGGTGCCTGTGCCGCGGCTTCCTGTTTTTTTGACAGGTCGTCAATTTTCTGCATGAGGGCTTTCATCTGCGCTTTGAGAGCGTTGATGTCATCTGTCGTGTTATCGGCCAACGCCGCACTTGAGTAAAAAGCACCGACGGCGAAAATACTTGCGAATGCAGCAACTATAGGTTTATACGTAAACTTCATTTGTGTCTCCTGGCTTGGTTTTAATTTTAATCATGGTGAATCTAGTGACCACGGTGCATCATGCTCAGATCAGTGGTCAAACTGCGTTAACCTAGGTTAATTTTTTACAAAAAACAACAGAACCTGTGCCTGCCAGCGCGGTGGCCAAGGATGACTGTTTGCTCTGCTATCCGGTGTGGTTGATAGCGGTTTGGTGCGGGGCAACAAATTGGTGACGCGGCAATGAAAATTATCCATGGTCAATGCGCAGCGGTCGTGGCCCACCCTATGATGTAAGCAAACGGCGTGCGGCTGGCGCTATCGGTCGTTCAGGCTGGAACGGTCAAGGCGTGTCACTGCGCGCCATCATGATATAAACTGTACGGCAATACAGATACAACACAGTGAATTCATTCTCAGGAGAAGTGCATGAGCAAGGCATTAGATGGCGTTCGCATTCTGGATTTTACGCATGTCCAGTCAGGGCCGACCTGTACTCAGTTGCTTGCGTGGTTCGGGGCGGATGTGATTAAGGTTGAAAAATCAGGGGATGGCGATGCCACGCGGGCGCAATTGCGTGACATTCCGCATGCAGACAGCCTGTATTTCACGATGCTTAATCATAACAAGCGTTCTGTCACGCTGGACACCAAGAAGCCGAAAGGCAAGGCGGTACTGGAAAAGCTGATCAAGACGTGTGACGTCATGGTGGAAAACTTTGCCCCTGGCGCGCTGGACCGGATGGGTTTCACCTGGGAACGGATACAGGAACTCAATCCACGCATGATTGTCGCCTCGGTGAAAGGTTTTGGTCCGGGCCCGTATGAGCTATGCAAGGTGTATGAAAATGTCGCGCAATGTGCGGGCGGATCTGCGTCTACGACCGGCTTCCCTGATGGTCCGCCCATGGTCACCGGCGCGCAGATTGGCGACAGTGGTACCGGCTTGCATCTGGCGCTCGGCATCGTTGCCGCACTTTACCAGCGCAACAGCACCGGACGTGGACAGAAGGTCCTGGCCGCCATGCAGGACAGTGTCCTCAATCTGTGCCGGGTCAAGCTGCGTGACCAGCAACGTCTGGAGCGCACCGGCGTGATGAAGGAATATCCCCAGTATCCGGACGAACATTTTGGCAATGCTGTACCGCGTGCCGGCAATGCATCCGGTGGTGGTCAGCCCGGTTCGATTTTAAAATGCAAAGGCTGGGAAACCGACCCGAACGCCTATATTTATTTCATCACACAGGCCGCGGTCTGGCCGGCGGTCTGCAAGGTGATTGGCGAAGAGAGCTGGATCGACGACGCTGCTTACGCAACGCCCGGAGCGCGTCTGCTGCACCTCAAGCCGATTTTCGCGCGCATCGAACAATGGACCAAGACCAAGGACAAATTTGAGGTGATGGAGATTCTGAACCAGTATGATATTCCGTGCGGCCCGATTCTGTCGATGAAGGAAATTGCCGAGGAGCCGTCGCTGCGTGAAACCGGCACGATCGTTGAAATCGACCACCCGGTGCGCGGCAAATATCTGACGGTCGGCAACCCGATCAAAATGTCTGACAGTAAAACCGAAGTGACGCGCTCTCCGCTGCTGGGTGAGCACACCGACGAGGTGATGATGCAGCTTGGCTACAGCAGGGAAGAGATTGACGAGCTGCGCGCAGACGGCATCATTTAGGGTCTGGCGCGCGCACCGGATGCGGTGACGCACCACAGACAACGTACTGAACCTGATAACACGGGACACGGGGAAGACACTATGACGGTTCTGGTTTATACACACGCAGCCTGCCTGGAGCACCGGCCCGGGCCCAACCATCCCGAGTCACCTGAACGGTTACTGGCGGTATGGAATGCGCTGAGAACGCCGGAGTTTGCCGACCTGCAGTGGCGTGAAGCGCCTATTGGTACGCGCGAGCAGGTCGAGCTGATCCATGACCCGGACTTTTACGATGACATCGCGCAGCTCGCACCCAAACAGGGCTATGTGCCACTCGATGGCGGCGACACGGTGATGTCGCCCGGGTCCTGGGAAGCCGTGATGCGCTGTGTCGGCGCGGCCTGTGCCGGTGTTGATGTGGTGATGGGGAATGGCCAGGACAGCGGCATCAGTAAAGTGTTTTGTGCGACAAGGCCGTGCGGCCATCATGCCGAACCCGGCAGGGCCATGGGTTTCTGCATTTTTAACCAGGCTGCCATTGCCGCGGCGTATGCGAGCGAGCGCTATCAGCTGCAACGGGTGGCGGTGGTCGATTTTGATGTTCACCATGGCAATGGCACGCAGAGTGCATTTTACAACCGGCCAGAACTGTTTTATGCGTCCAGTCATCAGGCACCGTTTTATCCGGGTACCGGTGCCCAGTCAGAGACCGGGGTGAGTGACAACATCGTCAATCTGCCATTGCCGCGCGGCTGCGATTCGGCCTTGTTCCGGTCCCGGGTCGAAACGGAAATGCTGCCCGCGCTGCGCAGTTTCAATCCCGGCCTCATCATCATATCAGCCGGCTTTGATGCGCACCGTCTGGATCCGCTGGCCGGACTGAATTTTGATGATGATGATTTTCACTGGATAACCGACGAGCTGGTCAAGGTTGCAGACGCCTGCTGCAATGGACGCATGGTTTCGGTTCTTGAAGGCGGCTACAGCATGGAGGGTCTGGCAAGTGGTACCGCGGCCCACATCCGGTCACTGATGGGTGCCTGACCGACCTGATGAAAAATGCCACGCTGCGACAGTTAAAGGTTTTTGAAGCCGTCGCGCGACTGGCCAGTTTTTCACGTGCATCCGAGGAATTGCATCTGACCCAGCCGGCCGTGTCGACTCAGGTCAGGAAGCTGGAAGACCGGGTCGGGTTGGCGTTATTCGAGCAGTTGGGAAAAAAGATCTACCTGACACCTGCCGGGGTGGAGCTGTTGAGTTACAGCCGGGTGATTATCCAGCAGTTCCAGTCGGCCGAACAGGCGATGTCCCTTTTCAAGGGGATCTCGGGCGGCAAGCTGAATGTGGCGGTAATCAGCGCCGGCGATTATTTTTTTCCGCGCCTGCTGGTGGAGTTTGCGCGTGGCCATTCCGGGGTGTCGCTCAATTTCACCGTGCATAACCGGGAAGAGTTATTGAACCAGCTCGCAAAGAACCTGACTGACCTGGCGATTATGGTTCGACCACCGGTTGATCTGGATACGGTCAATCTGGCCTTTGCACCGCATCCCTATGTGATCGTTGCTGCCCCGGATCACCCTCTGGCCAAAGTGCGCCGTATTCCGATGGATGTTCTGATGTGCGAGCAGTTTGTTGTGCGGGAAAAAGGCTCGGACACCTGGCATTCCATGGAGGAAGGGTTGGGCAACCATTTTGCCCAGCTAAAAATCGCGATGGAAATTAAAAGTACCGAAACGATCAAACAGGCAGTCATTGCCGGCATGGGGGTCAGCTTTCTGTCAGCGCATACCATCGGACTGGAATTAAAGGCAAAGAGTCTGGTCGTTCTCGATGTGGTGAATTTTCCGTTGATGCTGAACTGGTATGTAGTCCATCGCAACAGCAAACGGCTGCCGCCGGTCGCTGAGGCCTTCAAGAAATTTCTGCTGCGTGATGGGCCTGGGCTGATTGAGCAGGTTGTGGGCGCGAAGCCGCCCGTGTCAAACCGGTCGAAAGTCAGGACACTGTCCGGATAGGCGTTGCACGGTCACCCTGTCAACCCGGATTCTGGGCCGCTTTTTCAAGTTCGGCGATGCGCGCACGTTGTGCTGCATCGTGGGTATAGCGTTCGGTGGTATCACGGGCGATGGCCAGTGCACCGAGTATGTGACCGTCCGGATCGTGCACCATGCCAAAACTCAGGTCGACGTAAAGCTTGCTGCCGTCCTTGTGCATGGATCGGGTTGTCAGGACTTTGTTAACATACTTCATCTGACCGGTCGTCATCGCATGACCGAAGCCGTCGTTATGGGCGCGCACCAGCCGTTCCGGGATGATCACGTCCAGCGTTCCACCGACGACATCGGCTGCATCATGACCAAAAATTCGTTCCGCGCCATCGTTCCAGATGCGGATGATTCCATCGGGATCGACAAAGATTATCGCGTCCGGCGCCTGATCAACGATGGCTTTTGTCAAAGCCAGATGGGCAGCAAGAGCGTCATTTGGGGCAGGCATGTGCATACTCCTGAAGTGAAGAATGCCATATTGTAGTTCGCCTGCGGTTTTTGTGCGCGGAATTGGTTAATACAGTGTACGGTACAGGCTAGAGTGAGGCTCCGTTCGAGTCAAATAAACCCTCAAATAAAATCGAGCTGAGATAACGCTCGCCCGAATCAGGCAGAATCACGACGATGGTTTTTCCGGCATGTTCGGGAAGTTTTGCCAGTCTTACCGCAACGGCTGCTGCAGCGCCGCAGGAAATGCCGGCCAGGATACCTTCTTCCCGCGCCAGCCGCCGCGCAAATTCAACCGCTTCTTCATTCGTGACGGTTTCAATCGTGTCGATCAGGCTTAAATCCAGCACGGCAGGTACAAATCCGGCGCCGATTCCCTGAATTTTGTGCGGGCCGGGCTTGATCGGTGCACCGCTGCGGGTCTGGGTCAGGACGGGACTGGCCGCAGGTTCAACGGCCACTGATTGAAGATGCAGACCCCGGGTCTTTTTCAGATAGCGCGATACGCCGGTTATCGTGCCGCCGGTACCGACCCCGGATACAAAGATGTCGACACGGCCATCGGTATCGGCCCAGATTTCCGGGCCGGTTGTCGCTTCATGAATCGCCGGATTGGCCGGGTTTCTGAATTGCTGCAGCAACACGTATTTGTCCGGATCGGAGGCTGCGATTTCTTCCGCTCTGGCAATGGCGCCGTTCATTCCTTTTGCGCCTTCGGTCAAAATCAGTTTGGCGCCAAAAGCCAGCAACAGCTTGCGACGCTCAATGCTCATGGTTTCGGGCATGGTCAGTGTAATGGGAATGCCCCGGGCCGCGGCAACGAACGCCAGGGCGATGCCGGTGTTGCCGCTGGTCGGTTCGATGAGCTCTTTGCCAGGGCCTAACAGGCCGCGTTTTTCGGCATCGTCGATCATCGCGCCGCCTATCCGGCACTTGACGGAGTAGGCAGGATTGCGTCCTTCGATTTTGGCCAATACGGTCGCGCCTGCACCATCGGTCACGCGATTCAGGCGGACTAAGGGAGTCCGCCCTATGGAGAGTGAATTATCGTTAAACCAGCCTGACATGGTAGCTCCCTGGAAGTGAATGGAACGGGATCGCTGAACAAGTTCCTGTAGCGTGTGGATCCGGCACTGCTTACCCGCCAGCATACCTGCCTGTGCCAGGTTTACCAACGAATTTTAATCTATGTTCTTATAACCATTTGGTTATACCGCGCAGGAGGTTGCAGCGGTTAGCAGGCGGCCAGTGAAAAAACAGTGACAGCCGCTGGGCGGCGATACGGTCTCAGCCGGCAGGATTGGACCATAAATCATTCATCAGCCCGGAGGAGGGTGGCGCCAGTCCGAAATGGTGGTAGGCGCTCGGCGTGGCGATCCGGCCTCGTGGTGTGCGCTGCAGAAAACCCTGCTGGATCAGGAACGGCTCCAGCACATCTTCGATCGTGTCGCGCTCCTCACCGATGGCTGCGGCCAGATTATCGACACCCACCGGGCCACCGCCAAATTTGTACAGCACGGCTTCCAGCAGTTTTCGGTCCATCAAATCAAAGCCGAGTTTGTCGACATCCAGCATTTTCAGAGCAGCATCGGCAACCGTTTGTCCGATATTGCCATCGTGCTTGACTTCGGCATAATCACGCACCCGTCGCAACAACCGATTGGCAATCCGGGGTGTGCCGCGCGCACGTTTGGCGATTTCATGGGCGCCGTGCGCATCGATGGGCGCATTGAGCAGCGACGCAGAGCGTGTGACTATTTTGGTCAGTTCATCGGCGGTATAAAATTCCAGACGAGCAACAATGCCGAACCGGTCACGCAGCGGATTGGTCAGCATGCCGGCGCGCGTGGTGGCACCGACCAAGGTAAAGGGCTGCAGATCCAGCTTGACCGACCGGGCGGCCGGCCCTTCGCCTATCATGATGTCAATCTGATAATCTTCCAGCGCCGGATATAGAATTTCTTCAACAACCGGTGACAATCGGTGAATTTCATCGATAAACAGGACATCATTGGCCTCGAGGTTGGTGAGGATGGCGGCGAGATCGCCCGGGCGTTCCAGCACAGGCCCCGAGGTCTGGCGCAGATTCACACCCATCTCCCGTGCAATGATATGTGCGAGGGTCGTCTTTCCCAATCCTGGCGGGCCAAACAGCAGGGTGTGATCCAGGGCCTCGTTGCGATTACGGGCGGCGGCAATGAATATTTCCAGCTGAGCGCGAATTTTTTCCTGACCCACGTATTCGTCGAGCTGCTTTGGACGAAGTGCGCGTTCAATCACTTCTTCCTGTTTTGACACCGGATCGGCCGTGATGATACGGGGATTCGGATTGGAAAACTGATCGGTCTGTATGCTCATGATTTTTCAGTGGTTATTTACTTGGAGAGCGATTTGAGGGCCAATTTGATGCCGTCCGACACACCGCAATCTTTGGGAAGCAATTTCAGCGCCATCAGGGATTCCTTATCGGAATAGCCCAGTGCAATCAGGGCGTTCAGGATATCGCTGGACGCATCCGGTGTGGCTGTGCTGCCCGTGACGGGGGACAGGTCCGCGCCCAGCTTGCCTTTCAGTTCCAGCAGCAACCGTTCGGCGGTTTTTTTGCCGATACCGGGTACTTTGATCAGTCGTCCGGCCTCTTGCAGCGTAATGGCCTGTGCAAGATCGGCGACCGACATGCCGGACAGTATCGACAGGGCTGTGCGGGCGCCAATCCCGCTGATTTTAATCAACTGCCTGAAGGTGGCGCGTTCGTCCAGCTGGCTGAAGCCGAACAGGATATGAGCATCTTCGCGAACCGTTAAGTGGGTATGCAGCACCACTTTTTCGCCGAGTGCCGGCAGGTTGTAAAACGTGCTCATGGGCACGTCGATCTCATACCCGACGCCGTTACAATCCACCAAAATCTGCGGGGGATTTTTTTCCAGTAATACACCGGCAATACGACCTATCATCAGTACACTTTCGGATGTTGAAGTAGGGGTATTTTAGCGGGTTTAACACACCGATATGCTTATAAATTGCAGGCAGATCATTATTGGTGGCATTTATCGTCACGAAGTTCGTCAGTGGCGCTCATGGGCTTGCCAAAAAAACACGTTACGGCTGCAGGCGATTTTTTACCCACAGTCCGCCGGCGTCGCGGGTAAAGGCAATCCGGTCATGCAGGCGCGACGGCCTGCCCTGCCAGAACTCAAAGTAGTCGGGAACCAGGCGATACCCACCCCAATGCGCAGGTCGAAGCACGTTGTCACCGTGCTCGGCGACAACGTCGTTGTAACGCGCTTCCAGCAAATCACGGCTGGCAATCGGCTGGCTTTGTGATGAGGCCAGGGCGCCATGCCGACTGCCCAGTGGTCTGCTCTGGAAGTAGGTATCATTTTCAGCGTCACTGATTTTTTCAACCCGACCTTCGATGCGTACCTGACGCTCCAGTTCCGACCAGAAAAATAATAACGCACCAAATGGATTGCTGGCCAGTTCGTCGCCCTTGCGGCTGGAATAGTGTGTGAACCAGGTGAAACCGCGCTGATCCATGTCTTTGAGCAGCACGATACGTGACGATGGCCTGCCTTGCAGGTTCGCGGTCGCCAGACTCATGGCATTGACTTCGTGTGACCGGGCATTGACGGCCTCGTCAAACCAGCGGGTAAACTGCAAAATAGGGTCGTCGTTGACGTCGTTTTCTGACAGACTGGCGCGTTGGTATTCGGTGCGGATGTGGGCGAGGCTCATTTTGCTTCCTTTTATAGGCTATCAACATTTTACGATTAAAATAGCGCATACCGTAAAAGCTATTTTGCTGTTTCTCAATAGTTGCGCATATCGTTGATTTTTTTCTGTTAATTTGCCCTGGATTACCTCTATTCTAAAGTATTGCATATGGAACAACTGGATTTTGAGCGTCGATTTGGTGGTATTGCCCGACTGTACGGCAGTCAGGGGCTGGCCAGATTGCAGGCTGCACACGTCTGTGTGGTGGGCGTCGGTGGTGTTGGCTCCTGGGTGGTTGAGGCACTGGCGCGCAGTGCTGTCGGCAAACTGACGCTGATTGATCTGGATAATGTGGCTGAATCCAATATCAATCGCCAGATCCAGGCGCTGACGGATTCAATGGGGCAGGCAAAAGTCGCTGCGCTTGCCGGGCGGATTGCGCAAATAAATCCGCGCTGTGAAGTCATTCAGGTGGAAGATTTCATTACACCGGATAATCTGACGGAACTGATCAAGCTGCCCGGATTTGATTATGTGGTGGATGCGATTGACAGTGTCAGGGCAAAAACCGCCCTGCTGGCATTCTGTCGTGCCGAGTCCATTCCGGTGGTGACCATAGGGGGTGCAGGAGGACAGATTGATCCCGGCAAGATTCTGATCCGTGACTTGTGTCGCACCGAACAGGAGCCGTTGCTTTCGTTGGTCAGAAAACGGCTGCGGCAGAATTATGGATTTCCGCGCGGCGTTAAAAATAAATTCGGCATTGATGCGGTATTTTCGATGGAACCGCTGCGATTTCCGGAGCCGGGTTGCAGCGTCGATGGCACGCTACCTGATGCCAGCGAAGCGGACGGTATCAGCGGGTTGAACTGCGCCGGATTCGGCTCGGCCATGGTGGTCACGGCATCGTTCGGGCTTCAGGCCGCAGCGCTGGTGCTGCGTCGGCTTACCGGAACCTGACAGCGGGAAGGGTGACTCTGTCTTGCGCTGGCACAGGTTCAGTGCGCGCCCGGAATCGTATCCAGGATGGATTTGTTGATCCTGTTGATGATTTTCGGATCGGTGGCTTTGCTGAACAGAAAATAGCGCAAGCGGCCGGGCGGCATGTCGGTAAAATGGAGTACCTCGATCGAGGCGCGGCTTATCCTTGATTCCTGCAGGGCGGGTTCGAGCTCCTCGGGGAACAGAATCATGAAATCAAACCGGTCGGCGAGCAGTAACTGGGCGAGCATGGGGGGTTCAACCTGAAACCGCCGATCATTTTTTCCCAGGCGTTTCAATTGCTCATCGATGGGATAGGCGTTTCCTTCCTTGCCGCCAAACGTGAATTCACCGCTGTCGATGAGTGCATCAAAACTGTGGTAGGTCCTGAAGCGGTTTGCGTCACCGGCGCGCACCACCAGCATCGCCGTGGAGTCGCGGTAAATCGGTTTTGAAAAAATGGAAAATTCGTCGCGCTCAGGTGTTTTATTGTATCCCAGCGCAGCGAAATTCGGCTTGGCCTGTTTCAGGTAGGCGATGGTCCGTAGAAAAGGTATTTCTTCAAACTGGTAGGCAACGCCGGAGCGTTCCAGTATCTGTTTTGCGTAGCTGACTATGACGCCTTTCGGTTCGTGATTTTCCCAGTAAAACAGTGGTGGCTTGTTATTAAAACCAATCACCAGTGTGTTTTCCTGTGCATGGCATGGTGCAAAGAAAACCAGGGCGAAAAAAATGGTAAATACATGTCTGATTGACACTGGAACAGCTCCCTGCTGGAGATAGCCCCTGCGTTTGTAGGGGGTCGAATCGGGTGAATGGTTAGAATTGGACAGATTGTATGCAGTTCATGCCAACTTTACAAGCCTGTGGCAAGAATGGATACAGGGCGCCGGCGGCGGTGACCAGTCAGGGCAACCGGTCCGGTGCGCGGAATTCCGGGCATTGATCAATAGAGCGATTCAGACTACATTAGCATCTGCTGAATTAATCTGGCTCCCTGTCATCAAGAGGATCTTATGAAAACGTTAAATCGGGTGGTGTCTGCCGTTCTCGCGGCAGTACTTGGCGCGTGTGGCGGAGGAAGTGGCGGCAGCAGCACCGGCACTGCCACGACCGGCACATCGTCTTCCACGGCAAGCACCTTTAACTACCGGCAGGCTGTGCTCAACAATGACCAGAACGGTCTCACCCTGTCGTTTAATGCAACCGCATCCGGTGCAAGCAGTTGCAGCGGCAGCGGGACATTTGTACAGTCGCCCTTGACGTCGCTGACCACGTTCAATACCCTCACCACACAAGGTGTGAGCGCGCTGTCAGGGGCGATAACCATAACGATCAACTGGACCAACTGTTCACCGACGCCCACCCTGATTACCTCGACTGACTTTATCGACTCGACGACGCTGGTGCCCCTGGGGTTCTCGGAAGCCGGTGTGTATGGTGTCTATACGGCGCCACCGGTGATACCGGCCAGCGTCGCTGTCGGCAATACGGGTTCACTGGGGGCCGTGCAGTTGTACACCGACAGCACGGAAACGGCATCCCTCGGGTCGGAATCGGTCCAGTATGCGGTATCTGCGGGTGCCGATTCGTCCGATGTCACGCTGACCGTCACAACGCAGTCCTATGACGCCACCGGCACGCTGGTGGCCACCGTGACAGAGGTCGACCAACTGTCGGCTGCCGGCGTACTGACGCCCGTATCGATTACCATGGTGAACCTGCTGACCGGAACGACTATCACGCTGAACTAGTCATGGCGCAGTGAAGCCGAATGAAACAACCCTGATCTGGAGAACTCCTGACATGAAACCACGTACAAATAATTTGATACAGAGTTTATGCGCCAGCCTCGCTGCCGTGCTGGCCGCGTCGTTTATCATGAGTACCGCGTGCGCGAACGAGGCAGACAGCACGCTGGTGACCGGCCGGCCGGCCGAGGACATTGCGCGTGACGCTGACCGCAAGCCTGCAGAACTGTTGGCTTTTGCGCAGATCAGGGCAGGACAGACCGTCGTTGACTATATACCGGGCAGGGGCTATTTCACGCGCCTGTTCAGCAATGCGGTCGGCGCACAGGGTGCCGTGTATTCGGTCGTGCCCCAATTTCTGCTCGACAAATTCAGGGACCGCCCGCGCCCACCGTCGGTTTCACTGGAGCCAGGCCATGCCAATGTCCATGACACGGTTTCCAGCGACACCTCGTTAAATGTGCCGGTGAAAGCCGACCTGGTGTGGACGTCGCAGAATTACCACGACGTTCACATTGCGGGTGGCGCGAAAGCGACGGCACAGCTGAACAAGGCTGTTTTTGACACACTGAAACCCGGTGGCCTGTATATCGTACTGGATCATGCGGCGGCCGCAGGACAGGACGACGCGGCGATGGCCAAATTGCACAGGATCGAAAGAACGGTGGTGATCAGTGAGGTGACCGGCGCCGGATTTGTTCTGGATGGTGAATCAACCGTACTGGGTAATCCCGCTGATCCGCACAACAACAACGTTTTTGATCCGTCGATTCGCGGCAGGACTGACCAGTTTGTGCTGCGTTTCAGGAAACCACTTGACTGACACGGGCAGGGCCAGGTGAACCCCGCGGTTGATTTCTTTTTTGACCAGGACAGCCCATGGCAGCCGGTCTATAAAAAGTTAAGGAAAATTCTGCTCAGGCATGAACTGGTGGAGGAACTGAAATGGGGTGTGCCGTGTTATACCTACAACCACGCCAACGTGGTATTGATACACGGGTTTAAACACTATTGCGCACTGCTGTTTCACAAAGGTGCCTTATTAAACGATGCAAACGGCATTCTGATACAGCAGACCGCGAATGTGCAGGCGGCGCGACAGATCCGGTTCACCCGCGCCAGCGAGGTCACTGCGCTGGAAAAACTGCTGAAGGCCTATATTTCGGAGGCCATAGACGTCGAAAGGTCAGGTTTGAAAGTGGCCTACAAGTCGTCCGCTGAATTCACGCTTGCCGAAGAATTCAAAACCCGGCTGGATACACATCCTGACCTGCATGCGGCGTTCCTGGCCCTGACGCCGGGACGACAGAGGGCCTATCTGCTGTACTTTTCGGCGGCCAAACAAGCCAGAACCAGGGCAGCACGGGTCGAGAAATGTCTGCCGAAGATTCTTGCCGGTAAGGGTCTGGACGACTGAGGATTAACCTGATTCGGATAACGGGTCGACGAATTCAGATTTCAGACGTGTAAGTCGCCGCCCGGACCGAGGTGCGTCCGGGCGGATCAGCATAACGGGCATCGTATCCGCGCAGGTCGCCACCATCGTCGCCCTGCAGGGAAAAATCGGTGCTTTTGTCCGGCCGATTTTTTTATTTCCGCCATCAGTGCACCTCCCCAAAAAGCGGCTAAACTGGTGACTGGCACGAAAACCTGTATTGGCCATCATGGCATCTGGAGGAAATGGATTTGGCAACCGCCGTTGATCAGACACTCAATCTTGCACGAACCATGCGCCGGCATTACTTTTACAGTTTTATGTCCGGACTGCTGCTTCTGCTGGCGATTGTGGGGATTTTTGCACTCGTGACCACGAGTCAGTTCCGCGCGAAAACAATGAGCGAACTCGCCACCCGGGGTGAACAGCTGCACATCGCGCTCAACCAGAATCTGGACGTTGTCCAGTCCCATGTGTCGGTGATGAGCCACTCGATGTCAATTCATCTTGAGCAACCGTCGATGGCGACGGTCAGTTCCCTGCAATTTCTGAACCGACAATCGCTGAATGCACCGGCCGATGCGCCATGGGAAAATCTGCCCGATAACCTGAAATCCATCGTAGGATCGTTAAATATCAATCCTTCCGTGTCCGAATCCACCGAGTTGTTCCGGCGTGATCTGGCAGCGGCGGTGTCGATGATGCCGGCGGTCGCGTCCGAGCATGCGCGCCATCAATACATCGCATGGAGCTATTACTATGATGCTAATCAGGCCTGGGAGCTGATCTATCCGGCACAATCAAGGGCCGATCTGCTGGCATCGACCGGCACCACGTCCATGAGCGCCGCCTTCAAGGAGATATTTGCCGCGGATGGCACCTACCCGCTGGAACTTGCTGGCAAAAAAAATAATCCCGACCGACGCCAGATATGGACAGCTCCGTATCTGGATGTGTCGGGCAAGGGAATGATGATCACATTGCTGGATCCGGTATACCTGCATGACCAGCTGGTCGGCGTCGTGGGTGCCGACGTGACCCTGCACCTGTTCCAGACCACGCTGAGTGCCTATCCCCTGACGCTGGGGCGTGCCGTGATTATTGACAGCCAGGGCGATATACTGGCCGACAGTGCCGGAGCGTTGAACAGCGCAACCGGCAAACTGACCCTGTCTGACATTATGCCCGACGTTCCGTTGCACAATCTGCTGCGCGAGAATGCAGGCATGGCCAGCACCGACCCCGAATGGATGATTTTCCCGCTGCGTGACACAAAATGGCGCCTGGTTCTGCACCTGCCGACATCAGACATTGACCATCTGTTGTTGACAGGACTTCGGCCCTACCTGATTCTTGTCGCCAGCTTTCTGGTGGCACTGGTGGCGCTGGCCCTGATGCAGAGTCGTGCCTATACCCAGCCTGCGCTGCGGCTGGCGGAGTTCGTTGATGAGATGGCACTGGATACCGCGCGGGCGATTCCCAGGGTACCCCCGGTTTGGCGGCACTGGTTTGAGCGGGTTGCCAATACCGCCCGTGATCGTGACAAATACCTGCAGGAGACGCTGCAATATGCCAGTGAACTCGAGGGCAAAGTGCTGAGCCGGACCGTGGAGCTGCAAACCATGAATCGCAATCTTGAACAGGCCATGACCCAATTGCGAAACGCGCAGAAACAGGTGGTGCAGAACGAAAAGCTGGCCTCGCTGGGTTTTCTGGTGGCGGGCATAGCCCATGAAATGAACACGCCTATCGGCACCTCACTGCTGGCGGCAACAACCCTGTACGCGAACACAAAGGCGTTCTCGGAGCAGGCAGAGCGGCGCTTATCCCGCAAAGAGCTTAACGAGTTTATCGCATATACGCTTGAGGGTACGTTACTGATGGAAAAAAACATGACCAAGGCGGCGGACCTGATACGGAGCTTTAAGCAGATTTCGGTTGATCGTGTCACCGAAGACCGTCATGAATTTCAGCTGGCGGCACTGGGGGCCGACATCAAGAATTCAATTGAACCGGTTTTAACCGAAAACAATCTGAAGCTCGAGATCGACATTCCGGACGACATCACCATGACCAGTTTCCCCGATTCACTGGCTCAGGTTATGATGAGTCTGGTGAATAATGCCATTACCCACGCGTTCGTCAGCAGCCGGAGTGGCATAATCATCTGCACTGCAAAGGCCGACGGCAATGATATCGTCAGGATTACCGTGTCAGACAATGGATGCGGTATGCGTGAGGATATTGCGGATCGGGTCTTCGATCCGTTTGTCACAACGGATCTGGGCAAGGGTCGAAACGGGCTCGGCATGCATATCGTCTACAATGTCGTCACAAAGATACTGGGTGGAAAAATCGAAGTAAATACGGTTGTCGGTGCCGGCACCATGTGGATATTGAACCTGCCGCGATCTGTTCAGTAAAATGTCGATGGTTGATTTTCATTGCAAAAGGATGCCAATCTATGAGCGAAAAAAATCCGCGTAGCCACGCTGAAGCACTGGATTTTTTTATTGCACGACAGCCAATACTGGATCGTCAACAGAAAATGAGCGCTTATGAACTGCTGTTCAGACGAGCGTCTTCCGGTTCAGCCAATGTCACCAATGATATCGGCGCAACCGCGACAGTGATTGCGCACGCGTCCAAGCTGGGTCTGGTGAATGTGCTGGGCGCGTTACCCGGACTCGTGAATGTGGACGCTGAAGTGCTCATGAGCGATTTTATCCAGTTCCTGCCGCACGACCGGATTTATCTGGAAATTCTGGAAACGGTTGAAATCACTGACAGCCTGATTGCACGGGTCAGGCAGCTGCAATCGGAAGGGTACCGGTTTGTGATCGATGATGTGGTTGCCGATACCGACGATCTGCGCAAATTGCTGCCCTATGTTGACATGATCAAGATTGACATGATGGCCATAGACCGGGAACAGCTGGCGACGCTGTTTCATGCACTGAAAAGCTACAGGAAAAAAATGCTGGTTGAAAAAGTGGAAACGCTGGATGACTTCGCTTATTGCCTTGGTCTGGGATTTGACCTGTTTCAGGGTTATTTTTTTGCCCGACCCAAGATTTTGACCGGCAAAAAATTGAACACGACCCACCTATCCGTCGTGAATGTGCTGAATCTGCTGGTGGCCGATGGCACCACGGCCGACATCGAGGCTGCGATCAAAAAAGATGCCAGCCTGAGCCTGAATCTGATACGCCTGGTCAATACGGCCGCCTTCATGACGGCGGTGCGGATAGCCACGCTGAAACAGGCCATCGAAGTGCTGGGTCGGCGGCAGTTGCAGCGATGGCTGCAGATTTTAATGTACGCTGGTTCGGACAAGGCAGACAGCATGATGTCACCCCTGCTGAATCTGGCGACAACGCGCGGCAAACTGATGGAGCTACTGGCCCAGAAAATATTTCCGCATAATCTGCTGGTTGCCGACACGGCGTTTACCGTTGGAATTATGTCCCTGCTAAATGTCCTTTTTGACACACCCATGGTTCACCTGCTGGCACAGATTTCGGTGTCCGATGAAATCAAGGCGGCGCTGATCAGTCGTGACGGTGTTTACGGCGACCTGCTGCAGATGGTCATCGATCTGGAGCTGATGGAAAGTGAGCAGGTCATGCCGGCGGCGAGTTTGCAGAAATTTGAACTGAACATCGACGACGTCAGAAGGCTGCAGATGCAGGCGTTTGAATTCAGTGCCAGTGTTTCGGCCGATTGAACGAAGGCGGTTCGTGTTCGCTGTTTGATCACGGCCGATTGTTTGTTATTTGATGTCAACCCACCTTGAGGTAAGCAACCATGATTATGCGTCGCCAGTTTCTGATTCAGGCCCCACTGGGATTGTTGGCTGTGGCCGGAGTCGCCAGGTCAGCGGAACAGGACCCGCCGGCGGGCGCGTCTCCGGGTGCGCCACCGGTCTTCGGGAATGGACCGGCGGTTGGCCCCGATGTGTCCGGCGCCACGTTTGCGGAAGCTGAGAAACTGGCGCAGGTGCAGCTCACTGCCGCTGAACGCGAGATGGCCAGCGGCAGCTGGCGCACGCTGATGGCCGGCATGATGGAGCGCCGCACCGGTCCGCGCAAAACGGCACTGGCCGATACCGATGTGCCGGCCACGCTGTGGAACCCGGTTTTGCCCGGAACCCGGGTTGGGCCGGCGCATGATCGATTTGTGCGCAGCCGGCCCGAACTTGTCCCGTTGCCGGCCAGCGATGACGACATCGCTTACGCACCGGTTACCCGACTGTCGCACTGGCTGGAGACGCGCCAGCTGAGTTCGGTGCGCCTGACTGAAATTTATCTTGGGCGGATTCGGCGCTTTAACCCGGCGTTGCGCTGCGTGATTACGGTGACCGACCAGCATGCGCTCGAGCAGGCGCGCCAGGCCGACAGGGACATTGCTGCGGGCCGGTATCGTGGTCCGCTGCACGGTATCCCTTACGGCGTTAAAGATCTGCTCGATACGGCCGGGATCGCGACCACCTATGGTGCCGAGTGTTTCCGTGAGCGCGTGCCGGTCAGGGACTCGGCGGTCGTGCAGCGCCTGACCGAAGCCGGTGCCGTTCTGGTCGGAAAACTGAGTCTGGGCGCGCTGGCCCTGAACGACATCTGGTTCGGCGGCCAGACCATGAACCCGTGGTTGCCGGAAGAAGGCGCATCCGGCTCGAGCGCCGGGCCAGCCTGCGCCACAGCAGCAGGTCTGGTCGGTTTTTCGGTGGGCAGCGAAACTGGTGGCAGTATAGTCAGCCCGAGCATGCGCTGTGGTGTCACCGGTTTGCGCCCGACATTTGGACGCGTGCCGCGCACAGGTGCAATGACCCTGTGCTGGTCGCTCGACAAGCTCGGGCCCATAACCCGTACGGTAGAAGACGCGATGCTGGTCCTGCAGGCTATCGCCGGACCGGATGCCGGTGACATCGCCAGCACGGCGGCGAAGCTCGCTTTTGACGCCAGCGCGCCGGTTCGCGGCCTGAAGGTCGGCTATCTGCCAGAATGGATGAACGATGAGGGCGCAACTGACGTAGACCGTGCGGCACTCGCCGCGCTGCAGGAACTGGGGCTGATTGCAACCCCGGTAACATTGCCTGACTGGTCGTACGACGTGCTGAACGTGATCCTGTATGCAGAAGCCGCCGCCGCGTTTGAAGCGATCACGCTGGATCATCGGGTCGATCAGCTTAAAGCACAGGTTCCTGATGCCTGGCCGAATGTTTTCCGCAGTGCCCGTTTTCTGTCCGCTGTCGATCTGGTGCAGGCTGATCGCATGCGCCGCAAGGTGGCACTTGAAATGGCGCGCCTGTATTCGGAAGTCGACCTGTTGCTGGTGCCGTCATTGCGCGACGAGATGCTGGTCATTTCGAACAACACCGGCCATCCCTCCCTGACCTTGCGTACCGGATCGGTCCTGGTGTCGGAAGCACGCAGCGACTGGGCTCCCGATCTCGCGCATCCATTGCCGACCTTCTCACCGCCGCGACGTGTGCCTTACGGAGTGACCCTGATCGGGCGGCTATTTGATGAAGGCACGATTGCCCGGGTTGGACTGGCACTGGAACGACATTTTAATGTCGCCGGGGAGCGCCCCCCCGGATTCTGACCCTGAATTGCCTGATTCTGCCCGGCCGCAAGGGCGATTGACCGGGTGATGCGTGGATGGCGCCTGGATCGTGCATGGATGGTATGGCGGCAATGGCGGGGTTGGATTAAAGCCGGATTTTGGTTAGAATTCGCGTTGAAGTTGAAATGGACCATGATAGTTCGGAGTATAGCGCAGCCCGGTAGCGCGCCTGCTTCGGGAGCAGGAGGTCCAGGGTTCGAATCCCTGTACTCCGACCAAAAGTGCACCTGATCCGTTGTTTTCAGCATGTCAAAGTGGCAAAAACGGACTGAGGATTGGCAATCGGGTTTACCCAATCCTATAATCAATCTCTGTGGCGACACGGAGTGCGGAGAATGACATTAATGGTTTGCCAGGGCTGGATGCGAGCAATAGTACCGATGGGCGTGGCCGCGTCGCTGTGCCTGTTTTTCGGCACCAGCGTTGAGGCCAGCGAATTGATCAAACTGTCCGGAAATATTTCATGCCCGATAACGTGCGACCCCAGTCTTGGTATAGAGGGCTACACCGTTGATATTGCCAGGGCCATCTTTGAACCGCTGGGGTACAAGATTGTCTATCAGATACTGCCCTGGCAGCGTGCCATACAGGATACCCGCGCGGGCCGGGAAAGTGACGGTGTTCTGGGGGCGGTGCGTGATGATGCCACGAACGATTTCATCTTCCCGCGTCTGGAGGCCGGGATTGAGCGATTTTCCCTGTTCAAGCTCAAAAGATTCCAGTGGAAATATTCGGGCGCCCGTTCACTCGACGCTGTACAGATCGGAATAAGCAATGCCGATCTGCCCTGGGATGACGTCGGGAAGACCCTGGTAGAGCGCTCGCGGCAACCCAATTCCAATGTCCAAACCCTGTTCAGCCATGATGCAACCCGGATCAATCTGGAGAAACTGATCCGTGGCCGCATCGATCTGGTCATGGACGATGATGCGGTTCTGGTTTTCGAGTCCCAGGTACCTGCCTATCGTGACAAAATGGACCGGGCCATGTATCTGGGTGATGGCAAGCCGATTTATATTGCTTTTGCACCCCACGACAGTCGGGCAAAAACATTGTCGGAGATTTTCGATGCCGGCATGCGTCGATTGCGTAAAAGCGGTGAACTTAAACACATTATGGCTCGTTACGGCATGTCTGACTGGGCAAAAGAGTCTGGCACCATGCGGTTGCATAAATGAGCCAGCGGGTCGGGCCTGTTTCGGCACATGTCGATGCAGTCTGAATAAAGGATGTTCATGTCGCCAGTGATCAACGAAGTCAGTCCGCTGCGAACATGGGTCGCGCCTCTGCTGGCGGGTGGTTTGCTGGTGGTTCCGCTGGTGGTACTGGCGGATACGGGACAGGACGGCCCGCCGGATCAGGCACCCGTAACGGCAGTGGTGATTACCGGATCCTATCTGCACAGGACGGACGAAGAAACGTCCTCACCTGTCACGACCATTTCAGCGGCTGACATTGCCAAAGGCGGCTTCAACACCCTCGCGGATGTGATCCGCTCGGTATCGGCGGACAACAGCGGCACATTGTCACAGAATTTCAGTGGTGCCATGGCCGGTGGTGCAAGTGGCGTCTCGCTGCGCGGGTTGACTGTCGATGCGACCCTGGTGCTGGTGGATGGTCACCGTATGGCACCGTATCCGCTCGCCGATGATGGCCAGCGTTCCTTTGTCGATATCTCGGCGCTTCCGCTGGGCATCGTTGAACGTGTCGAAGTGCTGCGTGACGGCGCGTCGGCAATCTACGGATCGGATGCGATCGCCGGTGTGGTCAACGTCATTCTGAAAAAACAGTTTGTCGGCACGGAAATAACCGGTACGGCAGGCGAGTCTTACAGGCAAGACGGAGCGACAGGCCGCTTCGGACTGACCTACGGTTTTGGTGATCTGGATACCGACTTGCACAATATCTATTTCAATATTGAAGCGCGCCGCCAGAATGCCATTGCACAGGAAGACCGGGGTTCGTATCTGAAGGCGCTGAACCTGGCACCATGGGGAGGGCCGAACCTGCTCGGTGGAATCGTCAATGGCAGTTTGCCGGTCAGTGGTACCACCTACACAGTACCGGGTCAGGTCATACCGGTTTCAAACGGGGTACTGGCAGGGCCGCCCTACCTGTTGCCCGGTTGTCAGCCGCAGAATCTGGAACCGGGCGGTGGCTGTGCCTGGGATACCAATCTCTACAAAAAAATCCAGCCCAGAACCGAGGGGCTGAACCTGTCGGCCCACGGAACCCAGATTCTGTCAGGTGGATGGGAAAGCACCACCAGCGCCCATTTTTTTTATTCAGGTGCCGAGCAATACCGGCAGCCGAATGCGTATAACGCCGGTATTACGCTCATCCCGTTCGCCTGGGCCGGATCGCAAGCGGGTACAGTCAACCAGTTTGATCCGGCAACGACGCAGGTGATCCTGCCGGCCAATAATCCGGACAACCCCTTTAATCCGAACAGTCCCTATTTCAGCGCGGCGCGTGCTTTTTATGGGCCCGCTTTCTCACGTTACATAGGACTGCCGGCTGCGTTCTATGGTGCGCTAACGGATATTGCGCCCCAGCATAATATTTACAGAACCGATGTGGTTCGCCTCGTGGAAGATCTGAACGGCGATATGGCGGGCTGGGATGTCCAGGCCAGTGCCGGCTATATAGCGGATACAACGCATATCACTTACCAGAATTATGTGCGCGCCAGTCAGCTGTACATGGCGCTGGCCAATAATACCTTGCGGGTTGGTCAGAATGCCTACCTGAATTCACCAGCGCTGTTAGACAGCCTGGCGCCGGAAACCAGTGACACCGCCACCAGCAGCGTGACTTTTGTGTCTGCGAATGCGTCGAAAGACCTGCTGAAACTGGATGGCGGCTACCTGGCAGTCGCCACAGGGGTGGAAGCACGTGAAACAAGGAATGACAATCCCGGGCAGCCGAACGGACCTGAAGGTGACAACATCATGGACGGCAGTTTTTATGCCAGTGGCTCAGAAACTGTGTATGCCGCCTTTGCCGAACTGTCAGCACCGCTGGCCAGGACATTTGAAGTCGATGCGGCGGGCCGTGTGGATCATTACAATCTGACCGGGTTTTCGTTTACACCGAAATTCGGCGCAAAATGGACACCGGTTCCGGAGTTTGCCGTGCGCGGCACGTATGCAGCCGGATTTCGTGCGCCGGGGATTGCCGAAAGCGGTAATTCCGGTACGGCGTCCAGCGTGGCTCCTGCGCCTGTCGACCCGACCCGCTGTCCCTATACAGGTTCCATTGCTGATTGTGGCGGCCCGGGTAGCTCGGTGGCCGTATTAAATCGCGGCAATCCGGATCTGAAACCGGAACGCTCAAAAAGTTATACGATCGGGGTTATCGCTGAACCCCTCAAGCGCTTCAGTGTGGCGATGGATTATTTCCATATTCTGCGCGCCGACGAAATCGTTGCTGCTCCCTATTCCCTGACCAATGCCGTGCGTTCCGCGCCAACGCCAGGCACTGACTATCCTGGTCAGATCATCGAATATCTGACACCGTTTGTGAATGCCTCAGATTCAGTCAACTCGGGTATAGATCTGGATGTCAGGGACCGATTTCTACTGGCGCAATACGGCAGACTGACGGCACAACTGCAGGCAACCCACATTCTTGAATCGAACCAGACCTTTGGTGACAATACCTACCATTTCGCCGGTACCGTTGGACCGACCTCGCTCAGCGGTGCTACGGGAACGCCGGCGACCCGGGGTACCGCCAGCCTCGAGTGGGAACGGGACCAGGTGACACTGGGCCTGACTTATAATTATCGCGGGCCGATGAAAGGTGTTGATCCGGCTATCGGTTCTGGCTGCATACAGCTTTTGGCGACCAATCGCAACTGTTATGTCGGCAGCTTTTCGACCTTGAATATGGTTGGGCAGTATCAGTGGAGTAAAAATCTGCTGTTGACGGGTACGATCACCAATCTGACCAATCGCCTGGCGCCGCTTGATACCGCAACCTATGGCGGCCAGAATTATGATTCGTCACTGGATCAGGCCGGCGCCGTGGGCCGGTTCGTCCAACTGGCTTTCCGTTATTTAATGTAGTGCTATCATCCATACTGAAACAGTCACCTATTGAAAGCGTCAACATGACCCATCCCGTACTGAAAAAATCATTACATCGCCTGTTCACGCTGGCTGTCATCGCACTGGTCGGCAATGCCTGGGCGGGTGACGTCGCTCAAGTGACTGTTGATGCGACCGATGCCCCGCGCGGCATCCTGAAGTCGCATTTGCAGTTGCCGGTTACGGCAGGTCCGCTGGATTTGCTTTATCCCAAATGGATACCCGGTCGTCATGCACCCGTCGGGCCGATTACCTCGCTGGCAGGGCCACGACTGACGGCAAATGGCAAGCCACTGGCGTGGCGGCGTGACACGGTGGATCCGTATGTTTTTCATTTGGTTATTCCCAAGGGCGTCAGCGCCATTGAGGCTGATCTTGAGGTGCTTACGGCGCCGGCGCCGGACGGAGTCGTGCAGGGACTGGAAATACCCCGGTTTGCCACCGAATCACTGGCGCTGGTTGAATGGAACCAGGTGGTCCTGTATCCGGCTGGCATGCCAACCGACAGGCTCAGCTACCAGGCGACAGTCATACTGCCACACGGCTGGCAGTTTGCGACTGCGCTGAAGGGGCTTGAACGTACCAATGATACGCAAAAATTCGAGACGACCAGCCTGACTACGCTGGTCGATTCAACCCTGCTGGCAGGGCGTCACTGGCGCGATGTGGAGCTGGCCAGCAACCCGGCTGTGCAGCTGCATATTGCGGCCGACCGGGAAGCCCAGCTGGCAATGTCGCCTGCGACGCTTGAGCATTACCGTAACCTGGTGGTTGAAGCGAATGCACTGTTTGGTCACAGACATTATCAGCGCTACGATTTTCTCTGGATACTGACTGACATTATTTCTCCGGATGGCATCGAACATCATGAATCCAGCGATAACCGGTCACCGGCGCGAACCCTGCTCGATGACAATCTCCGCCGTTCCGAGGCCACCTTGCTGGCGCATGAGTACGTTCATTCCTGGAACGGAAAATATCGCCGGCCTGCCGGGCTGGCCACGCCGGATTACCAGGCGCCGATGCAGGATGACATGTTGTGGATATATGAAGGCCTTACAGAATACCTCGGCACCGTTCTGGCCGCCCGCAGCGGCCTGCTCACCCAGGAAGAATTCCGTGACGAAATAGCCCGCCTGGCGGCTCAGATGGATGTTCACAAAGGACGGGACTGGCGGTCCCTGCAGGATGCCACTGATTCAGCCCAGTTGCTCTATTCCCAGGACCGGGCCTGGGGTGCGCGGCTGCGTCGGCAGGAAGATTTTTATCAGGAATCGGCGCTGATCTGGCTCGAAGCCGATACCACCATCCGCCGCCTGTCAAAGGGTCAGAAAAGCCTGGATGATTTCTGCCGCCGTTTCCACGGGGTAGAAAATACAGGGGCACAGGTACGCCCCTACCATTTCGAGGATGTGGTGGCTGCGCTGAATGCCGTGCAGCCCTACGACTGGCGCAGCTTCTGGCAGGACCGGTTACAGAAACTGGGTGGCGGTGCACCGCTGCGGGGCATACAGGCAGCGGGCTGGCGACTGGATCTGAACGATAATCCTTCCATCATGCACGTCGCACACGAAGTCGAAGACAAGGTACTGAACCTGCAGTATTCACTGGGCTTCACGGTCGACCAGGATACCGGCACGGTCAACGATATCGTACCGGGAACGCCGGGCGATCTGGCCAGACTGGCACCGGGCAGCCATATCATTGCCATCAATGGCCACCGCTGGTCGCGCGATGCCTTGCATGATGCGCTTGCCAGTCCCCGGCAAGCCGGCGGCCCCCTGGTACTGCTGATCGAAAAAGATGACGAATTCATGAACGTGCCCATGACGTATTCCGGTACCGAGCTTTATCCGAATCTGGTGCGTGACACGGGCGACGATTTGCTGGCGGCGATTGGCCACCCGTTAGCCGGTCGTTGAGGATTGTTACAGGGCTTTATTTCTGTCGTACGTGTGGGCCACGATGCGCGTTACTGCGTTTCCGGACTGGGTGCAGGCGGACGGATGGTTACGATGGAAACGGCCAGGGCCGCAATGATCAGTAACACCCCGGCCAGCCGGATGACGTTTTCAGGATTGCCATCCAGCAGACTCTGGTAATACAGCGGCAGGGTAAAGATCTGGATAATCATGGGAATGACGATGAACATGTTGAATATTCCCATGTACACGCCGGTTCGTCGGGCCGGGATGCAGCCTGCCAGCATTACGTAGGGATTGCCCATGATGCTGGCCCAGGCCATGCCGATTCCGATCATCGGGAGGTACAGCAATGCGGTGTTGTGGATTTCCGGAATCGTGAGCATGGCTGCACCCGCAATAACCAGACAGGTGGCGTGAACAAGTTTGGGGCCGAGACGCCGGGTGAACGGAATCAGGGCGAAGGCCGCAAAAAATGCCACGAAGTTATAAAACGCACCGATCCGGCCGTTAAGCAGCCCGGCATCGTGAAATGGCACCGATGTCTGGTCGGCGGTATGAAAAATGGTTCGTGCCAGTGACAGCATGATGTACTGCCAGTAGCAGAACATCGCATACCACTGAAACAGCTTAACCAGGGCGAGTTGCCACATGGTTGCCGGCATTTCAAGGAATGCCCTGCCAATTTCATCCAGATTCGCCAGCCAGCCTCGTGGCGCCGCATGCATCTCGCTGATCTCTGCCTCGGAAGGTAAAATTTCCGGGCTGGTTTTCAGGCTCCATAAAATCGATGAAATGGAAAAGACGGCCCCGATCATGAAAGCCACGACAACCACCTGTGGAATGTGGCTGCTGTTGGTCGCGTCTTTGTCCATGCCCAGCACGACCAGTAACGACGGCGTCAAATACGCCAGAGTCTGTCCCAATCCGGTAAAGGCGCTCTGAGTCAGAAATCCGGTGGAATGCTGGTCGGGATTCAGTTTGTCACTGATAAACGCGCGATACGGCTCCATCGTGACATTGTTGGCCGCGTCCAGTATCCAGAGCAGCGATGCCGCCATCCAGAGCGTTGGACTGAAAGGCATCAGGAGCAGTCCGATACTGCACAATATCGCGCCGACAAAAAAATACGGTGTGCGCCGCCCCCACCGGGTGACGGTTTTGTCACTGAGGGCGCCAATCAGCGGTTGCACAAGCAGACCCGTTATCGGACCGGCCAGCCAGAGATAGGGCAGATTCGCCTCATTTGCCCCGAGGTATTTGTAGATCGGGCTCATGTTGCTCTGTTGCAGGCCGAAGCTGAACTGAATCCCGAAGAAGCCGACATTCATGTTGATGATTTGCCAGAAAGACAGAGTCGGTTTTTTCATAATCATGTTGTCTGTCATCCTTCACTGGAGGGCAGTGACGATTGCCATTGTTGTTGCCATGGTTTATAAAACTGCAAGTCCGCGCTGACGGCTCCCTGGATGGTACATGTTGCACCCGCGAATTGATGGGCGCGCCGCAACGTCAGATACACCGGCCATTGATTCAGCAGGCCGGTGATAAACAGGGCCGAGAAGGCGTCACCACACCCCACCGTATCGACGACCTGGATGCAGTCGGGTTGGTCGGAAAACCCGTTGATCTGCTGACCAGAATGATTCAGGTAAACATAGCCGTTTGCGCCCAGCGTGACAATCACTGCCTGTAATGTGAACAGGTCGATCAGCTGGCCGATGGCATCAAACAGCCGTCTGACCCGTTGGTCCTGCGTCAGATCGAAATTCAGCGGGTGGTATTCCGGCATGAAACGGTCGGCAAGCACATTCAGTTCGTCATGATTAACCTTGAGAATATCGGCAGCGTGCAGTGAATGGTTTAATGTGGCCGTTTGATGCGGATCATCACGCAGATTCAGGTCCAGAAACTTGATGGCACGACTGTGTTGCAGCAGTTCAGTGAGCGTCGCACCGGATTTCTGTGCGCGCCGGATCAGCGTACCGTAGTACAGTACGCCGGGACCCGGGTGCCGGGTCTGATAGTGCGCCATGGCCTGGGCCGCCGGTTGTGCCTCTATGTAGTCGTAAGCCTGGTCAGGGAGCAGCAGAAAGCGATGACTGTTACCCTGCATGTCGACCTGTACCAGACCGGTCGGATGTCCGGGGTCGATCTGCACGCCGGTGAGATCCATGCCAAACCGCTGCATGTCCGCCATGATCAGTCCGGCACGCGGGTCCTGACCGAGGCGGGTAATCAATAACGGGTCACGGCCAAACAGGGCGCTGATACGGGCGACATTGAATGGCGCACCGCCGATCTGTTCCTGGTCAGGAAAGGCGTCGATCAACGCCTCACCATAGATGACCAGCGCTTCGCGGTTATCAACAGGACCTGACATCAGACGCCTCCCTTCATGCCGGTAATCTGCATGGGTTTGAGCCAGTATTGTGACAGACCCGGCATCATGAATTTGTCAGCATAGTGACTGTTATCCGCCATGTTCTGCCATAATCCGCACAGGATACCACTGAGTTCGGCCAGATCAACCGGAATTTGACGCTCAGAAAAATTGGCAAGATAGATTACGCCATTCGGGTGGTCGACATCGATCGACCCTCTCAGCAGTACCAGCAGTGCCGGATCAGCGCACAATAATAATCTGCGCGGTGCGTCGGCGGCGAGTTCGGGTAACTGGCGTCGCATTCCAGCCATGCTGGACAGGGCATGGTATGCCTGGCCAGCCACGGACTGCAGGTCGTTGCGCTGACTGAACGACTGCGCATCCAGGACAGGTCGTTGCAGCCAGCGATTATCGTTGGCGTGTGCCGGATCCTGCGCAAATGATTCGTCATTGTCCTGGGCGAATTCGTCACCCATGTAAATCAGGGGCATGCCGCCAAAGCTGAATGCCAGGCCGTAGAGCAACTGCATGCGCCTGAATGCCCTGTCGAGCTGGAGGGTTGTGTCCGCACTCGTTATGCCGGTCAGCGATGCCGTCATGCCGTTGGTGCCGTGCAGACGGGCTTGTCCGCCGGTCTGGAAATTTCTGCCACGACCAAACCCGCCGTGCAGCCCGGTCAGACAGGCGGCCGCATCCGCAAGGCGTCGTGCGCCGTTGCGGTGATTCTGGCTGGCCTCGGGCAGCAGCACATTCCACCCTATGTCGTCGTGACAGCGTACATAGGTCAGCCAGGACACGCAGTTATTATTGATGGGCGTGTTTTCGATGACTTTCCTGACCAGGTCAGCATTCTGCTCTGTGAGTGCCGCCCAGCTGGACGCCATCAGTGTGCTGTGGTAGGCCAGATGGCATTCGGGCAGGCTGCTGTCACCCAGATAAGCGGGAAGTTCGGCAGTCGGCACGATGGCTTCCGCTTTCAGCAGGACGGCCGGTGCGACGATGCTCACGATGCTGCGCAATGCCTGCAATATGACATGCACTTCGGGCTGGTTCATGCAACTGGTACCACTGCGTTTCCAGATGTAGGCCGTGGAATCCAGCCTGAATACCTCGACGCCGTGGTTGGCCAGATTCAGCATGGCGGTCACCATGGAGGAAAATACCCGCGGGTTCTGGTAATTCAGGTCCCACTGATAGGGATAAAACGTGGTCCAGACCCAGGCCTGCAATTCCGGTTGCCAGGTGAAATTTCCCGGTGCCGCATCCGGAAATACCTGATTCAGGTTATCTTCCAGGTCAGCCACCTGCTGCGCGTCATTGAAGACATAAAAACAGGCCTGTGCGGCTGTGTCGCCTGCGCGTGCAGCGCTGGCCCACGGGTGTGAGTCAGCCACATGATTCAGAATGAAATCGGAGCACAGACTGATATCGGCCTGTCGCAACGAATACGCCAGCTCGGTCAGATTGTCCATGGTGCCCAGCGCCGGTTCAATCTGGTCAAAGGCCGCCACCGCAAATCCGCCATCGTTTTCACCGTCACGTGCACGCAGAAACGGCAGCAGATGCAAATAGGTGACTCCGAGCTGTTGCAGGTGCGGGATGGTTTTGCGGACGCCGGCCAGTGTGCCGCCCAGACGGTCCGCGTAGGCACAGTAGCCGATCTGGCGCTGCGTTAAAAACCAGTCAGGCTGTTGTTCGCGACGCCGGTCCAGTTCGCATAAATCGTCGGGACGCGCGGTCGCCAGCTCAACCAGATTCCGCATGAATTCATGCAGCCAGGTGAAGTACCCGGGGCTGAGGCCATACAGCCGTTGCAGTCGATCCAGACAAAGTGGCGAGTGCTGTTCGAAGCGTGCGCGCAGTTCTTCCCGGCGCCCGGCTGGAACAGACGCCAGTATGTTGTCGAGTAACTGGGGCAGGGATTGCTGGTTCATTGTTGTTCTATAGTGGTCGACCTGGTGGCACGAAGACTGTTCGGTGTCTGTTATGCAGATCGACTGCATTATTACCGGAACCTGAAGTTTATGCAAACGTTTGCAAATATTTTGATTTTGCGCTGCAATATAACGGACTGAATCCGATGTTGGTTGTTGCGAAATGCCGACATCGCATGCGTGACGTCAAGGTGTGCCGGGTGTGCCGCCGGTAGGCGGCAGGTATGAATGATTTCATCTGAAAAACGGATCGCCGGATGCGGTGCTGACAAGGTGCACGGTGCGGCCCGCAACGGATTTGCATGGAGGGGAATTACCCGTCCGGGCGTATGTTGCGGCGCACGATTGCAATCGATTGCAAAGAGGGTGATAATTCGTCCGCTGACCTGAGAATCTGACCTACCGGGTTCCGGATCGACGGTGAGCTGTACAGGGTGCGGTTTCATCCGCAACGTTGAATTCCGGCGGGGTTGAATTCCTTCCAGATGACTATAATCAGATAAAGAGACAACCATGAAACGACACAATATGAAATTGAATTGTCTGGCCGCTGCGGTCACACTTGCTCTGGGTACCATGCAGGTCGGCCATGCGCAACAGGTGGCAGCCGACACCGGTGCGGCGCCAGCGACGGAACAGATTAACCGGCTTGATCTTGATCAGGTCGTCGTGACAGGTACCCCGGTCGGTATCTCAAAAATGCGGTCCAGCAGTTCGTTAAGTACCCTTGATGCCGATCAGATCGAACTGTCGGCACCGACCAGTGCGGCAGATCTGTTCAGGAGCATTCCCGGGTTCCACTCGGAGGCCTCAGGCGGTGAAGGTAATGCGAATATTTCGGCGCGCGGTATTCCGATTTCTGCTGGCGGATCGCGTTATGTCGGCATGCAGGAAGACGGCGTGCCGGTGCTGCTGAACGGTGATAATGCATTTGTGACGCCTGACATGTACATGCGTGTTGATGGCGCGCTGGACCATGTTGA
The DNA here is from genome assembly GCA_903893945.1 of uncultured Oxalobacteraceae bacterium. Classification (GTDB taxonomy): domain Bacteria; phylum Pseudomonadota; class Gammaproteobacteria; order Burkholderiales; family Burkholderiaceae_D; genus Solimicrobium. Next base: position 93,781 of record CAITOF010000042.1, on the reverse strand, counting down.
AGCCGTTCGCGGCGGCACTTCCGCCGTGCTGGGCTCGAACTCACCGGGCGGCATCATCAATTTCATCACCAAAACCGGTATCGAAGAAGGCGGCAGCATGGGGGTCAGCAAAGGGGTCGGCTTCAACCAGAATCGGGTTGATTTCGATTATGGCGGCCATATTTCCGACACCACCCGTTTTTTCATCGGCGGATTTTATCGTGAGGGTGACGGTATCAGGGACAGTAATTCACCGATGGAATCCGGTGGGGAAATCAAGGGCAACATTACCCACGATCTGGGCGGTGGCAGCTTTATCCGTCTGACCTTCAAGCACCTGGATGATCAGACCCCGACTGATTTGCCAGTTGCCTTCACACAGAGTGTGGCCAATCCAACCAAATCCAATCCAGCCACGATAGGCACTTATCCCGGCATCGATCCGTTGACCTTCAGTTATTACTCACCGTATTGGCCGGCACTCACATCACGCACGGCCAACAACCAGCTCAGTACCACCAATATCAATAACGGACTGACTGTCAAAGAAGATAATGTCGGGCTGGTCGGCTCGTTCAATATGGGCGATGGATGGCGGCTGGATGACACCTTGCGTCAGTCGTCCAAGAGCGGCGGATTCCTGAGTGGCTATCCGACCGGGAATATTTTTCAGGCGAAACCGGGCAGCGTGTATGCAGCCGGACCCAATGCGGGCAGTGCTTACACGGGAATGGTCCAGGAACTGGCCGCGTTTGATGCCAGCTTTGACAATTTGAACAGTACATTCAACGGGCTTAAACTGTCGAAGAATTTCAGCTTGCCCGACTCCGGCAAGCTCATGGCGCTGTTTGGCTGGGACCTGAACATGCAGAATGTGGACGTGACCCAGAGCCTGCCGCATTTTCTGATGACCAATACCAGCAACCCGGTGCCGGTGAGCGGAACCGGCTTAAATGGCGCGGTCACCGATTCAACCGGCCTGTTACCCGATGCGGATGGCTGGGGTAACCAGACCCGCGCGACCCGTTACACCATGGATTCTCCCTACGTCAGTCTCGGCTATGAAATGGGCAGATGGAATCTTGACGGTGGCGTTCGTCAGGATCGCGAAAACGCGTCAGGCTGCCAGTCCAGTACGGCTGCCTCGACCAGTTATCTGCCCGGCCTGTATCCGACCGCCTGTCAGCAACCGATCGATTACAATGTATCCCATACGTCCTACTCGCTGGGGGCCGACTTCCGCGCAACAACCAACCTGGCATTTTTCCTGCATTACAGTGACGGCGCATCGTTTAACGTGATTGAACGCTTGCCGGGTCCGTTCGACGGATCGGCACCGATACCGCTCAACACGGTCAAACAGATCGAAGGTGGCGTGAAATGGCGCTCTGGCGGTTTCAGTTCGTTCGTGACCCTGTTCAATGCCAAGACCTCTGAAAGCAATTATGACGTGACAACCCGGCAGCAAACCGCCAATGATTACAATTCGAACGGTGTCGAAGTGGAGGCGGCCTATCATCAGGGTGGCTTCAATATCAGTGGTGGCTTCACTTACATTGACGCCTCAATCTCGTCGAGCAATGAAACACAGGCCGATGGCAGTTCGGTCAATGGTGACCAGCCGAGAAGGATGGGGCCGTACACCTATCAGGTTACGCCCTCCTACCGTATGGACAACTGGTCGTTCGGCGGCAGTGTGGTCGGTAATTCCAAGTCATTTGGTGACGACCAGAACACCATCATTCTGCCCGCTTTCTATTCGGTCAGTGCCTTTGGAAATTATCAGTTTACCAGTCATACATCGGGCTGGCTGTCAGCCAATAACCTGTTCAACAAAGTTGGATGGACCGAATATGATGCAGGCCAGGGTGCCCGTTCAATCAACGGCAGAACGGTTAAGGTTGGGCTGAAATACAGTTTTTAACGTTACCTGTTCTCCGTAACTTTGCGCCCGTGTTGACTCCTCCGACACGGGCGTTTTTTATGGTCAGGCGGTAGAACGCACGATCAGTTCTGCTGTCAGCAGTCCCGGTGTGCTGCGCTTGCCCTCGATGACAGCCAGCAAAGCCTCTACCAGGGCCTGGCCCGCAATCTGTATGGGCTGGCGTATCGTGGTCAGTGGCGGGTGAAAATAACGGGCAAGTTCAATGTCATCAAATCCGACCACGGCAACATCCTGCGGGACACTGATTTTCTGCTCACGCAGAAAGTTGATGGCGGTGGTGGCGAGCAGATCGCTGCAGGCGAACAGTGCGTCAAACCGGACCTGGCGATGCTGCAGTTCAGAGACCGCCTGGCTACCTCCGGTTTCCAGAAACGAGGCAGGCACGACCAGCTGCGGATTCACCCGGATGCCGTGTTTGCTGAGCGCCCTGCAATACCCTTCATAGCGCTGGGCGACTTCAGGGAGCTGGATGTCGCCAAAAAACGCAATGTCCTTGCGACCGATGTTGACCAGATGGTCGGTCGCCATAAAACCGCCGCTTACGTTGTCGCTGCCGATGGTGACATAGAGTTGCTGCGGTAACTGTGCACCCCATACGACGATGGGCACCTTGCGGGCGGCCATCTGGTTGAGCTGATCATGGTGGCGCCATTGACCGATCAGAATGATGCCGATGGCGCGTCCCGTGTCAAAGGCCTGTGACGCCGAATAAAGCTGCTCGGAATCGACCCTCGACAGCAACATGTCGAAACCCCGGTCGGTCAGGGAATCGGCAATACTGCCCAGCATGCTCAGGAAAAAAGGATCCGACAGGTGCTGACGGGTTTTCCCGTCGTACGGTACGACCACCGCGACGGTGCGGTTCTGTTTCAGGCGCAGATTCTGGGCACTGATGTTGACGGTATAACCCAGGGAACGCGCCAGTTCACTGATCCGGTGGCGCGTTTCATCATTGACCAGCGGACTGCCGCTCAGGGCACGGGAAACCGTGGAGGTCGACACGCCGGCCAGTCTGGCGACGTCGGCCATCTGCATGCGCTGCTGTTCAGCCGATGAGACCGAATCTGCTTTCCTGTTTTTTGGGGCCATCGTCGGGTCTGGAGGGTCTCGGGTTAAGTTGTGGGTAAATTATATCCGTTAATTTACCTTGCACCATCAGCCGGCAGTATTTTCAGGCGACACACCCTGTATCGGCAACGCGCGCAGGCGACTGTCGTGCCCGGGTAAGCGGATGGCCACCTGCACTGTGTGGCAAAGCGTGCCTGATAGTGATTAAAATTACAACTGTTGATCAAAATCAGTTCAGCATGGCATGCGATTCCGGTTTATTGTCAGGGCTGGTACTTTGCAATAATTCTTGCCACTTCACCGGAGGCAAGCATACCCTGCAATACCCTGTCGATCTCCGGGACCAGTCGGGCCGAACTGGAATGCTTCCCGGCGATCAGAAATAACCTGGCGCCTTCGACATCGGTCAGGGCACCGTGTTTTATTTCCGGGTCGTCGAGGTAATTGAACCCAAGGAGTTTAAAGCCGGCAATGGCTTCCAGTTCTTCAACAAAATAGTCACAGCGGCCCGCCTTCAATTTCGCGAACAACTGTTTATATTCATTGACGCCAAGGTCCAGATCAGCGGGGTTCAGGCCGTAATGTTCGTAGCTCCAGCCCAGCATGCCGCAGCCCTTGTATTTTTTCAGATCGGCTTTTGACGTCACACTGACCGGCCGGTTTGCATCAAAAAATACCTGGGGTGTGAACGTTTGATAGGGAATAGAAAAAACAAACAGTTGCTGCCGGTCTTTATCTATATAGGCGTCAATCGCGAAATTGACGCTGCCGACTTCAACCGTTTTCATGCATCGGACCCAGGGCATGCTGGCCAGGTAGGTAACATTAAGGCCCATACGGGCAAATACGGTGCGAAACAGTTCGATGGAGGAACCGGTCAGCACATCGGTCTTGTTACCCTGTGCATCACGTGCCCAATAGGCCGTCGGCGGTGAATCCTGATCCACGCAAACCGAAATGTCAGTGGCATGCGACCCCGTGGCGAAACAGGCTGCCAGAATCAACATGACAGCCAGCGCCGTGCAGCCCTTCAGACCCCGGGTACGGAGCAGGGCAGGGAACGGGAAGGTCGCTGAAGGAAGGTCTGGCATGCCTGGTTTACGGTTGAGGGGTGGAATTCATCCATGTCGCCGGGCCTGCCAACAGGAACGCTGTTCTGCCAAAATGCTAAAACAATAAATCAATTTGATGTAAGTCATTTGCCCTTACTATAATCCATAATAGGCCGGATTTCGACCCAGTGCAGATTAATACTTGTTTATCACTGAAAAACGGATAACAACAGCGCGCCGGCTGATTGAGTAATTCAACTTGACACGGTCGAGGTTGGCATCTTAGCCTACAGGACTGCAAAACCCGGCATCGTCTGCAAATTCTGCACCACGACAGCAACGGTTGATTCTGCATTATTTGGCTGTTCGATTAACCAGAAGGGAGTAAGCCCATGTTGAAACCCAGTTTAAGATTGTCTGCCCGACTTGTATCGCTCCTGTGCCTGGCCGCCGTTACCGGCACAGCGCTGGCCAGCCCTGACCAGGCTGAACTGAAACGCTGGAAGGCACAGGCGCAGCACGTGCAGATTATCCGTGACAATTGGGGTATTCCGCACGTCTACGGTGACACCGACGCGGATGCCGTTTTCGGTGTGCTGTATGCCCAGGCCGAAGACAGCTTTAACCGGATCGAACGTAACTACATCAATGCCGTCGGTCGTATGGCCGAAGTGGAAGGCGAGTCTGCACTGTACAGTGACCTGCGCATGAAACTGTTTATTGATCCGGCCGACATGCAGGCCAGATACAAGGCCAGTCCCCTGTGGCTCAGGAAACTGATGGACAGTTTTGCGGACGGTCTGAATTTCTATCTGTATACACACCCCGAGGTTCATCCGAAACTGTTGACACATTTTGAACCCTGGATGGCACTCACTTTCAGTGAAGGCAGTATTGGCGGCGATATTGAAGATATCGATCTGAAGCAGCTTGAACAGTTCTATGGTGCCGCAGCCACGCTGGTGGCTCTTGACCAGTCCGACCGGAAACCTGTCAAGGCCAACCCGGAACCCGGTGGCTCGAATGGCTTTGCGATTGCACCGTCCCTCACCGAATCCGGCCACGCCCTGCTGCTGATTAATCCGCATACCTCATTTTATTTTCGGCCCGAAGTTCACATGATCAGCAAGACGGGCCTGAACGCCTACGGCGCGGTGACATGGGGACAGTTCTTTATTTATCAGGGATTCAATTCCCGCGTTGGCTGGATGCATACGTCGGGTGGCGCGAATGTGATCGACGAATATCTGGAAACGGTGACTCGTGCCAAGGACGGCGCCGGTTTCGTGTATAAGTTTGGAACGGAGCAGCGCCCCCTGAAGGCCGTCACAAAAGTGCTGCGCTACAAAACCGCGGGTCAGATGGCGGAAAAAAAGGTCACGGTCTATTACAGTCAGCATGGACCCATCGTGCGCAAGGCCGGCAACCAGTGGGTCGCCGTGCGCCTGATGCAGGAACCGATGAAGGCCCTGATGCAATCGTATTCGCGGACCCGCGCAAAAAACTATGCGCAATTTTATCGGGTAATGGAGTTGCGTACCAATTCATCCAATAACACCGTGTATGCCGACGCGGACGGCAATATCGCCTTTTTTAATGGCAATTTTGTGCCGAAACGTGACCCCCGCTTTGACTGGAGCCAGCCGGTCGACGGCAGCAACCCGGATACCGAATGGCATGGCTTGCACGACGTTAAAGACACGATTACGCTGTTCAATCCGAAAAGTGGCTGGATTCAGAACACCAACAACGCCCCTTTTACTGCAGCGGGTGACTACAGTCCCAAAAAGGAAGATTATCCATCGTATATGTGGACCAATCCGGCCAATGCGCGGGGCTTTCATGCTGTGCGGGTGCTGCAGAACCAGCATAACTTTACACTGGACAGTTTAATCAGCGCGGCGTATGACAGCTATCTGCCGGCGTTCGAGGTACTGGTACCGGCGCTGGTCAAAGCGTGGGATGAAACAGACGGGGCAGACCCGCTCAAGGCACAGTTAAAGCCGCAGATTGATCTGCTGCGTGCATGGGATTTGCGCTTTGCGGGCGATTCGGTGGCGACGGCGCTGGCAGTTTGCTGGGGGCAGGACATGATGAAGAAAATCGACCACCAGGCCAATGAAAAAAATGTCAGCAAAGACAGTTGGGAGATCTTTGACTTCATGATGGCAAATACCAGCCGTCAGGAAAAGCTGGCATCACTGGCCCTCGTGTCCGCCAGGCTGGAACAGGATTTCGGCAGCTGGAAAACACCCTGGGGTGAGATCAATCGGTTCCAGCATGTAAGCGGCGACATCGTGCAGGATTTCGATGATTCAAAACCCAGTCTGCCGGTGCCATTTACTGCTTCTGTCTGGGGTTCGCTGGCGTCGTTTGAGTCGAGGACGCCGGGAAAAACCCGGCGCATATACGGTGACGTTGGCAACAGCTTTGTCGCCGTGGTCGAATTTGGCCCGAAAATACATGCCAAGAGCATGCTGGCCGGCGGTGAAAGCGGTGACCCGGCGTCAGCGCATTTCAACGATCAGGCGGAACGATACAGCCGGGCAGAATTCAAGGATGTGCTGTATTACGAGGACGACGTCAGGAAACATGCCGAACGCACCTACCATCCCGGTCAATGATCCCGGCATACCTGCGATGACGAACTCCATGATGCAGAGCATGCACAGAAAAGTCGGCGTCGCGCTCAGCGTGGTGCTGGTGCTGGCGATGGCAACGATGAACCGGGCGGCTGCGAGCGACACCGGGACCGTTCAGAGCAGCGGCAAGCCCGACTTTCTGTGGTCGGGGGCGGATACCTCGGTCAGTCCGGCGGTGGATTTTTTTCAGTACGTGAATGGTGGCTGGTTAAAGCGAAATCCGGTGCCGCCCTCGGAACCCTCGTGGGGCATAGAAAACGAGGTGCAGGAACAGGTTTACCAGAAACTTCTGAAAATCAACCAGACCGCGGCCAGCACTGGTTCACCGGATGGCACAGATCTGCAGAAAATAGGCGACTTCTGGACCGCCGCCATGGACACCCGAACCGCCGACGCTCAGGGTATTCATCCACTCGACGCTGAAATCGGGCGTATTCATAAAATCAGCACGGTTCAGGATGCCATTGACACGGCATTCCGGTTGCGCGAAATTGAAGTGAGGACGTTCTTTGATATTGGCGTGGCCCAGGATGAAACCGCCAGTGATGTCATGGCGATTCATGTATCACAGGGCGGACTGGGCCTTCCGGATCGTGATTTCTATGTGAATCCGGACCGCGACATCGCAGCGATACGCACAGCCTATGTCAGTCACCTCGCGCGGCTGCTGCAGTTATGCGGTGTTAGTGCCAGGGTGGCCAGACATTCGGCGGCTCAGGTCATGGACTTTGAAACCGCGCTGGCCAAGGCCTCGCGCAAGCTTGAAGACCTGAATGATCCGCTGGCGAATTATCACAAGCTGGCCGTCGCCGAATTTACCATGCACCATACACCGTCGATACACTGGAACGATTATCTGGCGCGCTGGCAATTGCATGCGGATACGCTCATCGTGGGGCAGCCCGAGTATTTCAGCAGCCTTCAGAATCAGCTGGAAAACACGCCGGTATCGGTGTTACGGAATTATCTGCTGCTCAGACTCGTGAATGATTACTCGACCTATCTCAGTCGTGCCTTTGACAATGAATCATTCCGCTTTACCGGGCAGGTGTTAAACGGACAGCAGCAACAGCGTCCCCGCTGGAAACGTGTGCTGGACGTGCAGGACGCTGCGATGGGCATGTTGACCGGTCGACTGTACGTCAGGGAAAATTTTCCTGACGCCGTAAAACAGCGTTATGTAAAACTTGTTGAATCCATCCGGTCGGCCTACCTCGAGCGCATCAATCAGCTTGACTGGATGAGTGAACCCACCAAGGTCATGGCAAGAAAAAAACTGGCGGCCATCAATGCGAAAGTGGGCTATCCGGACCGGTGGCAGGAATACACCGGGCTGACGGTCGGGCGGGTATCCTATGCGACCAATATGCTGAACGCCAATCGCTGGCGTTTCAGGGATATGCTGGACCACTATGGCAGGCCGGTCGATCGTACCGAATGGTCGATGACACCGCAAACCTTCAATGCCTACTACAGTCCGTCAAATAATGAAATCGTCATGCCTGCTGTCATTTTTATGATTCCGGGTGTGGACGATGAGGCAATTGATGATGCTGTTGCCTACGGCTATTCAGGTGCAACGATAGGGCACGAAATCACCCATGGTTTCGACGATTCAGGCCGCCTGTATGATGCCGCCGGCAATCTCAGCGACTGGTGGAATGAAGACGACGCCCGGCAATACGCCGAGCGTGCCGACCTGATCATCAGGCAGTTCAACGCCTACGAACCGGTCAGTGGATTACACATCAATGGCAGGGCCACGGAAGGCGAGAACATAGCGGACCATGGCGGCCTGCTGCTGGCGATCGGTGCGTTCAGGACCACGCAGCAGTTCAAGCAGGGAAACCTGCTGGGCGGTTTAACGCCCATGCAGCGATTCTTTATGGGCGCTGCCCTAAGCAACCGGTCACAGGCGCGCGAGGCCGCCTTGCGCACAGCGTTGCTGTCGGATGTGCATTCGCCGGCAAAATGGCGTGTGATTGGTCCCATGTCGGTGATTTCGGATTTTCACGAAGCGTTCAATGTGAAGCCCGGGCAACCGATGTACCGGCCGAAACCGGACCAGGTTAACATCTGGTAATGTACAGTCACGCCTAACCCGGGACCGGCACGGATGTCAGGCGGGCTGATCCGCTCCGCCCGGTGCGAACCGCGCGGACCGCTAGCTAGGGTTTCACAAATTTCAGCGTCATACGGTCACTTTCGCCTATGTTGGCATACAAGTCGTGATCCTCCTCCCGGTTGCCGAACGTGGGCGGCAGAGCCCAGACGCCATTCTTGTGATCGGCATTATCTTTTGGATTGGCATTGATCTCGGACTTTGCCGCGAGTCTGAATCCGGCGCCTTCAGCGAGCCTGATCACATAGGCTTCCAGAACATAACCGGATGATGCGTCTTTGTCCTGTACCCTGTCAGCCGGCAGGCGATGGTCAACGACACCGAATACGCCGCCCTTTTTCAGGCTCTTGAACACACTCCTGAACAGCGCCTGCATTTTCTCGTCGCCAAAGCCCACCCAGTTATGCACGTTGCGGAAAGTCAGCACCAGATCCACGCTGTTATCGCTGGCAAATTTTATCTTTTCAGGTGGTTCAAAGGTTGCCGTTTTTACCTTGTCGTAAAGCTCCGGACTGGCTTTCATTTTTTTCTGTATGCCGGCGGCATCGTTGCGATTTTCTTCGTCCTTCGATTTGGGGTCGGGAAACGCTTCAATCAGGTGTCCGCCGGCCCGCAGATAGGGCGCCAGGATTTCGGTGTACCAGCCGCCGCCCGGATTCAGTTCCACGACCGTCATGGTGGGAGTGATGCCGAAAAATTCCAGTGTCTGCTGCGGATGACGCGCTGCGTCGCGCGCCTTGTGGGCGTCAGAACGTTGCGCCCCGTTGATCACGGCCTGCAGGGCATCGTCGGCCCATGCCGGTACGGCACCAAGGGTGGATAACAGGGACAGCAACAACATCGCATGCTTGATTCTTTTCATGGTGTGACTCCATTGCAATGGGTAGGCTCTGCATCCGGTACCGGGCGCAGAAGAAAAACAGACGTCAAAATCCGGTCAGTTTCCGAAAAAAAGCAGATTCAGCAGAAACATGAATTTATTTCAACACCGCAGTGATACTAATGAAAAACGCGCTGGAGATCAATAAAGTTATCCATAGTTGCCAAAAAATGCGATGATCCATGAATCAGCGGCTGTCCGGAATCGGTTTCATGACGATCAGCCGGCCGGCCTGTGGCATTGAACCTGGGCCAGACCCGACAGGAAAATTAAAATGGATACTATGCAACGCGCCATGGCTGGCGTTACACCTGAACAGATCCGGGCATTTGAACGCGACGGCGCGATCTGTCTGCGCAACTTGCTCAATGAAGGGGAAATCAATCGGCTCAGAAACGGCATTGACGCCAATATAGCCCGGCCAAGTGAACGCGCTAAAGTGGCCAATGAGCCCGGCACCCCGGGTACATTTCTGGAAGATTTCTGCAATTGGCAGACCAATGAGGACTATCGCGGCTTTATTATGGAGTCGCCGGTCGGCGCGGTGGCCGCACGCCTGATGCAGAGTAATACGGCGCGGCTGTACCACGACCACATGCTGGTCAAAGAGCCTGGCACGACCAAACGCACGCCATGGCATCAGGACCAGCCCTATTACAACATACAAGGTTCGCAGAGCTGTAGTATGTGGATAGCGGTCGATCCGGTGCGGCGTCATTCGACTCTGGAATTTGTGGCGGGATCGCATAAGGGCCCGTGGCTGATGCCCCGCACATTTATGGATAATCAGGCCAAATGGTTCCCGGAGGGGCAGCTTGCCGATCTGCCCGATATCGAGGGAGCACGCGAGCGGTTTCCGATTCTGGGCTGGGAGGTCGAGCCGGGTGACGTGGTCTGTTTTCACATGCTGACACTGCATGCGGCGGGCGGTGTCGACGGTGACCGGCGACGTCGGGTATTCTCGGTCCGTTTCATGGGCGACGACATTCGTCATGCGCCCCGCGACTGGGCCACGTCGCCCGAATTTCCCGGATTGCGTGAGCAGTTACCGGCCGGATCGGTCATGGAACATCCGCTGTTTCCGGTACTCTGGCAACGCGCATGAACAGGTGGCTGGCGACCAGTCTAGGTAGCCGCCAGATCAAAAAAAAGCACTTCAGCCTGTTTGGGGTCAGACAGTGTCAGTGCCGATTCATTGGCTATCAGCGCTGCGTCGCCCGCCTGCAATGCATGGCCATTAACCTGGATGGTGCCCCGTACCAGATGCAGGTAGGCTTTACGTTCTGGATCCAGTGGCATGGTCCATGGGTCGTCGCCATCAAACAGTCCTGCGTACAGCGAGGCGTCTGCATGTATGGAAATCGAATTGTCCGCGCCATCGGGTGACGCAAGCAGGCGCAGTTTGCCGCGCTTGTCCTGGTCGGTAAAGGTTTTTTGCGCATAACTGGGAGGCAGGCCGAGCCTGTCGGGTTCGATCCAGATCTGGAAAAAATGGGTTGTTTGTTCGCTGGAGTGATTGAACTCGCTGTGCGAAACGCCGCTACCGGCGCTCATGCGCTGCACATCGCCCGGCGGAATGGATGTGCCGGTGCCCATGCTGTCTTTATGGGCCAGCGCCCCTGAAATGACGTAGCTGATAATTTCCATATCGCGATGACTGTGTGTGCCGAAGCCGCTTCCGGCTGCAATCCGGTCTTCGTTAATTACCCGCAAATTTCCCCAGCCCATGTAGGCGGGGTCGTAATAGCCTGCAAATGAAAAAGAGTGATAGCTCTTCAGCCAGCCGTGGTCGGCATAACCGCGTTCCCGGGACAGTCGTAGTGTGATCATCGCGCTTACCAGTTCAGAGTTGTTTCCGTAATGGTTAACTGAAAGCCACACATTAGCAAGCCCATGACGGACCCAGATCAGATTAATTTATTTACCAGACAAGAACTCATAACAAAAAGAGTAGTTTTAAAAATAATTTATCCTTTTTTGCCAGGTTGGCCGTGATGAACGCCGTATATCTTTTCCTCAGCGCAGGACAAAGCGAGGCCATCTGGCGACGTTTGCCGCGGTGTTTATCGAACGGACGCGCTGCCAGACCGACCGGAGCACGCAGAGCGGAACCGGGTCGAACGGCCAGGCGCTGCATAAACGGGGCGGGAGCAGTTGCCGCCGAGCCTGTTAATGCGCATAATCTGCGCATGTCACGCGGAGATGCACCAATGCCGCCCGCCAGCGAGGTTAACCCGGATTTTTTGAAAGCCAACAGCCATGCGAGTATTCTTATCAAGCCGCCACGCCACCCAGTCTTGGGGACGATGGTTTTCCCTTGCCAGTGTCGTGGCCGTTGTTTGCGCCGGTGCTGTGGCACAGGCCGCGTCCGTCGCGCCGGTCGCCGCGCAGCATGGTATGGTGGTCACAGCCCATCAGTATGCAACCCGGGTCGGCGTGCAGGTGCTGAGAAAAGGGGGCAACGCGGTCGATGCCGCCGTTGCGGTCGGGTATGCGCTGGCCGTGGTGTATCCCGCCGCCGGCAATATCGGGGGCGGTGGCTTCATGACGATAGCCCTTGCCGATGGACGCAAAAAATTCATTGATTTCCGGGAAAAGGCGCCGCTGGCGGCCAGTGCAGACATGTATCTCGATACAGCTGGCAACCTCATTCCCAACCTGAGCGCCGATGGCTATCTGTCTGCGGCGGTACCGGGCACCGTGGCCGGTCTGGAGCTGGCGCGCGAAAAATACGGCAAATTAAACCGGCAAACGCTGATTGCGCCGGCCATCAGCCTGGCCAGAAACGGATTTGTTCTGGACCAGGGTGACGTGGACATGCTGGAAACCACCACAAGTTATTTTTTGAGCGACGCGCCGTCCGGCAGAATTTTTCTGAATCATGGCCGCCCTTTCAAAGCGGGTGAAAAATTGATTCAGCATGACCTGGCCACCACGCTGGAGGCTGTCAGTCAGCAGGGCAGGGACGGGTTTTACAAGGGCGCTGTGGCCAGGAACCTGGTCCTGGCCTTCAAAAACGGCAAAGGGATCCTGACGGCAGATGACCTGATTCACTATCAGGCACGTGAGCTGACGCCGATCGAGTGCAGTTACCGCGGCTATCAGATCGTCTCGGCACCACCCCCAAGTTCGGGCGGTGTGACCCTGTGCCAGATTCTGTCGGTTCTGGAAGGTTATCCTCTTGGTGAATGGGGTTTCGGGTCGGCACGCGCAACCCATGTTGAGATCGAAGCGATGCGCCATGCCTACGTCGACCGGAATAACTATCTGGGTGACCCCGATTTTGTCCATAACCCGGTGGACCACCTGCTGAGCAAAGACTATGCAGCGCAGCTCCGGGCCAGCATCAGCATGACCAAAGCGGGTGTTTCCAGTCAGATTCAGACCGGTACGCCACCTCATGAGGGCCACAATACCACCCACTATTCCATCATCGATAAAGACGGTAACGCGGTGTCTGTCACCTACACGCTCAATGACTGGTTCGGTGCCAAAGTAACGGCAGCCAATACCGGCGTGTTGCTGAACGACGAAATGGACGATTTCACGTCGAAAGTGGGTGAACCCAACATGTACGGACTGATACAGGGTAAAGCGAATGCCATTGCGCCAGGCAAACGCCCCTTAAGTTCGATGACGCCGACCATCATTGTGCGTGACGGCAAACCGGTGCTGGTGGTTGGTACACCCGGAGGCAGCAAAATCATCACCACCGTGCTGCATACGATACTCAATGTGATTGACTACGGTATGAATGTCCAGGAGGCGGTTGATGCGCCACGTTTTCATGAGCAATGGATGCCTGATGTAACCTATCTGGAGGATTTTGCACTGAGCCCGGATACGAAGCAGATCTTGCAGGGCATGGGGCACCATTTTGAACGTATCGAACCTGAAAATCACATTGAAGCAATTTTAGTGGGCGCTCCCAAGCTGGGCGGCACACCGGTTGCGGACAACCGGTACTATGGTGCCAATGATCCTCGCACCAATACAGGCCTGGCAGCGGGTTACTGATTACCGGAAGCGCGACTCAATGGCGCGGAACAGCGCCAGATGTTCGTCTTCATGATCACTGGCTTCACCATTGGTTGTGCCGTAGTGATGGTTCGCTGAAGTTTTCGCAATGACCAGATGGTGATCCGCACTGACGTAGACAAACTGGTTGTAAATGCCGATAGCAGAAAAGTCGCCGCGCTCATCCGGTACCCACCACTGAAATCCATATCCCAGCGTGGAATCCGAATTGCTGCGTTTGCCAGGCATTAAGTGCGGAGCATCGGGGGTGACCGACGCCCTGACCCAGTCTGCAGCGACGATCTGGCGGCCGTACCAGTTGCCATTGTTGCGATAGAGCTCCCCCAGCCGCGCGTAATCGCGCAAGGTGGCATTGAGCCCGCCAGCGGCAAATTCTGAGCCGCTGTCATCCGTGATCCATTCCACACCGCTCTCCATGCCAAGCGGGTTCCACAACTTCTGCGCCAGATACTCGGTCAGTGATGTGCCGGTGGCGTGGCGGAGCATCAGTCCGAGGACCTGCGTGTCCATGCTGTTATACCGGTTGAACGTGCCCGGTTTGTGGTCGGGCTTGAGTGTTTTTACAAAATCATCCAGCGAGCCGCCAAATGCGAACGTGCGGCCGAAGCGGTTGATGTCGGAATTCCAGTCACTGTAGTCTTCATTCCAGCTGGCGCCGGATGACATCTGCAGGATGTCCTTGATGCGGACACCGTCATAGGCGCTGCCCGCCAGCTCCGGTGCGTAGCGCGTGACAGGGTCATTGATGCTGGCAATGGCGCCTTCGGACACGGCGATGCCGATTAACGCCGATACAAACGATTTGCACATTGAAAATGAAATCCAGTGTGTACCCGCATCGTTGCCGCGCCAGTATTTTTCATAGACGATGCGCGAATCCTTGAGCACCAGGAAGCCGGTAGTATCGGTGGCATCGAGGAAGTCGGCCGTATTCCGTGTTTGCCCGTTGAAATCGTAGGTTTCGGGCAGTGGCAGAGCCTCACCGGCGTCAAACAAGCGCGGCTGCGGCGCCGCAGCAATTGCACGGGCCGGGAAAATCTGTGCCATGGTCCGGAAATGTTCAACCTGATCGGCACCGGAGAACATGCTTTGCGATATCATCAGCCGTTCAATTTTTTTGTGCCCGACCACGGCCGTCAGCGCCACCACGATAACACCGGCAGCGATGACAAGGATGGCGATGCGAATACGTTTTGTCAGCATGGAAGTCATTTCCTTTTAGGGGTCAATATTTGCGCTACCCGGGCGTGCACGTGGCAGGTCCAGGGGCCGATCCGGATTGAAACGAGGCATTTACAAATCGATGATAAAACGATAGTCTCCTGAAAGGCGTTAATTTACAACTTTTGGAGCCGGTCGTACAGCGGACGGTGCCATGAAAGTGCTGCCGGCGCTAAAGCGGTTGCAACAGATCGTGTAAAGGACCTCATGTTGAACCTGACGCAGAATCATCGCTCGTCGCCCAGGAAGCCCCTGCATACCCACGGCACACTGGCCGTTGGCAAGAGCACCATTCCCTTTGCCACGGTTGATATTGGTTCTGCCGGCGTCTGTCTTGTCGTTCCCTGTCCCATGGAGATCGGGCAGCGATGCCATATTGACCTCACCCTGACAGCCAAAGCGCACCAGTATGAGATTTCTGCCATAGTGAAAGTGACCTATTGCCTGAATTCAAAGGACGGTTTTCGCGTTGGCATGCAATTTGTTGACCTGATCAACAAGGCTAACCAGAATGCGATTACCCAGTATCTGGAAAGTTAGCATTTATTTGTTGCAGTGCAAAGAAGATTTTTTGGGTAATTTAAAATAACAACCATTTTCGGGAGACGACCATGATCATATACGGGACAGCCTTGCTGGCCACCTGCCATCTGCTGGGCATTATACTGGGCGATCTGCTCGGCCTGGCGGTTGGGGTAAAGACTAATGTGGGCGGTGTCGGTATTGCGATGCTGCTGCTGATTTGTGCCCGACATTACATGGAACCGCGCGGCCTGTTACCCAAACTTTCCGAAGCGGGCGTGACATTCTGGGCCGCCATGTATATTCCGGTCGTGGTGGCGATGGCAGCGCAGCAGAATGTGGTTGCGGCACTGCGTGGTGGTCACGTGGCACTGCTCGCGGCATTGTGTACCGTCGTCATCTGTGCCTGTATCATCGCCGTGATCAATCGCATGGAACCTGAAAGCGATGTCGATCCATTTGCCAACCACGCCAATCTGCCTGAATCGCTGCGCCTTTAAGGAGTGCCATCATGTTAGCCATTTTTGAAAAAGCAGTGCAGACCAACGGACTGGTTGCGTCGTTTGCCATCATCGGCCTGATCGTTTATTTCTCAGGCATCATATCACGCAAACTGACCTTTGGCCGCATGCACGGGTCGGCGATTGCGATACTGATTGGCCTGGGTCTGGCGTACTGGGGTGGCGTTGTGTCCGGTGGACAGAAAGGTCTGGCGGACGTGTCACTGTTTGCCGGCATCGGTCTGATGGGCGGGACAATGATGCGCGATTTCGCGATTGTCGCGACGGCCTTCGAAGTGCAACCGCAGGAAGCGCGCAAGGCCGGCCTGATCGGTGTTGTGGCCCTGTTGCTGGGCACGGTGGTGCCGTTCATTGTCGGTGCGGCGCTGGCGTACTGTTTCGGGTACTCGGATGCGGTGAGCATGACCACGATAGGCGCAGGCGCGGTCACCTACATTGTGGGCCCGGTCACGGGTGCAGCGATCGGTGCCAGCTCCGATGTGATGGCGCTGTCGATTGCGACCGGACTGATCAAGGCGATGCTGGTGATGATAGGTACACCGGTCGCGGCCCGCTTCATGCGACTCAGAACGCCACGCTCGGCCATGGTATTTGGTGGCCTGGCAGGCACCGTGTCAGGTGTGTCAGCCGGACTGGCTGCCACCGACCGGCGACTGGTTCCGTATGGCGCGCTGGTGGCGACTTTTCATACCGGACTTGGCTGTTTTATGGGACCGTCGGTGCTGTATTTTGCAACCAAAGCCATTATGGGGTAGCATCTGAACCACTCGTGCCCTGACCGGCGCAATGATTATCGTATCCGGACCCACTGTTTCCATGAGAGAGCCATGACGCTTAAGCCCGCCTTCCTGATTGCCTTCGCAACCCTGTTCCATTGCGCCAGCGCGCCGGCCGCCGAACTGGATGTGCCGGTGAGCGGGTTCGGATCGCTGGATCATGTGTTCCTGATTTTGATGGAGAATGAAACCGATACCGACATTATCGGAAATCCCAATGCGCCCTTTATTAATGCCTATGCCAGGGTGGCCAATCAGGCCACCCAGTATTTTGCTGTCGGCCATCCCAGCGCGCCTAACTATCTGGAAATTGTCGGTGGCTCCAATTTTGGCCTGAGGAATGACTTTTGGCCCAGTTGGCAAGGGATGGGTTGCATCGACAATGCGCCCAACAGCAGCGGCTGCCAGAATGCCTTTACCCCGGTCAGTGTTGCCGGGCAGGACAATGCCGTTGTGGCGACAGCCGTCGATTCAGCCCAGTGCAATGGCGAGGTTGATCCGCGCGGTGCGCCAGCCACCAATAACTGTGCTCTGCGTGATTATCCGGCAACGCTGTTTACGCCGAAATCAATCGCCAATCAGCTTGTCGCTGCAAAGAAAAGCTGGAAGACCTATCAGGAAAGTCTGCCCAGTCTGACAGGGCCCGTGTTCGGAATCAATTATGCCGACGGAACGTGGTCCAATCTGAGTCCGGCCGATGTGTCGGGTCCGGGGCCGATTCAGAAACTGTACGCCGTAAAACATAATCCGTTTGCCTACTTCCGCGATATTGAAGTCGGCACCGAACCGGCATTGAGCCTGGCCCGTGTGGCCGATTTCAGTGGCAACCACGGTTTGTGGGCCGAACTCCAGACCGGGGTAGCAAGTCTGTCGCTTATCGTTCCGAACCAGTGTCACGACATGCACGGCTTTGTCGCCGGGGGGCCTCCGGTCTGCCGGTCTGAGACCGATGCGGAAAAAGCACTGCTGATGAAAGAGGGCGATGCGGCGTTGGCGCAACTGGTCAACGGGATCGAAAATGCGCCGGTCTGGAAGCAGGGCCGTAATGTCATCGTGGTTGTCTGGGACGAAAACGACTATTCGAATGCGGCTAACCGGGTGGTGATGCTGGTAGAAACAAATTACGCCACCAATCACCGGATCAGCAACCGGTCGTATGATCATTATTCCCTGCTCAGAACACTGGAGGCGGGGTTCGGACTTCCCTGTCTTAATCACGCCTGCGATGCCACCTCACAGGTCATGGACGACCTGTTTGGCGCACCGGAAAAATAAACCGGTTTCTAGGGTGCGATACCGCGTTTGATGGCCCGCGCCACCGGTCGCGGCAGTTTGGCCAGCGAGCTCAGCACGTGCGGCAGTACGCGCAGTTTCAGCCCGGCCAGACTGGGCGGTACAACGGCTTCGATCAGATGAGGCCCCGGGGTACGCAATGCATGTTCCAGTGCAGTGACAAATTCAGCGGTCGTCGTCGCACGCCGCGACGCCACACCCATGCCTTTGCCAAGACTTACAAAATCAAGCGGCGGATGATTCAGGTCCAGCTGTGCTTTGGCTTTTTCCCCGGCACCGAGCGCACCGACGCGCTGCAATTCGACGTTGAGTATTGCGTACGAGCGGTTGTTGAAAATAACGGAAATGACGTCGAGCTTTTCCCGCGCCATTGTCCATAACGCCTGCAGGGTATACATCGCGGAACCGTCACCTATCAGCGCAATCACCTTGCGATCAGGGCAGGCGATCGCGGCACCGACCGCATTGGGCAATCCCTGACCGATGGCGCCGCCGGTCAGGGTAATCACATCATGGCGCGGCGCACCTGCGGTGTACATGGGCAACATGATTCCGGAGGTTTGCGCTTCGTCGACAATGATGGCATTTTCCGGGAGCAGTTGACCGATGGCCTTGCATACCTTGTCCGCCGTGAATTTTCCGCGCGGCAGGCCGGGACGTTTCAACGGTTGCAGGTCGGCCTGTACCTGATCGGCGTGAACAGCCCGGGCGAGTTTCAGAAGACTGGCCGTGACATCCTGAACCGGGGACGCCAGTTCGTGCAATTCACAGTTTTCCGGCACCAGATAACTTTTTTTGCCGGGATAGGCAAAAAATGACACAGGTGCCTTGGCATCAATCAGCACCAGATGATCAAGACCGTCAAGCTGCACGGAGGCCAGTTCCGCGAGGTACGCAAGACGTTCTACGTGCGGCAACCCTGCGCCTCGTTCAATTCGCGTCGGAAAAACTTCGGCAAACAGGGTTGCTCCGGTGCGTTTCGCAATCTGTGCGGCGATCATCAAGGTCGGCGCGCGCAGCGCCCGGTGGCCGAGCAGTATGGCTTTCTTTCCCTCGCCCTGTAACGCCTGGGCAATTGCCGCGACAGCCGGATCGTCGGCAGCCGGTGGCGGACTCAGCCGGGGCGGTGGCATCGCAACACCACCCTCACTCCATGATACGTCAGCAGGAAGGATCAGTGTGGCAACCTGGCCCGGCGGACCCATGCAGGCCGTCACAGCGTCGAGTGCATCCTGACCCAGAGCGGCGCTGCTCTGCGAGGTACGCACCCACGAGGATACATTGCGGGCCACGGTTTCAATGTCGGACTGGAGTTGCGCGTCATAGCGGGTGTGATAGGTGGCGTGGTCGCCGACAATATTGAGCAGCGGCACCTTGCCCTTTCTGGCGTTGTGCAGGTTGGCCAGGCCATTTCCCAGCCCGCAACCCAGGTGTAACAGGGTGGCAGCAGGCCTGTCGGCCATACGTGAGTAGCCATCGGCAGCGCCCGTGGCGACACCTTCAAACAGCGTCAGCACCGCGCGCATCTCAGGCGCGCTGTCCAGCGCCGCGACAAAATGCATTTCCGAGGTTCCCGGGTTGGTAAAGCAGGTTGTAATCCCGGCATTGATCAGTGTCTGAATCAGGGCGTGGGCGCCATTGGACATGAAGGTCTCCATTGTGTCATTGGTTGGATTTGCTGGATCTGGTTCGTGGTACTGCAGGTGCGGTTCAGTTATTATGGCCTGAAATAATGGAACGCGCAGCGCTGCGTGCCGTCAGTATGCATCCGGACAGGAACGTGCCTTCCAGCGAACGTTTGCCGCTGGCACCACCACCGCCGAAGCCAGCCGCCTCGCCGACACAATACAGGCCCGGTATTGCTGTGCCTGCCGCATCCAGTACACGACATTGCAGGTCGGTCTGTAACCCGCCCAGACTTTTGCGCGTAATTAGCTGCACCTGCATTGCTATGAACGGACCCGAGCCCGGGCTCTGCAGTGCAGCCGGCTTGCAGGTGCGCAGCCTGTCCGGGCCCCAATGCCGTGCATGTTCGATGCGACGGATCTGATCGTCATTGATCACCGATGTGCCACGCGCAAAATTGGCATCAAATGCATCGGCAGTTGCCTGCAGTACCGATGGAACCACATCGTCAGTACCGGTCAGCGCATTCATTTTTCCAGCCAGTTCGGTGAGTGTGTCCGCCACCAGAAAATGCGGACTTTGTGCCGCCATCTGTTTCACCAGGCGGTGGTTGCCAAACAGAATTTCCTTCAGAAACGCAGGGAAGCGGCGGTCCCGTATCTGCTGATTGTGTTCAGCGCCGGAAAACGCCAATTCTTTGACCGCAATACGCCAGTTGAACAGGTGCCAGGTATACGGCTTCGGCTGCGCAGCAACTCGCTGGCAGAGTTCGTGTGTATCAAAGCCGGTCACCAGGGGTTGCGGGCCGATGCGACGGCCGGCGTGGTCAAGCCACAATGCCGACTTGCAGGGAATCGCAGACAGGCCATGGCCCGGAAAATGGGGGGCAGGGTGGGGAATGCCGGCAGCGTAATTCCACATTTCACCCGCGTGGGTAATCTGCGCGCCTGATCTGGCGGCAAGCTGATGCACGTGGCCATCGGCAAAGGGGTGTGCACCGTTGAGCATGGTACCGGGCATGGGCCGGCCCGCAATCCAGTTGGCACGGACCTGTTGATGACTGCCATTGATGCCGCCGGTGGCAATAACGACGCACTGGGCTTCGAGGCTGACGTCAGAGTCATCGTCGTGATTGCGGGCGCCTGCGCCACAGATCGTCCCGCCCTTTGTAACCAGTGTGGTCACTTCATGGTTGTGCAACAGGGTGAGCCGGTTAGCCGTATTGGCCTGATTCAATGCCGCTATCATCTGTTCGGTGAGGTACTGCGAGGTACCCCAGATAACGTGGTAACGCGGCAGCGAGTTGCCTTCGCCCTGCATGCCGCGCTCAACCCAGTTCACGGCAGGCATGAATTTCATGCCATGCTGCACCACCCAGTCATACACGTCGCTGCTGGAGTGTTCGACATAATACCGGGCCCAGGCGCGTCGCCACTGGTCGGCCGGATCGGTTTCACTGAGTTCACCAAAGCGCATCCAGTCACGATAGGCTATCTCGGGCGTGTCGTAAATTTTCTTCTGGCGCTGCAAGGGTGTGTTGACCAGCGCCATACCGCCAAACGCCCAGCGTGCCAACCCGCCAAGGCGTTGTGGGGTGTCACGATCGACCAGGACAACCCGCTTGCCTGCGCGCACGACCTCAAGCGCACAGACCAGCCCGGCAAGGCCGCCGCCAATTATCAGGACATCGGATTTCAGGCTGTTGTTCAACGGAGTTCCTTCCATGTGTCAGGGGAAAAGCCCGGGTGAATTGTAACTGGAATCATTCGATGACGGGCAGTTCAAAATAGAAACAGGAGCCCTGGCCAGGTTCAGATTCGAAACCTATGGTGCCATGCATGAGCTTGATCAGTTCCTTGCTGATCGCCAGTCCCAGACCGGTGCCGCGCTTCTGTTTGGTATCGGATGAATCCGCCTGGGAAAATTTCTGGAACACCTGATTTCGGAACTGTTCAGGGATGCCCTGACCGTGATCGATGACTTCAACACGGGCAAACTTTTTTCCGTCTTTGGTCACTGAGCGGATCGCCACCTCGACCTGCCCCCCCATGTTGGAAAATTTAATGGCATTGGACAGAAAATTATTCAAAACCTGCACCACCCGGTCGCCATTAACCAGAACACGGGCATCCTCACGGGTCACCAGATTGACGCTCACGGACCCTTGCGCATCATACGTGCTGATCGATTCGATGGCGTGGCTGACCAGAGACAGCAACGATTGCGGCGCCAGTTCCAGTTCCATTTTTCCTGCGGCGGTCTTTTCAATATCAAGGAAGTCGTTGATCAGCGTCGACAGGCGCATGGTATTTTTATAGCACAGTTCGATCATCGGCCTGATCTGTTCCGGGAGCTCACCCAGCACACCGCTGCGGATCAGGCTCAGCGCGCCAAAAATGGAGGTTAATGGCGTGCGCAATTCATGGTTGACAGTCGAAATGAATTCGTTTTTCAGGCGCTCCACCCGGGTACGTTCGGTGATGTCGCGGATAACTGCCACCAGGACCGGCTTGTGCTCCTGGGTGCTGAGTGACACGGCCAGTTCAATTGGAAAAATCTCCCTGTCCTTGCGTATGCCTTCGGAGATCTGGTAGGTTAGCGCTGTATCACTGTCATCGGTTGAACTCGGGCTGAACAATTTTTGCAGGTCGCCGGACGGGTATGCCAGCAGCAATTCAAACTTGCGCCCGAGTATGTCCCGTTCTGAATAGCCAAACAGGGTTTGTGCCGCCGGATTAAATGAGGTGATAATACCGTCGTGGTTGACGGTGACAATGCCATCAACAATATTTTCAATGATGACGCTTAGTTCCTTGGTGCGTTCTTTGACATTCTGTTTTAACTTTTCGGTCTGACCCGTAATCAGCAGTAAAATGAATCCCAGAAACACAGTCAGGACAAGACCGCTGGCCAGCGTGGCCCATGACTGGCGTGAACGGTGTTCGTTGATGTAATTCGGTAGTGGATAAAATTCCAGGCGCCAGCTCCTGCCGCCGACGACCAGGGTTATTTTTTTCACCAGGGCCGTGTTTAACTGGGCGTTTTTCCAGTTTTTGGTCTGAAACAGTTCGGCCGCGCTGTCACTGTCTGATCCGGCATGATCGGTATCCGATTCATCGATAATGCGTGCGGCAATGTTTTTTCCGGCAAGCTCTCGTTCTGCTTCAGCAAAGAAATCATTAAAACTCAGCACGATCAGCGTATAACCCCGGATCAGGCGATTGCGCTGTTCCTCATTGTCAAGATGCGAATAATTTTCATAAACCGGCTGTGCCAGCAAAAAGCCGTATTGCGGGTCTTTTTTCTGCACCAGTTTAATCCGCGCCGAACCAGTGACGTCGCCCGAATCACGTGCTTTCTGGAGCAGGGCAAGTCGGGTCGGGTTCGATCCCAGATCAAATCCATGTGCTTGTTCGTTGCCGGTGTACGGTTCGACAAAAACAATGGGTATGGTGTCGCGACCATGACGTGCCGTTACCAGTTGTTTTTCCGGGCCCAGCTCGGTGATCCGGAAATTCGGGTAACCGTTCTGTCTCAGCGTTTTCTCCACCTCGTCCCGGTCGGTGTCCGGGACAACCGGGCACCATTCGATCGCCTGTATGCCGGAATAAAGGGTGATCATCGGGTGGGTGAACTGACTGAACTGGGCTGGCGTCGGGCTGTCCGTGACTGAAATAAACCGTTCTGTGGATTCGAGTATGGTCGTGTAGGTAATGACATTGTTGCGTACCGCGGTGACGGCCAGGCTTGCATCTTCACTGAATTCTTCGCGCTGCTTGTTGGTTTCCCATTCACTGACATTGAAGAAAACCAGTACCACCGCAATGAAGCTGAGCACCAGGATCGGCAGGATAGCCTTGAGTCGCTGTTCCCAGAGTTTTCTGGGGCTGGCGAAAAAACAGAACAGGATCGGTGTGACGATGAATACGCCGATCAAATCGCCTATCCACCAGTTAAACCAGTTAAATCCCAGCGAGGCGGGCGCCATGAATCCGGCCACCACCAGCGTCGCTGTGCCATTGGTCGCGCTGATCAGGCAACTGAGCGGTCCGCTGACCAGATAAAACTTGAATATGTCCTTTTCGTCAACCAGTGTGCGGTAGTCGACCACAAAATGGCGGACCAGGCTCGCGCCGACCACGGCCTGCAGCGTCGAGCCGACTGCAATGGCAAGTGCAACCAGACCGCTGACGCTGAACACGTCCAGCCAGTTTGGCGACATGGTCAGATTCAGCAGGAATGAACCGGCCAGCACTCCGGGGAAAAAACGGTTTCCCCACAGCAGTAATGCGCCCAGCGCTATACCGGAGGAAGGAAAAATTGCGGTGGCATAGCCAGGCGGAATGGCCAGCAGCAGCCCCAGACGTCCTGCCAGAAAATAGCTGGCGGCAAGGAGCAGGGCCTTGTAAAAATAGGTGTTCGAAATTCGCTTGAATTTCATCGAAGGTGTCTGGGAAATTGACGGCTAATTAATAAAAAAACAATCAACGGCAGGATACATCAATACACGGTTGAAAATCAGTATATTTGAAAATTTGTCGGGTACAACCGTTTATCCGCGATCTGTTACCCGGGACTCAAGAAAAATGTTGTTTCTGCGGGTTCCTTGGATAAACGCGGCCGGTTGAACTCGTTAGCGGGTATTTGGTTGACAGCGACCGGCGAAGAAGTCTTCTAATTATTAAACCGGGTAACGGTCAACTCTTGCACAGCGGGTGACGTTTTAGCAGTACGTAGATTCACTACGGAACTTAAAACTCAACAAGGAAATTACCATGAACAAGCTGATCACCACTTTACTTGCTGCCACCTTAGCTACTGGTGCAGCATTTGCTCAAACTCCCGCAACAACCGCCGCCACACCGGCCGCAGCGACGGGTTCGCCGGCCGTCACCGCGCCTGCAGCAGCAACGACGGGCATGTCGAAGGTAACACCGGCGACCAAGGCAACACCAGCCGCCCTTCCTGCAGCCAGCGCTGCAGCAGCGACGCCCGGTTCCACAGCGAAGGCCGCGACAGTTAAACCGGTCGCCAGCGTGGTAAAAGCACCTGTCAAAGGTACGTCAACAGCCAAACCGGCAAACGTGTCGATGGCAACGCCGGCAACGGCTAAAAGTACCGCAAAAGTTGCTGCGGTGAAGACTCCAGGCAAGTCGGTAGCAAAAGCTGACAGTAAGCCGGAACCCGTCAAAGTCGCCTCAGCCCGATAAATACAGCTGGTTTTTCAGTCGAGCGAAAAAAAACGGCGCCCTGAACCGGCGCCGTTTTTTCAGTCTGTGTCAGACTGGTTGTTGCAGCGTGACTTAAAAATGTGCCGTCACGTTCATCCCGATGGTGCGTGGGTTGACGCGATATCCCTCTTCGACTTCATTGATGCTGGGGCGCTGGATAATGGTTTTGTCATCCAGCGCATTTTTGATATACAGGCTCAACTCGAATGATTCAAACGCCACTCCGGTACTGGCGTCCAGCGTATGGTAGGCCGGACGATTGTAGTCAGGATCGGTTGGATCCAGTGAACCATGGCTCGAACCTATCCAGTGCATGGAAGCCAGCACAAACGCGGATTTATCATCCCAGACACTGAAATTGTATTTCGCGGAGAGCTGCGTGTTATATTTTGGTACACCTTCAATGGCCGCGCCCTGAATTGCGCCCAGAACGCCATTGGCCTGACCCGCGCTATTTGAAAATACCGCTTTATTGTAGCCGGCCGACGCGCCCAGCAGAACTTGTGGAACGGGTTTGAATTTGACCTCCATCTCCGCACCACGACTTGTAGCGTCACCGGCATTGGTGTTGTACTCATAACCGCAATTGGGCAGGCTGACGTATTGCTGGATGTTGTTCCATTTGAGGTAGAACACATCGGCCGTGAGCGACACCCGGTTGTTGAGGAAACGGGATTTGTCACCGACTTCATAACTCCACAGACTGTCCTGGTTATAGGTCAGGGGTCCTGCCGTCAGACCGTTGGTGGCGAGATCCTGCGCACAGAAGCCGGGGGGCACAAACTCGTTACCACCGCCCAGCCGGTAGCCCTTTGCCGCACTGGTATACACGGTATCGGTCGGATCAATATCCCAGGTCAACGCAAACTTGGGTGTTGAAGCCGTGGATTTGGAGGCATTCTGCACGGTTTGCGGTGCGTTCGTATTGAAATCATTGGTATACAGCGCGTTGACCTGATTGATGCTGCGGGTGGCACCCATATACCTTAACCCGACCGTGGCATGCAGTGTCGGCGAAAAATAGTAGTTGGTTTCACCGAAGATGGCAGACTGCGTGGTATGTAACTGCTCGTCACCGTAGTAGGTATTGTTGTTTGGAAATGGATTCAGATAGGGCGTACCCGGGGCAATCCCCAATGCAGGGTTGCCGGGGAAATAAAGCCCGTTCGCCAGGGAAGCGAGATTGCTGGTATCAATGTTGTACTGGAGCAGGGTCGCATTCAAATTATCGATGGGATCATTCTCAATGATACCGGTCCGCTGGTTCGAATAATAAAGTCCGCCCACCCAGGTCCACGGCGAAACTGTCTGGTCATAGGCTTTCGAGGCAAGCCGCAGTTCCTGTGAAAACTGCTCGACCTGACTGGTCAATTGGGTGGGTGAGGGTGAGGCCAGCAACGCAGTTGTAAGGGCATCCGAAATGGTGCCACCACAGGCCACAGTATAAAAGTAACAGCCGGTGGTCGGATTGGTGCTGGCGAGTGGGCCGGTGGTGTAGGCGCGACCATCCAGTATCCGGTTAAATTTGCGTTCAAAATAGCTCGACACGGATGTCAGCGTATTACCGTCCATGTCGTAATTTACCGTCAGGTTTGGTATGAGTAACCTGTCTTTGCTGGGTTCACGGACCAGGATGCTGGTTTCATACGCAGGCAAGGTAGCCATGTCAAAGGCACTGTTACCGTTGCTGTTGACTTCCTGGTAGTAAATCGTTGGCAAGATCGTCAAATCTTTAGTCGGTTTCCATTTAACAGCAAACCGCACTTCCTGATCATCCATGGAGTTCACGCCGTTGGATATGACCTCACCGTTCGAATTAACCTGATTAATGAAACCGGCGTTCCGGTTGCCTTGAACACCGATGCGAATGGCTAACTCGTTCGGAATCAGAGGAATATTGCCAACGATGTTGGCGGACGTATTGGAGCCCGCATTCTTGGTGTAGGAATAGTCGGCAAAGGTATCGACCGAATAGTATTTCAGGTCAGGCTGATTGGCGATGAACTTGATCGTTCCGCCCATCGAGCTGTCACCGTACAGCGTTCCCTGCGGGCCACGCAGTACTTCGACGTGGTCCAGATCAAAAAACTTGGGTTCAACGGTGCCCATGGCGTACACGTTGCCCACTGTGACCGAGGTATCGTCCATATAGACACTGACAGTCGATGAACCGGCTGATGAACTCACGCCGCGCATTTCGATATTTTCGAGGCCCGGTCCGGCGCCATTATTTCCGGTAAACGAAATATTCGGGATGGAGCGTGTCAGATCCGTAAAGTCGGCAATGTGCTGTTCCTTTATGTCTTCACCGGAAACCGCCGAAATGCTCATCGCAATTTTATTCGGATCTTCCTTGCGTTTTTGTGCGGTGACAACGACAGTCTGTATGTCTGAGGTAAGCTTGCCCTTCTGGGCTTTCGCCTGCGCAGTGGCATCATCGCCGGCTGCGGCCGCCTGCGGATCTCCAGCCGGTGACGCAGTGCCTGAGGCTGCCTGTTGTGCCAGCGCCGACATGGCAAATAACGCGGTCGTTACCGCCATGGCACATCGGATGTTGAATTTTTTCTGATTGTTCATGTGTAAACCGTCTCCATTAGGGTGAATCGTCTGAATTAAATTCCTGGTACCACTCAACACTTCCTGAAAATATGCTGCCGAATCAAAATTCATTTGCCACTGAAAACCGGCGATCGTTTTTCGATCGACGCCTGCAGTGCTTCTCTGGCATCCGCGCTGCGCCCGCATAAAAGCGCTGCCTGATGCTCTGCCTTAAGTTGTTGTTCCAATGTCTGGGTAGCCGCCGTGTCAATAAGATGCTTGGCCCGGGTCAGTGCGAAGGTGGGTGCGCTGGCCAGTTTGCCGGCCCATTCAAGGGTTGCCTGTGGCAACTGTTCCGCGTCCACCACGCACGAGACCAGACCGATACGAAGCGCTTCGTCTGCGCCGACTTTCTCATCAAAAAACACCAGGCGTTTGGCCTGTTCGGCGCCAACCAGTCGCGGCAGCAACCAGGTGCCACCCATGTCCGGGCTGTACCCCATGGCGGCATAGCCGCTGCGAAACGCTGCCAACGTGGAGGCTATTCTGAAATCGCAGGCCAGCATCAGGTCAAAGCCGGCGCCAAAGGCCATACCGTTGATGGCGGCAACAGTCGGTTTGGGAAAACCTGCCAGTGCTTGCACCATCCGGTGCGCCGCCTCCGTCCAGCCGTACGTTTCGAGTGCGCCGCGCGCCTCGGCTTCGGCCCATTCTTCGACGTCCGCACCGGCGCAAAAACCTTTGCCAGTGCCGGTCAGCACCAGACAGCGTACCGTGGTATCGGTCGCTGCGCGCTCCAGCACCTGTTGCAGTGCGTCCAGGTTCGGACGCGCCAGCGCGTTACGTTGCGCCGGCCGATTCAGCCGCAATGTCAGCACACCACCAACGAATTCTTCCAGTAATTCTGCCATGATCTTTCTGTTAACCTGCCTGTCGGCTGACGGTTGCGCACCGCCAGGCTGCGTATGGAAAACAATAATATAGGTTGAACGTTCATTTAGCAATAATTAAATCCGGCGCGCGTGTTATGTGCAACAGGCCGGTGAATACCCCTGTACAAAGTAGGGATAAGCGCATTGAAAAATGGCAACTAATCAGTTTTTGGCTGGCGCCGGGCAGCCGGCATTGAAATGCAACGGCCCGCTTCAACCGGCTCAGGCAGTTGTTTGTGTGCCAATAGAATGTCATTCAGTTGTCTGGAATAGACAGGCGGTATGGCCACCACGCGTCGCTGGCGGATGTCCATAAAAAGATTCAGCAATTCGCAACTGGCTGCCACCCGGCCATCCGCTTTTTTCATGTACTGAAACCATCGGATCCGTTTTTCATCAAATTCCATCAGCCGTGTTTCAATCGTAAACGCCTCACCCAGCCGCAACTCGCTCTGATACGTCATGTGTGATTCTGCGACAAAGGTCGAATAGCCGCGTTCCTCGACCTTGTCGAAATCCATGCCCCAGAACGCGTAAACGTCATAGAACGCGTGATCAAATACACTCAGATAGGGCGCGATATTCATGTGGCCGTTTTCGTCCACCCATTCAGGCACGACATGCCGGGGCTGGGAGACAAACGGTGTCGGCACCGGCAGGCGGGTTGGGGACGTCATGGGTGGTTCAGCTCCTGTGCGTGAACGCCGGGTTGTTTCGGCTCATAATTAAACATTTGTTCAGGAATGATTTCACAACTTTTCGTTACCGGCAAGGGTTTTATGGACCGGTGCCAGACTGCGCCCGGCACCGGCAAGCAATTCACCGGCGAAAGACACGCATACTGGGTGTGGCACCCCGGGCTGTTCCTGTAGCGGGGGTGTGCCTGAAGCCGACGCGCCAGGCACAAAACCGGCTATTGCTAAACCAACGTTCAATTGATATGATGGGTTCGGATTGAGGCACCCGCCCTGCCAATCTGCCTGCTCACCTCACTTACCGCCCATGTCTGAACCTAGTATCGCTGATAGTCAGGTAGTCAAAATATTCCATCGCAAGAATGTGGATGATCGCAAGGCCATGCTCATTGAGGCGACCTTGAACTGCCTGGAAAAATATGGCTATGCCAATACCTCGATCGGTAAAATCTGTGAAACGGCGCAGGTTTCGCGCGGGTTAATCAATTTTCATTTCAATTCCAAGGACGAATTGATCGCCGAGAGTTTCCGTTCGTTTGCCGAAAACCTGCAGGCCGAAACGGTTCAGGCCTTAAAAGGAACGACAGGTGGCGCGCTGAACAAACTGAGTACCATGATCCGCATCTGTTTTCGTGCACCGATTTTCTCGGACAGTAATCTGGGCGTATGGCTGAGCCTGTGGAACGCGGCCCGGCAGTCCCCGATCATCCGGCACACGATCCGGCAGAGTTACCAGGAATACCAGATCATATTGAGAAAGCTGTTCGCCAAAGTCTACGAAGAACGCCAGCTGACCGGTGACCCGTATCAGGCTGCGCTGGCATTTACCGCATTGATTGATGGCCTCTGGTTGCAGCGCTCCTATGATCCTGAGGTGTTCCAGCCGGAACAGGCCGAGGCAACCTGCTTTGACCTGCTTTACCGGCTGATTAATTTTCCGCTGGATACGTCACCCGAGGCAACCCCGCGGCTGTCGACGCTGCTTGCCGCAATCGATGACGCGATCAATCCGTCACCGTGAAACAGTTGTTGCCCTTGCTGATATATCCCTCACCTTAAGGTTTACGATGATTACGCTGCATCATTTGGAAACATCCCGTTCGCAACGCATACTCTGGTTACTGGAAGAGTTGCAGATTCCGTATGACATTGTGCGCTACAGGCGCGACAGCAAGACAAGGCTGGCGCCGCCTGAACTTAAGGCGATACATCCCTTGGGCAAATCGCCGGTCATCGTTGACGGCGACGTGACGGTCGCTGAATCCGGCGCAATTCTGGAATATCTGGCTGAAAAATATGCATCAACCGGCCACGGCGATGTAGCGCAGCTGGTGCCGGTGCCGGGTACCGAGGCGCATCGCCAGAGTCGCTTCTGGATGCATTATGCCGAAGGATCGCTGATGAACTGGCTGGTGATGAAGCTGGTGTTCGTGATGATCCCAACCCGACCGATGCCATTTTTTGTCAAGCCGATTGCACGGCAGCTTTGCGCGCAAGTGCAGACCTTGCTGATCGATCCGAATCTGACCACGGCGCTGGCGTTCATGGATAATCACCTCGCCACGCGAGCCTGGTTTGCCGGAGACCACCTGACCCTCGCCGATTTCCAGATGAGTTTCCCCGTTGAGGCGGCGCTCGCGCGCGCAGATGACACGGCCAACTATAAACATCTGAGCGCTTATAAGGCAGCCATCAACGCGCGCCCGGCCTATCAGAAGGCGATTCAGGTCGGTGGCCCGGTTATTATGGCCTAGCCGTTTTTTGCACCGGGCGAAACAGGCCGTATCCAGTCGCTCTAGTGCCCGGATTTGAACTGCACCCAGAGCCGGTTCATCAGGCGTGAAATAGTCGTGTCGATCGGTTCGTAAATGAAAAAGCTTTTCATCAGTTCATCCGACGGGTAAATCGACTTGTCGGCAAGCAGGTCGGGCCGGACGGTTTTTTTGGCCAGAGGTACCGCAGTCGGGTAGGCGATGGCATTGGTAATGTCGGCGGAAATGTCCGGACGTAAAATGAAATTGATCCATTTCAGCGCATTGTCCTTGTTGGGCGCATCGGCCGGTATGCCCATGGTGACAAACCACAGACCGGTCTGACCTTTGGGCGTGACATACGCGATGTCAAATTTCTGGTGCGCTTCCTGCACGCGTCGTGCAATCACCCGCGCATCGCCAGACCAGCCTATCGCCAGGCAGATATCGCCACCGGCCACGTCGTTTAAATAGGCGGTATTGAACTGTGTGACATACGGGCGAATCTTTGCCAGTTCTTTGGCGGCGTCTTCATAGTCGCTGTTTTTTTTGCTGTTCGGGTTTCTGCCCATATAAGCCAACACGACCGGAAAGACATCGGCCGGAGAATCGGCAATCGAAATCCCGCATCCTTTCAATTTACTGGCCAACTCGGGCTTAAATACGATGTCCCAGTTATCCAGTGCGGTATTTTTTCCCAGTAAAGGTACCACTTTGGTCTTGTTGATGACCATGCCGATGGTGCCCCAGACATAGGGAACCCAGTATTTGCTGCCATCGGCGCCGGCAATTCTGCCGAGCAGTTCCGGATCCAGATTGGCCCTGTTCGGAATCCTGGACCAGTCGAGTTTTTCATAGACGCCGGCCGAGGACTGTTTGGCCATATAGTTTGACGACGGGTAAACCACGTCGTAACCTGAATTGCCGGCCAGCAGTTTGGCTTGCAATGTGTCATTGCTGTCGGTGACGTCATACTTCACTTTTATGCCGGTCTCTTTTTCGAATTTGGCCACCGTGTCGCTTGCAATGAAGTCGGACCAGTTCATGATATTGAGCTGGTTGGTCGGCGCGGCGTCGACGGACGGCAAGTACACCAAGCCCAGCAGGAATGTCGATGCGTACAGTAATCTGACGATGGCTGAAAGTTTCATTAGGTAGGGTTCCTCTTCAAAGGATGAGTGTTGTCTCGGTCAACCCACTGTAGCCGAACAGTGCCGGGATGGCGGAACTTAATTATTCTGCGACCTGAAAAATTATAATACTAAACGATCATTCAAATTCATGTAAATTTTCCGCAAGCGAGCCAGAAATAATGCCTGACGTGCCAATAAATTTCACAATATTTTGTCCAAAATTCATAAATAATTGATTTTTAAGTTATTTTACTTAATTCCTGCAGTTCGTCGATGTCAGTAAAATTGGCCTTACATCTCCAATAATTACTATTTATTTAATTAAATATGAATAATGTTAGTAAAAAAATATTTTAAAAACAATTAAATTTCTTTGAAACTGAACGATTATATAATAAAATTGCCCGGGTATATTGAGCACCATTAATCCTTACCGCCACGGAGATTTTCATGGATTTCGCACTGACCCAGGAGCAGGTGATGCTGGTTGACACCGTCAGACGTTTTGTTGAGACGGAGCTGCAGCCGCACGAATTTGATGTCGACCGGGCCGACGCCGTTGCGCCTGAACTGGCGGCACAGATCCGGCAACGGGCGATTGAACTGGGCCTGTACGCATTCAACATGCCCGAAGAAGTCGGCGGTGCGGGACTGGACTATGTGACACAGGCGTTGCTGGAAAGGGAACTGGGGCGAACCAGCTGGGCCCTGCAGGTCTTTGTCGGACGTCCCAGCAAGATACTGATGGCGTGTCAGGGTGAGCAGATTGAGCGCTACCTGAAACCGGTGATACGGGGTGAACGGGTGGACTGTTTCGGACTGACCGAACCCGGTGCGGGCTCGGACGCCATGGGGATCAGAACGCGTGCTGTCAGAGATGGCGCTGATTTTGTAATCAATGGCAGCAAACACTTCATCAGTCATGCCGACACCGCCGATTTCGTGATTCTGTTCGCTGTGTCAGGTGAAGAAGAAGTGAAAAACCGTACCCGCAAACGGGTCACGGCCTTCCTGGTTGACAAAAACACGCCGGGTATGGAAATACGCCGCGGACCGCGCTGCACCAGCCTGAAAGGTTATCACCAGTCTGAAATTTTCTTCTCGGATTGCCGTCTCCATGAACGCCAGATCCTCGGGCAGGAACATAAAGGATTTGATCTGGCCAACCAGTGGCTGACCGCAGGGCGAGTCATGGTGGCAGCGAACTGTGTCGGGCGCGCGCAGCGGGCGTTCGAGATGGCCACCGAATGGGCCGGCACACGCAAGCAGTTTGGCAAGGCGATCGGGGCGTTTCAGGGCACCTCGTTCAAACTTGCCGATATGGCCACCAGTATCCGGGCTGCGGAGCTGCTGACATTCTATTCGGCCGACAAGCTCGACAAGGGCATCATGACCGACGGTGACGCCGGCATGGCCAAATTATTCGCGACAGAAATGCTGGGCCGCGTGACTGATGACGCCGTGCAGATATACGGCGGTATGGGGTTAATGGATGAACTGCCGATAGAGCGCTTCTGGCGCGACGCGCGAATCGAGCGGATCTGGGAAGGGACATCAGAAATTCAGCGTCACATTATTTCCAGGGAATTACTGCGCCCCTATCAGGAATAAAGCGTGGTGCGCCATTGTCAGAACATGGACAAAGTGGACAAAGTCACTTTCATCGCCAATAATAAATTCAGCACCCGATAGACTCCCCATCAAATGACTCGTGCAACGGTCATTAAATAAAAGGAATGAATTTATGGCAACTCCAAAAAACCGACTGGCGCTTTTGCGTCCGCTGCTGCATTCCGGCGCAGTTCTGCTTGGCGCAGGACTGCTGACACCGTATGGTCTGGCACAGCAGTCGTCGTCGGACGTCGTGCAGCGGGTCGAAATCACCGGATCATCCATCCGCCGGGCTGACAAGGAAACACCCAGCCCGGTGCAGGTTATTTCGGCAGAAGATATCAAACAGACCGGCTACACCTCGATTGCCCAGGTTCTGGAAAATATCACGGCCAATGGCTCGGGTACCCTGAACCAGGGATTTTCAGGGGCATTTGCGGCCGGCGCCAGCGCAATCTCGCTGCGCGGACTGACATCGGCGGCAACGCTGGTGCTGATCGATGGACATCGCATGGCGCCCAATGCGCTGTCCGATGACAACCAGCGTTCTTTTGTTGATATATCGAACATACCGCTGGACGCGATTGAACGTATCGAAGTCTTGAAAGATGGCGCGTCGGCGATTTATGGGTCCGATGCGATGGCCGGTGTGGTGAATATTATTCTGAAAAAGAATATCGTTGGCACCATGATGAGCGGCGAAGGCGGGAGTTCCACCCGAGGAGGTGGAGCGACCACTCACTTCACCCTGACCCATGGTTTTGGCGATCTTGAAGAAGACGGTTATAACGCGTATGCGAATATTGAATACCGCCATCAGGACGCGATACGCTTTGACCAGCGCGCCGGCGATGGCGACTGGATACGGACCGACTGGACAGCGCTCGGCGGTGTCGATACCTCGCCAGGTTCAGCCAATAATCCCAATACCGCCCCCTTTCCGACCACCCGACAACCCTACCTGATCAACCAGGTGACCGGCGCAACGACCCCGGCACCCGGTGTCACCGGGTGCACGACTGCTCAGATGAATGCAAGTGACTGTCGCTATCTGCCGGTCGGCAATATGCAGCCTGAAACGGAAAACATCAACCTGCTGGCCAGCTTCGATAAAAAACTCACTGACGGCTGGAAGCTGGATGTAAAAGCCTCTGTTTTTGAGAGCAAGGTCGACATTATTGCCATCAATGCCGGCTATTACACCTTTCCCACCTCCGGTTCTTATTCCGGACAGATCGCGGGTGGGCCGAGCAACACGCTGACCGGCGGCGTCGGTGCCACACCGGTCACCTACGATGGCTTTGCCCTGGGCGGCGTTATACCCGACTCGCCGGTTCCGAACAGTCACGTCAATTCGAAAAACTATCGACTGGTCACTGATCTGACCGGTTCGATGGGCGAATGGGATGTCGACAGCGCGATCGGTTACGCCAAAAACCAGATTAACGTCCGTTACGATGGCTTAATCAATTACACCGCACTGCAATCGGCCCTGAACAGCACGACCACACCTTATTCCTTTACCGGGAATAACTCCCCTTCGGTGTTGGCATCCATTTTTCCCTCGTCGACGCAACAGGACATTTCGACACTGGAATTCATCGATGTCCACCTATCGCGCTCACTGATGCAGCTGCCGGGAGGTGATCTGGGTTTCAGTACCGGGGCCAGCTACATATACCGTGACATGAATTCGCCCGATTCACAATCCGCCATTACGGGGTCAGCGGCCGGAGCCACCACGGCATGGGTGATCGGGACACAAACCGACGTGTCGGCGTTTGCCGAAATTGCCGCCCCCGTGCTGAAGTCAGTCGAAATCGATGCGGCTGTCCGGTTTGATCATTTCAATGGCGGCGTTGGTAACGCCACCACACCGAAAATCGGCTTCAAGTGGACGCCGACCAATGTGTTTGCGTTGCGCGGCACACTGGCGACCGGATTCCGCGCACCCAATCCGGCCGAAAACGGCAATGAGGGTATTGTGTTTGGCATCGGCAATTCCGCCGATCCGGTGCTTTGCCCCAATGGACCGAATGCACCGGGTGCGGTGACCAAGTATTGCAATTATTCCGCGCAGTATTTCACGGCGGCGAATCCGGCACTGCAACCCGAAAAATCGGTCAGCTCGACCCTCGGCATGATACTGGAGCCGATCAAGGGCTGGTCGTCGACGATAGACCTGTACAAGATCGAAATAAAGAATCAGATAGTGTCCGGTTCACCCAGTGCCCTGCCTTCCTACGGACCGGCGGTGAACCAGTTCTGTACCGGTGCCGATGGCGTTACTCCCACTCCCTGTGCGCCGGGTCAGGGCAATAACACGGCGGTACCGTGGTTTTACACCCAACCGCTGGTCAACGCGAATCAGACCACCACCAGCGGCATCGAGCTAAGTACCGGCTACAAATTCAATCTGGGCGATTATGGCAGCCTGAAAGCGGATCTGGATTACACGCACATGATGAGCTATATCCAGGAGGAGGGCGGTATCGGTTACCAGTTGGCTGGCACGCACGGTCCGTCGGCGGTCGGTGGCGATACCGCCAATCCCAAGGACAAAATCCAGGCAACATTGACCTATGCGAAAAATGCATGGACCGTTACCACGGCGTTTAACTGGATCAGCGGTTATGACCTGACCGATCCGACACCGGCCGGTAATGAGGTGACCAACTGCGCACTGGGCGGTTCGTTCGGGGGCTGGTTTCCCAATAATAATATCCCGTCCAATTACTGCAACGTACCGTCCTTTCTGGATACCGACGTGACGGTTTATTACCAGGTTAACAAAAAACTGACTGTGCACGTCAACATGAGCAACGTATTCGACCGGCAGCCACCGGTTGATCTGGCCACGTACGGCGGCATGGGCATACCGTTCAATCCGTCGCTGCACGAGGCCGGTGTGATCGGGCGGTTTATCAATGCAGGATTGGCGTACAGTTTTTAACCGGTGCGCCCGGGCAGCGCTGCGCTGCCCGGACTATCCAGTCGCATCCTCGAGAATGCGTGATATCAGGGCCTGCTCGAAGCGGGCTGGCAGGGGAATCTGTACATCGATTCCGCTGCCCGGCGCCACCTGCAAGTCCGTGCCATCGGCAGCACGCATGGCGTCAAGGACATGCAGCTGGTTACCGCTGGGGTGGATCAGTTCCAGCGTATCGCCTACGGCAAACCTGTTTTTTACTTCAATCTGCGCCCAGCCGTCATTAATTGCCCGGACTTTGCCGACATAAATACTGCGTTTCGATTTCGAATGACCATCCAGGTAATTCTGGGTCTCGTGACTGCGATGCCGCTGATAAAAACCGGTGGTGTAACCGCGATTCGATAAACCATCGAGATCGGCCAGCAGGGCAGGGTTAAAGGGTTTGCCGGCGAGCGCGTCGTCAATCGCCTGACGATAAACCTGGGCCGCGCGCGAGACGTAGTACAGGCTTTTGGTCCGGCCTTCAATTTTGAGTGAATCAATGCCGATTTTTACCAGTTGGCCGACATGTTCGACGGCGCGCAAATCCCTGGAATTCATGATGTAGGTGCCGTGTTCGTCTTCCATGATCGGCATTAGCTCGCGCGGTCGGTTCGCTTCCTCGATCAGGTAAGTCTGATCGGCCAGTGGATGGCGTTCGATGCTGCCAGCGCTGGAAAACGCACGCTCGGCTTCATCGACGGCCCTGCTGAATTCGAACGGGATCAAGTTGGCCTGACCCGCCTCATCGGTACCGGCGTTGGCCATTTTGTAATCCCAGCGGCAGGCGTTGGTGCAGGTCCCCTGATTGGCGTCGCGGTGGTTGAAATAGCCTGACAGAAGGCAGCGGCCTGAATAGGCGATACACAAAGCGCCGTGCACGAAAACCTCAATTTCCATATCCGGGCATTCCTGGCGGATCTGGGTGATTTCATCCAGGCTTAATTCGCGCGACAGAATAACGCGGGTCAGTCCGAGCTTCTGCCAGAATCTGACGGCGGCATAATTGACGGTATTGGATTGCACAGACAGATGGATGGGCATCTCGGGCCATTTTTCCCGTACCATCATGATCAACCCGGGGTCGGCCATGATTAACGCGTCAGGTTGAAGTGCGATCACCGGTTCCATGTCGGCCAGATAGCTTTTTACCTTGTTGTTATGCGCCATGATGTTGCTGGTGACAAACAGCTTTTTGCCACGCGCGTGCGCTTCCTGTATGCCGGTTTTGAGGTTATCAAGTTTGAAATCGTTGTTTCGTGCACGTAAGGAATAGCGTGGCTGGCCTGCATAGACGGCATCGGCACCATAGTCAAATGCGGCACGCATGCGGGGTAGGTCGCCGGCAGGTAAAAGGAGTTCGGGGATCGGCATGATAGGTGTTGCGGGTTTGCAGTGAAAAAGGGAGCCAAGTTTACCGAAATACGGCTGTCCCTGACTTGATTTAGCTCATACTATGCACGCGACGGGGCCATTCGGGCACCAGAACCAAGGGCCGGTGATTAACATACAGGCAACGATACATGGGGGGTTAGTTGGGCGCAGTCCGCCACTTCGCGGCTGTGGCGATTTTCCCTTCGCGCTTCAGGTCATTGATGGCTTTATCAAAATTGATTAGCAACTCCGTGTCCTTTTTGCTGGATCTTGAGACCATAAAATACAGGCTGGGTTCCCGGGCGTCGCGAATCGATTGATGTCCTAACGCCGGGTCCTCGAGGTAATGCTTACCCAGCAGGTTGAACCCGATCATAATCTCGAGTTCTTCAAAAAAGTAGTCGCAGCGATCAATCATTAACTTGCCGATCAGCTGCTCATGATCTTTCGCGCCCAGATCAAGGTCCGAAGCCTTTACCCCATAATGCGCGTACGAATAACCCAATACGCCACAGCCATGAAACTTGTCCAACTGGTGGGTGGATGTGGCCGGAAAGCCCTTGGGCCACCGCCGGGTACTGAAAAAAATCTGCGGGGTCAGCGTGAAATAAGCGGCTGAATAGCTGAAACGGGTGGCGCGTTCCTCATCGAAGTAGGCATCGGCTGCCATGTCATAATCACCACGCTCAACCATTGCCATGCAACGCTTCCAGGGGATCAGGTCAAACTGTATGGTCCGATTCAGCTTTTTTTCGAGTTGTCTGATCAAATCAATGGTAACGCCTTGCAGGTCCCCGGACTTTTCGCCCTTGGCATCGGTGACGCGGTACATGAACGGGGCGAAATCCTCGGTGTCTTCGCAGATTTTCAGCGGTGTGGCGTGCGCGCCCGTAACCGTTAGCGAAATGATTACTGACAAAATGACACCGCCCAGCGTCCGGATGTTACCGTCGCCTCGGCCAGTCGTGCGACGCCAGGCGCACTGAACGAAAAAAAGCCGCCATTCCGGTCGGAATAACCGTGAATTCGGGTAAAAGTCGTGCTGACCGGGCTCAACCATCCACGCAGACATCGGTTCATTCCTTAAAAACAGCCGTATTTGGAAGGGATATCGTTATTCCGGAATCGTCTGATTAAATACTAGGTCAACCGCTTGCGATATACCATGACTATTCAGGCATGGAGGGTGGAGGGGCTCGCCAGGTTTATAAACTGGCGGGGGCAGCGAGCGGGGGGGGGCTGACGGCAGCAACAAGTCTGAATTGTCGCGTTTTCGGCGCCTTACCCGATACGGGCTTCATAGTTCAGGTAAAATCCGGCTTTCCGGATATCTCTGAATTCGCCAACATGGTCGAAAAAATGATGAAAAAGTTCATGGTTGACGGCATGTCCCGGTTACGAAACCGGTGGCGATGCGTTGTACAGGGCGGTGTGCTGGGTTTATTACTGCTGATCCATTCCTTCTGCGCTGTGGCCGGCGAGCTGCTCGCTCCCTGCCGGGTGGACGGTTTTGCCCAGCAGGTCCAGTGTGGACAGCTAGAGCGTCCCCTGAATCCGGATGAGCCGCGCGGCAAACAGATTACGATCCACTTCATTGTATTAACCGCCCTGGACAAGAATAAGGCGCCCGACCCGGTTTTTCTGCTGGCCGGCGGTCCGGGGCAGAGCGCCATTAATGTGGCCAGCTGGATTCAGGTGGTATTTGAAAAACTGCAGCGCCGTCATGATCTGGTGTTTGTGGATCAGCGCGGCACCGGAAAATCCGCGCCGCTGGAATGTCCCGACGAAAACGATTTTGGCGGCATTGGTGTGGCCGATTACGACGTGCGGCAGATGCTGAAATGCAGGGTGCAGCTGGAAAAATTACCCTATGGCGATCTGCGCTTTTACACCACCAGTATCGCGATGCAGGATCTGGATGCGGTACGTGCGGCGTTGCACTATGCCAGAATCAATCTGGTCGGTGTCTCATACGGTACCCGCGCCGCGCAGGAATACCAGCGCCAATTTCCTGACCGGGTCAAACGCAGCGTGCTGGATGGTGTGGTTCAGCCCGACCAGATGCTGGATGACAATGACCTGCAAAAAGCGCTGGACCGTTTATTCACGGATTGCAGTGATGATATACGCTGTCAGACCTCCTACCCCCACTTGCAGCAGGACTGGAAAAAACTGCTGGCCGGTCTGCCGAAACAGACCCAGTTGACCCATCCCCGTTTGGGCACGCCTATCAACGCAACCATTGGGCGTGACGACGTTCTGAACTGGGTGACCCGGGTGCTCTATTCACCGGTCAGCAGTGCCGGACTGCCCCATGCGATTGAGCAGGCCGGCACGGGTAACTTTAATCCGCTGCTGGCCCTGAGCGGCGCCGGAGGTCTGCCCAGTCCGGGCGGGATCGCAATGGGTATGCATTATTCAACGGTATGTTCGGAAGAATATGAACGGCTGGTTCAGGCTGGTGTACCAGAAGCCGATAATGATTTTGGCGCGCTTCATCGACAGCAATACACCCGAATCTGCCGTGACTGGCCACGCGGGCACGTGCCTGACGGATTTTATGCGACAGCCACCAGTCTGACTCCGGTTCTGCTGCTGAGCGGTGGCATCGATCCGGTCACGCCACCCTGGCATGCTGAACGGATCGCCCAGGCCCTGGGGCCGAAGGCGCGCCATATCGCGCTGGAACACGCAGGGCATGGCATGCTGCAACAGACCTGTCTGACCGATGTCGCGACAAATTTCATTAATGCCAGATCGGATCAGGATGCCATCAATGTGGATGCCAGCTGTGTCAGACAGATTCCGCGTCCGAGTGTGTGGATTGCGCCTGCGCCGAAGCAGGCGTCAGCGACCGGGATGGAGCCAAAATGATTCAGGTAGACGATATTGCCAAACAATTTGTTCGACCCGCCAACAGTTTCTGGAAGCGTGGACACGGGCACGTCGTGCAAGCCGTTGACGCCATCCGCTTTCAGGCGGACAACGGGAAGATTACCGGCCTGCTGGGCGCAAACGGCGCAGGAAAAACCACCACCCTGCGCATGATTGCCGCGCTGTTAAAACCGGATCGTGGCCAGATACGGGTGGACGGTGTGGTCGTGCAGGCCGGCGCCCAGACGACACAGGCGCAGATGGGTGTGCTTTCGGACGCACGCGGATTGTATCCGCGTCTGACGGCGCGTGAAAATATTGTGTATTACGGCGGGTTGCATGGAATGACGGGCGATCAGGCCAATCTGCGTGTTGATGAACTGGCACGCGTACTGGAAATGTCTTCGTTTATTGAACGTCGCTGCGAGGGATTCAGTCAGGGCGAAAAAATGAAAACCGCGCTGGCGCGTGCGCTGGTCCACGATCCCCGGAACATCATCCTGGATGAACCGACCAACGGACTGGACGTGCTGGCCACCCGCTCCCTGCGAGATTTTCTGCGCTGGTTGCGCTCACCCGAGGGCGGCAGCAAATGCATAATCTTTTCCACCCATATCATGCAGGAAGTGGAACGGCTCTGTGACAGTGTAGTCATTGTTGCACACGGAAAAACCGTGGCACAGGGGACGGTGCCGGAATTGCTTGATCAGGCACACGAGACCGATTTTGAAAGTGCCTTTGTCAAACTGGCTTTTCCACCTGAACCGTTGCGGGGGGCCGCATGAAGGTGATCCTGCTTATTGCGTATAAAGAGTTGATGGATGCCCTGCGTGACAAACGCACCATGCTGATGGTTTTCGTCATTACGCTGTTCGGTATGCCATTCATGATGGTGATACTTTCGGAGTCAGCCAACCGGTATGAAACGCAGGTGGAAAAGAAAGTGATCTGGGTGGCTGGACTGAGCCATGCCCCTGAACTTGAAAATTACGTGTTACGGCAAGGCTATCAAATCAAGGCGGCGCCGGCGGATTACGAACAGCAGTTACAAACCAAGAATCTGATTGACCCGGTCTTGGTTATTGATGACAACTTTGAGGACAAACTGGCTGAAGGCGAGAGGCCGGTAGTGACCATAGTGATGGATGTGGCCAACCAGGATTCGCAAACCGGGGTCGCACCGCTCAGGCGCCTGTTGCAGGGCTTTGCCAGCGAAAAGGCCGGACTCAACCTGGCGATGCGTGGTGTGTCAGCCGATATCCTGAATGTCGTGGAGGTACGTGAGCGACACCTGAGCCGCACTGCCGATTCCGGTGCCCAACTGAAAGGGGCGCTGTCGTTAATGCTGATGCTGACCATGGTGTCCGCCGGGTTATATGCGGCGATTGATACGTCAGCCGGTGAACGGGAGCGCGGGTCGCTGGAGCCGCTGATGATGAATCCGGTGCCGAGCTGGGCATTTACCCTGGGAAAATGGCTTGCCGTGGCGGTATTGACAATGATGGTGGTGGTCTTCAGTGTGCTGAGCATTTTTCCTGCCACGTTTCTGGTACGAAATGAAACGGTGCGCATCATGCTGCAGTTCAGCGCGTCTGAACTGCTGCTGCTGATACTTGTGCTGCTGCCACTTGGCCTAGCCATAGCCGCCTTGCAGATTGCCATCGCGATTAACGGCAAAAGCCACAAGGAAGCACAGGCACGCTGCACCCTGATCGTGGTTGCTGCGCCGCTGGTGTCCATGGTCGGTTTATTCAAGCAGGGAGCAGACCCGGTCTGGTTTAAGTGGGTGCCCCTGCTGGCGCAGAATCAGCTGATGACCAAAATACTGAATAATGAAGTGGTGGGCGTGGCGGACATGCTGGCGCCTGTGCTGACCTGCGTCCTGATCACGTGTCTGGCTCTCTGGTATGTCAGCAGAAAAATGCGGCGTATATTAATGTAATTCCCGGTGGCGAATAACCACCTGTTCTCCGGGTTTGAAGTGTTCCGCGAGTTTTTCAACCAGATACACGGAACGATGCTGTCCGCCGGTGCAGCCGATACAGATGGTCAAATAACTCCGGTTGTCGCTCTTGAACGACGGCAGCCATTTCTCGATAAATTGGGTAAGGTCGTTTAACATCGCCAGTGACTCGGGCTGATCTTCCATGTAAAGCTGAACCGGCAGATCCAGGCCTGTGAGCGGGCGCAAATTGATGTCGTAATACGGATTGGGTAAAGTGCGCACATCAAACACCAGATCCGCGTTGAGCGGCAC
Organism: uncultured Oxalobacteraceae bacterium; assembly: GCA_903893945.1. GTDB lineage: Bacteria > Pseudomonadota > Gammaproteobacteria > Burkholderiales > Burkholderiaceae_D > Solimicrobium. The sequence continues at coordinate 50,729 of CAITOF010000042.1, read as the reverse complement.
ACCGACTTTGAAAGCGAACGATTCAAACAGGATGGTCATGCCACTGCGTTCGATCTGGATAAGCTGTTTGATCCAGCTGCGCAACTGATTGGTCTTGAGTCCGGAGGTGTCGATCACGTCGGCAATTTCCTCCATGTCGCCCAGCAACTTGCGCTCAATTTCTATGCATTCGACCAGTGTGCGCGGATCGTTCGGGTTTTGTCCGGGAAGCAGGCGATGAGAGAGTGGATGACTGCGCCGGGTTTCGGAAAAACGCGCAATGAGGGAATCTGTTTTGGCGGTCAGGAAAATTAAATTCACCTGATGCCCGGCAGATTTCAGCTGTTCAATGCTGTTGGTCAGGCCGCTGAGTGAATTGGCGCTGCGTGCATCGATGGCAATCGCCGCGGTTTGGATCCTGTCCTGTCCCAGCGTGTAGACCAGTTCAGGGAGCAGGATGGGCGGCAAATTGTCGACGCAGAAAAAACCGGCATCCTCGAGTACGTTCAATGCGACGGACTTGCCTGATCCGGAAATACCTGAAATTAGAAAAATGCGCATAAGCTGTCCGGATGTTTTGTAAAACGGTTACTCATCTTCCTGTTCGTCTTCTTCATTGTCATTCATGGCCTGACGCTGGCGTTCCATGAATATCTGCAAGGTGTCGATACCGCGCAGCTGCAGGATCGTGTTGCGCACCGCGGCTTCCAGCAATACCGCAATATTCCGGCCGGCCGCCACCGGGATCGTCACTTTGCGCACGGCCAGACCCAGCACTTCTTCGGTCTGGGCGTCGATAGGCAGACGTTCATAACTGTCTTCCTTGGTACTGCGGCGCACCAGGTGCACGATCAGTTTCAGGCGCATTTTCCGGCGTACCGCGGTCTCACCAAAAATCGCGCGTATGTCGAGTAATCCCAGGCCGCGCACTTCCAGAAGATTCTGCAGCAGCGGTGGGCAGCGACCCTCGATCATGTTGGGCGCAATGCGTGAAAATTCAACCGCGTCGTCAGCCACCAGACCGTGGCTGCGTGAAATCAGTTCCAGACCCAGTTCGCTTTTGCCCAGGCCGGAATCGCCGGTAATCAGCACGCCCACGCCAAGCACGTCCATAAACACACCGTGCATCGTGATTTGCTGGGCCAGCCGCTTCGATAAGAATACCCGCAAATAGTCAATGACCTGCGCCGAGGCCATGGGCGTGGAGAACAGGGGGATATTGTTTTCATCACACACCGCCAGCAAGTCAGGGGGTGTTTCGAGACCTTGTGAAATGATGACAGCAGGTGTGCCACCCGCTACCAGATCGCGAAATAAATGGGCCCGGGTATTCGATGAAATGCGTTCGTAATACGCTTTCTCCTGGTGACCCAGTACCTGGATCCGGCTTGGGTGGATCAGGTTGAGATGCCCGACCTGGTCGGCCGCGGACGTGGCGTCACCAAAAATGAGCTTATCGCCCCCGGAACAACCTGCAAACCAGCCTAGTTTCAATAAATCGCGATTCTCTTCGTAAATGGTTTGTATCGACAGAGTGCTTGGATTTGGCATGTAAAGGAACGCTCAAAAGTTGAAATGCTGACGTCGCATCGGGTTCAGGCCGTAATCTGTGGCTGCCATCCCAATATTAAATGATGTATTTCGGCCGGGTCGGTGATTGTGGTCAACTCTGTCCGCATCGACACGTCAGAAAACATTTCTGCAATTTCGGCGAGGATGGCCAGATGCTGTTTGGTGACACTGTCAGGCATTAACAGGAAAATCAGTAAGTGGACGGGTTCGCCATCGGGCGATTCAAACGGAATGGGTTCGGCCAGGCGAATAAAAGCGGCGACAGGTTTTTTTAATCCGCTGATCCTTCCATGCGGAATGGCGACCCCGTGACCGAGGCCGGTCGAGCCTAGCCGTTCACGCGCAAACAGGTTCTCGGACACCGTTGACCTTGCAATACCGCAATTATTTTCAAATAAAAGACCCGCCTGTTCAAAAGCCCGCTTTTTGCTTGATACTTCAAGATTTAATACAACGTTAGACAGGGGTAAGATTTTTGCAATATTCGTCATGATGCCTGAGGTCCCAAACTGCTTCCCAAATAGGTCGCGTGGCGCAAATTATAGACTTCTTTATACATTGTGCAATATCAATTGGATTAAGTGTTGGGTATTGTTATTTCCATGCACTATTGCCGATAAATAACGCCCTGTTTTGTTGTGTTTTTTTTACTTCAGATTGCAGCGCAGGGTCACCCACAGGACATCACCATTGATCGTGCCGGTCAGTTTGGGCACGTACACAAACAGGAGTTTGGTATCGCGTGTACCGATGGAGAACTCCGGTAAAGCGCCTGGTATGGGAATGCCCTTGTATATATCGGGTCGTGCGATAAGGCCGGCTTTGAAGCCCAGACCCATTTCCAAGTTGCCCGGTAACGGTTTCATCCAGTCATAGGTATAGGTGGCACTGATCTGGGGCTGGAAATGCGAATCCGATATGGCGAGAAACTGGATGGATTCTTCGTTGTCTTTTTCATCGCGCATTTCCTTGCTCACCCCCAGACCCCAGGTTCTCTCGTTGTCGTCATGCAGGTGAGATTCAGGATAGGTGCTGCGATTATGGTAGGCGTAGCCCGACAGTATGATCGACAGGCGGTCAACGTCATAAATGCTCTCGATTTTGTTTTCAGCGGCATCCCAGTGACTGGTGAACCAGCCGGGTTCAGTGGTGCTGGTGCTGGCCGGGGCGTCAGGGGTTTGGGCGTAACCGCATGTGGCGAAGCTGAGAGTCGCGCAGAACAGAACGAGGGAAGAACGTAAGTGAGTGATTGTCATAGGGGGTCTGGAGTGATTATTGTCGGGCATGGCGACAGTTGGTAGGGAACCGGTTACTGCTGAAATTGCTGCGCCACGGATTGATATCGAGGCCACCGCGCCGCGTATAACGTGCATACACCGTCAGTTTTTGCGGTTTGCATTGCTGTAAAACATCCATGAAGATGCGTTCCACGCATTGCTCATGAAATTCGTTGTGGGTCCGAAAGCCGATCAGGTAAGCCAGCAGGCCGGCCTGATCAATCGGTGGACCGACATAATCGATCTGCACACTGGCCCAGTCAGGTTGCCCGGTGATCAGACAGTTTGATTTCAGTAAATTCGATACCAGCGTCTCTTCCACCGGCGCTGCTGACGTGTCCGATGTCAGCAGGGCGGCGTTGGGCGTGTAGGACTCGACTTCAATGTCCAGCCGGTCTATCGATAATCCTTCCAGATCGGCAATCCCGAGTCCGGAAAATTCGTCGGGCAGCGTCAGCCTGACCTGGACAGGCGCACCAACTGCGCGTGCCACATCGCTGGTCAGTAAATTCTGCAGGGCCAGGGCGCTGTCAATTCGGGTCTGGTTCAATGAATTCAGATATAACTTGAATGACTTTGATTCGATGATGTTGGGCGAGTCTGCCGGCACGATAAACGTAGCCAGGGCAATCTGCGGCTTGCCACGGCTGTTCAGCCAGGACAGCTCGTAAGCATTCCAGATATCGACCCCCAGAAAAGGCAGGGTGCCGTGGATGCCGATCTCGTGACGTTTGGGTGCGCGCGGAATGGGGAACAGCAGGCTGGCGTCGTATTGATCGACGTAGGCCGATGGCTTTCCCAGGGCAGATTGTTCAGGTGTATTCGTCGATGCCATGGATCTACGACTGCGCTAAAAATAACTGGTAAACAGGATTGCTGCTTTCATCCCAATGGCGGTAACCCAGATTGGCGAGGAATTTTTTGAACTGGTTCATTTCGTTGTGCGGCACCTGCAGGCCGACCAGTATCCGTCCATAGTCCGCGCCGTGGTTGCGGTAATGAAACAGGCTGATGTTCCAGTTGGGTGCCATACTGGACAGGAATCGCATCAGTGCACCCGGGCGTTCAGGGAATTCGAAACGGTACAGGATTTCATGTTCTGCCAGTGCACTTTTTCCGCCCACCAGGTGACGTATGTGCAGCTTGGCCAGTTCGTCGTCAGTCAGATCCAGCGTGGCAAAGCCGTGCCTGATAAAATTTCTGGCGATTTTTTCCGCTTCGTCGCGACCCTGTACCTGCACACCGATAAAAATGTGCGCGGAATGGGCGTCACTGATCCGGTAGTTAAACTCGGTGACGTTGCGCGGACCGACCAATTCACAGAAACGCCGGAAACTGCCGCGTTCTTCGGGAATCGTGACGGCAAATACCGCTTCACGCGCCTCACCAATTTCGGCGCGCTCGGCGACAAAACGCAGCCGGTCAAAATTCATGTTGGCACCGCTGGCAATGGCCACCAGATGCTGATTTTTCAGCGGACGCTTGTGCGCTTTTTCGCGTTCCAGGTAGGCTTTTGCTCCGGCAATCGCAAGTGCGCCCGACGGCTCCAGGATGCTGCGCGTGTCCTGGAACACGTCCTTTAACGCGGCACAGATGGCGTCTGTATTGACCAGAATGATTTCGTCGACATATTTTTTCGCCAGCCTGAACGTCTCCTCGCCCACATGTCTGACTGCGGTGCCATCGGCAAACAGACCGACTTCGGCCAGCTCGACACGTTTTCCCCGGGCCAGACTTTGCGCCATGGCGTCGGCGTCGAACGTTTCAACACCGATAATCCTTATTTCGGGGCGCACGGCCTTGACGTAGGCGGCGATCCCCGCGATCAGCCCGCCACCGCCCACCGGTACAAAGATGGCGTGTATCGGGTCGGCATGCTGCCTCAGTATTTCCATGCCTATCGTACCCTGACCGGCAATCACGTCGGCGTCGTCAAACGGGTGTATGAAGCTGAGCTGGTGTTTCGCCCCCAGTTCCAGTGCATGACTGTAGGCGTCAGAATACGAATCGCCGTGCAGAACCACCTCAACGTGACTTCCGCCATGATGTTTGACAGCTTCGATCTTGACCTGCGGCGTGGAGACCGGCATGACGATAATGGCGTGGCAATTCAGCCGGGCCGCCGAAAAGGCGACGCCCTGGGCATGATTGCCTGCCGAGGCGCAGATCACACCTTTCCTGAGGTGCTCTGCCGACAGTTGCGACATGCGGTTATACGCACCGCGAATTTTGAAACTGAAAATGTTCTGTACATCTTCGCGCTTGAAAAAAACGGAATTGCCATACCGGCGCGTGAGAGTGGGGGATAACTCCAGTGGCGTTTCGTGGGCAACATCGTAGACGCGCGATGTCAGTATTTTTTTCAGATAATCCGTACTCATAGGGAAAAGCCAGGTCGGTTGCAAAAGCGAACGTCAAAACAATCGAGCATTATAATCTGAAAATGCGCTTCAAATAGGACAGACTCACAATCGGAGATTGCATTATTGATTAGTCATTATCACAACAAAATTATTCGCCCCGCGTGATCAAACCGGTTATTTGGTTGTCACAGTAGCCAGCGCAATAAGATAGAATGTCAGTTTATAGTCACGCTCATGCTTTTCTGAGCGCAATTCACCGACCACTGATGAATGCTCCTGCTCAACTAAACGTTCTGAACACGATTCCGCCTGACGCAGCACCGGCCCGTTTGCGAGAAATTCCGTACAACTACACCTCGTTCTCTGATCGTGAAATTGTCATTCGCCTGCTGGGCGAACCTGCCTGGGACAGACTCGACACACTGCGGCTGGCACGCCAGACCGGGCGCTCGGCGCGCATGCTGTATGAAGTTCTGGGCGATATCTGGGTCGTGCAGCGCAATCCGTACCTGCAGGACGACCTGCTCGACAATCCCAAGCGCCGTCAGAACCTGATAGACGCACTGACCCACCGTCTGTCGGAAGTTGAACGCCGGCGCGGCGTCGCGCCTGATGACGATGCCGACGCCAGGGAACGCAGTCTGAGCGTGGCGGTGCTGCTTGAGTCCGCGCGCAAGGCTGTGCAACAGTTCGCTGATGAATTCCGCCACACTTACGATTTGCGCAAACGTACTCTGCGCCTGCTGGCCCGCTACACCGCCAAGGACAACATCAAATTTGACGGACTGTCGCGCGTTTCGCACGTGACCGACGCCACTGACTGGCGCGTCGAATATCCCTTCGTCGTGCTCACCCCGGACACGGAAGATGAAGTGGCCGGTCTGGTGAAGAGCTGCATTGAGTTGGGACTCACTATCATTCCACGTGGCGGTGGAACCGGCTATACAGGCGGGGCCATACCATTAACAGCACGCTCGGCGGTCATCAATACCGAAAAGCTCGAATCGCTCGGGGCGGTCGAAATGACGGTTCTGCCGGGTTTGACAACACCGTATGCGACGATCAGTTCCGGGGCAGGCGTGGTGACAAAACGCGTCGCCGACGCGGCAGAGAAAGCCGGGTTTGTTTTTGCGGTGGACCCGACCTCGGCTGAAGCGTCGTGCATAGGCGGGAATGTGGCGATGAACGCGGGCGGTAAAAAGGCGGTGCTCTGGGGTACGGCACTGGATAATCTGGCTTCCTGGCGCATGGTGGATCCCAACGGTGACTGGCTCGACGTGACGCGTCTGGAGCACAATCTCGGGAAGATACATGAAGTGGAGGTGGCCAAATTTCTGCTGGCATGGACCCATCCCGGCCAGAAAATCCCGTTTAAGACGGAACAGCTTGCCATTCCGGGCAGTACGTTCCGCAAAAAAGGGCTGGGTAAAGACGTCACTGACAAATTTCTGGCGGGTCTGCCGGGTGTCCAGAAAGAAGGCTGTGACGGTTTGATTACCTCGGCACGCTGGATACTGCACAGAATGCCGAAGTACGCGCGCACCGTCTGTCTGGAGTTTTTTGGCCAGGCACGCGATGCCATTCCATCGATCGTGGAAATCAAGGATTATCTGGATGAGCAAACCCGCCAGGGGGGCGCCATTCTGGCCGGCCTGGAACATCTGGACGAGCGTTATCTGCGGGCGGTCGGCTACACCACCAAATCCAAACGCGGCACCCTGCCGAAAATGGCGCTGTTCGGCGATATCGTCGGTGATGATGAACACAAGGTGGCACAGGCTGCTTCGGAAGTGATCCGCATTGCCAATACACGTGTAGGCGAAGGGTTTATTGCGGTGTCGCCCGAAGCCCGCAAGAAATTCTGGCTGGATCGTGCCAGGACAGCGGCCATTTCCAAGCATACCAACGCATTTAAAATCAATGAAGACGTGGTGATCCCGCTGGACCGCATGGGTGAATATACCGACGGCATTGAACATATCAATATCGAATTGTCGTTACAGAACAAGCTGGCCCTGGTGGAGGCACTGAGGCACTACTTCAGCAGCGGTAATTTGCCGCTCGGCAAAAACGACGATGCAGATCAAGGCATACCGCCCTCAGAAATTTTTGAAGATCGCGTGGCCCAGGCGCAGGCACTGCTGGACAGCGTGCATGTGCGCTGGCATTTCGTCCTGTCGCGACTCGACCGACCGCTGAAAACGGAACTGACCCAGCTGGCCGCACTCGGGTACGAAAAACTGGTTCCGGTGCTTCAGTCCCGGATTGAGTCGCACCCCGACGCGACGCTGTTCGACCTGGTCCAGGATCGCACCCTGCGGATTTCATGGAAGCTCGAACTGCGCGAGCAGTTACGCCAGATTTTCAGCGGATCGGCCTTCAGACTGATCCTCGACGACTGCCTGGCCACCCAGAAAAAAGTGCTGCGCAGCCGGGTATTTGTGGCGCTGCACATGCACGCCGGTGACGGCAATGTGCATACCAATATCCCGGTCAATTCCGATGACTACGACATGCTGAAAGTCGCGCACAATGCCGTCGACCGCATCATGGTGCTGGCGCGCCGCCTGAATGGCGTCATATCCGGCGAACACGGCATCGGCATTACCAAGCTGGATTATCTGAGCGACGACGAAATCAGACCGTTTCGCGAGTACAAGCTGCGTATCGATCCAAACGGTCATTTCAATAAAGGCAAACTGCAGAATCTGCCGGATTGTGATGCGACTCTGCGCAACGCCTATACCCCTTCATTCGGTCTGATGGGGCATGAATCGCTGATCATGCAGCAGAGTGATATTGGCGCAATCTCCAACAGCATGAAAGACTGCCTGCGCTGCGGAAAATGCAAACCGGTCTGCGCAACCCACATACCACGCGCCAATCTCCTGTATTCGCCGCGCAACAAGATACTGGCCACATCACTGCTGGTTGAAGCATTCCTGTACGAAGAACAGACGCGTCGCGGCATTTCGATCAGGCATTGGGAAGAGTTTGAAGATGTGGCCGATCACTGCACCGTATGCCACAAGTGTCTGACACCCTGTCCGGTCGATATCGATTTTGGCGATGTATCGATGAACATGCGTAACCTGTTGCGCAAAATGGACAAGAAGTCATTTAACCCGGGTACGGCTGCATCCATGTTCTTTCTGAACGCAAAAGATCCGGCCACCATTAAAGCGGCGCGTCACCTGATTTTTGGATGGGGTGTGACCTTGCAGCGCTGGGGCAACACGTTGTTGAAAGGCATGGCTCGGCGCCAGACCGAGGCACCCAGGTCCAGTGTGGGCAAGGCGCCGGTGAAGGAACAGGTAATCCATTTTATCAACAAGAAAATGCCGGGCAATCTGCCCAAGAAAACCGCACGTGCGTTACTGGATATTGAAGACAACAACTTTGTTCCGATAATTCGCCACCCGCAAAAAACCAGTGCCGACAGTGAAGCCGTGTTTTACTTCCCGGGCTGTGGTTCCGAGCGGCTGTTTTCGCAGGTCGGCCTCGCCACACAGGCCATGCTCTGGCATGCGGGTGTACAAACCGTGCTGCCACCGGGATACCTGTGCTGTGGTTACCCGCAACGCAGCGCCGGTGATTTTGACAAGGGCGAAAAGATCATTACCGACAACCGTGTGCTGTTTCACCGCGTCGCCAACACCCTGAATTATCTTGACATAAAAACCGTGGTGGTCTCGTGCGGCACCTGTTACGACCAGTTGGCCGGCTACCAGTTTGACACCATATTTCCGGGTTGCCGCATGCTCGACATTCACGAATACCTGCTGGAGAAGAATATCCGGCTGGAAGGTATTACCGGGACACGGTATATGTATCATGACCCCTGTCATTCACCGATGAAATTGCAGGATCCGCTGAAAACGGTGAACGCACTGATCCCAGACCAGAAAATCGAAAAAAATGACCGCTGCTGCGGCGAAGCGGGGACGCTCGCGGTCTCACGCCCGGACATTTCAACCCAGGTGCGTTTCCGCAAGGAAGAAGAAATGGTGAAAGGCGCCAGCCGGCTTCGTTCAGACGGGTTCGACGGCGAGGTTAAAATCCTGACCTCCTGTCCGGCCTGTCTGCAGGGATTGTCGCGGTTTAATGACGACAGCAAGAGTAGCGCGGACTATATTGTGGTGGAGATGGCCCGGCACGTGCTGGGTGAAAACTGGTTGCAGGATTATGTCGCCAATGCCAATAACGGTGGCATAGAAAGAGTGCTGGTGTGATGACTGACTGCGAATTGTGCCAGCAGCAGGGCGACGTAATCGTCCACACGACAGACTGGCGCGTCGTGCTGGTCAGCGACGCCCATTACCCGGGTTTCTGTCGCGTGATCTGGAACCGCCATGTCAGGGAAATGACCGATTTGACCCCTGCTGAACGGCAGGTTTTCATGGACGCGGTCTGGCAGGTCGAGGCGCTGGTCCGGGACGTCATGCAGCCGGATAAAATCAATGTGGCCAGCCTGGGGAATGTGGTGCCGCATCTGCACTGGCACGTTATACCGCGCTATCGCGATGACATGCACTTTCCCAATCCGATCTGGGGCAGAATTGAGCGAAGTGTGCCAGCGGGCCTGCAGGAACGCCAGGCGCTGGCGTTGCAACTGAAGTCGGCCATTCAGACCCGGCTCAAGACCGGTTGATACGTATCCGGGCACTTGTGAGATGACCATAAATTAAGGTAAAGTGAAGCGACCTATGACTCCAACCAGCATCAATGTCAGAATGCAGTCCCGGGTGATTGAGGTGGAGTTTGGTGACGCCCGTTATTCATTCTCCTTCGAGTTTTTGCGGGTCCACTCGCCTTCTGCTGAAGTACGGGGTCACGGACCCGGGCAGGAAGTGCTGCAGACCGGCAAACGTGCCGTTTCCCTGCTTGGCGTGCAACCGGTCGGGAATTATGCCATTCAGCCGCATTTCAGTGACGGCCACAATACCGGCATTTTCAGCTGGGACTATCTGCATTCGCTGGGTGAACAGCAGACCGCGTTGTGGCAGGCCTACCTGGAAAAACTGCACAAGGCCGGCTATCCCGATGATACCGGCAGGGATGTGGAGATGGTTGCAGAACAGAAAAATTGCGGCTCGTAAGGAAAATCATGACAAAATCAACCCATTTTGGTTACAGTACCGTCCAGGAAAACGAAAAAGTCCACAAAGTGGCGGAGGTGTTTCATTCGGTCGCGTCCAGGTACGACGTCATGAATGACCTGATGTCGGCCGGACTGCATCGTGTCTGGAAAATGTTCACGATTGCCCAGGCGGGCGTGCGCCCCGGATTTAAAGTGTTGGATATTGCAGGCGGTACCGGCGATCTGTCCCGGGAATTTGCCCGGCAGGCGGGTAAGACCGGCGAAGTCTGGCTGACCGATATCAATGAATCCATGTTGCGCGTGGGGCGCGACCGGTTGCTGGATCAGGGCATCATCACGCCGTCATTGCTGTGTGATGCCGAACACATTCCTTTTCCGGATAATTATTTTGACCGCGTCAGTGTTGCGTTCGGATTGCGCAACATGACACACAAGGACGTGGCGCTGGCCGAAATGCGCCGCGTGCTCAAGCCGGGCGGGAAATTGCTGGTTCTGGAGTTCTCGACAGTGGCGGACATCCTGAAAAAGCCGTACGACCTGTATTCGTTTTCCGTGCTGCCCTGGCTGGGCAAGATGATTGCCGGCGATTCCGAAAGCTATCGTTACCTGGCTGAATCGATACGCATGCATCCTGACCAGGAAACCCTGAAAAAAATGATGCAGGATGCCGGACTTGAAGGCGTGGATTACTTTAACCTGACGGCGGGTGTTGCCGCCCTGCATACCGGCGTGAAGATCTGAAGCATGACCATTGAATTGTCATCCTTGCTGCTGCCGGCATTGAATCATCTGCTGTCCCAGGAACCGTGGGCCTGTACGCAATTGCAGACTCATGCCGGAAAAATCGCCTGCATCGACCTGTCGCTGCTGGCATTGCGCCTGAAAGTGACGGAAACCGGATTGCTGGCGCATGCACCGGACGGTGCCCAGGTCAATGTGACGATCCGGGTTGATGCGGCGGACCTGCCCCTGCTGTTGCAGGACAGGGAACGTGCCATGTCGTATGTGACGCTGGAAGGCGATGCCGAGTTTGCGCAGACCATTTCTGACCTGAGCCGGCAGTTGCGCTGGGATTCCGAGCAGCAACTGAGTCGTCTGTTTGGTGATATCGCGGGCAAACGGATAGCCGATTCCGGTCAGGCCGTCCTCCAGCATTTGCAGCGCAATGCCCGGGCGCTGCAGGAAAATCTGGCCGACTATTTTCTGGAAGAGAATCCGCTGCTGGTACGCCCGGCGCGGGTCAGTGAATTCGGCCAGGACGTGTCTCGCACCCGTGATGATGCGGAACGCTTATTAAAGCGCATTGAAAAATTGGAAAAGGCGCTTGACGACGATGTTTAAAATAGTCAGATTGTTTAAAATAATATCAGTAACAGGACGTTACGGTCTGGATGAAATTGCCTTTTCCAGCCTGGGCGTGCCCGGTGTGGTTCGGGCGCTCGAGTTACTGCTGTTCTGGCGTGATTTAAGTGCGCCGCGCGGCCAGCGTCTGCGATGCGCACTGGAAGAACTGGGCCCGATATTTGTCAAGTTTGGTCAGGTGCTGTCCACGCGACGTGATCTGCTACCCATGGATATCGCTGATGAGCTGGCCAAGCTCCAGGATCGTGTGCCGCCGTTTGACAGCGATCTGGCTGTTCTGCAAATCACCCGGGCGCTGGGCTCCCATCCGGATCAGCTCTTTGCCAGCTTTGACCGGGTTCCTGTGGCATCGGCATCGATCGCCCAGGTACATTTTGCGACGCTCAGGAACGGGCGCGAAGTGGCCGTAAAGGTGTTGCGGCCCGGGATGAAAAAAAGTATCGACAAAGACGTGGCGTTGATGCACGTGGCTGCCGGCATTCTCGAAGCTGTCTGGTCGGACGGCAAGCGCCTCAAGCCGAAAGAAGTGGTGGCTGAATTCGACAAATATCTGCATGACGAACTGGATCTGTTGCGCGAAGCCGCCAATGGCAGCCAGTTGCGGCGCAATTTCATCGATTCTGATTTATTGCTGGTCCCGGAAATGTTATGGGATTATTGCACCAACTCGGTTATTGTCATGGAGCGGATGAAGGGCATTCCGGTTTCGCAGACCGATCAGCTGCGTGCGGCCGGCGTTGATCTGGGCAAGCTGTCACGCGATGGTGTGGAAATCTTTTTTACCCAGATATTTCGGGACGGATTTTTTCATGCGGATATGCATCCCGGCAATATCATGGTGTCCACTGAACCGGCCACGTTTGGACGTTACATCGCGCTTGATTTTGGCATCGTCGGCACGTTGAATGATTATGACAAGGATTATTTATCCCAGAATTTTCTGGCGTTTTTCCGGCGTGACTATAAACGGGTCGCCCAGGCGCATATTGAATCGGGATGGGCTCCCAAGGACACGCGCGTCGATGAACTGGAATCGGCCGTCCGTGCCTGCTGCGAACCGATTTTTGACCGTCCACTGAAAGATATTTCGTTTGGCTATGTGCTGTTGAGGCTGTTTCAGACGTCCAGGCGATTTAACGTCGAGGTTCAGCCGCAACTGGTGCTGTTGCAGAAAACCCTGCTGAATATTGAGGGGCTGGGAAGACAGCTTGATCCGGATCTGGACCTGTGGAAAACCGCGAAACCGTATCTGGAAAACTGGATGTCGGAGCAGGTTGGCTGGCAGGGTCTGCTGCAAAACATCAGAAATGAGGCGCCACGCTATGCGCATATGCTGCCGCAATTGCCCCGTCTGGTGCATCAGGCGCTGACCAGGGCCGCGACGCCGGATGAACCGGCACTGATGGCGCAACTACTGGAAGAGCAGCGCAGGACCAATATGCTGTTGCAGATTATTATGTGGTTTATGGGTGGATTTCTGGGCGGCGTGGTGTTGATGCAGGTGTGGGCGGTAATTGTGAATTAAGCGCCTGCCCGGTTTGGCTTCATTGGTAGATTTACCAGGTGCATATGGGGTGCAGATAGCGTATTTTATGTCGTGCCTTAACACAGCTTGTCCTGAATATTCTGAATTGCTCGTGCAGGGATTAACCTTTTCATTCCATTATGAACGATACACTGAATTCCGCACCACTCAACGTCGACGATAAAGATCAGCAATTGCGCGAAGATATTCGTCGCCTCGGGCGGATACTGGGCGACACATTGCGTTCGCAGCATGGCGATGCGATTTATAACCTGATTGAACTGGTCCGGCAGAATTCGGTGCGCTTCAGCCGTGATCAGGACGTGCAGGGCAAGCTGGAATTCGAGGCAATGCTGAACAGCCTGAGCAATGACGAGATGGTCAAGCTGGTTCGGGCATTCAGTTATTTTTCCCACCTGACCAATATTGCGGAAGACCAGCATCAGATACGACGCAAACGGTCGCACCTGATCGCCTGTGATGATCCGATTGAGGGCAGCCTGACTTACACGGTCAGGACGCTGATCAAACGCGGCTTCAGTACGCAGCAGCTTGTCGATTTTTTCAGCACGGCACTGGTGAGTCCGGTACTGACCGCGCACCCGACCGAAGTGCAGCGCAAAAGTATCCTGAATTGCCAGATGACGATAGGCCACCTGCTGAATGAGCGTGACCGCATCCAGTTGACGCCGCTCGAATTGAAAGCAAATGAAGATGGGCTGTACAGGGAAATACTCACCCTCTGGCAGACGCGCATGATACGCAGTTCCAAATTATCGGTGCTGGACGAAGTTGAAAACGGCCTGACGTTCTATGACACCACTTTTTTGAACGAGCTGCCCAATCTGTATGCCGGACTTGAAGATCTGCTGGGCCAGCACTCGGTTGATCAGCAGGCGGTCGAGTTACCCAGTTTTTTCAGAATGGGAAGCTGGATAGGCGGCGACCGGGATGGAAATCCGTTTGTGACTGCTGCCGTGCTGGAAAAAACGCTGCGCATGCAATGCACGCGTGTGTTGCGGTTTTACCTCGATGAACTGCACGCGCTCGGCGCCCAGTTATCGCTGGCCCGGTTGCTGGTCGGTGTCTCCGCTGAATTAACGGCGCTGGTCGACATTTCTCCGGATCATTCCATACACCGGTCCGACGAGCCCTATCGCCGCGCCATATCCGGCATGTATGCGCGACTGGCCGCGACCTTTCACGAACTGCTGGGCGATGAGCCCCTGATCCATCCCACCGGACCGGCAACCGCCTACCAGACCGCAGAACAGTTGTCCGCGGATCTGGATGTGGTGCACCGCTCGCTGATGTCGAACGGTTCCGAAGCGCTGGCGCGCGGCCGGCTGCGACGATTGCGACGCGCTGTCAGCGTCTTCGGTTTCTCACTGGCGCCGATCGATTTGCGCCAGAACTCCGATGTGCACGAACGCGTGGTCGCTGAGTTACTCGGTGCCGCGAATCCTGCCTGCCGCTACCTGGACCAGGATGAAGAAGGGCGGATCGCCCTGCTGCTTGCGGAAATAGCGACATCAAGACCGCTGGCGTCGCCCTATCTGACCTATTCGGACGAAACCCAATCCGAGCTGGCGATTTACCGTGCCGCACGCGTGGCGCACGAACGTTATGGCAAAGCCGCTGTACCGAACTGCATCATTTCAAAAACGGACAGCGTCTCCGATCTGCTGGAACTGGCTGTGATACTGAAGGAGGCCGGCCTGCTGCACCCGAATGAGGCGCGCCTCGATGTCAACATCATTCCCCTGTTTGAGACGATTGCCGATCTGAGAAACAGTGCAGTGATCATGAAAAACATACTCGATCTGCCCGCCTATGTCCGCTTGTTGGCCAGCCGCGATCACGCGCAGGAAGTCATGCTGGGTTATTCCGACAGTAACAAGGACGGCGGATTTTTAACCTCGGGCTGGGAATTGTATAAAGCCGAGCTGGCACTGGTCGACGTGTTTGCAGAAAAAAAATTGCGCCTGCGCCTGTTCCATGGTCGTGGCGGCTCGGTGGGACGTGGCGGCGGCCCGAGCTATCAGGCGATACTGGCGCAACCTGCCGGTGCCGTGCAGGGACAGATACGCCTGACGGAACAGGGTGAGGTCATCACCACCAAATATGCCAACCCTGAAGTGGGCCGCAGTAATCTGGAAGTACTGGCCGCCGCCACGATAGAAGCGAGCCTGCTGTCCCGGATGGAAGCGCCGCCGAAACCGGCCTATCTGGCATGCATGGACCTCCTGTCCGACTATGCGTTCAAAGGCTACCGGAATCTGGTGTATGAAACAGAAGGGTTCGAACAATATTTCTGGGAATCGACGGTGATCTCGGAAATTGCCGGACTCAACATTGGCAGCCGCCCGGCGTCGCGCAAGAAAACCACCGCGATAGAAGATTTGCGCGCGATCCCCTGGGTCTTCAGCTGGTCGCAATGCCGGTTAATGCTGCCGGGCTGGTACGGCTTTGGTCTGGCAGTCGAAACCTATCTGGCTGAATGGCCTGATACCGGGTTGCCGTTGCTGCGGGAAATGTACCGCGACTGGCCGTTCTTTGGCACCTTGCTGTCCAATATGGAAATGGTGCTGGCCAAGAGCGATCTGAAAATTGCCGGCCGCTATGCCGCGCTGGTCAAGGACGTGGCGCTGCGGGATACCATTTTCGCACGCATCTGTGAGGGACACGCTACCACACTTGCCGCACTTAAACGCATCTCGGGGCAGAATGAATTACTGGCCACCAATCCTGCACTGCAACGCTCGATACGCAATCGATTCCCCTACATTGCACCACTGAATCACGTCCAGGTCGAGCTGTTGAGGCGGTTCCGCGATGGTGACCATGACGAACGGGTTCGGCGCGGAATTCACCTGACCATAAACGGTGTTGCCGCAGGTTTGCGTAACACGGGTTAGACTGTCATGAAAATTATTACCGATGATCTGCGTGGCGAGGAGATTCGCCGACTGCTTGAGGAGCACCTGGAAGACATGTACGCCACCACGCCTGCCGCCAGTGTGCACGCGCTTGATCTGGAGGCACTGCGTCAGCCCGACATCACATTCTGGACTATATGGAAGGAAAGCAGTCTGGCAGGTTGCATCGCGCTCAAGGAACTGGACAAACATCATGGCGAAATCAAATCAATGCGTACACCTCGCCAACTGCGCGGACAGGGTGCAGCCCGATTGCTGTTGCAGCACCTGGTCGACGAGGCGCGTCGCCGCAAGTATGCCAGATTGAGTCTCGAAACCGGTTCCGCCGCATTCTTCGAACCGGCGCGCACCCTGTATGCGAGCTTCGGATTTGAATACGGCGCTCCTTTTGCCACCTATGTCGAGGATCCGAACAGTGTATTTATGACGCGACTGATAGACTGACGCCGTCGCCCGGGCAGGGCATGGATAATTGACACGATTAGCTACGAGGTTGAACGATGCGAATGAATCAGGTAACCGTACCGGTGCAAAACCTTCAGCAGGCCGCTGATTTTTATCAGCTGCTTGGATTGAAAATCATTGTCAACAGCCCGCACTACATGCGATTCGTCTGTCCGGAAGGTGATTCAACATTGTCAATTGAACAGGTTGATGCGAAGCCCGGTAAGTCGGCGGTTGTTATCTACTTCGAAACGGATCATCTGGATCAGAAGGTCAGGGAATTGACCGCTGCCGGTCTGGTGTTTCACCAGGAACCGGTGGACCAGCCGTGGCTGTGGAGAGAAGCTTATTTGGAGGATCCATCGGGAAACAGGATCTGTCTATACCACGCCGGAGAGAATCGCCTCAATCCGCCATGGAAGGTCAAATGAACCAACCGGGGACCGGGTACACGATGCCGTTTGGGCATCTCAGCACATCAGGGAGCCCTATATGATTAAAGCGTGCGTATTTGACGTGTTTGGAACGCTGGTGGATTGGCGAACCTCGATTGCCAGAGAGGCAGAGGCAATACTGTCGCCATTCAATGTGTGCCTTGATTGGGCAGGGTTTGCGGATGCCTGGCGACAACAGTATCAACCTGCCATGGAAGAGGTCCGAGCCGGGAAAATTCCGTTTTCGACACTTGATGTACTTCACCGACGAAATCTTGATGTCATTTTGAAAGCGTTTGACATCGATTACCTCAGTGAGGAAATACGGTGCCATTTGAATCTGGCCTGGCACAGACTGGATGCGTGGCCCGACGTGGCCCCCGGACTGCAGGCGCTCCGACAGAGATTTTTTCTTGCCCCCTGCTCGAACGGTAATATTTCATTAATGGTTGACCTTGCCAGGCGCAACGGATTTCCCTGGGATGCCATACTTGGCGCCGAAGTTGCACGGGCCTACAAACCTATGCCCGCGGTTTACCTGTCGGCCGCAGCATCATTTGATCTTGAACCCGGAGAGACATTGATGGTTGCCGCGCATTCGTCGGATCTGGCGGCAGCCGCGTCCGCGGGGTTGCGTACCGCATTTGTCGCGCGCCCTGATGAAAAAGGTCCCGGTAAGGGTGAAGTGACGGCAAGTACGCCGGTCGATCTGTCGGTCAACAGCATTCTGGAACTGGCCAGTGTTCTTGGATCGTCACTCTGAAATAAACCAGACGCTCATGGTTAAACAGAAGCATCGTAACAGAGCGAAAACAGTGCCGGCATGGCAATTGCAGATCTCAATGAACTGGGAATCAGATTAGTTGGGAGAAGAGCCAAATTTGAACTTGTTTCCGAAGATGACGGAGCCAATCCGGATTGATCCGTTAAACGCACAGGGAGGATACCCATGACGACCGAATTGCTCACACCCTACGAGCGCGGCAATAAAAATCAGACCACCACGTGGCAAGAGTGCATTCATTTCTACCAGAACCTCGCATCACGGTTCCCGCAGGTACTGAAATTAATCGAAATCGGCACGTCGGACGGCGGCGTGCCCTTGCATGCAGGTGTGGTTGCGTCCGATGGTTTGCACGATTTAAATGAAATCAAACGGACTCGCCGACCGGTTTTTTTCAACAACAACGGCATACATCCGGGTGAACCCGAAGGAATCGATGCCTGCATGGCACTGGTGCGCGATTTCTGTACCGATTCTGCACGGCTGGCGGCATTGAACAACGTGGTATTTCTGTTCGTACCGATATATAACGTGGACGGCTGTAAAAATCGGAATGCGGGTTCACGCGTAAATCAGGTCGGGCCTGAATTTTTCGGGTTCCGCGGCAATGCACTGAATCTGGACCTGAATCGCGACTTCATTAAATGTGACAGCCTGAACGCGCAGGCGTTCAATCGATTCTTCAGTGCCTGGGACCCGGATGTCATGGTGGATACCCATACCTCGAATGGCGCTGATTACAGTTATACCATGACGGTCATCCAGACCCAGGCGGACAAACTGGGTGGGGCGCTGGGACAGTTTTTGCGTGACCACATGATGCCGACACTGTCTCAGAAAATGACCGCGCGTGGCTGGCCCTTTTGCCCTTACGTCAATCCGGTCCATGACATACCGGATGATGGCATTGAAGATTTTCTGGAAACGCCACGCTTCTCGACCGGCTATGCCGCGTTGAACCACACCCTGGGCATGATGCCGGAAACCCATATGCTCAAACCTTATGCTGACCGGTACGAGTCCATGCGCGCCCTGGTGGAAGAGGTGCTGGCCTACACCGTCGCCAACGCAGCGCAGATTCAGGCCCTGCGTCAGGACGCCAGAGCCGCCGATGCGCACCGGCGCCAGTGGCCGCTGCAATGGAAGGTAAATCGCAACAAGCCGTCCAAATTCAGGTTTCGGGGTTTTACCGCCGTTTATAGTCCCAGCCAATTGGGCAATTACACCCGTCTGTCGTATGACCGCAGCAAGCCATGGGAAAAGGACATCGATTACTTCCAGCACTTTGAGCAAAGCGTGACCGTTGCCGCCCCTGGCTACTACGTTATCCCCCAGGAGTGGCGTGATGTTATCGAGCGACTCCAGTGGAACGGGTTGAGCATGGAGCGCGTAACGGAAGCAACAGCGCAAATCGTGCAGACGCTGCATATTAAAAAGATCTCGACGCGCCCGACCCCGTACGAAGGGCACATGTTTCATGATGAGATTGAAACCGACGAGCGCACGGAAATGATAACCCTGAAACCGGGCGATTACCTGCTATCGCTCAACCAGCCCAAAGCGCGTTATGCAGTTGAAACCCTGGAACCTCTGGCACATGACAGCTTTTTCCGATGGGGATTTTTTAACAGCATACTCGAGAAAAAGGAAACATTTTCCGATTATGTCTTCGAAGATACCGCGTCCGAGCTGCTGGAAACAGAGCCGGACCTGAAAGACCAGTTTAACCAATGGAAAAAAGAAAATCCGCATCGGCTGTCCGATCAGACAGCGGTGCTCAATTTTATTTTCAGCCACTGCAGGAAATATGCTGAACCGGAGTGGCTACGGTATCCGGTGTACCGGATCATGCAGGACATGGCCGGTCTGCGGTGATCAGACCGCGACTTATAAGGCGGGTGGTTTGATGGAATGAAAGATTTTCCGAAGCCGGTAGGGTTGACCTTTTATATGTTCCTTTATATTGATGGCCAATTCCGCCGTGCAGGTAAATGCCTTTTTTTTGCCCAGTACCAGCCGGTTTATCCAGTCCCTGTAATTGTTATCGGCCCCAAATACGGTGGGGTCCAGCTGGTAAGCATTTTTCAGCAACGCCGCGGCGTAGTATCGCAATGCTACCGGCGAATCGCTGGTTTCTCCAAAAATATGCATTGAGGACAGTGTGGTGAATACGACAGCCAGACTTAGCAGATGCTGTGCCTGCACTTCGCGGGTGCTGTGTTCTATGTCAAACGTGCGGAGCAGAGCCGCGTAATGGATTTTTTCCAGTGCGGAAATATCTTCAACCCGGTTGGCGCTGCCGTGGTGAATTCCCTGTTCAAGCAGCGGCGAAAAGATGATTTTCAGCGTATTCTGATCGGCCGGATTGCATAATTTTGCGTCACTTCGTGCAGACGATAAAGCCGCTTCAAAAATCGGCCAGTAATCTTTTTTTGTCAGACCCAACTCTTCCGGCGCCTTCGTCTGGTCCAAGGGAATAATTTTCAGCAGATTGTTGATTTTGCATCCGTGTACCCGGTAAGAGTAAGCCGCATCAAACAACTCAAACTGGGCGTAAATCCGGTCTGAGGCAATGTTGGACAGGTCTTCGCTGTTTTCAAAATAGGCCACCATTTTCCAGTCATGCGCCCGGTCCAGGCCCAGCATGGCATGGATGGAATTGGTCGACAGGACCAGATTGCACCATGTGCCGTCTTCCTTTTTCCTGATAAACGCAAATGCGGGATCATCATCGACGATGGTATCGAGTTCGATACCACTGGTGCTGATAAACGCGCGGGCCGCAACCAGCTCCGGTAAGGCCAGAAAATACGTGTAAAGCGACTGTGCCTTGGACCTGATGTCCTGGTCCGCACTGCCTATGCTTTGCAGGATGAATTGCACAAACAGGTTGTCATTATTCAGTAAATGAGATTTCTTGCTTTCCGGATTGAGTATCGAATACAGCGATACCATGAAGCGGAGGTCGGCATTGCGCAGGCGCCTGAGCTCCCCGGTGCTGCTGAGGATAATTCGCGGATAAAACAGGTCGCAGACAAAGCTGTATATCTGTGGATCGGTATAGTACAGCGGTTTGTTCAGCCAGCTGACGACCATGGCATCGTGTACAGACGACGTATTAATGTGTTTCAGGGAATCAATGAGCTGGTGCGTCAGTGCCAGTTTGAGCTGGTCATAGGGGGCGCCCATGGAATCAATCGCGGTAAAGAGGGAATAATGATTTTCATTGGTGAGGTGATCCAGTTCAGTTTTCATGGTGGTTTCCGACCAATCTGCCAGGATCTCACCAGGATGATGCCAGGTTGAGCCGTGATGCCAGCATCCTATCGAGGTGCCGGTCAGATTGGTTCCCCGGAAATTGGTGCCGGTCAATTTAACACCTTTCAGTATGCCGTCGGTCAGATCCGCCCCGCTGAGGTCGGCACCCGACAGGTCAACTCTGACCATGCTGACACCACGGAGGTCAGCGCCGCTCAAGTCGCAACGACTCAGGTCCAGATCTTCCAGTGTTATGTTTGCTGTCAGCACCTGTATGGTATTAAGGCGGATTCTGAATTCTACCTGCGGGCCGTAGCTGAATGTCCGCATCGCAAACCGGCTCTTGTGGGCTGCGCCGCACAGCCGTTTCATCACCTGAAAGGCGTCGATTCTGTCCTGGTCGTGCCGTGTGGATGACGCCAGAAAAATAAACAGTGCCGCTCTGGCTGCCTCTTGCTGGGTTTCGGTGTAGCCATCGGCCAGTTGGCACCAGACGTCGTCCGTGTGACTGATATCGCGATGGCGTTCAGTCACGGTTGGGCTGGCAGGAAAAACAGGGCGTCTCGAGTCGGTGGGCAAACTGGTCAGCGGCAATCTCATCGTATGCTCACAAAAAGCGCGGGTCGGGATGTGAGTCAGTATGCGAGGGTGGCTTACCAGTGACTAGATCGTACAAATACGGTATGGGCGTCAGGATCGAGGGTAGAGGTCATAAGCGCCGTTACAATGCATTGCAGCAATCTGATCAGGCACAATTTAGTAATGGAAATAAACTTTCCTGATGGAATAATCCGGTGGCGCCCGCCGGGACGCCGATCGGGTCAGGCGACAAAATAAAGCGATCCCCCGCAAAACAGATCGACTAGAGTAGACTATCACTTTGGTGATTTACAGGACTGACCGGCAGGTTGCAATCTGACATAATTCACTGGTACCCATCGCGCAGGAGAGCAGACATGAAAACCGATCTGGAAATCGCACAGGCAGCCCGACTGAAACCCGTTATTGCGCTGGCCGGGGAAAAGATCGGCATCGACAGCGACGCGCTCAGCCCCTATGGTCATTACAAGGCCAAGCTGTCTCTGGATTATATCCAGTCGCTCGACGACAGGCCCGAGGGGAATCTGATCCTCGTGACGGCCATTTCACCGACGCCGGCCGGTGAGGGCAAGACCACCACGACCGTTGGACTGGGCGACGCACTAAATCACATCGGACAAAAAGCGCTTATCTGCATTCGGGAACCCTCCATGGGCCCGGTGTTTGGCATGAAAGGCGGCGCCAACGGTGGCGGTATGGCCCAGGTGGTGCCGATGGAAGATATCAACCTTCAGTTCACCGGTGACTTCAGCGCCATTGCGATGGCCAACAATCTGCTCGCCGCACTGCTAGACAATCATGTTTATCAGGGGAATGCCCTGAATGTGGATGTGCGACGCATTACCTGGAAACGGGTGCTGGACATGAATGACCGGTCGCTGAGAAAAATCACCATCGGTCTGGGCGGTGTCGCGAATGGGTTTGCCCGAGAGGACGGGTTTGATATCGTGGTCGCATCGGAAGTGATGGCGATCTTTTGTCTGGCCCGGGATCTGAATGACCTGAAAGAGCGTCTGGGTCGCATTGTCGTGGGCTATACATTCGACAGAAAGCCGGTTACAGCACGTGATCTGAACGCGCATGGCGCCATGGCAGTTCTGCTGAAAGAGGCATTTGCGCCGAATATCGTCCAGACGCTGGAGGGCAATATCGCCTTCGTGCATGGCGGGCCGTTTGCCAATATTGCGCACGGCTGCAATTCGGTGGTCTCAACCAGAGCGGCGCTGAAACTGGCTGATTATGTGGTGACCGAAGCCGGTTTTGGTGCGGATCTGGGTGCGGAAAAATTTGTCGATATCAAATGCCGCAAAGCGGGATTGAAGCCGCGCGCTGTGGTACTGGTTGCCACGGTCCGGGCACTTAAATATCACGGCGGCATCGAAGTCGGTGAAACCGGCCGGGAAAATTGTGAGGCACTTAAAAAGGGCCTGGCCAATCTGGAGAAGCATATTACCAATATCCAGACCCATTATGGATTGCCCTGTGTTGTGGCCATTAACCAGCGCACCGAAGATACCGTGGCCGAAATCGAGTTACTGAAGATGGCCGCCGCGCGTTACCATGTGGATGTGATTCTGGCAGAACATTGGGCGCTGGGTGGCAAGGGCGCGGTGGATCTGGCCCACGCGGTGGTGAAGCTGTGCCAGCGACCGTCGGCAATGCGGTTTGTCTACGAGGACAACCTGCCGCTGCTGGAGAAAATCAGGGCCGTTGCCAGCAAGATCTATGGGGCAAAGGACGTTGCTGCGGACCGGAAAATTCTGGACAGACTGGCCGACTTTGAATTGGCCGGTTACGGTCATTACCCGGTCTGCATAGCGAAGAATCAATATTCCTTTTCGACCGACTCATCGTTAAGGGGCGCACCCACCGGTCATACCCTGACCCTGCGCGAAGTACGGCTGTCGGCCGGCGCCGAATTTATTGTTGCGGTGTGCGGCGACATCATGACGATGCCGGGATTGCCCCGGGTGCCCGCTGCCAATTCCATTGATATGGATGCCGATGGAAAAATCACCGGACTTTTTTAGCGGGTGTCGTTCAGTTTTAAACCGACCACAGACCATTCGTCGGTCGCGTCGGAATAATGATCAATTTCGGTAAAGCCAACCCGCTGGTGGGCTGTCAGGGAACGCGGATTGCGCTGCGCAATTTCGGTTACCAGCCAGTCAAACCGGTCAGCGTAACACGCGCGATGTGTGGCGTAGAGATGCCCGACTAGTCCCCGACCGCGCCAGGCCCGGTCAATACAGATCTGCCCCATGACGTACCAGCGCTGACCACTCAGCAAGGCCAGTCCACCCAGTCGGTCGAACATGGGGTGCAGCACCGGTACCAGTTGGCGGGTTTCGCAGGGCATGGACAGTGCGTAGCCAATTACGTTGCCTTGATGCCGGGCCACCACGCTTGGCATCAAAGTGTGAAATGCCTGCAGTATCTCGAGCGTGTGGTTGACCGTCACAAAGCCGTCTTGCGAAAAACGCAGGTTGCGTTGCTGCAGGGCGAGTATCTGTTCGAGATCACGGTCATGCGTTACCAGCCCGGTGTTGACGTTGTCAGCTTCCATTCAGCACCCTGTGGTACGCATCATTTCATTTACAGTTGTAGCTTTGTGCATAAAGGCTTACCTGAGTGTCACTACTGACCTGATCGGCGAGCGCAACGGCGCCGTTTGAGCAGGTGAAATTTTCTCCCTTGAAACCATGCTGCGCCGGTAACGTGCCTGCGCTCGCACCGGCCTCCACCATACCGTGCACCTTGTTCTGCCTGGCCGAATTCAGCATGCTTTGCTCAAAGGGATCGGGTGAGCCGGAGATGACATCCTGTTTGGCCGGAGAGGAAGGTTGTTCCAGGTTGGCCTGCTTTACCACTTCATCCGCATCAAGATTGAGCGGACCGGCGCTTCCCGCCGGCGGCGCGGACTGTACCGTTGGCGCCGGTTCGCGGGTCGCAACCGGGGTCTGGGCATGGGCGGACCGGATTAACAGACAGCCGAGCAGCGCGGCGCCAAATGCCATGCCGAATTGACCGGCGGTGCGCAGGACAGGTTGATCAAAATCGGGATTCATTGATGCTTTCGTGGTCTCCGGCGACACAATCTGCCGCCATTATACCGCTTTGCACGGCGGTCTCCAACGTGGCCGGATAACGACTCTGTGTGTAGTCGCCGGCGAGCGCGCACCGTGGCAGGGGCAGGGCATGGGTGGGCCGCTGCAGGTTCGGTGTGCAGGCAAACGTGGCGCGCTTCTCGGTAATGACCTGACTCCATTCGGGGTGCGTTAATTCAGGCAGTTTCAAATCGGTGGCCAGTTGCTGTGCGCAGCGGGTCGCCAGTTCGGCGTGACCGGATTCGATGGCCTGTTGCGACCCACTGATGACGACGGCGAATAATCCCGCATGGCCATCGAGTTGCCCGCGATCAAAAACAAATTGGCCATACGCGTGGCGACCCGGATCTTCAGCCAGTGCCATGAATGGGCGCGATAAACGGGTGCCGGGCGGATATTTCAGGTAGCAGGTGGTGATGGGTTCATACTCAAAGCGGGGAATGTGGCTTGCCAGATTAAATGGCGTTAATAAATGACCCGCGGTTTCAGCGGGCGTCGCAATGACCAGGCCATCATAGCGCTGGTCAGCCAGTGCCGGTCCGGCGGGATGAGTGGCCGGCAAAACCAGTTGCCATTGGTCTCCACTACGCGTGACCGATTGCACGGCGCAACCGGGATGAACCGTTCCTCCGTGCGCCTCAACAAACCGGGCAGCAGGCTCCGGCAGCAGGCGGGTCAGATCAGTGCGCGCAATCAGCATGTCTGACGCAGCGCGGCGCGATCCCAGGCTGTCTTTCAGTACGTTTAAAAATACGATGGCCGAGGCACGATGCGCGGGGGTATTCAGGGCGGCAATGCACAGCGGGTGCCACATCAGGCGGTTAAGATTGTCGGTCTGGTCAAAGCGGTCCAGTAATTCGGCTACCGTGCAGTCAGTATGGAGTTGCCAGTCCATCCATCGCGCGGCGCTTGAAAAGCGGGCCAGCGCCAGTTTGTCCGCGCGAGTCAATCCGGTGGCGCGGATTAATGCGACCAGCATGTGCAGGGGCGATGGCAACCTGGGCGCTGCAAAAACCATTCCCCCCGAGCCCTCCGGGTAGCACATCTGCAACGGCAGACGCCGTAACACCCGGTCTTGCCGGAGCTTCAGGGTATCGAACAGGCCAAGGGTGGCCTTGTAGGCACCCAGCAAGATGTGCTGACCATTGTCGAGCATCAGGCCGTGGACGCTCACCTGCCGGGCGCGCCCGCCCAGTGTGCGAGAGGCCTCGAACAGTGCTACCTGATGTCCACGCCGGGCCAGTTCGACTGCAGCACTGCAGCCTGCCCAGCCGGCACCAATGACGGCATACTTCATTTTGGGGTTTAACCTTTTACGTAGGTGATCCAGGCCAACCCTAATTTTCTGAGTGGCGTGAGCGAGATGCGGTGGTTTAATACCTTGAAGCCATCTTCCCTGATTTCAACCAGGATGGTGCGATAAATGGCTGCCATAATCAAACTGGTGCGCTGCGCGCGGCGATCTTCTTTCGGCAACAGGGCCAACGCCTCGTCATAGCAGGCCTGCGCACGTTCGTATTGAAATTGCATGAGCGCGACAAATCGCTCACTGTGCCGGGCATTCAGAATGTCTGCTGCCGTCACGCCGAACTGCTGCAGCTCATTGACCGGCAGGTAGATGCGGCCTTTTCTTGCATCGTCGCCCACGTCGCGGATGATGTTGGTGAGCTGCAGGGCCAGGCCAAGCTTTTCCGCAAACGCCAGCGTCCCCGGTCGGGTTGCGCCGAAGATGCTGGCCGACAGAATGCCGACCACGCTCGCCACATGCCAGCAGTAGCGCTGCAAGGCGATGTAATCAAGGTAGCGGGTCTGGGTCAGATCCATTTCCATGCCGTCGATGATGGCCAGCAAATGAGCGCCCTCGAGGTGGTAGGTTTCCATGTGCGGCAACAGTGCGCGGGTTACCGGGTGTGTTGGATGCCCTGACAGCATGGCGCCAATTTCCGAGCGCCACCAGATCAGTTTGCTTTGCGCGACTGTTGCATCACTGGTTTCGTCAACGGCGTCATCAACCTCGCGGCAGAACGCATACAGGGCGGTAATGGCCAGACGCCGGGGTCTGGGCAGGAATAAAAAACTGTAGTAGAAGCTGGAGCCGCTTTGTGCGGCTTTCTGTTGGCAATAGTCGTCGGGGGACATGGAAGTTTGGTTAAAATGAACTGGGGTTTAACTGAATCGGGTTCTCAACAGGTTCTTTTGCACTTTCCCCATACTGTTGCGGGGCAATTCGTCCACTATAACCATTTTCTTGGGCACTTTGAAATTGGCGACCTGTGTTTTCAGCGTCACGATAAGCTGGTCAGTATCGACCGGCCTGTCACAAACCAGAACCGCACACACTGCCTCACCGAAATCGGTATGCGGGATGCCGATCACAGCCGATTCCACCACACCGGGCAAGGCATCCAGCAGAAGTTCAATCTCTTTCGGGTAAATGTTGTAGCCGCCGGAAATAATGAGGTCTTTGCTGCGCCCGACTATGGTCAGATAATGGTCACCATCCAGTTTGCCGAGGTCGCCGGTCTTGAAGTAGCCGTCGGCGGTGAACGCCAGTGCGGTTTTTTCCGGGTTGCGCCAGTATCCCTTGAATACGTTCGGGCCCTTCACTTCGATGTGTCCGACAACCCCGCTATCGCAGGGCTGTCCGTCATCGGTGACGATACGCACCTGTTGCCCGGCTAACGCACGGCCGACGGTGCCCGCCTTACGTTCCCCCTGAGAGGGATTGGAACAGATAATGTTGGTTTCGCTCATGCCGTAGCGTTCCAGCAGCGTGTGACCGGTGCGCTGCTGAAATGCATGGAAGGTTTCGGTCAGCAGCGGTGCCGATCCGGAAATGAACAGGCGGATCGTGCGACACGGCGCCTGGCTCAGTCCCGGCTGTTCCAGCAGTCGCACATAGTAAGTCGGCACGCCCATGAACACGGTACTCTGGTTCATCAGCGCCAGTGCCTTGTGCGCGTCGAATTTCGGCAAAAAAATCATCCGGCTGCCCGACAGCAGGGCAACATGACATGAAATAAACAGGCCGTGCACGTGAAACAGGGGCAGACAATGCAGCAGGACATCGCTGGACTGCCATTGCCAGGCGGTCTGCAGCGCATGGGCGTTCGAGCTCAAATTGCCGTGACTGAGCATGGCACCTTTGCTTTTGCCCGTCGTGCCGGACGTATAGATGATGGAAGCGATATCATCCGCCGACGAATGGACCGTCGGGTAGTCGCCGGGCAAAGGCGCAGCGCGCTGCAGCAGGCTGCCCTGATTGGGCAGAATATCGTCCAGGGTAAACACGTGCTCACAACCGAGCTGAAATGCCAGTTGAGCCAGCCAGCCGAAATTCTTCGGACTGCACACGACCACCGACGGTTGGGCGTCTTCTATAAAATAGCGCATTTCGGCCGATTGATAGGCCGTGTTCAGCGGAACAAATATGAAGCCAGCCCGCAGCGTGGCCAGATACAGCAGCAGGGCTTCCGGCGATTTTTCAACATGCGACACAATGCGCGCACCTTTGGGAAGGTTCAGGCTGGTCAGTAAATGAGCAATTTTCGCAGTCGCCTGGTGCAGGTCATTCCAACTGTAAGGTACACCTTGCTGGGTGATCAGGCACGCCGAGTCGCGCTGGTGCGGTGAATTGGCCTCGATAAGAGAAAATAAATTGGCGTTATCAGACATGTTTTTCAGAGTGGTAAGAAAAATAAAGTGCGCACAGACCAAACAGAATCATCGGCAGCGACAGGACCTGTCCGGCTGATACCGGCAGATTGAAGACATACACTGTCCAGTCCGGTTCGCGAAAATATTCGGTAAAAAAACGTGCGCAACCGTACAGCAAAACATACATGGCGCCGACAGCCAGTCGCGGTCTGGCCTTGCGCGCATACAGCCAGAGCAGAATGAACGCCAGAACGCCATCGACCAGAGCCTGATACAGTGGCGACGGATGGCGCGGCAACCGGTCAACATTGGGCCAGATCATGGCCCAGGGCAGGCTCGGGTCAGCAACCCGCCCCCATAATTCAGCATTGATGAAATTGCCGATCCGTCCACAGGCGTAACCCAGAGGCACGAGCGGCGCAATCAAATCGTAAACATCCAGCACATTGCGTTTGGCCTTTCGTGCCCAGAGCGCCAGAGCCAGCAGCACGCCCAGAAAGCCGCCATGG
Organism: uncultured Oxalobacteraceae bacterium; assembly: GCA_903893945.1. Lineage (GTDB taxonomy): Bacteria > Pseudomonadota > Gammaproteobacteria > Burkholderiales > Burkholderiaceae_D > Solimicrobium. The sequence continues at coordinate 21,818 of CAITOF010000042.1, read as the reverse complement.
TAGGACATGCCGCCCTTCCAGACGGCAACGATTTCCAGCGGGTTCTGCGCATAGTAAAGGGGCTGATAAAAAATGACCTCACCGAGCCGTCCGCCGATGACGACGCCAAGCACGCCATAAAATAGCATGTCTTCCAGATCGTCAAATTTCCAGCCCGCTGCGGCAATATGCGGCTGCCTTAACCGGATGCGTCCGACCAGCAGAAACAGGATGAAAGCGAGCATGTACATCAAGCCGTACCAGTGAACTGCCAGGGGACCCAGTTGAATGGCGACCGGATTTGGCATGGGGTGGATTAAGGGCATAGTATGTTTTTCCTGACTAATTCAATAAAAGCGTTTAAAACCGGGGAGTGATTGTCCTTGCGCCATGCCAGTCCGGTTTCGATCTGGGGCGTGGCGTCAGCAAGTTCCCGATAAATCACACCGGGCCGGTTCAGGTTAGAAACGGATTGTGGCACAAGCGCGATTCCCATGCCAGCAGAAACCAGACCAATGATGGTCTGCATCTGGATCGCTTCCTGTCCGATGTCGGGCGTCAGGCCGACCTGTTGAAAGCAGCCGACGATGCTGTCATAAAACGCCGGTGCGATAGCGCGCGGAAAGATAATTAACGGTTGCCCCTGACAATCCAGCAGCGAAACAGGCTTTTTACTGCCCAGAACCGGTAAATCGGCGGGTGCGGCCAGTATCAGCGGTTCGGAAATGACAGTCTGGTAGTGCAGCAGGTCGTTGAATTTTTCCGGAATCGGTGGAATCATCAGGCCGACGTCGATCTGGCCGGTACGCAGTGCTTCCAGTTGCACATCACTGGTTGATTCGCGCAGGCTGAGCTGCACCTGCGGATAGCGTTTTCTGAAGTCGCGCAACACCGATGGCAGCAGGTTATAATCCGCCGTCGACACAAAGGCGACCGATAGCTGGCCCAGCTCGCCTTTGGCGGCGCTCTGCACCAATTCGGGCAGAGCCAGGCTGTCTTTAATAAGCCGGCGCGCCTCTGGCAGCAGGGCCAGGCCGGCAGCGCTCAGCGTAATACCCCGTTTTTGTCTGATAAAAAGATCAACACCCAACAAGGCTTCCAGGCCCTGTATGGATTGCGACAAGGGTGGTTGGGTCATGTGCAGGCGCTGTGCGGCGCGCCCCACATGCATTTCTTCAGCGACCGCGACAAAATAACGCAGTTGGCGGATTTCGATCATCGCAGTTCTATTCATATTTTAAATATATCAATTATTCGTTAATCATATATTGGACAGGTATGATTTGGCAAGGCATGCTATGACAATTCATTTAAGGGGCAAGCTATGAGCAATGATTCCGGTTTTAATCGACGTTCCAGAAATATTACCCAGGGTGTGTCACGCAGCCCGAATCGATCCATGTACTACGCGATGGGTTACGAGAAAGGCGATTTCGACAAGCCGATGGTCGGCGTGGCGAATGGCCACTCGACCATAACACCGTGCAATTCAGGATTACAGAAACTGGCCGATATTGCGATCAGGACCCTGAAAGAAGTGGGGGCCAATCCGCAGGTCTTTGGTACCCCGACGATTTCTGATGGCATGTCGATGGGGACCGAAGGCATGAAATATTCGCTGATTTCCCGTGAAGTCATTGCTGACTGTATTGAGACGGCTGTCAATGGCCAGTGGATGGATGGTTGTGTGGTCATCGGCGGTTGCGATAAAAATATGCCGGGTGGCATGATTGCACTGGCGCGCACCAATGTACCGGGAATTTATGTGTATGGCGGGACGATCAAGCCGGGTAAATGGAAGGGCAAGGATCTGACGATCGTCTCGGCTTTCGAGGCTGTGGGCGAGTTTACCGCAGGCCGGATGTCGCAGGAAGATTTTGAGGGCATCGAACGGAACGCCTGTCCCTCGTCAGGATCGTGTGGCGGTATGTACACGGCCAACACCATGTCGTCGTCGTTTGAAGCGTTGGGCATGTCGCTGCTGTACTCGTCGACCATGGCCAATCCGGATGACGAAAAAACCGGTTCTGCCGCGCAGTCCGCGCGGGTGCTGCTGGACGCGGTCAAACGCGATCTGAAGCCGCGCGACATCATTACCCGGAAGTCGATCGAAAATGCCGTGGCGGTGATTATGGCTACAGGCGGTTCGACCAACGCGGTATTGCACTATCTGGCGATCGCGCATGCGGCAGAGGTTGAATGGTCACTGGACGATTTCGAGCGTGTGCGTTTGCGCGTGCCGGTCATCTGCGATCTGAAACCGTCAGGCCAGTATGTCGCGACCGATCTGCATCAGGCAGGCGGCATTCCGCAAGTCATGAAGTTGCTGCTGAATGCCGGGCTGTTGCACGGCGATTGCATCACCATCACCGGACGCACGCTGGCTGAAGAACTGGCACATGTGCCGGATCAGCCCAAGACCGGTAATCCCGTGATCCGCCCTGTCGGGGACGCGATCTATGCACAGGGACACCTGGCGATATTGAAAGGGAATCTGTCGCCCGAGGGCTGTGTGGCGAAAATCTCCGGCCTGAAAAACCCCGTGATTACCGGGCCTGCCCGCGTGTTTGATGATGAGTACAGTGCCATGGATGCGATCCTTGGCGATAGAATACAACCTGGCGATGTGCTGGTCTTGCGTTATCTGGGCCCCAAAGGCGGACCGGGCATGCCTGAGATGTTAGCGCCCACTTCTGCTATTATAGGGAAAGGTTTGGGCGAATCGGTGGGGCTGGTGACGGACGGACGGTTTTCCGGCGGTACCTGGGGCATGGTCGTGGGTCATGTTTCTCCGGAAGCGTATGCAGGCGGCACCATAGCCCTGGTTCAGGAAGGTGATTCGATCACCATCGACGCGCTGCATCAGCTGATACAGTTAAATGTGCCTGAATCAGACATTGCGCAGCGCAGAGCGGCCTGGAAAGCGCCGGCACCGCGTTACACCCGTGGTGTGCTGGCGAAATATGCCGCCCTGGCAAAAAGCGCCAGTGTGGGAGCGGTAACGGATTAGGGGCGGAACAGACAAGTCAGCAGGAACGAGCCACAGGGACGCACTATTTATTTTTATCAAGCGTTCTTTTGGCGCGCTGTTTCTGGACACGATTGTATTCGTCGTGGGCTTTTTTCTTGTCTAACCCGAGCAGGCGTTCAAAGAACTCAAACCAGACAAACGTGACAAAAAACAGACCCACAATCCACCACCAGGAAACATTATCCATAAAAGAGACGTCGAAAAACTTTAAAGCAGCTAAAGTGATAGTGAGTAATATCAATATCATGGCAAAAATTCCTTGTGACCATTATTACAATGCATAATAATTACATGATTTTGTTGAATTGTATTAAGTTTTTTGTCGGTGCAGTTGAGTTTAATGGAAATCACGTATTTTTATCAGGTTTATTTATTGGAGAATTATATGAAACGTATCTTATTTGTACTAGTCGCGGCCCTGGCATCCGGCGCCGTAATGGCCACGCCGGAAGAGTTAGCCAAGTCCAAAAACTGCCTGGCCTGCCATTCGGTCGACAATAAACTGGTCGGACCGTCCTACAAAGACGTGGCAAAAAAATATGCAGGTCAGAAGGACGCGGAAGATAAACTGGTCCAGAAAGTCCTGAAAGGCGGCAGCGGCACCTGGGGACCGATGGCCATGCCCCCCAATACGCAAGTGACTGACGCTGAGGCACATACCCTGGTGAAATGGATCCTGAGCCTGAAATAACATGGATCTGTCCGGCTGCATGCCCGGCCGCCCAATAAAAAAAGCACCTCGGTGCTTTTTTTATTGGGCGAGCCTGCCGGATCAGGTGATCGGGTTTATTTGATCACTTCCAATTCTTCCTTCTTACCTGCCTGGAACGAAAACAGCGTCAGGGTGCCATCCTTAATGTCGCCTTTTTTATCAAAAGCGATATCGCCAGTCACTCCCTTATGATTAATCTTTTGCAGAAAAGGTAAGTACACTGCCGGATCCGACGATTTCGCCTGCTGCATCGCATCAGCCAACGTCATTACGGCATCGTAATCGTAGGGGGCATACAGAACCACGTCCATGCCGAACCGTTTTTTATACGCTGCACGGAAATCATCGGATGCTTTTTTCTGTGCAGCAACAACGCCACCCGCTTCGGCACAATAGACCAGATGGTCACCCAGACCATCGCCGGCCAGTTCAGGCAATTTTGTGGTGCAGATACCATCCCCGCCCATAAACTTGGCGTGAATCTCGAGTGCTTTCATCTGGCGTAACATCGGACCGGCCACCGAGTCCATACCGCCATAGAAAATGACATCAGGTTTGGATGCCTTGATGGACGTCAGGATGGCATTGAAATCAGTCGCTTTATCGTTGGTATACTGCCGCTGGGCAAATTTGATGGACGGGTTTTTGGCCTTGACACCCTTGATGAATTCATCGGCAACACCCTGACCGTAGGCCGTCCGGTCATCAATGACGGCAATGGTTTTGGCGTTGAGGTTCTGTACCGCGTAGCGACCCAGGGTGCCTCCCAGCTGGCCGTCATTGGCGACCACCCGGAACGTGGTTTTGAAGCCCATCGAGGTATACACGGGAGATGTCGTCGCCGGTGATATCTGCGGTATGCCGGCCACACTGTAGATCTTGGCGGAGGCAATCGAGGTGCTGGAATTCAGGTGGCCGACGACGCCGTTAACTTTGGCATCCACCAGTTTTTCTGCGACGGCGGCACCCTGTTTCGGATCGCTTGCATCGTCCTCAGAGAGCAGTTCAAATTTTACTTTTTTGCCACCGATCATGGTACCTTTAGCATTCAATTCTTCAATCGCCATTTTCGCGCCATTTTCGTTATCCTTGCCTAAATGGGCGCTGGGACCGGAAATCGGGCCGGCGTGACCGATCCTGACTATAAGGTCATCGGCGGCGTAAAGTGGCGCAGCCAGCATGCAGCAGGTGCACAGACTGATGAAGGATGATTTGAATTGCATATAATTCTCCGAAGATCGACGGGGGTTATTTTTCAACAAGGGTTCAGATTCCTGACTGGCTAGAATGTATATCGAAAACTAATTCTTGGGAAGAACTTTATCGGACATACTGGGGTCCTGAATCGACGCGTTACTTATTAATAATTTAATTGTCACCATGCCTAAACAATACCTGCTTGACAAAGTTGATCGAAAAATTCTCAATCTTCTACAAAAAGATAATCAGATTCCGACCCGGATTCTTGCCGAGCGGGTGCATATCTCCCAGCCGACCTGTCTCAGACGCATCCGTGACATGCGTTCTGCCGGTGTCATCAGCGCGGAAGTGGCGATGGTCGATCCGTTTGCGCTGGGCTATGGCATGCTGGCTTTCCTGGAGGTGTCCTTATCCAACCAGAGCGAAGAATCCATGCTCGAATTTGAACAGCGCATGGCCAAGGAAGGACAGGTCATGCAGTGTTATTTTGTGTCGGGTGAATATGACTATTTTGTGGTCGTGCATGTCATTGACATGGATGCGTACTATCAGTTTGTGCGCAAGGTCATTTCGGGATCAGGAAATGTGAAGCACTTTCACTCGCGGTTTCCCATGAAATGCGCCAAATTTTCGCCACGTATCGGGTTTGATGAAAAAGCGGCAGAAATCACCGTCGGCAAGCTGTCCTGATTATCCGTTTTTAGACTGACCAGACTGAATTTTTGAAATTTCCTGACTGACGGTCCGGTGGATGACTTCTTCAAGTGACCTGGACAGGCCGAGTCGTATGTCTTTTGCCAGGCCATCGACGGCTGTCTGCAGCACATCGGCCAGGCCGTCCCGGACCCGGTGTTCCAGTACGAAATCAACCCGGGTGAGCAACTGGCGTAACACGTTTTCCCGAATATTTTTTTCGAGCTGTTCCAGCGCTTCGGGGCTGATCACCTGGCCTGCCGTCAGCATGTCTGCATGATCGGACGGTTGTGCCGTGCCGTCCTGTGCAGGCTGGTGGTGCGACGTGGTGTCTGTCGCCGGCGGTGAGTCGTCGAGTGCGATGACTTCCGTGAGCAGGGGAATGCTGTTTTCCAGGTGGGAGGCAGAGTTCATTTGGCGTTGATATGGTTGAGTGGGTAACCCTGCTGCTGGTAATGCCGGTAACGCTCGCGGCCCGCCTGCGTGGATTCAGGATCCTGCGGCACGATTTCAATCAGGCGTTCAAACCGGTTGAAATCGGCCGGTATCCGGTCAGCGAGATTGAGCAGAATGTCATTGTGATGGTAAGCGGGTATTGCACCCGGGTCTGTGTCGATACTCAGCAGTACCGGGGTAAGCCCGGCCAAAGGATGGTCATCGGCGACGTGCGGTAAGAAATCAACGTCAGAGAAGGTCCAGAGCAACTGGTCGAATTCAGTCCGTTGGGCGACATCCTGATGGCGCACGACCAACTGACAGCCTGCCGCCAGAGCTTTCCGGGTAAGTCGGCAAGCGTATTCCAGCGGGTGGCTGACATTGCTGTGAAAATCAATACGGGTCATTAAAACTGGAATCCATTGGGGTCGCGTGCCGGCGGTTCGGGCTGGCTCAGCGCTGGCTGGGTGGCGGTTGGGGTCGCGGCGACCGCAGGCACGATCGGTTCGGGGGCCGGATACTGATAGTCATTGGGCAGCATGCTGGACTCGGGATAGCCTGCCTGAGTCAGGTTGCTGCGCCAGTCGGACGAATTAAAGCCCAGTATTTTTACTTTTCCGATGATCAGATAAGGCAGATTCGACCCGCCACTGATTTTTCTGAATTTGTCAAAATCAGCGTTGGTATTGACGGTCTTTTCTGAAAAAGGAATACCGTTCTGTTTCAAATAATTGCGCCCGTCATCGCACGGTGCGCATGTGGTGGCAGAATAAAACACCACCGGTGAATTTTTTGCCGCGGCGGCAAGCTCAAACGGCAGCGCCACATTTGAGTCAGCCGATGAAAGCGACTTGGTCTCCACTTTGACCGCCGAGTTGGGTGGTGGCATGTCGCTGTAAGTCACCTTGCCATCTGCGTCTGTCCATTTATAAAGCTGGGCCTGTGCTGACAGGCTGATCAGCAGGAACATCAGGGATAATAAAATTCGAGGTACCATCATTTTCGCTTCCAGAATAAAAAGTAAAAAAGAATCCGTCATCGGTATCAGGATGCCATGCCGCTGTGCCGCAATAGCGCATCAATTTCGGGCGGCCGGCCGCGAAATGCAATAAACGACTCCATTGCGGGACGCGAACCACCGACTGCCAGTATTTCACGCTGAAATTTTATGCCTGTCCCGGCATTGTTACCAGCCTCTTCAAACGCTGCGTACGCATCTGCCGACAGGACTTCAGCCCATTTGTAACTGTAGTAGCCGGCTGCATACGCGCCTGAAAAAATATGGCTGAAACCGTGCTGAAACCGGTTGAATTCAGGTGTTTGCATGACCGAAACCTGGGATCGGACCTGGTTTAACAGCGCTTGAACGCTCAGTTGTTTTTGTTCTAATTCGCCATTATGAAGCGACAGATCAAACAGGGCCAATTCGACCTGGCGTAAGGTCTGCAGACCGGACTGAAAATTTCTGGCTGCCGTCATTTTGTCATATAAACTGCGTGGCAGCGGCTTTCCGGTCTCAGAATGCGCACTCATCTGTTGTAAAATTTCCCATTCCCAGCAGAAATTTTCCATAAACTGGGACGGTAACTCGACCGCATCCCATTCGACACCGCCGATACCGGATACGCCCAGTTCGTCGACCTCGGTGAGCAGATGGTGCATGCCGTGGCCGAATTCATGGAACAGGGTAATGATGTCGTCATGGGTAAAATAGGCCGGTTTGCCGGCAGCCGGTTCGGTAAAGTTGCAAATCAGGTAAGCAACCGGTGTTTGGATTCCCTGTCCGGTGCGACGCCGACGTCGTGTTCCGTGCATCCAGGCGCCGTCCTCCTTGTTCTGTCTGGCGTACAGGTCCAGATAAAACTGGCCGACTAATTGCCCCTGTTGTTCAATCCGGTAAAACTTCACATCAGGATGCCAGGTACTGGCGTCATCACGCCGGATGTCGATACCGTACAGTGTTTTGACGACGCGAAACAGGCCCGCGAGGACCGCAGGTTCGGGAAAATAGTTTTTTACTTCCTGATCCGAAAACGAGTAGCGCTGTTCCCGCAGTTTTTCTGAAGCGTACGCAATGTCATGCGCTTCCAGACTGGCGATGCCGAGGCTTTCTGCAGCGAAGGTGCGCAATTCGTGCAGATCCTGTTCCGCATGGGGTCGTGCGCGGCGCGCCAGATCAAGCAGGAACTGACTGACCTGCTCCGGACTGTCGGCCATTTTCGGTACCAGCGAGACCTGCGCATAACTGGCATAGTCGAGCAGACGGGCTTCTTCAGCGCGCAATGCCAGAATCTGGTCCATGACAGCCGAGTTATCCCATGCCGGGTTCTCTCCCAGCTCAGATGCCTTGGTCGTGTTGGCGCGATATACGGTGGCACGTAAATCGCGGTTCTCGGCATACTGCAGAATGGGATAAAACGACGGAAACTGCAGGCCGAACACGTAACCGGTCTTATCCATCTGCTGTGCCCGGGTCTGTGCTGCCAGTATCACGTCGTCGGGCAGACCGGTCAGTTGCTGTTTGTCGGCAATCTGCAGGCAGTAGTGGTTAATGGCATCCAGTATGTGTTCGGAATACGTGGTGGCCAGTCTGGCCAGCTGCTCCTGTATCTCGGCGTAACGGCGTTTTTTTTCATCGGACAATTCAGCGCCGGAGAGTTTGAAGTCTCGTATCGCATTGTCAATAATTTTTTTTCGTGCAGGTGAAAAGTGCGTGAATTCATCGCTCTGCTGCAGGGCCTTGTATTTTTTGTATAACTGCAGGTTCTGGCCCAGTGATGTATAAAATTCGGTGATCTGTGGCTGGTTCTCGTTATACGCCGCGCGCAGTGCCGGTGTGTCGCAAACACTGTGCAGATGGCTGACCAGATCCCATACGCGACCGAGCTGTTCGGTGACGTCGTCCAGTGGAATGACGATGTTGTCCCAGCTGGCCTGGTCCGGGTCAGACTCGACCTGCTGCACGACGCTCCGGCATCGGGCCAGCAATGCCGTGATGGCAGGGCTGACATCGCTGGCCAGGATGGCATCGAACGGTGGCAAGTCGTGAAATTCGAGTAACGGGTTTTTCTGGCTGGATTGTGCGGTCATCGGGGTTCGGCATGAAATGGTCGGTATTAACAAAGATTATAAACCGTTGGCACGGTTATGTTGTGGCGATTGCATGCCAGACTGCGATCAATTAACGTTTTCTGGCGCACTGCCGTTAATGAAGTCAGAACGTTACCCTCATTGCCAGGTCGCGGGTTTCACCGGTGCCTGAACGCTGGAATTGCCATTGAAATGACGCGATGTTCAGTCGATCAGGACGCGCGCCGGGTGTGTAGTCTGACTGTATCAAGCTGGCGTATCCCGGAACCCGAACCGCAGTGACCCAGTATTTACCGGAGGCACATCATGCCCACCAAAGAACAGATTCGCCTTTACTTGCATGAACGACAATGTGAAAAACGGCCGCCCCCCTCGACCGAAGAAATCAGGCGGCGGCTTGGCTGGAGTCTGGTGGTCGAGCGTAAAATCAAATCCAGGCCGTAGTGCCGCGCCACCGGGTCAGTCCGGTTGTTCAGACCCAGGGTCGATCTGAAGCGGCAGCGCGCGTGCAATAATGCGGGCCGCATCACAACCGGCCGGCAGGCTGCCATAATTGTGCGGCCCCACGAGTTCCAGACGCGAGCGGCAAAATGCCTCCGCGACAAAATCCGGGGCATGAAGCAGCAGGAGCGAGGCCTGCATTCCCAGCGCCAAACGATCCACCAGATTGCGCGCACGAAACTCGAGACCGGCTGCATCCTGCAGGTCATTTTCGAGTGCGGCGATGTAACTGTCCAGACCGGGATGCCGATGGCGCGAGGGCGCGACCTCGTTGAAATAAGCGGTCAGTACAGCGGGGGTTCTGTGTATCGCGCGCAGTACGTCAAGGCACTGCACATTGCCGCTCCCTTCCCATATCGCGTTGACCGGTGCCTCACGGTAGAGTCGCGGCATTATTGAATCTTCCATCACGCCGCTGCCGCCCAGACATTCCATCGCTTCATAGGCATGGTTGGGGGTGCGCTTGCATATCCAGTATTTACCGACGGCGGTCATCAGGCGCGCCAGAAGGTCGTCGTGTGAGCCCGGCGCATTTTGCCGCCTGTCCATGGCACGCGCGATCCGCAGGGTGAGCGCGGTGGCTGCTTCCGACTCCAGCGCCAGATCAGCCAGTACATTCTGCATGAGAGGCTGTTCAAGCAGGAGCCGGCCAAAAGCACGACGTTGACTGCAATGGTGCAGCGCCTGTGCAATGGCCATTCGCATCGCTGCCGAGGAACCTATCATGCAATCAAAGCGCGTCATTGAGACCATTTCGATAATGGTCGGTACGCCGCGACCTTCTTTACCGACCATCCACGCCAAAGCGCCACGCAATTCGGTTTCTGCTGAAGCGTTGGACTGGTTGCCCATTTTCTTTTTCAGGCGCTGGATCTGCAGCGGGTTCCTGGTGCCGTCAGGACGCCAGCGTGGTAACAGAAAACAGGATAGGCCATTCTCTGTCTGTGCCAAGACCAGAAAGGCGTCGCACATCGGTGCCGACACAAAGTACTTGTGGCCGACCAGTTCATAAAGCTGGCCCGGCCCGCCCTCGCCTGTCGGCAGGGCGCGCGTTGTATTGGCTCTGACATCAGAGCCGCCCTGTTTTTCGGTCATGGCCATGCCAATGGTGAGCCCCGGTTTGCTGTCGTGCGGACAATTGCGCGGATCGTAGTGTCGTGCCGTGACTTTGGGAAGCCAGTCCTTGGCCAGGTCCGGCTGGAGCAGCAGGCTGGGCACGGCGGCAGAAGTCATGGTGATCGGGCAGCCATGACCGGCTTCCACCTGTGACTGCATGTAGAATTTTGCGGCTCTGGCGACATGAGCGCCGGGTCCGGGATCGGTCCAATGTGACGAGTGGATACCTTCGGCAATGGCCGTTTGCATGAGTGTGTGATAGGCCGGATGAAACCGGATCAGGTCAATACGGCGACCATGCCGGTCATGGGTTTCCAGTTCCGGCTGAAACTTGTTGGCCAGGTGGCCCAGTTCGAGATAGTCGGCGCGTCCACACAGGGCGCCAAAACGCGACAGATCCGGCACTGCCCATTGCGCCCCTTCGCGAACGACGGCCTCAACCAGTGCGGCGTCTGATTTGAACAGGTTGTAATCAACAAGATCGGTCGACTGGTTGGTGACTTGGTGCGTCACAGCACCGAAACGCGTGTCACGGGGATCGTCGGGAACTGTTGCTGCTGCTGGCGGGTTGACTGGCATGGTGGATCGCCTTTTTCAGGAGTTGTCGTGTCTCGGATGCTCACAGCGCAGGTTTCAGGCGTGTGCATCGTTGTCGTTACATGGCGAAAAATCAGGACATTGCGTGGCTAGCGGCAAATCATGATGTTTTTATTATGACATGTTGCGCGTTAGTGCAGTTGAATTTCATAATATGAAATTCAATACCGCCATTTGAAAAATAAAAAAACCGTGTTATAGTGGCGAAACCGGTTGCCCGGTGCTTCTTTGCGCGCAAATTTTCGTACAATCAGTCATGACATACTGATCGATTACCGCCTAAACTGGCGCATGGGACAGATTTGAAAACCCCACAGTGCCAACTGTAGTGTTTCATTTGAAAAATAAACCAGTCTGGACGGACAGTTGCAGACTCAAAAAATAGGAGAGCAAGTCATGCCAACCCCAATTGACGGCGCCATGGCGCCGATTCAGACGCAGAGCGACGATCCTGATCAATTAGAAACCCAGGAGTGGCTGGAAGCACTGGAATCGGTCCTGGAAAAGGAAGGTCCTGAACGGGCACATTACCTGATGGAGCGTATGGTTGACCTGGCGCGCCGGCGCGGTGCGCATATCCCCTTTTCAAGTAACACGGCCTATGTCAATACCATACCGGCGGACATGGGTGAACATTGTCCCGGTGACCTCGTCATCGAAGAACGTCTGCGATCCATGATGCGGTGGAATGCGATGGCCATGGTGGTTAAAGCGAACCGGTTCGATGGCGATCTGGGCGGGCATCTGTCGAGTTTTGCCTCGCTGGCCAATATGCTGGGCATCGGCTTCAACCATTTCTGGCATGCGCCCACCGAAAATCACGGTGGAGATCTGCTCTATATTCAGGGGCATTCATCGCCCGGTATTTATGCCCGGGCCTTTCTGGAAGGCCGCCTGACTGAAGACCAGTTGCTGCATTTCCGTCGTGAGGTCGATGGCAAAGGCCTGTCCTCGTATCCGCATCCCAAACTGATGCCGGACTTCTGGCAGTTCCCGACCGTGTCGATGGGTCTGGGTCCGCTGATGGCCATTTATCAGGCGCGGTTTCTGAAATACCTGCACGCCCGTCATATTGCCGATACGGCCAACCGCAAGGTCTGGGCCTTCTGCGGCGATGGTGAAATGGACGAGCCTGAATCGATGGGCGCGATCGGAATGGCCGGCCGTGAACAGCTGGATAACCTGGTCATGGTGGTGAACTGTAATCTGCAGCGTCTGGATGGTCCGGTGCGCGGCAACGGTAAAATCATCCAGGAACTGGAATCGGATTTCCGTGGTGCCGGCTGGAATGTCATCAAGGTGATCTGGGGTTCGGGCTGGGACGAGCTGCTTGCCCGCGACAAAGACGGCATTCTGCAGCGTGTCATGATGGAAACCGTCGACGGTGAATACCAGAACTACAAGGCCAAAGATGGTGCTTATGTGCGCTCCCACTTCTTCGGCAAGCATCCGAAATTGCTGGAGCTGGTCAGCAAAATGTCGGACGATGATATCTGGCGCCTGACGCGTGGTGGTCACGATCCGCACAAGATATATGCCGCCTTCAAGGTGGCGCAGGAAAACAGGGGGCTGCCTACCGTCATTCTGGCAAAAAGCGTGAAAGGCTTCGGTTTCGGCAAATCCGGTGAGGCGCGCAATACCGCGCATAACACCAAGAAACTGGACGACGAAGCCGTCAAGGCCATGCGCGACCGTTTTCAGCTGCCGATAGCCGATGCCGAATTGCCGTCGATACCATTTTACAAACCTGGCGATGACACTCCGGAAATGCAGTATCTGCACGCACGGCGCAAAGCGCTGGGCGGGTATTTGCCGCAGCGTCGCCAGAAGGCCGATGAAATCCTGACTGTGCCAGACCTGATCACATTCAAGGCGTTGCTGGAACCGACCGCGGAAGGACGTGAAATCTCATCAACGGCCGCTTATGTGCGCATCCTGACCGCCCTGTTGCGTGACCCGAGCCTGGGGCCACGGATCGTGCCGATCATGGTGGACGAATCACGGACCTTCGGGATGGAGGGACTGTTCCGCCAGATCGGTATTTTCAGTCAGGTGGGACAGTTATACGAGCCGGTCGACAAAGATCAGGTCATGTACTACCGCGAAGACAAGGCGGGCCAGATTCTGCAGGAGGGGATTAATGAAGCAGGCGGCATGAGTTCCTGGATTGCCGCCGCCACATCGTATTCCACCAACAACCGCGTCATGATCCCGTTTTACACCTATTACTCGATGTTCGGGTTGCAGCGTATCGGCGACCTTGCCTGGGCTGCAGGTGACATGCGCGCCCGTGGCTTCCTGATCGGTGGCACGGCCGGGCGCACCACCCTGAATGGCGAGGGACTGCAGCACGAAGACGGTCACAGCCACGTGATCGCCTCGACCATACCGAACTGCGTACCCTACGATCCGACTTTTGCGCATGAAGTGGCCGTCATTATCCATGATGGCCTGCGGCGCATGATCACCAATCAGGAAGATGTGTTCTATTACATCACCCTGATGAATGAGAATTACGCCCATCCCGGTATCAAAGAAGGCCAGGAACAGGGCATTATCAAGGGGCTGTACCTGCTGCAGAAAAATCCGGCAGCCAGCAAGCATCGCGTGCAGTTGATGGGTTCCGGGACGATCTTGCGCGAAGTCATTGCCGGTGCCGAATTGCTGCAGTCCGACTGGGGTATCGCTGCCGACGTCTGGTCGGCACCTTCATTTACCCTGCTGGCCCGCGATGGGCAGGACGTCGAGCGCTGGAACATGCTGCACCCGGGCGACCAACCCCGGGTGGCGTATGTCACGCAATGCCTGCAGGACACGGAAGGGCCGATCGTGGTCTCGACCGACTACATGCGCACCTATGCGGAACAGGTGCGCGCATTTATCCCCCAGGGGCGCCGCTATAAAGTGCTGGGTACGGATGGCTTCGGCCGTTCCGATACAAGGGCCAAACTGCGCGAATTTTTTGAGGTAAACCGTTACTATGTTGTCGTGGCTGCTTTAAAATCACTGGCCGATGAAGGCGTTATTTCTGCGGCGGTGGTATCGCAGGCGATCACCAAATACCAGATTGACGCAGACAAACCGAACCCGGTGACCCTGTAGCAGGGGCACGTCAAGACGGTAGCCATTTACAATAACAAACATCAAGCGCACGGAGCCCAAGCGATGAGTACAATTGAAATCAAGGTGCCTGACATCGGTGACTTTAAAGAAGTCGAAGTGATCGAATTAATGGTTAAGGTCGGTGATACCATCAAGGTGGACCAGTCACTGATTACGGTGGAATCGGACAAGGCCAGCATGGAAATTCCATCCAGCCATGCCGGTGTGGTGCAGGACATCAGGGTTAAAGTCGGCGACAAAGTGGCTGAAGGTTCGGTCGTGGTGATGCTCGATGAAGGCGCTGCCGCGGCCACTCCTGCCGCCGTCACAAGCCCCGCAGCAACACCTGCGGCAGTGTCTGCGCCGCTGACCGAGCCGACCCGTGCTGCCGCGCCGGGCGCCACGCCAGCCGCAGCAGTTGCCGCGCCGCGCGTTGCGCCTGAACCGGCCACCGACCACCGGCAGGCCCATGCCTCGCCCTCGGTTCGCAAGTTTGCCCGTGAATTGGGGGTGGACCTGAATCGCGTGACCGGCACCGGCCCCAAAGCGCGCATCACCCTTGAAGACGTGCAGTCCTTCGTGAAAGGTGTCATGCAGGCGCCCGCGGTGACGGGCGCCCCGGTAAGCACTGGCAGCGGCATGAATCTGCTGCCCTGGCCGTCGCTTGATTTCAGCAAATTCGGCGCGACCGAGCTCGTGCCGCTGTCAAGGATCAAAAAACTCAGCGGACCCAATTTGCATCGCAACTGGGTCATGATTCCGCACGTCACGCAATTCGATGAGGCCGACATTACTGATCTGGAAGAATTCCGCAAATCGTCCAATGCCGCGATGGCTAAATCCGGCGTAAAACTGACCATGCTGGCATTTGTCATCAAGGCCAGCGTTGCTGCGCTGAAGAAATTCACGGCTTTCAATTCTTCGCTGGACGCCAACGGCGAAAACCTGATCGTCAAACAGTATTACCACATCGGGTTTGCTGCGGACACGCCCAATGGTCTGGTCGTGCCGGTCATCAAAAACGCGGACCAGAAAAGTCTGACGCAGATTGCCGTTGAAATGGGCGAGCTGTCACTTCAGGCTCGGGAAGGAAAGTTAAAGCCCGCCGACATGCAGGGGGCGAGTTTCACGATCTCGTCGCTGGGTGGAATCGGCGGTACAGCGTTCACCCGATTATCAATGCCCCGGAAGTCGCTATTCTGGGCCTGTCCAAATCAGCGCTGAAACCCGTTTGGGATGGCGCCAAATTTGAACCGCGCTTGCTGCTGCCGTTATCCCTCTCCTATGATCATCGCGTGATTGACGGTGCCATGGCCGCGAAATTCACCACTTATCTTGCGGAGGTTATCGCCGACCTGCGCAAAACCCTACTTTGATTTCGGAGCCACTACATGACAACCATTCAGGTCAACGTTCCCGATATAGGTGATTTCAAGGAAGTGGAAGTCATCGAGCTACTGGTCAAGCCAGGTGACATCATCAAGGTCGATCAATCGTTGATCACCGTTGAATCCGACAAAGCCAGCATGGAAATTCCGTCGAGTCACGCCGGCCGGGTGAAAGCGCTCAAGGTCAAGGTGGGTGACAAGGTTGCGGAAGGTTCGGCGGTGCTTGAACTGGAAGCTGATAGTGCGGCTGCGACAGCCTCATCGTCAGCCCCAACGTCAGCCCCAACGTCCGCCACCGGTGTCGCCGCGCCGCCGGTGTCAACCGCCAACCCGCCCGCCATTGCGTCGGATTATGGCGGGAAAGTCGATATGGAGTGTGACATGATGGTGCTGGGCGCAGGCCCCGGCGGCTATTCTGCCGCGTTCCGTTCGGCGGACCTGGGCATGTCGACGGTGCTGGTCGAACGCTATTCAACGCTGGGTGGCGTTTGCCTGAATGTCGGCTGCATACCCTCGAAAGCATTATTGCATGTGGCTGCGGTGATCGACGAGGCCGCGTCGCTTTCCAGCCATGGCGTCACGTTCGGCGCGCCGGTGATTAATCTGGATGAATTACGCAGTTACAAGGACAAGGTCATCAGTAAAATGACCGGCGGACTCGCCGGTATGGCCAAGGCACGTAAGGTGAACGTGGTGCAGGGTGTCGGGCAATTCGTCAGCGCACATCATATTGAAGTGACGTCGGCCGATGGTGCAAAAAAGGTGATCCAGTTCAGGCAGGCCATCATTGCTGCCGGATCGTCGGTCGTCAACCTGCCATTCATCCAGCCGGATCCCCGTATAGTGGACTCCACCGGCGCGCTGCAATTGCGCAAAATCCCCAGGCGCATGCTCGTCATTGGCGGCGGCATCATCGGACTGGAAATGGCCACGGTGTATTCAACCCTGGGTGCGCGCATTGATGTTGTTGAAATGCTGGATGGACTGATGCAGGGCGCGGACCGTGACATGGTGAAAGTCTGGCAGAAATTCAATGAAAAACGGTTTGACAATATTATGCTCAAAACAAAAACCGTGGCCGTCGAAGCGCTGCCAGAGGGTATTAAGGTGACCTTTGAAGCGGCGCAGTCCGGTGCCAAAGCGCCCGATCCGCAAGTGTATGACATGGTGCTGGTGGCCGTGGGACGGAGTCCAAACGGTAAAAAAATTGCGGCGGACAAGGCCGGGGTAGCCGTCACAGAGCGCGGTTTTATTGCTGTGGATGGCCAGATGCGTACCAATGTGGCGCATATATTTGCGATTGGTGATCTGGTCGGCCAGCCCATGCTGGCCCACAAGGCGGTTCATGAAGCCCATGTCGCTGCGGAAGCCGCCGCCGGCCATAAAGCATACTTCGATGCCCGTGTTATTCCCTCGGTCGCGTATACGGACCCCGAGGTGGCCTGGGTCGGAATCACCGAAGACGAGGCAAAGACCAGGGGAATCAAGCTGGAAAAGGGACATTTTCCCTGGGCGGCGTCAGGACGTGCCGTGGCCAATGCACGTGACGAAGGCTTTACCAAATTACTGTTTGATGCGGAAACGCACCGGATTGTGGGCGGCGGTATCGTCGGTACACATGCCGGCGACATGATCGGTGAAATAGCGCTGGCGATAGAAATGGGTGCCGATGCGGTAGATATCGGCAAGACAATTCATCCTCATCCGACATTGGGTGAATCCATCGGCATGGCAGCCGAAGTGTTTGAAGGAGTCTGTACCGATCTGCCGCCGGCGCGCAAGAAATAAAATGAAGAAGCCCCAGTTCTACGATCCGGAAGATCACCGTATCCGCAGCTTCGTGACCCGCGCCGGGCGCGTATCCAGCGGTCAGGCGCGCGCCCTGGAATCGTTAGGGCCGCAGTTCTGCGTACCGTATCAGAAAGCCGAACTGGATGTCACTGCACTGTTTGGCCGTGCTGCGCCGACCATTTTCGAAATTGGATTTGGCATGGGCGAAACCAGTGCCATGATCGCGTCGTGCATGCCCGATAAAAATTTCATAGGCGTGGAAGTCCATACACCGGGAGTTGGCAGTCTGCTGAAGCTGGTGGGTGAACAGCAGCTTGCCAACCAGCGCATCATTCAGCACGATGCCTTTGAAGTATTGACCCACATGATTGCGCCAGAATCGCTGTCTGGTGTGCATGTCTTTTTTCCTGACCCGTGGCATAAGGCGCGCCATAACAAACGCCGCCTGATCCAGGCTCCCATGGTGCAATTGATTGCGTCGCGGTTGTCGCACGGCGGTTATCTGCATTGCGCGACGGACTGGGAGGAATACGCGGCGCAGATGCTGGAGGTGCTGGGTGCTGAGCCGACCCTGCAAAATACCGCGCTCGGCTATGCGCCCCGACCTGCCTACCGACCGGTGACCAAGTTCGAGAATCGCGGATTGAAGCTGGGACACGGCGTCTGGGATCTGGTCTTCACCAAAAGATGAAATACCCTGCGTTGCAACCATTCCCGGAGCTCGTGCAGCGGCTGGATCAGTTCGATCAGATCATTGACGTACGCAGCCCCGCTGAATTTGCGCTGGATCATATTCCCGGCGCGATAAATTGTCCGGTACTCGATGATGACGAGCGCATTCGTGTTGGCACGATGTATAAGCAGGTCAATGCGTTCGAGGCAAAAAAAACCGGCGCGGCGCTTGTTGCCCGCAATATTGCCCGCCATATTGAAGCCCAATTCCTGAACCATCCGAAAGACTGGAGTCCGCTGGTTTACTGCTGGCGTGGCGGCAACCGCAGTGGATCGATGGCGCTGATACTGGCCAAGATCGGTTGGCCGGTGGTGCAACTGGAGGGGGGCTATAAAGCGTTTCGCCAGCACGTCAACACGGAACTGGACGGATTAAGCAGTCAGTTTCAGTACCGGGTGATCTGCGGCACAACCGGCAGCGGCAAAAGTCGCCTGCTTCAGGCCCTTCAGGCGCAGGGCGCACAGGTACTGGATCTTGAAAGGCTGGCGGCGCATCGCGGTTCGGTGCTGGGCGATTTGCCGGGCGTTCCGCAACCGTCGCAAAAATCGCTGGAAACGGCAATATGGAATACCTTGCGGCAGTTTGATCCGGCTCGTCCTGTTTTTGTGGAATCCGAAAGCAGGAAAGTGGGTAATCTGCGTGTACCCGCGCGGCTGATTGATTGCATGCGCGAAGCGCCATGCATCAATCTTGAGACATCCATCGAGGACCGGGTGGCCCTGTTAATGGACGAATATGCGTATTTCAGTTCACGACCCGATGAATTGATCAAGCGTCTCAACTATCTGACATTACTGCATGGAAAAGAAAAAATTCGTCAATGGAAAAATCTGGTGGAGCAGAATCTGTTGACCGAGCTGGTGCATGAATTATTGGCCATGCATTACGATCCGGCCTATTTGCGTTCCATAAGCCGAAATTTTCCGCAACTGGTGAACACGCCGCCGACACGCCTGCCGGGCATCAGTGATCAGGATCTTGCGCAGCTGGCGGGTCAGTTGCTGGCATCGTAGCGGGGACCGGCCGGGACGCCGGGATGTGATCGTCCTCCTGCAAGATACGGCTGGCTTCTTCGTCCAGCCCTTCGAACTGCTGGTTGCTCAGCGCCCACCAGAATATCGCACCAATCACAAACACCAGCACGATACTGACAGGGATCAGCAGATACAGAATTTCCATTCAGGGTAGCCTTTATTTTTTGCGGATCAGTAATCGCAGGGAATTACACACCACAATCAATGAACTTAACGACATGCCTATCGCAGCATGCCACGGTTGTATCAGTCCGGTTGCAGCAGCCGGAATGGCTAACAGGTTGTAACCAACCGACCATGCCAGATTTTCCTTGATCAGGCGCAATGAGCGCTGGCACATGTGAACTGCGTAGGAAAAATCCAGCAGGCGGTTCGACAGCAACAGCACATCACTGCGGGCCTGGGTGATGGGCGCGCCCTGTCCCATGGCGACTGACACATCGGCAATCGACAGGCCTGGCCCGTCATTCATGCCGTCACCCACCATGACTACCCGGGCGCCGGCTTTTTGCAACGTCTGTATCGTCTGATATTTCTGTTCCGGCCGCATATTGCCGACAGCATGGGCAAGATGCAATTCGTCGGCAATGTATTGCACCACACTGCTGCTGTCGCCGGACAGTATGTGCAACTGTTTGCCCATCGCCTGCAGCTGTTCTGTCATCAGCCTTGCATCCGGTCTCAGGACATCATTTAAGGCAAAAAGGGCAACCAGTCCGTTTTCATCACCCAAGGTGCACAGGCTGGAGTGATGAAAAACGACCGGCAGCGACTCCAGGTCAGCGGCAGACTGGGGCGCCAATTCCTGAACATACGATAATTTTCCCAGCCGGTAGCGCTTGCCCTGGTACTGTGCTTCCACGCCCAGGCCCGCCTGTTCCGTGACTGCATCGAGCTGAATGGCGGCGTCAGGCAGGTCATTGCAGCCGGCCAGTGCTCTGGATACCGGATGCAGTGAACTGGCTGCCATTATTTTGCCGACCTGTAACGCAACGCTGTCGTCGCGCCAGAGCTGTTTGGCACAGACGCGCAATTTTCCCTCGGTCAGTGTGCCGGTTTTGTCAAAAACGATATGGGTGGCCCGGGCCAGATTTTCAATCGCGGACCCTTTGGCGACCAGCACGCCACGCTTGGCCAGCAAGCCGATAATGGCAGACATCACGCCCGGTGTTGCCAGCGACAAGGCGCAGGGACAGGTCACCACCAGCACGGAAATTGCGATCCAGATGGCGCGACTGGCATCGATCTGCCACCAGACGATGCCGGTAATCAGCGCAAGCAGCATGATCACCGTTAAAAACTGGCTGGCATGCCGGTCGGCCAGCGCGACCAGCGGTGGTTTTTCATTGCTGGCCGACTCCATCATGCGCAGCAGGTGTGCGAACTGGGTCGAATCGGCAACCTGTTCGGCGCGCATGATCAACGGGCTGCTGAGATTGATTGCGCCGCCCACCAGAGCGTCGCCGGTCGTTCTGGGCTGTGATTTTGACTCGCCGCTCATCCACGATTCATCGCATTCGCTGCTGCCGTCAATCACAATCCCGTCAGCTGGAATCTGCGCGCCGGGGGCGATAAAGACAACATCACCGGTCTGCAGATGCTGCGCTTCAACCCGGACCGTGGTGCGGCTTTCAGGGTAGCCCGGCATGCGTTCGGCAAACATCGGCGTGATCTGCGTCAGGCTGCGCAACGCTGCGGTACTTTTTTCATGCACGCGCGCTTCCACCATGCGTCCGGCCAGCAGCAGAAACACAAACATGATCATTGAATCAAAATACACGGGGCCGCCTTTAAATGTGGCCCAGGTACTCATGAAAAACGTGGCCAGTATGCCGACGCTGACCGACACGTCCATGCCCATGTGACGATTTCTGATATCACGCCAGGCAGCCCTGAAAAAGGGTACCGACGAAAAAAGCAGTACCGGAATCGCCAGCGCAAAACACGCCAGTTTGAGAAGATGATCAATATCCGGCGTCAGGTCACCGCCGGCCTCGGGATGCGGGACCAGATACGAGGGGAAGGCGTACATCATGGACTGCATCATCGCGAATGCCGCGACAAACAGGCGCCAGATGTCCCACTTCTTATGCTGGATAAACGGAATCTGGCTGCCTTCCGGTACGGCCTGGTAACCGAGATCCTGGACAGCATCAATGATCTGATGCAGGTTAATGGCCGTTGAATCAAAGTTGACGTCCACACGATGCCCTGCGTAATTCATCGTAACGCGCTGGATACCTTTCAGATGTTTCAGGCGGAATTCGATTAATTGTGCGCAGGCAGCGCAGCGCATACCGCCCAGATTGATTTTTTCCCGTTGAAGATCATCAGTTATATCAGAGGGGGTTATGCCGGGATTGATATTCATCCTTGAGTTTTTTGTTAAGTTAATGCGATTCGGGGCAATTTTTCT
>CAITOF010000041.1 GCA_903893945.1 uncultured Oxalobacteraceae bacterium | reverse complement strand
ATATAATTTAATTGCTATTTAGTAGCATAAATTGCTTAATAAATTGGAAAAATGAAAACAAAAATGGAGGTCGGCAGCGATTTCTCGCTCGAAGTACGGCGATACCCATGCCGATTTTTGAGGTTAACTCACCTTTCCGGAAAGAATTGAGTATATTGAACAGGTCAAGCGATACTATTACCCGGTATAAGCCAAAATTGCAGATGAAAAAACCAACCTTTACGTCCTGTTTTTACCAGCACTTGCTGCACTGTATTGCCTGCAGCATGGTATGCGCATCGGTTGCGGTGTCGGTGAACGGTTATGCGTCAACTGGCACCACGCAACAGACTATTGAACGGCTGAGAAAATTAAGCGAGGTGAAGCAAGAGGAGGCAACAAAGCAGCTCGAAGCGCTTTTATCAACGTTGCCAGCGAACAGCCCCTATACCGACCGACGCGACATACTGGAAATTCTTACCAACCTCTATTTCCGAAACAGGGATGAAAAAAGAGCCGGAGCGTTAATTGAACAATTGAACCAGATTGGCAAAGATCACCACGACCTGCGGTCCACAGCGCTGGCCCTGAATTACCAGGCCAAAATATTTGAACAGAAAAATAACTATATAGACAGTTTGGACCTGACTGAACAGGCGTTAGCCCTTGCGGTAAAAAGTCAGGATAACCTGCTGATCAATCAGCTGGAAAATACGGCTGCCGACCTGTACGCGTCAATAGGCAATTTTCAGGTCGCGATCCAGCACCAGGAGCATGCGCAAAGCGTGCTGGATGCGATCAAAGTCGCCAGTTGGCAGAGCGAAGTTGCCTACGCGAAGACCTACTACTGGGAAGCCTATCTTTATTATTCAATAAATGATCAGCAAACGGCGTTGAATTATCTGGGTAAGGCTTCAAACATTGCCGAGAATCTGGACATACCCATCCTGCTGGGCCAGATATTGAACAGCCGTGGCACGTCCTTCGCACATTTGAAGCAATGGAATCTGGCAAAGGCCGACTTCTCGAGCGGCATAAAAATTGCACGCGATACAGGCAATGCGTCAGCAGAGGCCATCGGTCTGGCAAATCTTGCGGATGCCTCGCTGAATATGGGTGATTACGACGCATGCATAGGCAATGCGCAGCAGGCGATACAGATTGCACAACGGATCAATGATACCTATTCAGATGCCCTCGCCAAAGGCAATCTTGGAATTTGCCACATACATGCAGGCAATCTGGTTGACGGGAAAAAAGAAGTCGATGCCAGCATCGATTTCATGAAAAAGGCCAACGAACTCTCCGTCATCGAAATCACTCTGGATGAGCTGTCCGCAATCTATGCAAAAATCGGCATGTACAAGGAAGCATGGAATACCCTGCAGGAAAAATTTCCTGTTACCGAAAAAATGGAGCAGGATAAACGTGAGAACGCCGCGGTGGAAATGAAACTGCTTTACGAACTGGTCCAGAGAAAAAAGGACAAGGAGCAAAAAGAATTTATCCTGAAGTCACAGAACGTCGAAAGCGAGAATGAAACGTTACAGATCTACGTTATTTTTCTGGCCTCGTTCCTGGCCATTGCCGTGGGCGGGATAGTTTTTCAGATTTACCGCCGATACCACTTCAAGCGTCAGCACGCCGAAATTGCCAGGCGCAATCTGCAATACCAGTCTTCACGCGATCCACTGACGGGACTGTTAAATCGCCGCGCATTTCAGGGCGTCATCGAATCGCGCAAGCAGCTGGTGGACCGCCGATCGGCAGACCAGTTATCACTCTACGATGTGGTTGTTTTGCTGGACCTGGATCAGTTTGAACAGATCAATGAACTGCACGGACATGACCTCGGCGATGCCATGCTGATCGAACTCAGTAAGCGACTTCAGGATATTCTGCGCGAAAAAGATATGCTGATACGCTGGGGTGGTGAAGAATTCCTGATTTACCTGAACGCAGTCCCGGCCGATCGCGTAACGCGCATCATTGAACGGGAACTTGAAGAGATCGGCAAATCATCCATCAGGCACCAAGGGCAAAAAATCCACGTAACGGTTTCAGCAGGCTACATTCTCTTGCCGTTAAGCGGTGCTGCTGAAATTCTCTGGGACCGGGTGATGGAATTGGTCGAAGCAGCACTGAAAATGGCCAAATCAAACGGCGGCAACCAGGCCTACGGCATTATCAGCACTGAAAACCAGCAGGCAGACATTCTGGCCCTGCTGAACGGCACCTCCAATGAGGATCTGGATACAGCCGCAAAAAATGGCATCATCTCGCTGAAGTCAATTGCCGGACCTTCCTAGCCCGGGTCGTCATCCGACAGGGGGAAGCTGACCGACACCGTGGTCCCGTGGCCTTCCTGTGAATTTATGTCCATCTCTCCATGGAACGCATACACACGTTCCCGCATACCGATAATACCGATACCCGCTTCGTTTTTCTTCGGGCTGAAACCCTTGCCGTTATCTGTTATGGTGACCAGCAAGTGCCTGTTCTTCTCATCATTTCTGACAAAAACATGTGCCTGGGTGGCCTGCGCATGTTTTAATACATTTGAGAGTGCTTCCTGTATGAGACGATAAACAGTGATATCCATATTGGCCGGAATCGTCGTTAAATCACCTTCTGACGTAAAGTCCAAATGGCACTGCGGATGCATGGCATTGTAATTTTCAATCATGTCATTTATCGCCCCCTCCAGACCAAGCATGTCGAGAATTTCCGGACGAAGGCGCCGCACAATATTCCGTGCGCTTGAATACAGGTCAGTGGTAAGTTGGATAATGTTCAGCGCATGTTCCTTTATCTCGCCGGAGTGACGCGCCGCTGCGTCGGCAGAGGCAAGACTCAGGATGTTCTGGGAACTTAACTTTGCAGCGATCAGGGTTGCATTCAGCTCGTCATGAATTTCTGTCGCAATACTTTTGCGCTCCTCTTCGACGATCGATTGTACTTTCTGGATGAGCCGTCGCTTTTCAGAATCAGATTTCACAATCGCATCGCGCGATTTTTGCAGCTCAATCGTTCTGGCGGTGACTTTATTTTCCAGTTCAACGATGGATTCATCCAGATTAATGGTGATCTGGTTGATTGTTTTCTGCATTTCACCCATTTCACCCTGCGTGGTCACTTCCACCTGCAGATTGTATTTGCCGTCCCGTATGGTCTTCAGGGCCTTGATGGCATTTTTAATCGGAACCGTTACTGTGCGGATCAGCCAGTAAGGCATGATCAGGCTGACGGCAATACACAGCAGTAAAATCGAAAGGCGATGAAGTGCAACTTGAGTGTATTCCAGTATTAATGCATCTGGTGAATAGGTCATCTGAATGTAGCCGACAATATTTTCAGACTGAATTTTGCCACCGGCTTTTTTCAGGCCTGAAACAGGTGATTCAGCTTCATTGGAAAGCGGTTCAAATGCAGCCGATTTCTTAATAACAGGAAAAACAAACAGGCGAGCATCATTGCTTTGGTCATCCGCTGACTTTTTGGAAATGATGACATTTTTCTTTGCGTCTTCGATGTCAATTTTGATTATGTTTTTGTCGTCGCGCACAAGATCTTCCAGTACTTGATGCAACTCATCAAAATTACCTTCGATCAGTGTCTGTCGCACACTGGTTGCCAGCGACATGCCGATGGCATTGCCTGTCCGGTTGACCTCCTCAGTGACGTCGCGGGGAATGACGTGGTAGGAATAATAGGCAAAAAAACAGAAGGACAGGGTCACCGCCATCAGCAGTATGCCAATGATGCGGGACTGAATGTCAAATTGCTGAAGGCGATGTCTAATAGAATTAATCATCAAAACTGCATCAGATTTAAAGATTCCAGCTTAAAGGACTCCGGACTCAAGCAGTACGTGAACCACTGATCATGCCGTTGAGCCGTTCCTGGAGTCGCTCCTCAATTTGTGACACCGTGACATAACATCGGAATTTGTCATAAGAATGCAAGGTACCGGGCAATTCCGACAATCCGATTTTTTCGCGCGAATGATGCGCATTACATCGCAGGCATAGGAGTAAGTAACGAAAGGGAGGTGACGGAACAGGTCAAATAGTGCTGCCACTGATTATCTCCGCCCATCACTTCCCTGTCTTTCCTGCACCTGCCAGCGCGCTGCGCGCGCCTCCTTGATTTGCGACTAATTATAATTGATTGGTCGTTGTTGTATCGAATTTCATTTTCAGATTTGTCTCAAGATTACCAATCGCATTTTCAAGCACGCTAAAAATTTTCGCACGGTCACTGGCGGTACTTAAATCAAGCGTTGTATTACTGCCAACGCCGGCAGTCGCCATGGCAGTGTTAAATGCGGTTTGGGCCTGTGCGGCAGTGATATAGGTGTACTGGCCAGCGCTGTTCACATACGCCAAGGTTTCCATTACATCACAGAACACCGTTCCCAACGGGGTCATATTGAACGCGATATGATTGGTTGGCGTCACCAGTGTTGTTAAACCGGTGGTCGGAATCGGATTGTCGTAGAACTGATCCAGATAGTAGCGTACCTGATAGGGATATTGCTGGTAGGTGTCATTGATACCCCACACTGAACTGAACGCATCAACTTTGGCGACCGTCGCCGCTGTTGCTGTTGCACCCAGAGTGCTGTAACTGGTGACCAAACCTCCGTAATAACCCTGGTTATATGCGGTATTCAGCAGGATATCGAGGAAGTTATTGGGGAGTGATTTAAAGTTGGTCAAGGCATTGTCATACTCGGGCTGCCATGGTGTGACCCATCCGTTCGGCCCGGTGCCAGTCTGAATCAGCGACACGTAATCGTTAAAATGAAAATAGGCCGTCAACATCGGACCGTAATACTTGTTATTGAATGATGCCGGGGTTGCTTTGGAATACTGGGTACCCGCTGCCGCCATCGTATAACCAATATTTTTTTGCAGTGCCATGTAATTGATCAGCGAGTGACCGGCAGGGGTATAACTTCCGGCAACGAAGTCCATCGCGTAACCGTTGATCTGATACGGTCCGCCCTGTCCCACCCCCATCACTGCCTGCTGAGTGGACGAAGGATCAATCAGGTTGGATGTGTTTGTATAGTACTCGGTCGCCAGATTTTCCTGCAGTAACTGCCCCATAATGGAACCATACAGATAATCTTTATTGAACTGCATGCCTGGCGTGTATTCCTGGATCAGGTGGCCATACATGACGCCAGCAATAAAGTTCGACATGATCAGGTCATTATAATTTCCACCCGTCAGTACGATCTGATCCTGCGCTGTATTCCAGCCTGCAACGCCCAGCAGCAAATGGAAATTGATTGCGCCTGTCGTGGTTCCCGGCATCGAATTCACCGGTGTAGTCGGGGTGGTTACCGGCGGGGTTGTGACAGGCGGGGT
>CAITOF010000040.1 GCA_903893945.1 uncultured Oxalobacteraceae bacterium | reverse complement strand
GTGAACCAACTGGCCGAGGCGATTCACGAAACCTTACCCACGCTGGCGCACAACAAGGTGGGCATCGTTCCCAAAAGTGTTTTATATAGGGTGCTCATGAAGCGCGGCTTATTTACTCGTTCACAACTCGCACCCACTACTTTTTACCGCATGGTGCGCACCCATCACTTATTGGATGACAAGGCAGTGCAAAAACAACGTTTGTCCTTTGCCATGCAATTTGCCAATCAATTGTGGCAGGCCGACACCATGTATGGGCCAACAATCAAACAGAGCGACGGCCAGTGGAAGAAAACGTTTCTGATTGCCTTCATTGACGACGCCTCACGTGTTATCACCCACGCCGAATTCTTTTACCGCGACAATACCGAAAACATGATCTATGCGTTCCGTTCCGCCTTATATAAACGCGGCAAACCGGAACGACTCTATTTCGATAACGGGGCCAATTACACGGCCAAAGAAATCATGCAGGCTTGTGTCAGGTTGGATATTCATTTATCCCATGCGCCGATCCGTGACGGTGCAGCCAAGGGTAAAATCGAGCGGTTCTTCCGGGGATTCCGGGATCGTTTTTTAACGATGCACCCCGTCTTCACATCGCTGGAAGAACTTAACCAACGCACTCATGATTGGGTTGAGGGCGAATACAATTCTCAATTTCATTCCGGCATTCAGATGACACCGATTGACCGTTTCAATCTGGACCGCAATCGTGTGAAGTTTTTAACCGACGATGCCTATTCTGCTGAAACCTTCTTCGTGGAAGAAAATCGCAAGGTCAGCAAAACCAATGTCTTCTCGATTAATTCACAACGCTATGAGTGCCCTGTCGACTTACGAGAGAAATCCATCCAGGTGCGGTACGACCGACTGCGTCGGGACCGGTTTGTCGTGTTCTTTGCTGAACAACGCATGGGAGAGGCAACAGAGTTGAATTTGTATGCCAATGCACGCCTGCGATTGCCCGAAACAGACGAGGCACATCATGATTAAGTCGACATTTGGCCTGACCAAAGAGCCCTTTTATCGTAACGAAGTCACGCTGTTGCCGCAGCAGGCAGAAGCGTTGGAGATGATTAAAATTCATGCGCAGCACGGCGGTTTCTCGGTGATTGTGGGTAATCCCGGTGTGGGCAAATCCATCTTACGGGAACATCTGGAAAACCTGGGTAAA
This sequence comes from uncultured Oxalobacteraceae bacterium, assembly GCA_903893945.1. Taxonomy (GTDB): domain Bacteria; phylum Pseudomonadota; class Gammaproteobacteria; order Burkholderiales; family Burkholderiaceae_D; genus Solimicrobium. Next base: position 1,357 of record CAITOF010000040.1, on the reverse strand, counting down.
GAACGGGACGCGGTCGTGGTGTCTTTTACCCAGACGATGCATACCTATCAACCTATTCTCATGCAGTTGGCGCACTCATTGCAACTGGATACAACGCCGAGAAAAGATCTGGAAAAGGAACTGATTCAGGTGGCGCACAAGCATGTACAATCCCAAAAAACGCTCTACATCGTGATCGATGAAGCGCATTTGCTTGATGTAGGTATCTTGCGTAAATTGCGCTTGTTGTTTGAGCGCTTCCCCAAGAAACATAATCTGGTATTGTTGGGACATCCCGAACTGATGTTTCGTTTGTCGATGATGTGCAACGAGGATATCAAAAGCAGAATTAGTTACTCCAGACAGATCTTGCCCTTGCACGATGCTGATCTGACCAGTTATATTGTCGCTGAATTGGCTGCCGCCGGGCTGGGTGCTAATACGATGGATGAGGCCGCCGTGCAAGTCGTATTACGGGCTGTGCAGGGCAATTTGCGGCTGTGTCGCAATCTTTGTTATGCCAGCCTCGTTGCAGTCTGTCTTGATCATCAACGTATTTGCACTGTGTCGCATGTCAATGCCGCTCTCCAGCAACCGCATTGGCGCTCACACGAGGCATTGTTGAAACAGCAGGTCAAACCAAAACGGGAGCAAAAATGACGATGCGCATCAATACCATCGTCACGCATTTGCGCGCTGAGGATGCCTGTACGATCATTGAGTTTCTGGATCAGTTACGCGCCATGCTGGTGCAAACTTATGGCAAGGAAATCAAGATTATGTTGCAAGAGGCATTGCAGCCGGAAGTACTGCAGGAAGATGAACACGGCGATGAATTTTAGAGAATCGCTATCCTGATTTCTGGTGTTTCCTTAGCTGACTTGTTGAATTATAAAAATCAGTAAGTGGTGTCAGTAATCGGAAAAATCACTGCATCATCGTATTACGGTGGGTTGTGGGGAAACGGTGCGTAAGTGTGGGCAATGGATTTTTATTGTCCACACGTTCGCGCAGCGATATGCACGGTTTGTCCATAAACCGGCGGCGCGGGATCGATGATTAACACATTGCCAAACTACCAGATTCATCGCATTTTTTATCGAGGGCAGTTCGCCCTCTTTTTATTGCGCTGTAGTTATGATGGCAATTTAGTTCGCGCTATGATTTAAGAGCGGCTAACTCTATAAAATCGGGCGACGCCAATGTGGTAAACCGCTGGCGATCATGCCGAAACCGTATGACGGCAGTTTGGGAGCGTGTACGATGAGAGCGAGGCGCGCAACACGGCCAAAGAAATCATGCAGGCTTGTGTCAGATTGGACATTCATTTATCCCATGCGCCGATCCGTGACGGTGCAGCCAAGGGTAAAATCGAGCG
>CAITOF010000039.1 GCA_903893945.1 uncultured Oxalobacteraceae bacterium | reverse complement strand
GGTTTCAGCGATAAAGCGGAATGGGCTGCCTTCTTTCAGCCGGTTGATGCCGGACTGCACCGTTGACGATCTCCAGAAATCTTTTTTGGCGTCGGCCGCCTGCTGGTTCAGTTTGAACTGGTCAATCAGTTTGGTGATCAGGATGTACCAGCTGCCCATCGACATGATCGACAGGATGATCAGTGTGCCTTTGGAAATAAAGTCACCGTGCCAGACCGCTTCCAGTCCATATGGATTGTCCACGGTTTCCTTGGTTTCGGCTGGCGCCGCCGATGCAGGCGCGGCCGTTGCATCCGCAGGCGCTGCGGCCGGTGCCGTTGCTACAGGTGCTGCTTCAGGTGCCGCAGCAGGCGTATCCGCTGCGAAACTGAGAGCACTGGCCGACAGCGCGAAGGCTGCGCACAGTGCTGAGACGTAAATGGAGATACGATTTTTCATGTTCACTTCCTTAAAAAATTGGATTCAAAACAACCTATTATAGTTAAAACTTAAAATTGAAACCGTAAATTCGACAACCTGAAGCCGATATAAAAATTAACCTTAAGTTAACTTTTATATTGCCAAATCAATCAGTTCTGCAACGTCCACACATAATCCACTGTCACCCACAACTGCTGGGGCTTGCCGTCGACCGTGCCCGGCTTGAATGCGCATTGACTCAGCGCATTTTTGGCGGCCACGTCCAGCGCCCGGAAGCCCGAGGACTTTTCGATCTTGGAATCGGCCACTTTTCCGTCCGTCCCAATCAGGAACTGGAGACGTGAGGTACCCTGCTCTTCGTTACGTAACGAATTGCGCGGATATTCCGGACGGCAGGTATTCAGGTCAAACACCGGCTTGGTGACCGCAGGGCCCGCCACTGCCTTGGGAGCAGGTGCTGAGGCGTGCAGTTCGGCATGCGGCGGCTGAACGTTGGAGACGGCGGTGATCGCATTCGGCGAGACGGCCTGTGCAACCTGAACCTCCGGCGGAGGAATAAACGGTGGCGGTGGCGCAGCCAGTTTGGGTGGCGGTGGCGGCGCATCCGGCGGCGGTGGCGGCGGTTTCTGCTCTTCGATAACCTTGGTTTCGATGGGCAGTTCCTTAATTACTGACACTATCTTCTTGCCCAGGCCGGTTAGCAGCGCATAGATAAGTATCGCATGCACCAATGCGACGATGGTGATACCCGTCATTTTACTGCCGGTATCAAGCCCCTGTTCTGAAAAATCCATACACTCTCTCCAATACAACTACACAAAAGTAAGGGAAGTCAGTTCGACTTCCCTTGGGTCATGCAAAACCACCAGTCCGACTAGAATCGCCCGTTGAAGGTAACACCAATAGTACGTGGTGACATACGATAAACCTCACCCACTGTCGTTTGAACGACCGGGTGCTGAATGATTTTCTGATTATTGTCGACATTTCTGACATACAGGGACAAATCGTACTGTTCAAAATTGACGCCGGTAGAAAGATCCACGTTTGAATAGGCTGGACGCTGATAGTCGGGATCATACGCCGGGCGAGGATCCAGACCGCCGTAGCTCGAACCGGTCCAGTGTGCAGCGCCACGAACATAACCCTGGGTGTTGTCATTCAATGCAAAATTATACGTCGTGCTCAGTGCAGCGTTAAACTTGGGCACGCCAGGCAGCGTCGCGCCGCTTACCGCACCGTATACACCGGCATTTGAAGCATCGTTATTGGTCAGTACGGCATGATCAGTTCCACCAGCGAAATCGATAACAATGTGGCCGGTTGGTTTGTATTTGATTTCAATCTCGGCACCACTGCTTTTTGCGCTGCCGACGTTGGTTGAATAATTGAAACCGCACCTCAACGAGATTAACTGCTGAATGTTGGACCAATCGATATAGAATGCATCGGCATTGATCGACAGTGTGTTGTTAAAGAATCGGGATTTGTCGCCGACTTCATAACTCCACAGGGAATCGGGTTGGTAGCCCGGCGGCGTCGATGCCAGGAGACATGACGATGGCAACTGGAAGTTGGTTCCACCGACCCGGAAACCTTCTGCTGCAGAAGCATAGACAGTATCGGTTGGACTCACCTCCCACGTGGCAGCAAATTTAGGCGTCGTCTTTGTACTGTGCACCGAAGTAAATGGATTATCGGGCAAGTCTGAATTCCAGTAGTTTGCCGCGGTACGGGAGAATGAATCCGTTGCCTTCAGGAAGCGCACGCCGGCTGTCAGGTGAAATGTCGGCACAATATAATAATTGCCTTCCCCGAATACCGAGTTCTGACTGTCTGTGTAAAAACGATGCGCGAAATACACATTATCATTCGGGATGCCTTCAGTTACCGCACCAACCAGAGAACCACCCGGGTACGCATTTGCACCAAACAGCGCCGTGCTGCCCGGAATAAAGTCGTTTTCGATAATGTTGGTATTCATGGTCGCCGTGTAGAAACCTGCCACCCAGGTGAATGGCGAAACACTCGGGTCATAGGGTTTCGACGTGATCCTCAATTCCTGCGAAAATTGGGTCACTTCGTTATTCAGGTAAATCTGTGACGGCATCATATAAAGCTGCGCGGCAAGCACTGGATCCGTGACTGACGTCTCCGCAATAAGCTGACTGTTTTCCGTCGTACCATCCTGGGTACGATTAAAATTGCGCTTGAAATAGCTCGTTACTGATGTGATATCACCGATATCTGTTCCATAATTAATGGTCAGACTGGGTACGACAATCACATCTTTACCGGGTTCACGTTGCAATTTGGACGTTTCGTTCATCGGCAACACCGGTCCGGACTGCCCGGCATTATAGGCGGCCAATGTCTGGGGCGGCACCGACAGATACGATACGTCGATATCACCCGTTTCGACTTGCTGGAATAGAATCTGTGGTGTGATGGTCAGATTTTTTGTCGGCGCCCACTTCATTGCAAGGCGCACGATCTGGTCGTTTTCCCAGTTGATACCATTGGCAATAACCGCTGTACCAGCCGGGTTGGTCTGATCAATATAACCTGCCTTGTGAGCCTGTTCGACACCCATGCGCAATGCCAGTTCGCCAGGAATCAGCACCTGGTTCATGACAACGGTTTCCGAGTGGTTCACACCGTTTGCGCCGGCAGTTTGTGAAATATCGGCGCCAACGTTGACTTCATTTACTTTCAGGTCAGGCTGGTTCGAAATGAATTTGATCGTGCCACCCATCGAACTTGCACCGTAGAGCGTACCCTGGGGTCCGCGCAAAACTTCGATATGGTCGAGGTCAAAGAATTTTGGTTCTGCTGAACCCATGCTGTACACATTCCCGCCGGCCATGGAAACGTCGTCCAGATACACACCCACGGTCGACATACCACCCGAGGCACTGATGCCGCGTAACTGGATGTTGGACAACCCGGGACCGTTACCGGCATTACCACCGCCACCGCCACCGGAGAATGAGAAGTTTGGAATAGAACGCGTTGCTGATGCAAAGTCGTCGATATGCTGTGCAACCAGTTCATCGCCGCCGAGCACGGAAATACTCAAGGCCACCTTGTTCGCATCTTCTGAACGTTTGTTCGCGGTAATGATGACAGTCTGAATCTGGTCGGAATTTTTCGCTGCCGGAGCGGGTGTTGTTGCCTGTGCGACTTCCTGCGCCCAGGTTGTTGTCGTTATAAAGCCAGTAGCTAAAGCCGATGCTACCGCTGCTGCACAGATGAAATTAAACTGTCTATTCGCCTTCATTCATTCTCTCCGGTTGGTATTTCAAATAATTATTTAAAAATAAGTCAGACCTACAACGATAACAGCGGTGCGCCATGCCAGATTGCCAGCTCGTCCTGACCAAGCAGCTTCATCAGGCTTTCGCTTATTTGTATACACAACATCTCATTATTACTGAAAATAAGTATATACAATTAAAGAAAGGCTGCCTATAGAAAAAAGGCACGGTGTGGTTTTTTACCCGTATAGATTTTTAAGCGCTTAGCGGCAAGAAACGGGTTACGTTAGTTGCTTAACAATCTTTATCTTTGTTGATAATTATTGATTTCCACCGAACGGATCGCGCTCTGATGAAATTTGGCTAATTCTAATGACGAACAATAACAAACTCTTTTCAATCTGCGACATCAATTTATATAAAATTGTGCTTTGCAGTAAAAAAATAATAAAAAAAAAGGGCTGCTGTTGCGCCCTTGTCTTGATTAATCACTAATTTTCACTTTTTGACGGCATTTTAAGGCCGCTCCAGCCTGTCACTGGACGGCAGATACATCGCTGGCGCCGTCTGAACCGAATAATTGCAGCTTGAGCTGCGCCAGCTGGTCCCGCACCTGCGCCGCTTTTTCAAATTCGAGATTTCTGGCGTGATCCTGCATTGATTTTTCAAGTCGCTTGATTTCTTTGCTGATCTGTTTCTCACTCATGGTTTCATAGCGCGCATGCTCCTGGGCCGCGTCAAGTTCGGCACGCGCGGCCTGCGGATTATAGACACCATCAATCAGGTCACGGATATGCTTGACAATACCTATCGGCGTAATGTTGTTGGCCTGGTTGAACGCAATCTGCTTGTTACGGCGCCGTTCTGTTTCGTCAATCGCGCTCCGCATAGACTGGGTGATCCTGTCGGCGTATAAAATGGCCATGCCGTTGAGGTTGCGTGCGGCACGACCTATGGTTTGAATCAGGCTGCGCTCGGAGCGCAGGAATCCTTCCTTGTCAGCATCCAGAATCGCCACGAGTGACACCTCGGGAATGTCCAGACCCTCGCGCAATAAATTGATCCCCACCAGAACATCAAAAGTACCCAGGCGCAGATCACGCAGGATTTCAACCCGCTCCACCGTATCAATATCGCTGTGCAGATAGCGCACTTTTATGGCATGTTCACCCAAAAAATCGGTGAGCTGTTCGGCCATGCGCTTGGTAAGCGTGGTGACCAGCACACGTTCATTCCTGGTCACGCGCATGCGAATCTGCGTCATCAGATCATCCACCTGGGTGCTGGCAGGCAGCACCTGAATCTGTGGATCGACCAGGCCGGTAGGTCGTACCACCTGCTCGACCACCTGATCAGCATGTTCATTCTCGTAGGTCGCCGGTGTGGCAGAAACAAAAATCGTCTGGCGCATTTTGGATTCAAATTCATCAAACCGCAATGGACGGTTGTCCAGCGCCGATGGCAGGCGGAAGCCGTAATCGACCAGATTGGTCTTCCGCGCCCGGTCACCGTTGTACATGCCGTTCAACTGTCCCAACAGCACATGCGACTCGTCCAGAAACATCAGCGTATTCGGTGGCAGGTAATCAACCAGCGTCGGCGGCGGTTCGCCCGGCCTGGCACCGCTCAGATGGCGCGAGTAATTCTCAATGCCTTTGGTGAAACCGATCTCGCTCATCATTTCCAGATCGAAGCGGGTGCGCTGTTCAATACGCTGCTCTTCGATGAGCTTGTTTTCTTTTCTGAAAAAGATCAGCCGTTCCCTCAGTTCCTCTTTAATCGTTTCGACGGCGCGCAACACGGTGGAGCGTGGTGTGACGTAATGCGATTTCGGATAAACGGTAAAGCGGGTGATTTTCTGCCTGATCTTTCCGGTCAGAGGATCAAACATCTGCAGACTGTCGATTTCATCATCAAACATGTCAACCCGCACGGCCAGTTCGGCATGCTCGGCCGGAAAAATGTCGATGGTGTCGCCGCGCACACGAAACGTACCGCGCCCGAAATCCACTTCATTGCGGGTGTACTGCATCTGAATCAGGCGTGCAATAACGTCGCGCTGGCTGACCCGGTCTTTGGCGCGCAACGTCAGTATCATCTGATGGTATTCGGTAGGATTACCAATACCGTAAATGGCGGACACGGTCGCCACGATAATGACATCTTTGCGTTCCATGAGCGATTTGGTGCACGACAGCCGCATCTGTTCGATATGTTCATTGATCGCGGAATCCTTTTCAATGAACAGGTCGCGCTGGGGAACATACGCTTCGGGCTGGAAATAATCGTAGTAACTCACAAAGTATTCCACTGCGTTATGCGGAAAAAATTCGCGAAATTCACTGTACAACTGGGCTGCCAGCGTTTTGTTCGGGGCAAACACGATGGCGGGACGGCCGGTACGAGCGATCACGTTAGCCATGGTGAACGTCTTGCCGGAACCGGTAACGCCCAGCAGAGTCTGGAATGCCAGGCCGTCGTTAATTCCCTCGACCAGCTGATCGATGGCAGTGGGCTGGTCTCCCGCCGGAGCAAAAGGTTGAAATAATTGATACGGCGAATCGGGGAAACGCACGGTCTGACCTTCTAGCGGTTCACCAGTTTTGGGGTCCGTTACAGTTAAACCAGGCATGAATACTCTCTTTGCGATAAAATAACGAATTGCTGCCGAACCTTGCATTTTACTTTATTAATCCTGTTTTTTCTCCCCTGAGCTCCTTCGTACCCAAAATGACCTCCACTACTCTCTTTTCAGCCATCGAAATGGCACCGCGCGACCCGATTCTAGGCATTACCGAGGCCTATAACGCTGACACCAACCCGAACAAGGTCAATTTAGGCGTGGGCGTTTATTATGATGACAATGGCAAAGTGCCATTGCTCGAATGTGTGCAGCGTGCCGAAGCCCAGTTGATGGCCACCGCAACGCCTCGCACCTATCTGCCGATTGAAGGTCTGGCTGCTTACGACAAGGCGGTCCAGGAACTGGTTTTTGGTGCAGACAGTAAAGTGATCGCTGAAAAGCGCGTCATTACCGCGCAGGCTATAGGTGGCACCGGCGCCTTAAAACTGGGCGCTGATTTTCTGAAACGCTTTGCCCCTGATGCGCAGGTCTGGATCAGCGACCCGAGCTGGGAAAATCATCGTGCCCTGTTTGAATCGGCCGGATTTGTGGTCAATAATTATCCTTACTACGACACGACCACCCACGGTGTCAATGTTGCCGGCATGCTTGACTGCTTGAATACCATCCCCGCTGGTTCGATTGTGGTACTGCACGCCTGCTGCCACAATCCGACCGGTGCCGATCTGACGCAAGATCAGTGGAGTCAGGTCATTGAGGTCGTTACACGTCGCCAGCTGGTGCCGTTCCTCGATATGGCGTATCAGGGTTTTGGTGAAGGCATTGAAGCCGATGGACAGGTGGTGCGCCGGTTCACCGACGCCGGTGGCCCGCTGTTTGTCTCGAACTCGTTTTCAAAATCCTTTTCACTGTACGGTGAGCGTGTCGGCGCGTTAAGCATAGTTGCAACCAGCAGCGAAGAAGCCGCTCGTGTGTTGTCGCAACTAAAGCGCGTGGTCCGCACCAATTACTCCAATCCGCCCACCCACGGCGGCAAAGTGGTCGCCACCGTGTTGGCCAACCCGGAATTACGCGCACTATGGGAAAAGGAACTGGCAGCCATGCGTGTACGTATCCGTGCCAACCGCGAACTGCTGGTCGATCTGCTCACGCAAAAGGCACCCGGGCACGACTTTTCTTTTGTAAAGAAACAATGTGGCATGTTTTCTTACTCCGGATTAACCAAAGAGCAAGTTGGCCATTTACGCAACAACAACGCGATTTATGCCGTCGATACAGGCCGAATCTGCGTGGCAGCTCTGAATTCCCGGAATATTCATGCCGTCGTGGACGCCATATCGCAGGTTTTATAGCATATTGTTGTGGGGAAAGGCTTGACGGAATTAATCAAACCCCACTATAATCTCGCTCTTGTTCCCTGATAGCTCAGTCGGTAGAGCGACGGACTGTTAATCCGCAGGTCCCTGGTTCGAGTCCAGGTCGGGGAGCCACAGAATATAAGGGGTTGCGAGTTAGCAGCCCCTTTTCTATTTAGCCCCTTGTGCCGTATTTGTGCCGCAAAGTAGAGACCCAATCACTTCAGCATGTTTTGCCATCTGGGCTGGAGCCAAGTGCGCGTACCGCCTAACCATCTCCGAAGATTTCCATCCACCCATTTCCTGCAAGTCATACAGCGGCGTGCCATTTTGTACAAGCCAACTTGCCCATGTATGCCGGAGGTCATGCCAACGGAAATTTTCGATTCCTGCTCTTTTTAATGCACTGCGCCACGCTTTGGTATTCACTTGGCCAATTGGCTTTCCGGCATAGGTAAAGACATGGGTTACATGCTTCCCTAACTGCCGCTGTAAAAGTTCTACAGCAACTCGACTTAGTGAGATATGTATATCTTCTTTGGCCTTTGCATTGTCACCAGAAATCCAAGCCGTTTGCCGATCCAAATCAACGTGATCCCACGTCAATCCAATGACATTGGCCTGCCTCAGTCCAGTAGACAATGCAAACAATACGATATCCCTTTGGTGGAGCGGAAGTTCCATGAGTAATACATTTACGTGCTCTGGCGTTATCCACCTCACCCGTCTTTTGGCCTCCTTGTAAAGCCTTATCTTAGGAGCCCTATCGATCCACTCCCACTCCAAACACGCCTTACGAAGAATCGACCTAATCAACGCCAAATAGCGATTTGCTGTTGGGCCACTCGACTCCTGCTTTTTTCTTTCCCCAATTGCTTCAATTTCTTCACGACTAATTTCCGCAAGCACACGTCCTCTAAAAAATTGCTGTAACCAAACTAATTTCTTCGCATCTTCCAGATGAGTGTTTTTATGACTCGTTTCCATCAACCACTTGTGTCCGGCGTCGTCCCATAAATAATTTGGTTTGTCACCAAGTTTGTTAACGCGCCAGGATTCAGCCTTTAACCCTTCTGTTGGCGAGCGCATGCAGTCTATGCAAATTTCCCGTTGTCTCCAATGCATGATATACCCAGTCTTTCATTTGCCAGGCCGTAGTAACGGCGTTCATAACGCCGTAGGAACGCTCGGCTAAGTGCCCAACTGGAATGTTTCGGATTGCCAACGCCTCAAAATGAAGTTTTCGATACAGATCTGCTGGCGTCTGCAAGGAGAACGTCAATGTATTTCTCGGATTCAATTCTGTATCCATTAATATTACAATCTCGGCAAATTAATATTGATTTAGATCCATATCCTATAGGATATGATATCTTTTTCGATATGATATATTCTATGATGCCTTAGGCGGCGGCATTCTAGCCAGAAACCGCACTGCCCAATGTTGCTCCTGCAACCGTCCGTTGATCACTTGATTTCCTTTGAGTAGCATGCTGTCGCCCTCCATCGATTCGAGTATGGGTGAGTAGAGCGTTGGCAACAAAAGGCGCTGTCATGCAGATCCTGATGAGTCCTCGATATGAAATAGATTCGCGACGGTAAAACTTCCCAAAACGTAACTTTTAAGAATTCCCCGGACCCCGTCACCGGGGAGTCCCTTATTTTCTATTCGTCCATTTTCATTCCATTGTTGGCGGATTTCGACGTACACAATATACCCTATAATAAATACTGTTTATTTATACAGTATAAGGTAATTTAGTCGAGAAGATAATTTGTAGCAAGATTGTTGGCGCGCATTGAATTTTGACCACCGGGGATGCGGATAAAAACTTGGACTACTTGGAGGCAGTCCATGTTTTCCTATGATGATCGCATCAAGGCCGTGAAACTCTATATTAAGCTGGGACGTCG
>CAITOF010000038.1 GCA_903893945.1 uncultured Oxalobacteraceae bacterium | reverse complement strand
CGCGTGCCGTGACACGCCGACGGCCAACGCTGGCAAAAAAGGCGGTGGTGGTAAAGGTCTTGCACGCATACAAAATGACAGCAAGGGATTGTTGATCGCCTATGCGACGGAAGAAGGTAAAACTGCTGCCGACGGGAATGGCATGAATAGCCCCTACGCGACTGCGCTTGCAGCAAATTTCAGAAAAATGAAACAGCAGGACTTGCCGATTCTGCGTGCCTTTGAAAATGTGGCAAGTGAAGTGGAAGCCGCGACCAATCCAAAGCAGTCGCCCATGCAATACGGAAATTTGAAATCGAGTGCGTACCTTATTCCACCGCCCTCATCATTAATTCAGGCGGCCAATGCGGTGACAGTGCCATCTGCTCCGGTCAGTACGGGGATGTCGCTTGACGATATCAGTAATCAGCATGCAATTCGTGCCAACTGGGAAACGTGGCAGACTGCAATGAAAGCGGATTTTGACAGGATAATGTTAATGAATGTTGAACCAGACTTGCTGGTCGCGGCTTGGGACCGGTTTCTCGCTACTTATGCCAATGACAATCCTTTCAGTGTTCAGGACAAGCAGTTGCGGGTGCAGGCGACCGCGAAACGCCAGCAAGCTGCGAATCTTGCAAGTGTGCAGCGAACTGAACTGGACAGTCAACGTCAGCAAGTGGCTGCACAGGATTCGACGGATGCTGCCATGGCAAATCCTTTTGTCGGAATGTCTGACCAGGATGCTTGGCAATACGCAAAAAGAGCACACCGGGCCGATGCTTACCAAAAATATTTGGCTGCCTATCCAGACGGAAAGTGGAGAGCAGAAGCCTATGTTGGTATAGGGGATCTGGTCTGTTCAGGTGGCCCTGCCCATGTTGACTACGTAGGTTCAGATTTGGCATACCCGAAAGTGGAAGGGAGTGCAATTGACTGGTATCGGAAAGGCGCCGATTTGGGTGATGCAATAGCGCAGTTGTATATAGGCGCACTTTTGGCGGACGGGTATTGCGGTACAAGTATAGACAAAAAATCAGCGGCTAGTTGGTTTCAAAAAGCGGACCGAGTGATTAAAACAAACGCAGCGCATGGAATAGCCCGCTTTCAGGAAGCGTTATCTGACATGTATAATTATGGTTGGGGTATAGCTATTAATGAGGCGCTAGGTAACAAATGGTTATTGGATGCGGCAGAAAATGGTCACGCCAGGGCACAGTATCACGTTGGCTTTGACTATCAGTTCGGATTTGGGGTGGCTAAAAAAGTTGATAAGCCTGAGGCACTAAAGTGGTTTCGGAAAGCAGCTGAGCAAGATAACTCGTACGCGGTTTCTCTTAGCGGCCATTATTCCTATTATTATAAAAACTTTGAAGAGGCAAATAGTTGGGCTCGTAAAGCAGCCGAGCAGGGAGATCCTAATGGGCAGTTATCTCTTGGATTTGCCTACGAAAACGGCCAGGGCGTTGCAAAAAATCTGGAGGAAGCTGTGAAGTGGTATCGACGATCGGCTGAACAAGGATTTGCTGCGGGACAATCCAATTTGGGGCGAGCGATGGTAGAGGGGGTGGGAGTTACCAAAAATATACCGGATGGAATTAAGTGGCTTCAAAAAGCCGTCGCTCAGGATAATCCGTATGGACAAGTGGTCCTTGGTAGTCTGTATGAGTCGGGAATCGGCGTCACCAAGGACGTTGAAGTAGCAGTAAAATTGTATAGCAAGGCAGCGCAAAAAAAAGATTCGGTCTATGCCTCTTACGCTTCAGACTGTCTCAAAAGATTTTCCAGGTAAATTCAAGCTGGTAAATTTGCCATACTTATTCCCGAGCAACCGTCGTCGCATAAACGTACCGGGTTTTTCCTTTGTTCCACACACCCAATATAACTTGCGTACCTGGTTTAATATTATCCAGGATTGCCCTTATTGATGCTGTATCCGTGACGGGCATAAAATTAAGGTCCGTCACAATATCGCCGACCACCAACCCGGTTTTTTCGGCAGGGAAACCAGTATTCACCCCGATTATATAGCCGCCTTTACGATTTGCGCCAAATGATTTTGACAGCTCCTTTGGTACTTCACCCAGCAACACGCCAATTCGACTGCCGCTGCTTTGGGTAACAGGCTGTTCCACAACGGGCTCAATTTGATCGGCTTGAACTAATCGAACTTTCGCTGCATTTTTATTTACCCGGGAATGTCCATCCTGGAAATTTACCACCAGATACTGTTTCTCTGAGTTGGTGCTGGAGGTCCAATAGTCGCAATCATTCGAGGTGTTAAAAGCACTGCAGCGAGCCGCTGGAAACACAACAGGATGAATCTTTGGATACGTTTGGTAATAATTTCCATCGGTAATAGTGGTTGAGTTCTCTCCGACGAGTCCCAGCAGTTCTATATTGGTGGGCAACCGCCATTTTTTTCCTCCCACTGTTCTTGCCTCTTCGGCAGATAAAATGGAGGCGGTTCCGTCGCATGTGGTTCCATTCCAAAACTGGCCCACGCTACAACGCTGCCAAACCAGTCCATCCTTTTTGTCGGTCACAATGTCACCATTGACGTACCAGCGGCCGAACATGAGCTTGCCTTCCGCGACAACGTCAGGAGCAACCGTTGCGCCAGATTGTTGTGCAGTCGGGCGTGCGACCATCACGGGTGTTCTGGCAGCCTGCAAACTGGCAATTTTAATTTTGGCGGCAGCGGTGTACAACCCGCCGGGATATTGGTCAGTATAGGCCTGGTACGCTGCAATGGAATTATCCGCCTGAGTCACTTGCCAGGCTTTCTCCTCTATGGCCTCGGCGTCCCGGACTGGTATTGGTGTTGGGGCGACAACGGCGGCGACAGTGCTGCCATTTAAATAAACTCTGTCATAGATATTGCTGTCAATGCGGGGTCGTTGCGTGTTATGGGTAAGTTCAGCAACTTTTCGTCCTGCTTTTTTAAATGCCTCTTCAATATCAACGCCGGACTGCGGTAAATATTCAGCGACCTGCTTGGCAAAGATGCCATTACTCTGTCCTTCGTCAGTCGCGGTTTGTCCCGGTTCAGTTGCATACGCAATTAATGTACCGTTTGGCGCATCAATCCGGGCTAATCCTTTTGAACCCTTCTTGTGTGCAAACGGATTATTGCGACAGGCATCCAAGATTACCACGCCCAAGTGGTGGCCGCCACTGTCTTCCAGTCGTTCCAGTACGGATTCCACGGGTACGGCGTCAAATTCAAAATCCTGATCGCTTTTCATGTCGGCATTGACGGGCACCATGAAATTTTTCCCATCGCGTCCTTGCACACCGTGGCCCGAGTAATAAAAAACCGCCACGTCAGATTCGCGTGCCGCATCGCCGAATTCCTTGATCGCTTTCTGTAATCCTTTTTGATCGAGATTATTGCGGCGGATGACATTGAAATTCAGGCGTTCCAGGGTATTGCCGATCAATGTGGCGTCGTTGACCGGGTTTTGGAGCGGGGCGTCAACGTAGCTTGCATTTCCCACTACCAGGGCGATCCGCTTTTCGCCAGTGGCTTTCGATGTGGTTGAAAACATCGTCATACTGGTCATTATCAAGATTAAAATTAGTCGCTCAACGGCTTTCATGTCCGCACCCTGATTTCATGATTTATGCTAATTGTTTGCCACGTTATGGCTTATGTGTCAGAACGACTTTTTTGAGTGTGACGTCGTTGGTGGCATCGGTATCATAATAAATCGTCACGTTATAGTTGCCAAGATCGTCGAACGCGTGTTCTTCATTATATTTACTCCATTGATCTCCACCATGTTGAAAAAGAAAGCTGAACAAGGGCGCAAATAAAAATAACGCTTTGGACTGTGCTTCCGTTTTATCAACGGCCTTCATATCCAGGTCCCCTTTTTCAGCCGCTTTGGACATCCATTTATCGAGGCGGGCAGGGATGGCGTTCGTGGAGATGTGACCTGTAATACCGATTTCAATCTGATCAGGGTTTTTTGCCAGTACGTTTGCAATTTTTGCGTCAAAAATAGCGGAATCGAAAAACAGTAATTCATTTTTTTTGGCAGGTTCGTCGGCATGCGCGGCCAGTGACTGTAATCCCAGTAATAATGAAATGCACAGTCCCATTAAAATTTTCACAATAAACCTCCCTTTTTATACAATTTATCGTCGATCCATCGAGAACTTGTCTGATAACGCTGGTTGCTTAAAAAGTAATTGAGTGGATTGATTAGCACATAGCCTGGGTTGTGAACCCGCAATGGGCCACACCGCCGTTTTAACGAATTTGCCTTGTAAATGGTCCGATGGCCATGGGGCGTACCGGACCTGACACCAATATTTTTCAGAAATAATATTATAGTTAAGGGCATTGGATTTAACTAAAACAGTCAAATGAATGCAAAACGCAGTATCCATTATCTTAAGGGCAATTAAATGCGACATAAACTGCAACAGTGCCTTGCTCGGCCACTGTTATGTTTATTGGCAAATTTGTGGCCATTCTCAGCCTCGGCCGTTAGCCAAAAACGCGTGGCACTCGTTATTGGTTATGCCAGTTACCTCAATCAACGTGTTTTGAAAAATCCTGTGGATGATGGCTGTCTCTTGTCGAAAGGATTTAAAGAAAGTCGGGGTAAACCAGCCCGTCTGCAAAACTGTACTCAGCAATCTTTGAAGGCTGCGACCCTGCTTTGAACCAGAAACAGGCTATTGGTGATATTCTGCGGGTGAGTCGGGAAACGTAAAAAATTGCCCACGGCGAGTCCGCCATGCTGTTGAATACCGCTGTTTTTTCTCGGGATACTGTTTGGTCTGGGCTTTGACACAGCCACGGAAATTGGTCTGTTAGGCTTGTCGGCAACCCAGGTGGCGCATGGTATATCGCCTTGGGCGATACTGGTTTTCCCGGTCCTGTTTGGTGCGGGCATGTCTCTGGTCGATACGGTGGACGGGCACCTGATGTTGGGCGCTTATGGGTGGGCCTATATAAAACCGGTCAGAAAAATATATTACAACATGATTATTACCCTGCTGTCTGTCGTTATCGCTGTCGTGGTGGGAAGTATTGAAGCAACCGGATTACTGGTCGAAAAGTTCAAGTTGAAGGGATGGATTTGGGATCAGGCGTTGTCAATCAACGAAAACTTTGATGTCCTGGGTTACTCAATCATCGGAATTTTTATAGTCAGCTGGGCTGTTTCAGTTCTTGCATACCGATACAGAAGGCCTAGTGTCATGTCGGTTTCTTAGATCAGGATTGGCTGCTGATGTGGCTTTGCTTAAACCATAAAATCAGGGACAAATGAAAATGGCATTAACTTCAACGGCGCGACAACACAGATCAATTTTGGCCAATCCGGTTTGGCAAAGGCTGGTTTTTGTGACCGCCATGTTGTGGCATTGCGGCGGTTATTGTGAGCCATTACCCGTTATCACTCTACATTATTATGAGCGGCCACCGTTTCACTATCGCGCAACAGACGGGAGTATGGCGGGCGTCATAGCCACACTGACTGAAACGGTCTTCAAGGCGGCCGGAATAACCTATAAATGGGAGCTGACGCCCGTCAACCGGATTCTGGCCAACCTGAAAAACAACAATGGTCTGGAATGTACGTCGGGCTGGTATAAAACGGCTGAACGCGAGACCTTTGCGCAATTCAGCCTGCCGATCTTTCATGATCAACCGCTTCAGGGCCTGAGTCGGGCTGATTTTGCGGCTGCAGAGGGCATTACCGCCAAAGAACTGTTTCTTCGTCCGGATCTTCGCCTGCTGCTGAAACAGAATTTTTCTCAAGGCGCTTATATGGATGCGCTGATTGCCAACATTCCGCCACAACAGGTGCAACGGGTCACGGTGGAAGTGCCGACGATGGTCAAAATGGTTAAGGCCGACCGCGCCGACCTGATCATAACCACCGAAGAAGAAACCGACTATTTCATCAAGCAGTCTGGTTTCGAGAACAAGGACTTCCGCATCCTGAAATTTTCAGACGTGCCGGCGACCGAACAGCGGTATATCTTATGTGACCAGAAAACGCCCAGGGAAGTCATGAACAGACTGAACCAGGCCATCAAAGCGATCGCCCCACCCAAGAACAAGTAACAGCGTCATTCCGGAGCCGGCACCTTATTTCGGAACCGTTCCTTCCACACCCTGTACATAGTAATTCATCGACAGTACCTGGTTCAGCGGCAGGTCGGCACCCACCGCGACTTTCAGTACGCCTGACTGGTCTTTCAGCGGCCCCTGAAACGGCGTCAGCGTGCCAGCTGTCATGGCTTTTTTCTTTTCCTCAAATACCTTGACAACCGCGGGCGGAACGGCGGGATTGAGCGGTGCCATGGCGATCATGCCTTCTTTCAAACCGCCGTGAACCTGGGTTGATTTCCAGGTGCCGGCCATGACGGCTTTGACCGTATCGATGTAATAGCCGCTCCAGTCATTGATGGCAGCAGTGAGCTGGGCTCTGGGGGCGAACTTGGCCATATCTGAATTCCAGCCAAACCCGTAAATACCTTTTTCCTGTGCCACCTGCAATGTGGCCGGCGAATCGGTGCTTTGACTGAGTATATCGACGCCTTCTGAGATCAATGTTTCGGCAGCCTGTCGTTCCTTGGCGGGGTCATACCAGGTATTGATCCAGATGACTTTGGTTTTGATGGCCGGGTTAACGCTCAGCGCGCCGAGTGTGAAGGCATTAATGTTGCGGATGACTTCAGGAATCGGAAAGGACGCTACAACGCCCAGCAAATTGGATTTACTCATCTTGCCTGCCAGGACACCGTTCAGATAGGCTCCTTCATACAACCGGGTTTCGTAGGTACTCAGATTCTTGTCGACGGTGTAACCGGTTGCGTGGGCAAAGACGACATTCGGAAACGCTTTGGCGACGCGGGCGGTCGGGTTCATGTAGCCGAACGACGTCGTGAATATGATCTTGTTGCCGTTCATTGCCAGTTTGCGTATTACCCGTTCCGCATCTGCTCCCTCGGGTACGCTTTCGACGTAGGAGGTTTTGACTTTGCCGGCCATGGCTTTTTCAAGCGCCAGGCGGGCTTGGTCGTGCG